>NZ_JAUSYD010000001.1:1246666-1870000 GCF_030816615.1 Streptomyces sp. B1I3
GCTGCGTCGTTCATGCGGTGCTCCCCACGGCAGGCGGGCGACACGGCTCGGTGCCCGGCCCCCTGCGATCCAGTATGCGGGGGGAGCCGCTACGCCGGGCGGGCGGCTCCGCTGCAGGTCGCGGGCATGCCCCGGGGCGGGCCGCGGGTGGCCGTCCGGATGCTCCGCGTCGGTCGACGTCGTACACGGCCGCCGGTGTGCCCCGGTGCGCGGGCCGTTGTCGACCGGCGGCCCGATCCGGGACCGCGCGCCCCCGCCGCACGGTCGCCCACCGACGACGAGCACTTACACCGAAGTGGTGAGACAGCAATACTGTTGCACCTGTCGATGCCCGTCCGACGACAAGGAGCAGCAGACATGGCCACCGGGGCCGAGGAACCGACGCTCACCGTCGACGAGCTGGCGGCGCGCGCCGGGGTGACCGTGCGCACGGTGCGCTTCTACAGCACCCGCGGGCTGCTGCCCCCGCCGGTGATCGGGCCGCGCCGCGTCGGGCGCTACGGGCCGGACCATCTTTCTCGTCTCGCGCTGATCGAGGAGCTGCAGCGCCAGGGCATGACGCTCGCCGCGATCGAGCGGTATCTGGAGCAGCTGCCGCCCGATCTGAGCGCGCACGACCTGGCGATCCACCGCGCCCTCGTGGCGTCCTGGGCGCCGGACTCCTCCGAGGCCATGGGGCAGGCGGAGCTGGAACGGCGCGCCGGGCGGGCGCTCACCGGGCCGGACGTGGACCGGCTGGCGGCCATGGGCGTGCTGCAGCGCGCGGAGGCCGCCGAGGTCACCTACCGGGTGGATGTGGGGCTGCTGCGGCTCGGGGTGGAGCTCCTGGACGTGCCGATCGCGCACGAGACGATCCTGGCGGCGCGGACGGTCCTGCTGGAGCACACCCGGTCGGCCGCGCACGAACTGACCCGGTTGTTCCGCGACGAGGTGTGGAATCCCTACCGGGAGCGGGAGGCGGACCCGGAGCACGTGAAGGCGATGAAGTCGCTGTCGGCCCATATGCAGCCGATGGTGCTCCAGGCGCTGGTGACGGCCTTCCAGCGGTCGCTGAAGGAGGAACTGCGGGCCGCGTTCACCGCGGAGTGAACCGCGTGGCCACGGCCCGCAGGGACGCCCCGGTCAGTCGTGGAAGGTCTCGCCCTTCTCCGCCTTCTCCAGCAGGAGCGGGGACGGCAGGAAGCGGTCGCCGTAGCGCTCCGCGAGCTGCCGGGCGCGTGCGACGAAGCCGGGCAGCCCGCCCTCGTACCCGTTGATGTACTGGAGCACGCCGCCGGTCCAGGCGGGGAAGCCGATGCCCATGACGGAGCCGATGTTGGCGTCGGCGACCGTCATGAGGACGTTCTCCTCCAGGCAGCGGACACTGTCCAGTGCCTCCGAGAAGAGCATCCGCTCCTTCATGTCCTCGAAGGGGACGTCCGTGTCCCGTCGCCGGGTGAAGTGCTCCCGCAGACCCGGCCAGAGCGCGCCCCGGCTGCCGTCCTCGCCGTACTCGTAGAAGCCCGCTCCCCCGCTGCGCCCGGGCCGCCGGAACTCGTCGACCATGCGGTCGATGACCTCGTCCGCCGGGTGCGTGACCCAGGTGCCGCCCGCCTCCTCGACGGCGCGCCGGGTCTCGTTGCGGATCTTGCGCGGCAGGGTGAGGGTCAGTTCGTCCATGAGGGAGAGCACCTTGGCCGGGTAGCCGGCCTGCGCCGCCGCCTGCTCGACCGACGCGGGCTCGACGCCCTCACCGACCATCGCGACGCCCTCGTTGATGAAGTGCCCGATGACACGTGAGGTGAAGAAGCCGCGCGAGTCGTTGACGACGATCGGGGTCTTCTTGATCCGCCGTACCAGGTCGAAGGCGCGCGCCAGAGCCTCGTCGCCGGTGCGTTCACCCTTGATGATCTCGACGAGCGGCATCTTGTCGACGGGCGAGAAGAAGTGCAGCCCGATGAAGTCGTCCGGCCGCTCCACGCCCTCGGCGAGCACGGTGATGGGCAGCGTCGAGGTGTTGGAGCAGAGGAGCGCGTCGGGCTCCACGATGCTCTGGATCTCCTCGAAGACCTTGTGCTTGAGCGCGGTGTCCTCGAATACGGCCTCGATCACCGCGTCGCAGCCCGCGAGGTCGGCCGGGTCGCCGGTCGGGGTGATGCGGGCCAGCAGCCCGTCGCGCTCCGCCTCGGTCGTGCGGCCCCGGGAGAGCGCCTTGGCCAGCAGCTTCTCGCTGTACGCCTTGCCCTTGGCGGCGGCCTCGGTGGAGACGTCCTTGAGGACGACGTCGATGCCGGCGCGGGCACAGGAGTACGCGATGCCCGCCCCCATCATCCCGGCCCCGAGGACGGCGACCTTGCGTACCTGGCGCTCCTCGATCCCCTGGGGGCGGCTGGCACCGGAGTTCACGGCCTGGAGGTCGAAGAAGAACGCCTGGATCATGTTCTTCGCGACCTGGCCGGTGACCAGTTCGGTGAAGTAGCGGGCCTCGATGGTCAGGGCGGTCTGGAAGTCGACCTGCGCTCCCTCGACGGCGGCGGCCAGGATGTTGCGGGGCGCGGGCATGGGGGCGCCGGCGAGCTGCTTCTTCAGGTTGGCCGGGAAGGCGGGCAGGTTGGCCGCGAACTTCGGGTTGGCCGGGGTCCCTCCGGGGATGCGGTACCCCTTGACGTCCCAGGGCTGCTGCGACTCGGGGTTCGCGTCGATGAACGCGCGGGCCTTGGCGAGCATGTCCTGCGCCGTGGCGGCGACCTCGTGGATCAGGCCGTTCTCCAGTGCCCGCCGCGGGGTGTACTGGGTGCCCTGGAGGAGGACCTTGAGCAGCGCGTCGGTGATGCCCATCAGGCGTACGGTCCGGGTGACGCCGCCGCCTGCGGGCAGCAGACCGAGGGTGACCTCGGGCAGGCCGATCCGGGAGCCGGGGGCGTCCAGGGCGACGCGGTGGTGGGCTGCGAGCGCGATCTCGTAGCCGCCGCCGAGCGCGGCACCGTTGATGGCGGCGACGACGGGCTTGCCGAGGGTCTCGATGCGGCGCAGCGCGTTCTTGATGGCCATGCCGGCGTCGAAGGCGGTCCGGGCGTTCTCCGGGCCGACCTTGATCATGTCCTTGAGGTCGCCGCCCGCGAAGAACGTCTTCTTGGCGGAGGTGTAGATGATGCCGCGGATGGAGTCCTTCTCGGCCTCGGCGCGGTCGGCGACGGCTGCGATGGAGTCCTTGAAGGCCTGGTTCATCGTGTTCGCGGACTGGTCGGGGTCGTCGAGTACGAGGGTGACGACGCCGGTCTCGTCCTGTTCCCAGCGGATGGTCGTGCTCTCGGTCATTGCTTGTCTTCTCCGTAAGCAGGGGTGGCCGGGGACGGTCAGAGACGCTCGATGACGGTGGCGACGCCCATGCCGCCGCCGACGCAGAGGGTGGCGAGGCCGTAACGCAGGTCCCGGCGCTCCAGTTCGTCGACGAGCGTGCCGAGGATCATGGCGCCGGTCGCCCCGAGGGGGTGTCCGAGCGCGATGGCGCCGCCGTTGACGTTGACCTTGTCGAGGGAGAGGCCCATGTCCCTCACGAAGCGCAGGACCACTCCAGCGAACGCCTCGTTGATCTCCACGAGGTCGATGTCGTCGATGGTGAGTCCCGCCTTGGCCAGCGCTTTGCGGGTCGCGGGCGCCGGGCCGGTGAGCATGATGGTCGGCTCGGAGCCCGAGACGGCGGCGGACACGATCCGGGCGCGCGGGGTGAGGCCGTAGCGTTCGCCCACTTCCTCGGAGCCGATCGCGACGAGGGCGGCGCCGTCCACGATGCCCGAGGAGTTGCCCGCGTGGTGGACGTGGTCGATCTTCTCGACCCAATGGTACTTCTGCAGGGCCACGGCGTCGAAGCCGCCCATCTCGCCGATCGTGGCGAACGACGGCTTGAGGGAGGCCAGGGAGTCGGCGGTGGTGCCGGGCCGCATGTGCTCGTCGCGGTCGAGGACGAGGAGGCCGTTGCGGTCCCTGACGGGGACGACGGAGCGGGCGAAGCGCTCCTCCTTCCACGCCGTCGCGGCACGCTCCTGGGACAGGGCGGCGTACTCGTCGACGTCCCGGCGTGAGAAGCCCTCGACGGTGGCGATGAGGTCGGCGCCGATGCCCTGCGGGGCGAAGCCGGTCTCGAAGCTGGTCATCGGGTCCATGGCCCAGGCGCCGCCGTCGGAGCCCATCGGAACGCGGGACATCGACTCGACGCCGCCGGCCAGGACGAGGTCCTCCCAGCCGGAACGGACCTTCGCGGCGGCCAGGTTGACGGCTTCCAGGCCGGAGGCACAGAAGCGGTTCTCCTGCACGCCGGCGACGGAGTCCGGGAGTCCGGCCGCGACGGCGGCGATACGGGCGATGTCGGAACCCTGGTCGCCGAGCGGGCTGACCACGCCGAGGACGATGTCGTCGATGGCGGCCGGGTCGAGATCCGGGAAGCGGGCCCGGATCTCGTGGATGAGGCCGACGACGAGGTCGATCGGCTTGGTGCCGTGCAGGGCTCCGTCGGCCTTGCCACGGCCGCGCGGGGTGCGGATCGCGTCGTAGAGGAACGCTTCGGTACTCAAGACAACTGCCTTTCGGGGTGGGGGCGGCGCAACAGGGAGGTCAGGCGAGCAGCGAGCGGCCGATGATCTCTTTCATGATCTCGGTCGTGCCGCCGTAGATGGTCTGGATACGGCCGTCGGTGAAGGCTTTGGCAACCCGGTACTCCGTCATGTATCCGTATCCGCCGTGCAGTTGGAGACAGCGGTCCGCGACGCGCTTCTGCAGTTCGGTGGCCCACCACTTGGCCATCGAGGCGTGCACGGCGTCGAGTGTGCCGTCCGAGTGATCAACGATGCACCGGTCGAGGAAGGTTCGGGTGACGGCACATTCGGTTGCCATCTCGGCGATCTCGAACCGGATGTGCTGGAGCGCGGAGAGCGGGCGGCCGAAGGCTTCGCGCTCCTTGACGTACCGGGTGGTGATCTCCAGGAGGTGCTCGGCGGCGGCGATGCCCGCGACCGCTATGCCGATCCGTTCCTGGGCCAGGTTGGTCATGAGGTGGACGAAGGCGCCGTCGCGCTCCCCCAGGAGGTTCTCCTTGGGCACCCGTACGTCGTCGAAGAACAGCTCGGCGGTGTCCTGTGACTTCTGGCCGATCTTGTCGAGGTTGCGGCCCCGCTCGAAACCCTCGGCGCCGCGCTCGACGACCAGCAGTGACAGACCCTTCGCACCGCCCTGCGGTGCGGTCCTCGCGACGACGATCACCAGGTCGGCGAGGATGCCGTTGGAGATGAAGGTCTTCGAGCCGTTGAGGAGCCAGTGGTCGCCCTTGTCCTCGGCGGTGGTGCGGATGCCCTGGAGGTCCGAGCCCGCGCCGGGCTCGGTCATGGCGATGGCCGTGATCGTCCTCCCGCTGCAGAAGCCGGGCAGCCAGCGCCGCTTCTGCTCCTCGGTGCCCAGGCCCGTGAGGTAGGGGCCGATGATGTCGTTGTGCAGACCGAGCGCGAGCCCGGAGGCGCCGGCCCGGGTGAACTCCTCGGCCAGGACTGCGCTGTATCGGAAGTCGTCGTTGCCTCCGCCGCCGTACTCCTCGGGCACGGCGAGGCCGAGCAGCCCCTGCTGTCCGGCCGCGAGCCAGGCCCCGCGCGAGACGATGCCGTCCTGCTCCCACTGCTCGTAGTGCGGGAGGACCTCCTTGGCCAGGAAGGTACGGACGGTCTCGCGGAACGCGTCGTGTTCCTCGGTGAAGATCTGCCGCTGCACTTCAGGCCTCCTGGGGTCGGATCCGGACGGTGGAGCCGGCGCTGCGCACGGCACGGCCGCGGCCCGCCGCGCGGGGCGGTGGCGAGGTGGGTTCCATCAGCCGGTGGCCCCCTTCCTCCACAGGCCCGGCACGCCCCAGTCCGCGGCGACGGACTCGGCGTCCGCCCCGGGCAGGGCGGGGCCGGTGCGTACGGAGACCGGGGTGGCCGAGAATCTGGGCGCGGGGGCCGGCTGGGTGAGGCCGCCGTGCTCCACGTAGGTGGCACGGGCGGCGAGGTGCGGGTGGTGCGGCGCCTCGCGGAGCGAGAGGACGGGCGCCACACAGGCGTCCGTCCCTTCGAAGACCTCGGTCCACTCGGCGCGGGTACGTTCCGCGAACCGCTCGGCGACGACGGTGCGCAGCTCCTCCCAGCGACCGGGGTCGTTGCGGTCCGGGGCGCGGTCCCGGATGCCGAGCAGCGCGGCGAACTCCTCGTAGAAGGGCTCCTCGAGCGCTCCGACCGCCATGTACCGGCCGTCGGAGGTCTCGTAGGTGCCGTAGAAGGGGCAACCGCCGTCCAGGAGGTTGGAGCCGCGCCGGTCCTGCCAGGCGCCGGCCGCCATCATGCCGTGGATCATCGTCGCGAGGTGGGCGGCGCCGTCGACGATGGCCGCGTCCACCACCTGGCCGGCGCCACCGGGCGTACGGGCGTGCTGCAGGGCGGCGAGCACGCCGACGACGAGGTAGAGGGAGCCGCCCGCGTAGTCGCCGACCAGATTGGCAGGGACGGTGGGCGGCTCGTCGGCCTTGCCGATCATGGAGAGCGTGCCGGTGAGGGCGATGTACGAGATGTCGTGGCCCGCCCGCGGGGCCAGTGGCCCTTCCTGGCCCCAACCGGTCATCCGCCCGTAGACGAGGCGCGGATTGAGGTCCAGACAGACGTCCGGGCCCACGCCGAGACGTTCGGCGACACCGGGGCGGTTGCCCTCGATCAGGACGTCGGCGCGTTCGACGAGGTCCAGCACCTGCCGGACGCCGTCCTCGGCCTTGAGGTCGACGAGGACCGATCGCTTGTTGCGGTTGGTGAGGTCGCGGGCGGGATCGATGCCGAGCGGGGCGCCGCCCGGACGGTCGACGCGCACCACGTCCGCACCGAGATCCGCGAGGAGCATCGCGGCGAACGGCCCGGGGCCGATGCCCGCCAGTTCGACGACGCGCACCCCGGCCAGCGGGCCCTGCCCTGTCGTTGCCACCGAGCCCCCAAAAGGTATGACACAAATGATGTAACACCGACGATGCTAAGAACGCACCACGCTCCGCACAACCCTTTTGGCCGAGCAAGCGCTTAGCCCTTCCCCCGGATCCTCTCGCACCGGAGCCCGCCCGCGCGTACGACGCCACGAACCGCTCCGCTACCCTCTGCGTGCCACATCGGCGCCACTTCCCTCGGAGGCACTCGTGAACAGGCAGAACGGGGCGGAACGCCCTTACGACGTCGTCCTTTTCGGTGCCACCGGCTTTGTGGGGAAGCTCACCGCCGCCTACCTGGCCGAGCACGCACCGGACGGCTGCCGCTGGGCCCTGGCGGGCCGCAGCCGGAGCAAGCTGGAGCAGCTGCGCGGGCACCTCACCACGATCGACCCGCGCTGCGCGGACCTGCCGCTGCTGACGGCGGACGCGGGCGACCCCGGCGCGCTGCGCGAGCTCGCCGAGTCCGCCCACGTGGTGGCCTCGACGGTCGGTCCGTACGTCTGGTACGGCGAGAAGCTCGTCGCCGCCTGCGCGGAGGCGGGCACCGACTACGCCGACCTCACCGGCGAGGCGGAGTTCGTCGACCGGATGTACCTGGCCCACGACGCGCGCGCCCGGGAGACGGGGGCCCGCCTCGTGCACGCCTGCGGCTTCGACTCCGTGCCGCACGACCTCGGCGTCCTCTTCACCGTCCAGCAGCTCCCGCAGGACGTGCCGCTCACCGTGGACGGGTTCGTCCGCAGCAACGCCGTCTTCTCGGGCGGTACGTTCGCCTCCGCGCTCACCGCGATGGCCCGCGGCCCGCAGACGCTGCGGGCCGCGAGGGAACGCCGGCTGCACGAGCCCCGTCTCGTCGGCCGCCGGGTCCGGGTCCCGCAGGGCTCACCCCACTTCAGCAGGCGGACGGGTACCTGGGCGCTGCCCCTGCCGACCCTGGACCCGCGGATCGTGGAACGTTCGGCACGCGCGCTGGAGCGCTACGGCCCCGATTTCCGCTACCGGCACTTCGCCTCGGTGAAGCACCTGCCGGTGGCCCTCGGTGGTACGGCGGCCTTGGGGGCGCTGGCCGGGGCAGCCCAGGTCCCCGCCGTGCGCGACTGGCTGACGAGCCGCTACGAGCCGGGGTCCGGCCCCGACGCGCAGCGCAGGAGGCGCAGCTGGTTCACGGTCCGCTTCGTCGGGGAGGGCGGCGGGCGGCGGGTCTACACCGAGGTGTCCGGCGGCGACCCCGGCTACGACGAGACGGCGAAGATGCTCGCCGAGTCGGCGCTCGCCCTCGCGCTGGACGAGCTGCCGGCCACGTCGGGCCAGGTGACGACCGCCGCGGCGATGGGCGACGCGCTGCTGGGCCGGCTGCGGGCGGCCGGGCTGGGCTTCCGGGTCGCGGCAGTGCGCTGAGCCGGTCCCCTCGGCCCCCGGTACGTCGGTGCCGGGAGGCCGGGTCCGGCCCCGGGGTGCGTCGTACCGGGCGGTCAGAGCATCCAGGAGGCGAGGGTGACCATCATGGAGACGGTCCAGGCCGCTCCCGCGACCACGCCGAGGGTTACGCCCACGGCGACGCCACGCTGGGAGAGTCGTACGGTTCCGGCGCTCATTCGAGGTGCGTGCTGGTCGATCATGTGTACCAGCCTGCCCCTGAAGTTCGACAACCAACATCCGTTCATGTACTCAGACGGCAACAATCCGGCGCGTGCCCGAGAGCGGCCGGCCGCCCGGCGCGCGGGACCCGGTCAGGCGACCGCTTCCCGCAGCGCGGCCCGGCACAGTGCGTCGGCCCTGCGGGTGGTCTCCGGCTGACGGAACTCGCGGGCCAGCGCCAGGGTGTGGGCGCAGGCGTTGTCCAGCCCGGTGCGGTGGCCGACGGAGACGAACACGGGTTTGGTGGCGTCCTGCGTGCGCAGTGCCCGGCCCACCTCCTCGTCCCCGTCCAGGAGCGGGGAGAAGTCCCCGCGCGCGGGCCCCGGTTCCTCGTAACGGAAGGTGAAGGGGTTCTTCGCGACGCCGATGACCGGCAGGCCGGTGAGGACACCGAGGTGACTGGCCAGCCCGAACCTGCGCGGGTGCGCCCGTCCGTAGCCGTCGCAGACGACCAGGCCCGGGTCGACGGTCAGGGCCTCCAGCGCGGCGAGCACCGTCGGGATCTCCCGGAAGGCCAGCAACCCGGGGACGTAGGGAAAGGTGACCCGGCCCCGCGCGGTGGACTCGGCGACCACGTCGAGGGTCGCCGAGTCCAGGACGACGGCCGCCGCGACGACGACGTCGCGCTCGTCGTCGTAGGCCACGTCGACCCCGGTCACCCGGCCCGTGCCGGGCGGCGGCCCTGACTCGTCGAGCACCACGCGGGTGCGCAACGCGTCCTGGACGGCGCGCGCTTCGGTCTCGTCGGCGGGCGTCCGGAAAGTCGTCATGGTGCCGCCCATCCTACGGCCGTCCCGTAGCCTGGTGATCATGTTCATCCTCGAACTGACCTACACCGCACCGGTCGAACGCGTCGACGCGCTCCTCCCGGACCACGTGGCCTGGCTGGACACCCAGTACGAGGCCGGGGTGTTCATCGCCTCCGGGCGCAAGGAACCGCGTGACGGCGGTGTGATCCTGGCCGCCGGGGACGACCGCGCACGGATCGAGGCGGTCGCGGCGGGCGACCCCTTCGCCGTCCACGGCGTGTGCTCCTACCGGATCACGGAGTTCTACGCGACGAAGACGTCGCAGGCTCTCGCGCCGTACCGGCAGGAGCTGCCCGGATAGCCGCGTCACCGCATCCGCGCGACGCGCCCCTTCTCGCCGGAGGCCCAGCAACCTCCCCGCGGGGCGCAGTCCACGGAGTCGTAGGAGCCCGTGTCCACGGTGCGCCAGGTGCGCCCGCCGTCGCGGGTGAGATCCGTCCCGGTCGGGCCGACCGCCACGGCCGACGACCTGCTGTGCGGCAGCCAGGCCGCTCCGGAGCGGTAGGCGACGGGCGGCACGGAGGCGCGGCGCCAGCTGCGGCCCCCGTCGCCCGTCACGGCCGCGGCCTCCGGTGACGCCTGGTCCGCCCGGTAGTCGCCGCCGACCGCGATGCCGTGCGTACGGTCGCGGAAGGCGAGGCCGAAGACACCGCGCGCCGGATCCCCCGCGGGGATCGTGACCGCGGCCTCGGTCCAGGTCAGGCCGCGGTCGCCGGAGTGCAGCACCCGTGCGGTGGCCGCGCCGCCCGTGGCCAGCCATACGTCCTTGCCGCCGGAGCTGACGAGGCACTGGCCGCTCGCCGCGAATCCCGCCTCGCCGGGCCGGGCGGCGGGCATGCCGGCATCGGGCAGCACCCGCCAGTTCCGGCCGCCGTCCGCGGTCGACAGGATGCGGAACCGTCCGTCCACGGGGTCGCTCATCGCGAGCCCGTGGCGGCTGTCGAAGAAGGTCAGGCAGTCGTAGAAGGCCCGCGCGTCGGTGTTGCGGAAGGACTCGGTCCAGGTGGCCCCGCCGTCGTCGGTGCGAAAGACCCGGGACGCCTCGCCCTCGCCGATGGCCAGGGCCACCGCGCGGCGCTCGTCGAAGGCCTCGATGTCACGGAATTCGAGCTCCGCCGCACCGTCCGGGGACACGTCGCGCCAGTGCCGGCCCCCGTCGCCCGTCCGCAGCACCGTTCCCCGGGACCCGGCCACCCAGGCGGCACTGCGGCTGACGGCGGCGAGGCCGCGGAAGCGCGCGTCCGTGCCCGTGTCGGCGAGCGCCCATCCGGGCCCTCTCTGCTGCGCCCCCGCCGCGTCCCCGACCGTCCGCGCGGAGAGCGCGGACGGCACCGCTTGCACCGACGGCGCGGCCAGCACGGCGGTCACCGCGGCGCCGCACAGCCCCAGGGACATCAGTCGTCTCGTCTTCCCCATCGCCTTCATGGCGCTGGAAGCTAGCCGACGGGCCGACGGCCGTCCAGGGTGCGTCGGGCGAAACGGGGCAGGTGACGGGTGGACCGGGCGGTGACGCAGCTCACGCCGCCGGCCGGTGCACGGATCGAGGCGTTCCGTCGTCTACTCCAGTGCCGGGAACCGTTCTTACGAGGCGAGAGGGAGCAGGTCTTGTCCAGCGTCATCGAGCAGTCCGTGCAGGCCCGCATGGTCGCATCCGCTCCGCGGATGGAAACCCTGCCCGCCACCTTGCACTACGACCTCAGGGACCCTTTCGCGGTCCGCATGGCTTTCCCGGCACCGGCGACCCTCGAAGGCGCCGAGGTGTCCTGGGAGTTCTCCCGCGAGCTCCTGACGACGGGGATCGACGCGCCCGCGGGTCTCGGCGACGTCCGGGTGCGGCCGTTCGGGTACGACCGTACGGTCCTGGAGTTCCACGCCCTCGAGGGCATCGCCATGGTGCACGTCCGCACGGCGGAGCTGCGCCGCTTCCTGAAGCGGGCGCAGGAGCTGGTGCCGGCGGGGGACGAGCACCGCTTCCTGGACCTGGACCGCGGTCTGGGCGAGTTGCTGGGCGACGCCTCCTGACCGGGTGGCCCCGGAAAATCCCGTTGCGCAGCCACGGGGCCCGCTCGTAGCGTGAGCGGTGTCCCTGCTGTCGTCGTATCGGAGAAGGACGTTGCTCCACATCTGAGGTGTCCGTACCCGCGCCGCACGCCGTGCCGTCACATGGCCATCACGTGCGCGCCAACGGTGCCACCCAGTGTCCGAGCCGTCCTCCGTGTCATTCCGACGCAGCCGGGAGTCCCTTGTGCCTGCACCCACGACCCACATCACCTGTTCCTCCCTCTCGTTCTCCTGGCCCGACGGGAGCGAGGTCTTCCACGGCCTCCAGCTCGCCGTGGGCCCCGGACGGACCGGTCTCATCGGGCTCAACGGCTGCGGCAAGTCCACCCTGTTGCGGCTGATCGCCGGCGAACTCGCCCCGACCGGCGGCCGGATCTCCACGGCCGGCGACGTCGGCCACCTTCCGCAGAACCTCGCCCTGGACACCTCACTGCGGGTGGACGAGGCACTGGGCATCGCCCGGAAGCGGGAAGCGCTCGGCGCCATCGAAGCCGGCGACGTCCGGGAGGAGCACTTCGCCACGGTCGGTGACGACTGGGACGTGGACGAGCGTGCCCGCGTGACGCTGGACCGGCTGGGCCTGTCCGGTGTCGGTCTCGACCGGACCGTCGGCGAGATGTCGGGCGGCGAGTGCGTGCTGCTGCGGCTGGCCGCGCTCCTGCTGGCCCGCCCTGCGGTCCTGCTGCTGGACGAGCCGACCAACGATCTCGACCTGTACGCCCGCCGGCGGCTGTACGACGCCGTCGACGCCTGGCCGGGCGTGCTGGTCGTCGTCAGCCACGACCGGGAACTGCTGGAGCGGGTCGACCGGATCGCCGACCTCAGGGAAGGTGCCGTGACCTGGTACGGGGGCAGCCTCTCGGCGTACGAGGAGGCGCTCGCCGTGGAACAGGAGGCCGCCGGGCGGATGGTGCGTGTCGCGGAGGCGGACGTACGGCGCCAGAAGCGCGAGCTGGCCGACGCCCACGTCAAACTGGCCCGCCGCAAGCGGTACGGACAGAAGATGTGGGACACCAAGCGCGAGCCGAAGGCCGTCATGGGCCAGCGGAAGCAGACCGCGCAGGAGTCGGCCGGGAAGCACCGCATCATGCACACCGCACGCCTGGCGGACGCCGAGCAGCGGCTCGACGAGGCCGTCGACGCGGTGCGGGACGACGACGAGATCCGGATCGAACTGCCGCACACCCGGGTGCATCCGGGCAGCGGCGTCCTGACCCTGCGCGACCTCCGGCCGGCTCACGGGCCACGGCTGCGGGGCGAGTGGGACCTGCGGGGCCCGGAACGGATCGCGCTGACCGGCCGTAACGGCGCCGGGAAGACGACGCTGCTGCGCACGATCGCCGGCGAGCTGGCCCCGGTCTCCGGCGAGGCGGACGTGCACGTGCCGGTGGGATTCCTGCCGCAGCGCCTCGACGTCCTGGACGACGGCTCGTCCCTGGTGGAGAACGTGGCCCGCTTCGCGCCGGGGGTCACGGACAACCGGATCCGGGCCAGGCTGGCCCATTTCCTGTTCAAGGGGGCGCACGCGGACCGCCCTGCCGGGACGCTCTCGGGCGGGGAGCGCTTCCGGGCCACGCTGGCCGCGCTGCTGCTCGCCGAGCCGGCTCCGCGGCTGCTTATGCTGGACGAGCCGACGAACAGCCTGGATCTCTCCGGCGTGCACCGTCTCACGGAGGCACTGGAGGCGTACGAGGGGGCGCTGATCGTGGCGAGCCACGACATGCCCTTCCTCGAGTCGCTGGGAATCACCCGGTGGCTGGTGCTGGACGCCGGCGGAATCCATGACGCCACTCCCGGCGAATCGCCGCGAATCCGGGCCCAGGACGTGTGACTTCCTGCATCGCGGGCACCCGTGACCTGCACGAAGGACGACGGTTGCACGGGCCCTGCGAGGGTCCGGCTTGGCGATGCCCTTACCGCCGCCTTAACCTACGGTCACGTAACCTACGAAGCCGTAGGTAATTCTCCCGTCCCCAGGAGCCCCCGTGACGATCACCTCTCCCCACCTCGGCAGTCCGAAGGCGTGGACCGACGCCCACCTGCTGTACGCGCTGGAAGAGGTGGTGGAGAAGGAACTCAACCGCCACCTGAAGGTCGCCAAGGACTGGATGCCCCACGAGTACGTCCCCTTCTCCGACGGCCGGAACTTCCCCGGTATCTTCGAGGACGGCGAAGCCTGGGAGACGAGCCAGTCCAAGGTCACCGACATCGGCCGGATCGCCCTGGTCGTGAACCTGCTGACCGAGGACAACCTCCCCAGCTACCACCACGAGATCGCCTCGCTCTTCGGCCGTGACGGCGCCTGGGGCACCTGGGTGCACCGCTGGACCGCGGAGGAGGGCCGGCACGGCATCGTCATGCGCGACTACCTGCTCACCTCGCGCGCGGTGGACCCGGACAAGCTCGAGCAGTTCCGCATGGTGCACATGGCCGAAGGCTTCGAGTCCGACAACCGTCACTCGATGCTGCACTCCGTGGCGTACGTCGCCTTCCAGGAGCTGGCGACCCGCGTCTCGCACCGCAACACCGGCCACCAGTCGGGCGACCCGGTCTGCGACCGGATGCTGGCCCGGATCGCGACCGACGAGAACCTCCACATGGTCTTCTACCGCAACCTGCTGGGTGCGGCCTTCGAGCTCGCCCCGGACCTCACGATGCAGTCCGTGCGCGATGTCGTCGTCAACTTCCGGATGCCCGGCCACGGGATGCCCGGCTTCGAGCGGGCCGCCGCGCAGATGGCGATCGGCGAGATCTACAACATGCGCATCCACCATGACGACGTGCTCCAGCCCGTTCTCCGCTACCTGAAGGTCCTCGAGATCGACGGCCTCGGCCCCGAGGGCCTCAAGGCGCAGGAGGAGCTCGGGCTGTACATGAGCGGGCTGGACAGCGAGGCGTCGAAGTTCGACGCGAAGCTGGCGGCGCGCAAGGCCCGCATGACGGCCCGCGCCGCCCAGGGCTGACCGCACGGCCCGACGACGGTACGGCGTGCCCGGCCGTACCGTCGTCGGCTCCCTTTCGTGGCGGTTGTAGGGGACGAGGACGCCTCCTGGACTGACCCCCCGACATGGCGGAACGTACTCTGTGCCGGGTGAAGCCAGTGACGCGTCTTGTTCTTTTCGGTGGGCCCGTCGTCATAGCTGTTTCGATCTTGTTCAGCAATGGCGATTCCGAGCCGCCCACGCTCTCACCGCAGCCCTCCGTGTCCCCGAAGACCGCAGAGGCCACTGCGGACGGCGCCGCGGAGGCCGACGAGACCGACGCCCTGCCGCCCGGGCTCGCCGCTCCCCGGATGAAGGAGCTCGCGTCCGAGCTGGTGGCGAGCGCCGAGGCCTCCACCCTGGACTGGCGCAGCCAGTACGGGGCGATCGAGGACGTCGGTGACGGCAACGGCTACACCGCCGGGATCATCGGATTCTGCTCCGGTACGAACGACATGCTGCAACTGGTCGAGGCGTACACCGAGGAACGTCCGGACAACCCGCTCGCCCCGTTCCTCCCGGTGTTGCGCGAGGTGGACGGCACCGACTCGCACGAAGGGCTGGACCCCGGGTTCACCGCCGCCTGGCGCCAGGCGGCCGAGGACCCCGCCTTCCGCACGGCTCAGGACGCGACGAGGGACAGGCTGTACTTCGATCCCGCGGTGCGGCTGGCGAAGATGGACGGCCTCGGCACGCTCGGGCAGTTCATCTACTACGACGCGATGGTCCTGCACGGGCCGGGCATCGAGGAGAACGGCTTCTACGGCATCCGCGACGCCGCGATGGCCGAGGCGGACACGGCCGCGGAGGGCGGCGACGAGGAGACGTACCTCGACGTCTTCCTCGACGCGAGCCGGTCGGCGATCAAGGCCCGGAAGGTCCAGCGTGACACCACGCGTATCGACACGGCGCAGCGGGTGTTCCTCTCCGCGGGCAATCTGGAACTGAAGCCGCCGCTGGCGTGGCAGGTGTACGGCGAGGAGTTCCGCATCCCCTGACCACGGCGGGCCCGGTTCAGGCCCGGTCGCCCTGGCCTCTGCGCAGCCGCTCCCGCTCCTTCTCGGAGAGGCCGCCCCACACGCCGAAGCGTTCGTCGTGGGCGAGTGCGTACTCCAGGCAGGCCACCCGGCCCTCGCAGGCGTTGCACAGCTGCTTGGCCTCACGGGTGGAGCTTCCCGGCGCCGGGAAGAAGAACTCGGGGCCGGTCTGCGCGCACAACGCCGTCTCCTGCCAGGCCAGCGCGTCGTCGGTCATGGTGTTGATCGGCATGCGCCCACAGTGCACGGTGGCGATAAACAAGTGATCAACGCCGCGTCAATGCGCCTCGCTCCCCCGCGGCCCGTTGCGCGGACCGCGGGCCGGGCGCGGCCCCGTCCCGTCCCGCCGGACCGCTGCGCCGCCGCTCAGCCCTCCGGCATCGTGGGCTTGATCACCGCGAACGCCGCACCCGCCGGATCGGCGAAGGTGGCGATCCTGCCGACGTCCGGCACGTCCATGGCCGCCAGCGTGACCGAGCCGCCCAGACGCTCCACGTCGGCCACCGCCGTGTCGCAGTCCTCGACGGCGAAGTACGGCAGCCAGTGGGGCCCCGCGGGGGCCTGGCTCGGCACGCCGTCGATGGGGACGAGCCCGCCGAACCATGACATGTCACGCTCGGTGCCGGCGGGGCGGACCATCGTGTAGGAGCCACCGGGGTACGCCATGTCCTCGGTCTGCCATCCGAAGACGGTGTGGAAGAACGCGGCGGCGGCGGGGACGTCGGGTGTGTAGAGCTCGGACCAGATCAGTGCTCCCGGCTCCCTGATCACGTCGAGGCCGGTATTCGTACCCGGCTGCCAGACGCCGAAGTAGGCCCCGGCGTTGTCCGTGAAGCCGCCCATGCGCCCGTAGTCGAGGACGTCCATCGGGGGGAACGCCGCGGTGCCCCCGGCCTGCTCCACGGTCCTGGCGGTCGCGTCCGCGTCGGGGGTCTGGAAGTAGACCGACCAGGCGGGCTTGCCCTGGTCCTCCGGCACCGTCATGGCGCCCGCGACCGTCCTGCCGTTCAGCTGATACATCCCGTATCCGCCGGTCTCGGGTCCGCCGGGCACCAGCTCCCAGCCGAAGAGGCCGCGGTAGAAGGCCGTTGCCGCGTCGAGGTCGGGTGTGCCGAGGTCGACCCAGTTGGGTGCGCCGGTCACGAAAGCCGGATCGAGCATGGTGTGCTCCTTCAGCGATTCTCGCCGTCTCGCTCATTGGTTCGGACAGAGGGGTTCCCTCCCCGAGATCTCCCGCACCGAGTCTTGCACCGGGGACCGGCAACCGCAGTTCGCGCCGCGCCATGCGCACGGCGCATGGGACCATGGGACACGGCGGGGGCGGCCGGACGGTCCACGATCGTGGTGGGACAGCGGGGACAGAAGGACGTACATGACACAGGCCGCACCCACGGGCGCCGGCGCGCCCACGGGAAGAGCCATCCGGGAACTGCTCGACGACGCCAGGCGGCTCGCCGACGCGGCCGGCGCGGTCCTCGCCGACCACGCCCACGCCGTCGAGGCCGTGCACAGCACGCTCGCTCCACTCCTTGACTCCCTGGTCGGCCGGGAGCTGGCCGGGATCCCCGCCGGCCGGCTGGGCGACGTCACCGAGGGCCGGCTCCTGCTCGGCGCCCTCGAGCAGGCCGGTTACACGACGGTCGGCCGGGTCCACGCCGCCGGGCGCTACGAGCTCCGCCAGATCCCCGGCGTCGGGGCGCGGACGGCCGATCAGGCCCTGGCCGCCGCACGCCAGATCGCGCACGCGGTCCGGGACACCGTGGCCGTACGGCTGGACGTGCACGAGGCGGACGCGGCGGAAGGCGCCACGACCGCGCTGGTCGTCGCCCTGCACCGGCTCGCCGGGGCGGGCGACGACGCGCGCCGGGCCGCCACCGCCGCGCGGCGTCTCGCCGCGGAGCTGGAACCGCTGCTTGCCGCGGCCGTACCGGCGGCGAGCCGGCTGCGCCTGCTGCTCGCGGGGCGCGCGGCCCGTGCCCGGGCACGGGAGGCCGTCGCCTCCGTGCGGGCCGTGCTGGACGAGGCGGTGGCATGTGAACTGCCGTTGCTGTTCGGGCAGGTGTCGGTGGACCTGCTGCGGTCTCCGGCGTCGCCCGCCGAGGCCTGGGTGGACTTCGAGCTGCGGTCGGCGGAGTACTACGGTCTGCTCGCCGAGCTGTCCGGCACCGGACCCGGCCGGGACGCCGCCGAAGGTTTCCTGCCCGCCGGCATCGCGGACCGGGTACGGGGGCTGCGGCTCGACGACACGCGTCTGCGGGTCTCCCTGCGCGGCTACCAGTCCTTCGGCGCGCGCTTCGCACTCGCACAGAAGCGGGTGATCCTGGGAGACGAGATGGGGCTCGGCAAGACCGTGCAGGCCATCGCGGCACTGGCCCACCTCGCCGCACACGGCGAGTCGCACTTCCTGGTGGTCTGCCCGGCCAGCGTGCTGATCAACTGGAGGCGGGAGATCCGGGCCCGCTCCACGCTGCGGGCCGTGCCGGTGCACGGCGCCGAGCGGAGGGACGCGTTCGAGGAGTGGCGCGCGACCGGCGGGGTGGCCGTGGCCACCTTCGACGCGCTGCACGGCCTGCCGGACGGCCCGGGCTGCGGAATCCGGCCCGGCATGGTCGTCGTGGACGAGGCCCACTTCGTGAAGAACCCCGCGACCCGGCGGGCCCGTGCCGTGGCCGGCTGGACCGGCCACACCGAACGGGTGCTGTTCCTGACCGGCACCCCGATGGAGAACCGGGTCGAGGAGTTCCGGAGCCTGGTGCGTCAGCTGCGCCCGGAACTGGCCCCGGCCGTCACCGCCACGCACGGTGTCGCCGGTTCGCACGCCTTCCGCAGAGCCGTCGCCCCGGCCTATCTCCGTCGCAACCAGGACGACGTCCTCGCCGAACTCCCGGCGCTGGTACCGGCCGACGAGTGGCAGGAGTTCTCCGCCGCCGACCTCGAGGCGTACCGCGAGGCGGTCCACTCAGGGCACTTCATGCGGATGCGCCGTGCCGCGTACGCCCGCCCCGCGACGTCGGCGAAGCTGCACCGGCTGCGCGAGCTGGTCGCGGAGGCCGAGGCCGGCGGGCACAAGGTCGTGGTCTTCTCCTACTTCCGCGACGTGCTGCAGACCGTCCGCGACGCCCTGGGACACCAGGTGTTCGGTCCGGTCTCCGGGAGCGTTCCGGCGCCCCGCCGGCAGAAACTGGTCGACGCGTTCGGTGCGGCGGACGGACACGCCGTGCTGCTGGGCCAGACACAGGCCGGCGGTGTCGGGCTCAACATCCAGGCGGCCTCCGTGGTCATCCTGTGCGAGCCGCAGATCAAGCCCACGATGGAACGTCAGGCCGTCGCCAGGGTCCACCGCATGGGGCAGATACGGCCGGTCCGCGTCCACCGGCTGCTCGCGGCGGACAGTGTCGACCAGCGGATGCTGGACATCCTGGCGCGCAAGGACCGTCTCTTCGACGCGTACGCCCGGCGCAGCGACGTCGCCGAGGCGACGCCGGACGCGGTCGACGTGTCGGACGGGGCGCTGGCCCGGCGCATCGTCGAGGAGGAACAGCGGCGGCTGGCGGCCGAGGTCTGAGCGGCCGCCTCGAACCCGGCCCTCAGTGCGTGTGGGTGCTCGCCGCGCCCTCCACATGATGCGGCTCGTACCCGGGGACCGTGCCGTCGGGCTTGGCCACCAGCAGCAGTCCGGCCATGCCCATGTCGGAGTGGCTCTGGACGTGGCAGTGGTACATCCAGGCGCCCGCTCCCACGTGTTCGCCCGCGATGATCTGGAAGCCGAAGGAGTCGGCGGGGCCGCAGATCTTCGTGTCGACGACGCGGCTGGGATCCTCGGGGCCGGTGAGCATCCCGGTCCTGTTGTCCGCCCAGCGGTGCCCGTGGATGTGGAAGGTGTGGTAGTACTCGCCGTGCGTGATCATGACGACCTCGACCCGGTCGCCCACGGTGGCCTCGAAGTCGGGACTCTCGTCGGCGGCCTTGTTGTTGATCGTCATGTCGTTGAAGACGATGGTGATCGTACGGTCCGGCAGGACGTCCCCCTTGCGCCGGACGACGACGGGTCCGTACAGCCCCTTGCGGATGCCACCGGTGCCGTGATCCGTGCCGACGACGTGGTCGTGGTAGTGCCAGTAGCCGGCGCTGCCCGCCTGCCAGGTTCCGTCCTTGCGCCGGCCGGGGGCGTGCGTGCGCCAGGTGTACGTACGGGTGCCGCCCGGTTCGACGTGGCTCCGGTTCATGCGCGTGCCGTCGCTCGCTATGTCGTAGTCGACGCCGTGGACGTGGAGGCTGGCGTCGACGTCCGTGGTGTTCTCGAATTCGATGTGCAGGGTGTCGCCCTCGATGATCTCGATGAGCGGGCCGGGGATCGACGCCTTGCCCTTCTCCAGGCCGTACCCCATCTGACCGTCCGCCAGCTTCTCGGCGTACAGCTTGAGGTGCCGGACCTGGCCACCCGCCGGGGCGGTCCTGGCAGGGTTCTCCGCCGGGGTGGCCTGGACGGTGCCGAGCGACATCGATGTCACGCCGGTCGCCGCCGCCACCCCTCCACCCACGAGCATCCGCCGGTTGAAGGTCCTTCGGTCCATGTCGAACTCCCCAGTGCGAGACGGAAACTGACGCGCTGATCCCCGGAACGGCCCACACCGTAGCCGTGGATCCCTCGTTTATCCACACTCAGGACAAAGTTCGTTCGAATGCTGCCGTAGCTATTGGCGAGCCATGAAAAGGGGTCTAGCTTCGTGCGCTGTCGCAGTGACCACGAAGGCGCAGTGGCAGTGCATGGAGAGAAGTGCAGTGATCCAGGAAGTGAAGTGACCAAAGAGGGGTGGGTGACCACATGCAGCGCACACCACATCACAGGTCCAGATCGCGTCGCGGGCTCGCGGCGGCGGTGGCGGTCGGCGCTCTGACCGCGTCCCTGCTGGGCGGCAACGCCGCCAGCGCCAGACCGTATCCGGATCCGGGGCTCGCGGAACGGATGGCGACAACGTTGTCCCTTCCCTCACCGCCGGGCGGGGCCGACGTCAAGGTGCTGGTCTTCCACGCGTCGGCGGGCGAGGAGTCGCCGACCGTCGACGCGGGGATCGCCGCAGTCGAGAAGATCGGGCTCAGCGGTCCGGCGGCCGGGCGCTTCAAGACCGTGGCCACCGACGACGCCTCGGTCTTCACCAACGGCAAGCAGCTCGGCAAGTACAACGCCGTCGTCTTCCTGACCGGTGGCGGCGACGTCCTCACCCCGGAGCAGGAGGCGGGTCTGGAGGCGTACATGGAGGCGGGCGGAGGCTTCCTCGGCATCCATGACGCGGCCCGTACGGAACCGTACTCCGACTGGTTCACCGGCCTGGTCGGTGCCCGCCCCGCAGCGGGCAGTCCCACGGACGTCCAGCGCGCCACCGTGGAGATCGGCGACCGGCAGCACCCGGCGACCAGGAACCTCCCGCTGGAGTGGAAGCGCCCGGACACCTGGCTGAACTGGAAGGACAATCCGTCCGGCGACGTGCACACCGTGGCCCGGGTCCGCGAGATCACCTACTCCCCCGGCGAGAGTGCCAACGGCTGGGACCACCCGGTCTCCTGGTGCCGTGACTACGACGGCGGCCGGTCCTTCTACACGGCCATGGGCGGTACGGTCAGCAGCTTCGCCGAGACCGACTTCCGGGACCACCTGCGCGGTGCGCTGGCCTGGACGAGCCGCATCTCGCAGGCCGACTGCAAGGCCACCATCGACTCCAACTACACGGCGGAGCGCCTCACCCGGCCCAACCAGCCCGGGCAGAACGACCAGATCGGTGAGCCGCACGGCCTGGTGACCGCGAAGGACGGGCGGGTCTTCTACGTCGGGCGCGGCGGCACGGACAGCAGCGTGCCGGTGGTCACCGACTGGAAGGACCCGAACGTCGGCAAGGGCGAGGGCGAGATCCACGTCTACGACCCGGGGACGAAGAAGGTCACCCTCGCGGGCAAGCTCAGCGTCTTCGGCAACAAGGGCGGCGGCGACGAGCTGGTCAAGGTGGAGGAGGGACTGCTCGGCATCGAGCTGGACCCGGACTTCACCACCAACGGCTGGGTCTACCTGCACTACACCCCGCACGCGAAGATCGATCGCGACAAGCAGACGGCCGTGCGCCAGGTCTCCCGTTTCACCTTCGACCGCGCCACGAACAAGCTGGACCTGGCATCCGAGAAGGTGCTCCTGCACTGGCCGGTCCAGATCCACAGCTGCTGCCACGCGGGCGGCGGCATGGCCTGGGACTCGAAGGAGAACCTCTACATCGCGACCGGGGACAACAACTCCTCCGGTTTCAGCGACGGTTACTCCGGCAACAACCCCCAGCCCAACTACAAGGGCCTGTCCTTCGCCGATGCCCGCCGCACCGCGGGCAACACCAACAACCTCAACGGGAAGATCCTGCGGATCCACCCCGAGGACGACGGCACGTACACCCTGCCGGAGGGGAACCTCTTCACCGGCGAGGAGTCGGACGAGGGGGGCGGCAAGACACGCGGCGAGATCTACGTGATGGGTGTGCGCAATCCCGCCCGCATCTCCGTCGACAAGTCGACCGACACGCTGTACGCCGGCTGGGTCGGCCCCGACGCGGGCGCTCCGAGCACGACCTGGGGTCCCGCCAAGTACGACACGTTCGCGGCGATCACGAAGGCCGGCAACCACGGCTGGCCCTACTGCATGGGCAACAAGCAGCCCTACCGCGACCGCAATCTGCCGGACCCGTCCAAGCCGCTGGACTGGTACGACTGCGACGCGCCGAAGAACGAGTCGCCCAACAACGACGGACTGGTCAACCTGCCGCCGGTGACCGGCAACACGATCTGGTACTCGCCGCAGGGCGGTGGTGTGGACTACCCGCGCGACGCCGAGGGCATCCCCAGCTACAAGGTCGAGGACCAGAAGGAGCTCCTGCCCTGGCTCAAGGGCGGCGGCCAGGCCACGATGAACGGCCCTGTCTACCGGTACGACGCCGCGAGCGACAGCACGGCCAAGTGGCCCTCGTACTGGGACGGCAAGTGGTTCGTGGGTGACTTCTACGACGACACCCAGCCGCGCCACGCCGTGCTCACCGACCCGAAGACGGTCGGCAAGGGCGGGCTCCCCACCCACGCCGAGTCCCTCAAGAAGATCATTCCGGTCGGCGCGAACGGCATCCGCAACCTCATGGACTGGAAGTTCGCCCCTGACGGTTCCCTCTACGTCCTGGACTACGGGCGCGGCTTCTTCACCTCCGACTCCAAGTCCGCGCTCTGGCGTGTGACGTACAAGGGCGGCGGTCCGACCCCGGCCGCCGCCGATCTGGCCAGGAAGGCGGCAGCGCAGTGAGACAGCGATCGCTCCTTACGCGACAGCGGTACCGGCCCGTCAGGGTGTGGCTGGCCCTGCTCGGTTCGTTCCTGATGGTCCTGGGGCTGACGTCGACGGCCGCGTACGGACGTGAGGACGAACAGGCGGGCGCCGCGGCCGGCCAGGTCCTCGACTGGACCGCCGGCGACCCCATCGACCACTATCTGTCGGCACCGAAGACGGCCGTGGCCGGCGCCGCGACCATCGTCTTCGAGAACAGCGCCGCCACGGGCAACACGACCGGGATGCCGCACACGCTGACCTTCAGCGTCTCGGACGTGGAATTCAACGACGATGTCCAGGTGAACATCCTGGCCAACCCCAGCGACAGCGAGGGCGGCAGGCACAGCGTCGAGGTCACCCTCACCCCCGGCCGGTACTTCTACCACTGCACCATTCCCGGCCACGGGTCCATGCAGGGCATCCTCACCGTGACCGAGGGCGGCGGCGAGGACACCACCGCACCCGAGACCTCGGCGACGGTGGACGGGGACAAGGACGCCGACGGCGCGTACATCGGCCAGGCCACCGTCACCGTGGCGGCGACGGACGCCGGTTCGGGCGTCGGCACCGTCGAGTACGCCGTCGGAACCGACGGCGCCTGGCAGCCGTACACCACGCCCGTCGTGGTCGACCAGGTCGGGACGCACACCGTCCGCTACCGCGCCACCGACAGGTCCGGCAACGTCGCGGCCGAGAAGGCGGTCGACTTCACCGTCGCCGCACCGCCCACGGACGACGAGACCGCGCCGGAGACCTCGGCGACCGTCTCGGGCGAGAAGGACGACGCGGGTGCCTACCTGGGGATGGCCACGGTGACGGTGACCGCGTCGGACACCGGGTCCGGCGTCAACACCATCGAGTACGCCATCGGTGCGGACGGTGCCTGGCAGGCGTACACCGCCCCCGTCATGGTGCACGAGGTCGGGACGCACACGGTCCGCTACCGCGCCACCGACAGGTCCGGCAACGTCGCGGCCGAGAAGGCGGTCGACTTCACCGTCACCGCACCGCCGTCGCAGGACAGGACACCGCCGGTGACCGCCGCGGCGGTGACGGGTGACAAGAACTCGGACGGCGCGTTCATCACCAGCGCCACGGTCGCGGTCACCGCCACCGATGCCGACTCGGGTGTGGACAAGGTCGAGTACTCCCTCGACGGCGGCCCGTACCTGGCCTACTCCTCCCCCGTCATCGTGGACCGCGTCGGTCGCCACACCTTCGCCCACCGGGCGACGGACAAGGCGGGCAACACCTCGGAGGCGAAGCAGTCCTCGTTCACCATCGCCGAGAGCGGCGGTGTGCCCGCACCCAACTGCCCCGAGTACGACGAGCGGCTCACCGTCATCGTCGGTACGGTCGACAGCGGCGTCCCCAACCGGATCACGGGCAATCGCTGCACGATCAACGAGCTGATCGAGGACGAGAAGGACTGGTCCTCCCACGCCCTGTTCCTCAAGCACGTCGACAAGGTCATCGACAAGCTGCTGGCCGCAGGGGTGATCGACACCCGTGAGCACAAGAAGATCTACAAGGCGGCCAAGCAGTCCGGCATCGGCAGGCCGGGCCAGGACGAGGGTTACCGCAAGCTCTTCGACGGCACGGCCGGGTCCCTCGCCGCGTGGGAACAGGTGGGCGGCGGGAAGTTCGGGCTGAACGAGGAGGAGGGCTCGATCACCAGCTCGACCACCGTCGACGGCATGGGCATGCTGTGGTTCCCGTCCCGGCAGTACGGGGACTTCTCGCTGAAGCTGCAGTGGCGGGACGACGCACCCGGCACGGGCAACGCCAACGGCGGGGTCTTCGTCCGCTTCCCGAACGTCCACGACCACCCGGAGGAGTCACGTCCCGAGTGGGTCGCCATCAAGTACGGCCATGAGATCCAGGTCAACGACCGGCCCGACGGCGACATGTACAAGACCGGCTCGATCTACGGCTTCGACCGGGTCGGTCTCGGCGGCGCCGGGGTCACACCCAAGGGCACCTGGAACGACTACGAGATCCGGGTGGTGGACCAGCACTACTCGGTCTACCGCAACGGTGTCCTGATCAACGAGTTCGACAACAACGGCGGTCAGCTCTTCCAGCCGCCGCGGGGCGACGACCCGGGCACCGACGGCCGTCGTTACGCCTCCGGCTACATCGGGCTCCAGGTCCACAGCACCACGGACGTGATCTCCTACCGCGACATCCGCATCCAGGAGTTGTAGGGCGAGGCACACTCAGGCGGCCGCGGCCGCGTGCTCCGGCACGCGGCCGCGGCCTCCCGGGTGCCGGTGGCGCCACACCCAGAAGACGGTGCACGAGAGCAGTGACCAGGCCGCCAGCACCAGGAACGGGAACGCGTACTGATGGCCCTGGTAGTAGACCGCCGTGTGCTGTGCGTTGACCGAAGCACCCGGTGGCAGCCAGCGGCCGATGTGCCCGAGCACCGACGGCAGCAGGGGCCAGGACACCGCGCCACCCGATGACGGGTTGCCCAGCAGCACCATCAGCCCCCAGGTGGGGAGCATCGCCCAGCGCCCCATGATGGTGTTGAACATGGTGAAGACCATGCCCGACGCGAACATCGTGAGCGCCAGGATCAGCCAGGACTCGACGAAGGGCAGATCCAGCGCCCCGAGCCACCAGTCCACCACCGCCGCGATCGCGAAGCCGCCGAGCAGGGCGTAGGCGACGGTGAAGAGGATGCGTTCGAGGGGATCGAGCGCTCGCGCGTGCACGCTGAGCTGGATGGCCCCCACGAAGCCGATGATGACGGCGGCGAGCGAGATGTAGAAAAGTGCCAGTCCGCGCGGGTCACCTTCCTGGAGTGGCTTGACGTCCGTGATCGTGACAGGGACCCCGGTGGCCTTCGCGACCTTCGCGCCGGTCTCGGCGAGCAGTTGGGCGACCGTGGCCCCGCCGGCTCCGGCGATGTCCATGGCCACCCCGCGCTCACCCGGCCGCAGGGTCACGAAGACCTTCTGCTCCTCCATGGCCTGTCGCGCCCCGGCCCGGGTCGCGTACCGATGCAGGTGGAGGGAGGCGTCGAGGGCCTCATCCATCCCCACGACGAACTTCTTCCCTCCCCGTGCCTCGGCACCGTCGACCACCGCGGCCGGGATGCTGCGCGGTGTCGGGTCGGCCATCGTGTACGTGTACGAACCGGCGAAGAGGCCGGCCGCGGCGGCGAGGATGAAGAGCAGCACGACCGCCGGGACGTACGGCGACTGCTTGTACGACGCCCACCTGTCGGCCCGGGTCGGGGGCCTGCCGTGAGCTCCGTGCGCGGGCTGCTCCGCCCCCTCGCCGGCGCTCACGCTTCACCGTCGTCGTGCCGGGCGCGGCTGGGCTGCACCCGCTTCGGCTCCCCGGGCATCTTGGGGTACTCCGGCGGGTAGGGCAGGTCTCCGAGCCTGTGCTCCTGCTCGTCGCGCGTGGCCAGCTCCAGCAGCTGGTCGAGCCGGAAGGCGTGGTCGTCCATGTCGGCGTGCAGGTCTCCCACCTCGGCGTACCGCTCGGGCATCGTCCGGATGTCGAAGTCGCGGGGTTCCGCGTCGTCGATCTCCTCCCAGCGCAGGGGCGCGGAGACCGGGGCGTGCGGGAACGGGCGGACGGAGTAGGCGCAGGCGATGGTGCGGTCGCGGGCCGTCTGGTTGTAGTCCACGAAGATCCGCTCGCCGCGTTCCTCCTTCCACCACGCGGTGGTCACCCGCTTCGGCATCCGGCGCTCGAGTTCCCGCCCCACCGCGATCGCGGCGCGGCGCACCTGGGTGAAGGTCCACTCGGGGACCAGGGGGACGAACACGTGGATGCCGCGCCCGCCCGAGGTCTTGGGCCAGCCGCGCAGCCCGTGGTCCTCCAGGACGGACCGCAGCTCGTGGGCCGCCCGCACGGCGTCGGCGTAGTCGGTGCCGGGCTGCGGGTCGAGGTCGATGCGCAGCTCGTCGGGGTGATCGGTGTCGGGCCTGCGCACCGGCCACGGGTGGAAGGTCAGCGTGCCGAGATTGGCCGCCCAGAGAACGGCGCCGAGCTCGGTGGGGCACATCTCGTCGGCGTGCCGGCCGCTGGGGAATTCGATACGCGCGGTGGGTGTCCAGTCGGGCAGGTTCTTCGGCGCCCGCTTCTGGTAGAAGAACTCTCCCCCGACGCCGTCGACGAAGCGCTGGAGAGTGGTGGGGCGCTCGCGCAGGGCGCGCAGGATCCCGGGCCCGACGGCCAGGAAGTACTCGGCCACGTCTCTCTTGGTGTAACCCTTCTCTGGGAAGTACACCTTGTCCGGGTTGGACAGCCGTACGGGCCGCCCGTCCGCGTCCAGCTCGATCGCTGCTCCCATGACGGACACCGTAGGCCGGGGGCACATATGCCGCATATCGGGAGACGGGCTCCGTGCGATGGGCCAGAATCGGGCTATGGACCTGCCGGTGATGCCTCCTGTGAAACCGATGCTCGCCAAGTCCGTGTCCGCGATTCCGCCCGGCATGCAGTACGAGGCGAAGTGGGACGGCTTCCGCGCGATCGTGCACCGGGACGGCGACGAGGTGGTGATCGGCAGCCGGACGGGGAAGCCGCTCACCCGGTACTTCCCGGAACTGGTCACCGCGCTGCGGGACAACCTGCCGCCGCGCTGTGTGGTCGACGGGGAGATCGTGGTGGCGCACGGCGGCCGTCTCGACTTCGACCGGCTGAGCGAGCGCATCCATCCGGCGGATTCCCGGGTGCGGCTGCTGGCCGAGCGGACACCGGCCGGTTTCGTGGCCTTCGACATCCTCGCGCTGGACGACACGTCCCTGCTCGCCACCGCACAGAGCGAACGGCGTGCGGCGCTGGAGACGGCGCTGGCCACCGTGTCGGCCCCCGTCCATCTGGCTCCGGCCACCACGGACCCCGCCGTCGCCCAGGAGTGGTTCGATCGCTACGAGGGCGCCGGGCTGGACGGTGTGGTCGCCAAGCCGCTAGGTCTGCCGTACCGGCCGGACGTACGCGCGATGTACAAGATCAAGCACGAGCGTACGGCCGACTGCGTGGTGGCGGGTTACCGCTTCCACAAGAGCGGCCCGGTGGTCGGCTCGCTGCTCCTCGGTCTCCACGACTCCGGAGGCGCGCTGCAGCACGTCGGCGTGTGCGCCGCCTTCTCCATGCGACGGCGCGCCGAACTCCTGGAGGAACTCGACCCGTTGCGCATCGATCCGGCCGAACATCCGTGGGCGTCCTGGGCCGAGGCGGCGGCGCACGAGAGCGCACGGCTGCCCGGCGCCCCGAGCCGCTGGTCGGGCAAGAAGGACCTCTCCTGGGTGGCGTTGCGGCCGGAGCGTGTCTGCGAGGTGGCCTACGACCACATGGAGGGCGACCGGTTCCGCCACACCACCCAGTTCCGGCGGTGGCGGCCGGACCGCACCCCCGCCAGCTGCACCTACGCGCAACTGGAGGAAGTGGTGCGGTACGACCTGTCCGAGGTGCTCGGCACCGGCTGACCGCGGGCCGGGCCGTCAGGCGGACGGGGTGGCGCAGGGTTCGTCCGCGGGGGTGGCCGGATCGGTGTCCGCCGAGGCCGTGGGGCAGCCCGGGTCGGAGGTGCTGGGGTCCGGTTCGGGTGTCGTGGTGGGGTCGGGGGTCGCCGTGGGGTCGGGAGTCGTCGTCGGATCCGGTGTCGTGGTGGGGTCGGGGGTCGTCGTCGGGTCCGGGGAGCCCGTACCGGTGGGATCGGGACGGGGGTCCGTGGGGGTCGCCGAACCGTCCGGGTCCGGGCTGCCGGACTCCGACGGGGTGGGCGTGGGGGAGGTGGAAGGGCGCGGTGTACCGCTGGGCCTGGGCCCGATGACGATGCCTCCGCCGCCCCCCTTCCCGTCGCCGCCCGGGCTGCCCGGCCCTCCACCGACCGGGGCCTTCGGCCCGGTGCGGCTGCCCGCGCCGGGGCTGCCAGGGACCACGCCCTCGCCGTCTGCGACCGGGTGGGTGCCCCTGCGGTAGAACTCCAGCCACGACAGGACCGTACGCAGGTAGGTGTCCGAGCGGTTGTAGCTGAGGATCGCCCGGTTCAGGTCACCGCCTACCGACAGGTCGCGCGCTCCGGCGCAGAGGTAGTGGCCGGCGGCCAGGGCCGCGTCGGCGATGTTGCCGGGGTCCTTGCGCCCGTCGCCGTTGGCGTCCCTGCCCCAGTGCGCCCAGGTGGAGGGGATGAACTGCATCGGGCCGACAGCCCGGTCGTACCGGGTGTCGCCGTCGTACACCCCGCCGTCGGTGTCAGGGATGTCGGCGAACCCCGCCCCGTCGAGGACCGGGCCCAGGATCGGGGTGAGCGTGGTGCCGCCGGCGTCCACCCGCCCCCCGCCGGCGTGGCCGGACTCGACCTTGCCGATCGCCGCGAGCAACTGCCAGGGCAGACGGCAGCCGGGGTCGGTGCGGCGGAGGGAGTTCTGCGCCGTGCGGTAGGCGGCCAGCACGGTCGCCGGGATGCCGGCCTCGGCCCAGGACCGGGCCGCAGCCGGGCCGACCGGCTTCCCGCCGGTCCTCGGCAGCGGCGTCGGCGGCTCCGGCGACCGCAGGGGCGGCAGTTCGGTGTGATAGCTGTCGTCGTTGGGCACCTCGGTCCAGACCACGTCACCGGCCGCCGCGGTCTTCTCCCCGGCGGCCGCGCCGCCGGCGAGTCCGGGTGCCTGGGACGCGGTGAGCGCCGCCATGGCGGCGACGGCGGTCGCCGTGCCGGTGAGTCCCCGGCGCATCGTTCCGTCGAACCTCACGCGTGCTCCTCCCCGGATCACCTGGTGAACGTGTCGATGGCGGAGATCCGCCAGTTGCCGTCGCGGTGGACGACGTCCACGGCGAACATGGCCGCCGCGTACGTCGTCTCCTCCTGCTTGCCGGTCCGGGTGTTGCTCTGGTCGGCGAAGACGAGCAGCCGGGCGCGGTCACCGTCGAGCAGTTCGACCCCGGCCCCGGTGACGGTCGTGGTGAGCACGAGTTTCTGCTTCGGCGCCTGCGCGCGTACCTCGGCCAGCATGTCCTTGTGCTGCTGGACCGCCTTGCCCGTCAGGTACTTCTGCGCGGCCAGGTCCGACTTCCCGGGCGAGGCGTAGTCGTAGGAGAACACCGCCGCGACCGCCTCGGTGATCCGGCCCTTGACCTCGCTGGTCCGGCCGATGTCGGTGAGGGCGGTGTTCTGCCGGGTGGGGTCGTCCCGCAGCGTCGCGGCCGAGGTGAACGCCCAGGCGGAGAAGGCGCCGAGGAGCACCGTGGCGGCGCAGAGGACGGCGGGCAGCCGGATGCGCAGGCGGGGCAGGCGCCTGCGCGGAGGTTCGGAGGGCTCGTCGGCGCCGGTGGGTGCCGTGGGTTCCTCGGCGGCCTGAGCCCCCGGTGAGTCCGTGGCCGTCACCACGCCCTTCCGGGGTGCGGGTCCGGGCGCGGCGGCCTCCCGCTGCGGGGCGGCCGTCGCGGCGGCGACGGCCAGCCGGCGGCGGCGGTTCACGAGGTGTCGGGTCGTCGGCATGTCAGTGGTCCTCTCGGAGGCGGTGGCGGTGGCGGGTCAGCCGGCGGTGTTGCCGACGGGCGCCTGGCCGAGGGCGCTGAGTTTCCACCCCGCGGAGGTGCGGGTCAGTTGCCCGAGCATCCGGCTCTCCTTCACGGCGGGCTTGCCCGCCGGCGCGGTCACCGTGACCCGCAGGGCCACCATCACCCCGGCCTTCCCGGCCCGGTCGTCCAGCTCGGTCACCGCTCCCGACAGGACCTCGGCGGTGCTGACGGTCTTCGCCGCCTCGATCTGCTTGACGAACGCGCCCCGTCCGTCGACGAGTTGGGAGTGCAGGTCGCCGGTGGTCGAGTCCTCCCAGCTGTCGAGCCCCTCCTCCAGCTGTGCGTGGTCGAGCGTGTTCATGTTCTGCACGGCCTGCTCCCCCGCGGCCAGCGCGTCGTCGCGCGCCTGCGCGTAGGCCGCCGAGTCGTCGTGCGCGGCGTCGTAGCGGGACCAGCCGCCCCAGCCCGCGGCGCCGGCCGCCACGACGGTGAGCACGATCGCCACCACCACCAGTGGGTTCCTCGTCGTCCGTTCCCGTGCCATCGGTGCCTCTCCCTACCTGGAGGTGATCTCGACGATTTTCCAGTGGCCGTCACGCAGTCGTGCGGTCACGGACAGCTGGGCCGCCGCCGTGGTGGCGGGCTTTCCCTGGCGCTCGTACACCTGGTCGAGGAAGACGAGAAGGTGGGCGCTGTCACCGCCGAGCCGGGTCACTCCGGCGCGTAAAACCTGGCTGGTGAGGGTGAGCCTCTGGTCGGCGGCCTGCTTCTCGACCTGGCCGAACAGTGCGGCGTACTGCTGGAGCGCCCTGCCCGCGAGGAGGCGCTTCGCCGCCTCCTTGGTGGCGGCGGTGGCCTGTGGGCTGTACGAGAAGACCTTGGCCAGGGCGCTGCTGACGTCGCCGGTGACCCTGGTGGTCGCCTCGGTGTCGGTCAGCGCGCGGTTGGAGGTGGCGGGGGTGTCGCGGAGCCGCTGCCCCTCGGAGAAGAGGACGCCTCCCGCGGCCAGGAGGACGACGGCCAGCAGCGCCGCGAGGACGGTGAGCCGGTGCCGGTGCCCGAGACCGGTGGCTTCCGGCTCCTGGGCCGTTGCCCGGTCCGTGGTGACGGCCTCCGCCCCGGTGCCGGTCCCGGTGTCCACCATGGTCGTCCCCCGGGTCTCTTTCATGCGCCGCCCCCGACCGGGATCGCGTCGAGTGCCTTGACCTTCCAGCCGTCACCGGTGCGGGCGAGGGTCGCCTCGAAGCGTCTGCGCTCCGTGCCCGCCCTGCCGCCGCGTTCGGTGACCTCGACGTCGACGGTCGCGATGAGTGCCGCCGTGCCGGCCCGCTCGTCGAGTGCGGTCAGTGCCGCGTCGGTGACCGTGCCGCGTGCCGTGGCCCCCGACCCGGTGAGCGCGACCTCGTCCTGCTTCCGGGTGCTCTCCAGCCGGTCGTGCAGTGCTCCGGTCGAGGAGCCGAGCCAGGCGGTGAGTCCCGCCGTGACACTGCCGGCGTCCTTTCCGTCCATGGTGTTCAGCCGGGCCAGGTGGCGTCTGCCGTCCGCGAGGGCGGCGTCCCGGGCCTTGGCGTACGACAGGGTGCCGTCGCCGCGGGCCTGCGCGTACGACCAGCCGCCGAGCGCGCAGACCAGTGCGGCGGTGATCAGGACGGCCCAGCCGCTCAGCGCCTTCGTACGGGCGTTCATGCGCCGCCTCCGAGGCCCAGCAGGCCGGCCATGCCGTCGGCCGTGTCCGGGGTGTCGCCGGTGGTGGTGCCCGGACTGCCGAGGAGCGTCGATCCCGGCGTCGCGGGTTCGGGAACGGGGCCACCCTTCGGGGCGTTCGCACTGCCGCGGACGTTGATGCCCGTACCGGGCGGCGAGGCGCACCGGGCCTTGGTGTTGACGGCGGGGGCGGGCGAGAGGTCGGTGCCCGGGCGGTAGGTGGTGGAGCCGTATCCCGAGGTGCAGGGCAGCGGCTCGAAGAAGGTGACGGACATCCCGAACCGGGCTTTGCCGTCCTCGTCGATGATGCTCGCGCCGGCGGCCGCGACCGCGGGCACCTTCACCAGCAGTTCCTCCAGACCGCGTTGCCGGGTGACGGCGACCTCGGAGGTGGTGAGGAGGTTGGCGACCACGACCCCGAAGGCCGGGTCGAGATCGCGCAGCAGTCCGCTGACCTGTTCCGTGGCGCCCGGGGCGGCGGCGATCAGTCTGCGCAGGTCGGTGTCGGATCCCTTGAGTCGGGCGGCGAGTTCCTCGGCGCCCGAGGCGAAGCCCTTGAGCGCTTCGCCCTGCTCGGCCTGGGTGCGCAGGACCGTCTCGCCGTCCGCCATGAGCTTCGTGGTGGTCGGCAGCGCCTCGTCGGCGGCCTCGACGAACTCGCTGCCGGTGTCGAGCAGGACCTGGAGGTCGTCGCCGCGCCCGTCGAACGCCGCCCCGAACTCGTCGACGACGGTGCGCAGGGCCTCGGCGTCGACGGAGGCCGTCAGGTCGTTGACACCGGTGAGGACGTCGGTGACGGGGGCGGGGATGGTGGTGTCCGCCTGGTCGATGACCGACCCGTTCTCCAGGAAGGGCCCGTCGGAGCGGGTGGGCCGCAGGTCGACGTACTGTTCGCCGACGGCGGAGAGGTTGGCGACGACGGCCCGCAGGCTGTCGGGGATGCGCGGCGCGTCGTTCTCGATGCGCAGTTCGGCCTCGACGCCGTCGTCGGTGAGCTCGATCGGGCCGACCCTCCCGACGGAGACCCCCCGGTACGTGACGTCGGAGTGCGTGAACAGCCCCCCCGTCTGCGGGAGTTGCACTGTCACGGTGTAGTAGCTGCGCAGGCCGACGTAGTGGCCGAGGTCGGCGTACCGCACACCGAGGTAACCGAGGACGAGCACCGCGATGACGAGGAAGGCGACGTTCTTGATCCGGACGGCGGGAGTGATCATCGGCTGGTGCCCTCCGTGTCGGCCGGTCCGCCGGACGGTGCGTCCGAAGGCGGGTCCGTCCGTGTGTCCGGGGTGGTGAGCGACGGGAGCGGCAGAGGCAGGGCGGTCCCGGACCTCTGCTGGGCACCGGGGTAGGTGGGCGTGGGATCGCCGGGGGTGAGGGCGGGGATGATCTGCGTGCCGGGCATGGACGTCACGTCGAGGTACACGTTGAGGTAGTCCCCCTTCACACCGCGGAGCACCTCGTCGGTGAACGGGTAGGTGAGCAGCACCTGCAGGGAGTCCGGGAGGTCGTTGCCGGAGTCCGCGAGTGCGGTGAGGGTGGGGGCTATGGCCCGGAGATCGGCGATCATGTCGGCCTTGCTCCTGTTGACGGTGTCGACGGCGACGGTGGAGAGCGTGTCGAGCGAGCGCAACATGGTGAGCAGGGAGCCGCGCTGTTTCTCCAGGACCTCGAGGCCGGGGCTGAGGCCGGTGAGGACCGTGCCGACGTCCTGCTTGCGCGTGGCGAGGGTGGCGGCCAGCCGGTTGACGCCGTCGAGGGCCTGGGTGATGTCCTCCTTGTGGCCGTCCAGGTCGGTGACGAGCGTGTCGACGCGGCTCAGCATGGAGCGGACCTGCGGTTCCTGTCCGGCCAGTGCCTTGTTGAGTTCGGTGGTGATGGTCTTCAGCTGGGCCACGCCGCCGCCGTTGAGGAGCATGGACAGGGCGCCGAAGACCTCTTCGACCTCGGGGTTGCGGTTGGTGCGGACCAGGGGGATCCGGTCTCCGTCGGACAACGAGCCCCTGGCCGTGCCGTCCGCGGGCGGTGAGAGCTGGACGAACTTCTCGCCGAGGAGGCTGGACTGTTCGAGGTGGGCGTAGGCGTTGGCGGGCATCTCGATGTCCCCGTTGACGCGCATGGTGACCCTGGCGGTCCAGCCGCCCGGGGTGAGGGAGATCTTGGTGACCCGCCCCACGGCCACGTCGTTGACCTTGACGGAGGACTGCGGGGCGAGGCTCAGGACGTCCCCGAACTCGGCCGTTATCTCGTACGGGTGGTCACCGAGGTCGGCTCCGCCGGGCAGTGGCACCTGTTGGATGCCGGTGAAGGACGGCATGTCGACGGTGGTGACGACGAGCGCGACGCCGACCCCGAGCGCGACGAGGGCGGCCGTGCCCGTGGCCGCGCGGGCTCCGGGTCTGCGCAGGGCGCGGCTCATCCGTTCTTCTCCTTCTTCTCGCCCGTCCCGGTCTTCCTCGCCGTCCCGCTGTCCGCCGGGGTGCCGAAGACGGTGCCGACGGCCGGCAGCGGCAGCACGGGCAGCGACTTCTGCCGGTCGGCGTCCACCGGGGCCAGCCCTTCCAGTCCGTCGGCGCCGGATGAGGTGTCCGGCTCGACGAGGGGGCCGCCCATGGACAGCTCGTTGAGGTCGGTGCGTCCGTCCAGGGTCCGGTTGGCCGGGTTGTAGGCGTTGAGTACATTGCCTGCCGTGAGGGGCAGTGTGTCGAGGGATTCGGCGAGCGAGGCGCGCTGGTCGACCAGGGTCTGGGTCAGTGGCACCAGGAGGTCCACGTTCTCCTTGAGGGCGCCACGGTTCTTCTGGATGAAGCCCTTCACCTGGCCGAGTGCGGTGCCCAGCTCCTTCAGCGCCGCGCCGAGGTTCTCCTTGTCGTCGGCGAGGAACCCGGTGACGGTATTGAGCTGCTGCTCGGCCGCCCGCACCTCGCCGTCGTTGTCCTTCAGCATGGTGGTGAAGGTCTGCAGGTAGGACAGCGTGTCGAAGAGGTTGCCGCTGCTCTTGTCGAGCGTCTTCGTCGCCTTGCCGAACTGCTCGACGGAGTCCCCGATGGCCTTCCCGTTGCCGTCGAGGTTCTTCGCCCCGGTGTCCAGGAGTTCCGAGAGTGCTCCGTCGGTGTTGGCGCCGTCCGGGCCCAGTGCCGTGGAGAGTTCCGTGATCGACTCGTAGAGCTGGTCGACCTCGATGGGCGTGGCGTTGTGCGCGGCGGGCAGGACCGCGTGGTCCTCGAGTCGCGCTCCGCCGGAGTAGGCCGGTGCGAGCTGGACGTACCGGTCGGCGACGAGGCTGGGAGCGACGACGACGGCGTGTGCGTCCGCGGGGACCTCGACGCCCTCGTCGAGCCGCAGGCTGACCCTGACCTCCTCGCCCCGCGGTTCCACGGACTCGACGGTGCCCACCTTGACGCCGAGGATCCGCAGGTCCGACCCGGCGTACACGCCGGTGGCCCGGTCGAAGTAGGCGGTGACGGCCGTCGTGCCCTCCTGGTCCATGGCCGTCACCCCGGAGGCCGCGGCTGCCGCCACGACGGCCAGCCCGGCCCCGATGCCGATGATGCGTGTGCGTCTCATGTCAGCGGCCCCCCTGCTTCGGCGGCATGCAGTCGTTCTCCGGGAGCGTGCCGGCGGGCAGGTAGTTCTTGGGGACGACTCCGCAGACGTAGTTGTCGAACCAGCGGCCGTTGCCGAGGGTGTTGCCGACGAGCCGGTTGTAGGAACCGGCCAGCGAGAGCACCTTGTCGAGGCTCTTGCGGTTCTTCACGAGCACGGTGGTGACCCGGCCCAGCGCGTCGAGGGTGGGCCGCAGCTGTGCGTTGTTGTCCGTGACGAGTCCGGTGAGCTGGGTGCCGAGGTTCCGTGTCCCGGTGAGCAGGAGGTGGATGGAGTCGCGGCGGGCCTGGATCTCGCCGAGGAGCAGGTTGCCGTCCTCCAGCAGGGTCTCGAAGCTGCTCTTCCTGGTGGCGAGGGTCTTGGTGAGCCGCTTGCTGCCCTTGAGGAGGGTGGCCAGCTGTGCGTCCCGCTCGGAGACCGTCCTGGACAGGGCGGAGAGCCCTTTCGCGGCGCTCCGTACGTCGGGCGGCGAGTCCTTGAACGTGTCGGAGATGGTCCGGAAGCTCTGGGCGAGCTGGGCGGTGTCGATCTCCTCGATGGTCTCGCCGAGTCCGTTGAACGCCTGGGTGACGTCGTACGGGGAGGTGGTGCGGCTCGCGCCGATGCGGGACCCCGGGTCCTGGGGTGCGTCGCCGAGCGGGTCGACGGCGAGGTACTTCTCGCCCAGGAGGGTCTTGATGGCGATGCCGACGGTGGAGGCGTTGCCGATCCAGGCGTCCTTCACCGTGAAGTCGACCTTCACCTCGGCGCCGTCGAGCGAGACGCCGGTGACCTCGCCGACCTTCACTCCCGCGATCCGTACCTCGTCACCGGAGTCCAGTCCGGCGGATTCGGTGAAGTCGGCACTGTAGGTGGTGCCGCCGCCGATGAAGGGCAGCGCGTCGGCCCGGTAGGCGGCCAGTCCGACGAGGGCCAGGACGAGGAGTCCGGCGATGCCGACGGCTACGGGGTTGCGTTCCCGGACGGGCTTGATCCTCATGCCTGGCACCTCGGTTGGCTGATCGTGATGCCGGTGGGCGGGGCGCTGCCGTCGTCGGTCGTCACACCGCTGACCTTCGCTTCGCAGAGGTAGAGGTTGAGCCACGATCCGTACGAGGCCAGGCGGGTGATGGCCGCCATCTTGGCCGGGGTCTTCTCCAGGAAGCTCTCGATCTTCGGCGCGTTCCTGTCGAGTCCTTCGCTCAGGCGCCCGAGCTGTGCGATGTCCTCCTTGAGGGGCTCCCGCCCGTCCTGGAGGAGGCCGGCGGTGACCGTGGTGAGCGCGCCCATCGCGGTGACGGCCTCGCCGAGCGGCTTGCGGTCCCCGGAGAAGCCCGTGACGAGCTTCTGAAGGGTGTCGACGAGGTCGTCGAACCCGGCCTCCCGGTCGTTGACGGTCTTCAGGACCGTGTTGAGGTTCGTGATCACCTCACCGATCACCTCGTCCTTGGCCGCGACGGTGCCGGTCAGCGATCCGACGTGGGACAGGATGCTGTCCACGGTGCCGCCCTCGCCCTGGAGGACCTGCACGATCGAGCCGGCGAGCTGGTTGACGTCCGGCGGGGAGAGTCCTTCGAAGAGGGGCTTGAAGCCGTTGAACAGCTGGGTGAGGTCGAGTGCGGGCGTGGTCCGTGAGAGCGGGATGGTCGCTCCGGGCCGGAAGCTCGCGCCGACGGGCCCGGCGCCCTGGTCGAGGTCGACGTAGCGCTGGCCGACCATGTTGAGGTACTTGATCGACGCGGTCACCGAGGCGGGCAGCCTGCGGCCCTTGCGCACGGCGAAGCCGACCTCGGCCAGCCGCCGGTCGGCGACCTCGATGGACTCGACCTGCCCGACCTTGACGCCTGCGATGCGGACGCTGTCGCCGACGACGAGTCCGGTGGCGTCGGTGAACCTGGCCTTGTACTCGGTGGTGTCACCGACGCCCGTGTCGGCGATGGACAGGGCCAGGACGGTGGTGGCCAGGGCCGTCACGACGACGAAGACGAGGGATTTCGCGAGCGGTCCCGCGAGGGAGCGGCGCTTCACTTGAGCTTCACCTCCGCACCGCGGAAGGCCGGACCGATGAGCACGCTGCTCCAGTCGGGCAGGGTCTGCGGCCGCACTTTCAGTGAGGGGGCGACGAGTTCGTTGACGAGCTCGCTCTCCTGCGGGGAGTTGGGCATGCCCAGTCCCCCGTCGGGGGCGGCGGACCGGTCCGGTGCCTTCCCGTCCTGGGCGGGGCCGCTGTCCGTGGCGCCGGCGGTGCGGGCGCCGGCGGTGGGTGCCGCCCTGCCGATGTACGGCACCGAGTAGCAGTGCGGCCCGCCGGTCGCGTCGTAGACCGGGGTGTCCTTGCCGGCGACGTACTTGCCCTTCGATTCCACGGCCTTGACGGTGACGTGGAGGCCGGGCTCGTCGGTGCCCTTGCCGAGTGCCTTGTCCATGGCGGGGACGAATCCGGCCATGGTGCGCAGGGTGCAGGGGAAGGCGCCGGAGTACTCCGCGAGGAGTTCCAGCGTCGGCCGGCCCGAGGCGGAGAGGCGGATGAGGTTGTCCTTGTTCTTGCGCAGGAAGGAGGTGACGTCCTGGGCCGACGCCGTGGTGGCCCCGTACAGGTCGGCGAGCTCCGCCTGCTGCTCGGCGATCGTTCCGCTGGTGGTGGTGAAGTCCGTGAGCGCGTCGAGGACGTCGGGGGCCGCGTCCGCGTAGAGATGGCTCACCTTGACGAGTTCCTTGATGTCCGCGTTGAGCGTGGGGAGTTGGGGGTTGAACTTCTTGAGGTGGGCGTCGAGGGTGACCAGGGTGTCGCCGAGCTTGCCGCCGCGGCCCTCGAGCGCCTGGGAGACGGCGCTCAGGGTGGCGGCGAGCTTCTCCGGCTTGACGGCGGTCAGCATCGGCAGGACGTTGTCGAGGACCTCCTCCAGCTCGATCGCGTTGCTGGAGCGGTCCTGCGGGATCACCGCACCCGCCCGCAGCGTCCGTGCGGAGGGGACGGCCGGCGGGACGAGGGCGACGAAGCGCTCCCCGAAGAGGGTGGTGGGCAGCATCTGCGCGGTGACGTCGGCGGGGATCTGCCCCAGCCGGTCCGGTTCGATGGCGAGGGTGAGGCGGGCCCCTTCACCGTCGGTCCGGATGTCACGCACCTGCCCGATCACGACACCGCGCAGCTTCACATCGGCGTTGTCGTGCATCTCGTTCCCGACGCTCCCGGTGCGTACCGTCACGGTGGCGTCCTCGGTGAAGTCCTTCCGGTACACCGAGACCGAACCCCACACGAGCACGGCGGGCACGAGCACGAAGGCCACGCCGGCGAGTCTGCGGCGCACCGTCTGCGCCATCGAGGAATGCATCAGCCCGCCACCTTCACCGTGGTCGTCGCGCCCCAGATGGCGAGTGAGAGGAAGAAGTCGGTGACGCTGATGAGCACGATGGCGTTGCGCACCGACCGGCCCACGGCCACGCCCACTCCGGCGGGGCCGCCGGTGGCGTGGAAGCCGTAGTAGCAGTGGGCGAGGATCACCAGCACGCTGAAGATCAGCACCTTGAGGACCGACAGCAGCACGTCGTCCGGGGAGAGGAAGAGATTGAAGTAGTGGTCGTAGGTGCCCGCGGACTGCCCGTTGAACAGGACGGTGATGTACCGGGAGGCGACGTAGGAGGAGAGCAGCCCGATCGCGTACAGCGGGATGATCGCGACGACCCCGGCGATGATGCGGGTGGTGACCAGGTAGGGCATGGACCGCACGCCCATCGCTTCGAGCGCGTCGACCTCCTCGTTGATCCGCATCGCGCCGAGCTGGGCGGTGAAACCGGCGCCGACGGTCGCGGAGAGGGCGAGCCCGGCGACGAGCGGGGCGATCTCGCGGGTGTTGAAGTAGGCGGAGATGAAGCCGGTGAAGGCGGAGGTGCCGATCTGGTCGAGGGCGGCGTATCCCTGGAGGCCGACGACCGAGCCGGTGGCGAGCGTCATCGCGATCATCACGCCGATGGTCCCGCCGACGACTCCGAGGCCGCCGCTGCCGAAGGCGACTTCGGCGAGCAGCCGTTGCACCTCTTTCAGGTAGCGGCGCAGGGTCCTGGGAATCCAGATCAGCGCACGTACGTAGAAGGTGAGCTGTTCTCCGGAGCGGTCCAGCCAGCCGAGCATCGACATCGCTCAGCCCCCCTTCGGGGGGACGATCTGCAGGTAGATCGCCGTGAGGACCATGTTGACGGCGAACAGCAGCATGAAGGTGATGACGACGGACTGGTTGACCGCGTCGCCGACGCCCTTCGGGCCGCCGCGGGGGTTCAGCCCCCGGTAGGCGGCGACGATGCCGGCGATGAAGCCGAAGACGAGTGCCTTGAGTTCGCCGACGTACAGGTCGGGCAGCTGGGCGAGGGCGGAGAAGCTGGCGAGGTAGGCGCCGGGGGTCCCGTCCTGCATGATCACGTTGAAGAAGTAACCGCCCATCGTGCCGACGACGGAGACCAGTCCGTTGAGCAGGACCGCGACGAACATGGTGGCCAGCGCGCGCGGGACGACCAGACGCTGGATGGGCGAGACTCCCATGACCTCCATCGCGTCGAGCTCCTCGCGGATCTTCCGCGAGCCGAGGTCGGCGCAGATGGCGGAGCCGGCCGCACCGGCGATCAGCAGCGCCACGATGAGCGGGCTGGCCTGCTGGATGACGGCGAGGACGCTGGCGCCGCCGGTGAAGGACTGGGCGCCGAGCTGCTCGGTGAGGGAGCCGACCTGCAGGGCGATGACCGCACCGAACGGGATCGAGACCAGGGCGGCGGGCAGGATGGTGACGCTGGCGACGAACCAGAACTGCTCGACGAACTCCCGTACCTGGAACGGCCGGCGGAAGACGGCCCGGGCGACGGCCAGGGCCAGGGCGAACAGCTGACCGGTCTGCCGCAGCGGGGCCAGGAGCGGTGACGGCGGTCTCCTCCCGGGCACCCGCCCTGCGGGCGGTGGCTGAGGTGCGGGAGGCCCGGGCGGCCGCACCGGCAGGGGGGCCGTCACAGGCGCCCACCGCCCAGGGTCGGCGTGTAGCTGTGCATGATGGCCGTCCGGGCGGCCTCCGGCAGCTGGCCCATCATGGACAGGACCCGCTCCCGGCGGCGCAGTGCGCCCTGCCGGACGGGCAGCCCGGGTGAGGGCTCCAGCTGCGGTACGACGGTCCGGGGGCCGGGGGTGAGGCCGTAGCCGTTGCCGCTCGTCCGCTCGGCCGCCAGGGTGGCCGCGTCCTTCTCCTCCGACATGCCGATGGGCCCTTCGCGGCGCCCCGAGAGGAACTGAGCCACGACGGGGGTGTCGCTGGTGAGCAGTACCTCGCGTGGCCCGAAGGTGACGAGATTGCGGCAGAACAGCATGCCCATGTTGTCGGGGACGGTGGCCGCGATGTCGAGGTTGTGGGTGACGATGAGCATCGTCGCGTCGATCTGCGCGTTGAGGTCGATGAGCAGCTGCGAGAGATAGGCGGTGCGGACCGGGTCGAGTCCGGAGTCCGGCTCGTCGCAGAGGATGATCTGCGGGTCCAGGACGAGGGCGCGGGCGAGGCCGGCCCGCTTGCGCATACCGCCGGATATCTCACCGGGCAGTTTCTCCTCGGCGCCGAGGAGACCGACGATGTCGATGCGTTCCATGACGATGCGCCGGATCTCGGATTCCTTCTTGCGGGTGTGTTCACGCAGAGGGAAGGCGATGTTGTCGAAGAGGGACATCGAGCCGAAGAGGGCACCGTCCTGGAACATGAGCCCGAAAAGCTTGCGGGTCTCCATGATCTCCCGCTCGGGGCTGTTGACCATGTCGACGCCGTTGATGAGGACGCGTCCCTTTTCCGGCTTCAGGAGTCCGATGATGGATTTCAGGAACACGGTCTTTCCGGTGCCGGAAGGACCGAGCATGACACTCACCTCACCGGCCGGCAGTGTGAGGGTCACGTCCTGCCAGATGTTCTGCTTGCCGAAGGACTTGGTGAGGCCTTCGACGACTACTTCGATTCCCATCGGCCCTCCTTCGAAAGGGTGAAAGACGTCATCTGTCGGCGCTCCGGCTCCGGTGAATCCATGGGCAACTCGTCACGCGCGCACCGGGAGGCGCACGCTATGTCCGCCGAAACCGCCAGGACAAGCCGTTGAACAGCGGCAATCGTCGGACTTCGATCTTTGGGCGGATCACTTGTCACCGAATGACAAATCCGTTCCGCGGCGTTGTCGGAATCTGCGCAAGCACTCCGTGTGCACCGGGGTCCCGCAGCCCAGGAGGGCGGAGCCGCGGGGCCCCGGCAATGGGAGGGCTCCACCCCGGTTGGAGGGTTCTGGACCGGAGCGCCTCCCGGTGAACCCTGGTGGCAAGGGGGCGCGACCAGGACTCCACGTACGTCGAACGAGCAGATGAGGACGCGTTTCCGATCTGCTCAACCGGGACGCTACGGGTGAGTAACCTGGCTGCGCAATACCGCACACAAAGAATTCCGGAAGGACACCCGACCTGCTACCGATATTTGTTCACCGGTGAGCATGCGCGGTACGGCGATTGTCCGTGGGTGAGCAATCACGGCCACTTGGCCCGCCGACGGAAGGGCAGGGTTTGTCATCGTGCGAGAAGAGGTTCAGCACCATGGGTGCCGGGGCGCGGGAAGAAAGAAAATGGCCGGCGGCGCCCTTCCCGTGAGGAATGGGCCCGCCGGCCGGTGTGCGGCCGTCTCAGCGCTCAGGCGTGGGCTTCTTCGCCGGGCAGTCCACACTGGCGGTGTCGTTGAGGACGCAGAGCGGCGCCTGGGTGATCTTTATGTAGTTCCCGCCGCCCGAGATCGAGGAGGTGAGCAGGGAGGACACGTCCTCGTCGGCGCCGCAGCCCGTGAACGCCGGTATGTAGGTCTCTCCGTCCATGGACCCGCCACGGTTGACGGTGTATCCCGAGGGTGGATTGCCGGTGCCGAACGCGTGCAGGGTCTGCTTGATCGGTTTCACCGTGTGGCAGCCGGCCCCTACGTCGAGGGGGACTCCGTTGACCTCGACGTCACGGATCCGCAGGTCGAACTCGGCCGTGACCGTCGTGTACTCCGGCATGGCCGGGTCGCTGGTCACGCTGACCGACTCGATCTGCGCCGGCCCGCCGACCTGGATCAGCTCCATCGTCGCCGTGGTGGGCATGAACCCGTAGGTGAGGAAGGTGCCCTGGGCCGGGGGGAGCTGACGGCGTCCCCCGTACTCGAATTCCGCCTCGCTCAGCACCTTGAACGTGCTGGTGCACGGGTCCGGGATGTATTCCTTCATCAGGGTGACGTTCAGGTGCGCGGGCCCCAGCAGGGCCGCCCCGTCCATCTTCTCGACGTTGGTGTATCCGGCCACGTAGGTGTCGGCGGGGGTGGGGAGCGGGATCGGGGGGAACGGGCACGGATCGGGGCCGTCCGCGAGTGCCTCCACGTCCTGTCGCGCCGCCTCCAGCTTCTCCCTCGCGCCGGCGGGGAGTCTCCCCTCGATCCGTGGAGCCCCGGGGGCGGCCTCCTCCGGCTCTGCGGTTCCGCCGTTCTCCACGGGCTTTTCCGGCTCGGCCTCAGCCCCCTCCCCCTCCCCCTCCCCCTCGGCCTCGGCGACGACGACGGTGGCCAGCGTGCCGTCGGATCCGTCCGTGAGCCCGCATTCGACCTCGATCGCGGCCGGCTCCGTCGGGGACCCGTCCTCCTGGAGAGGACTCAGAAAGAGCGTCAGGTCCGAGGCCGACAGGGTGGCCGTCCCCGCCGATCCGAACGTGGCCGTGGGAACGGAACCCTCCGCATGGAGTGTCACCTGCTCCTGGCCGGTGATGCCCTGCGCGGACGCGGAGAGGCCGGACCAGTTCGCCGTGGCGGTCTCGTCGCCCAGCGTGTGCACCACCGTGAGGTCCGCCCGGGCGGAGACCGAGCCGGCACCGAGACCGGCCAGCTCCGCCACGGCAGGTGCGGGCAGCTCCAGGGCGAGGGCGATGTCCCGCGGTTCCACTGGCCGGCCCGCCGTCCCGTCGGCCGGAATGCTTCCCGTGATCACGGCCGTCATCGCATGGGATCCGGAGGGGAACCGGCAGGTGTAGTCGACCGGAACCTCCAGTCCTGGTGCGTCGGCCGCCGATTCGGCACCGGGCAGGAAGGTCGCGGCAGCGATCAGGATGCTGCCTGCGGCGAATCTCGATGAGTGACGCGTCGTCCGACGCACTCGGGCTGCCATGAGTTCATACCCTTCGGGACGCGGCCATGTGTTCACGACCTTCGGGACCCGGCGTCGGGCAGAGACAGGACCGACCGCTCCCCGGGATGCGCCGATCGGTCTACTCGGCGGTACGGTACGCGCGGCCCCACCCCTTGTGAAGCGAGCGACGCGTGCCGCCCCACCGCCCGCCTCCTGGATCCGTGAGTGTTGGCAATCGGTGACAACCACCCTGCGGAAAACTGTCAGTCGACGAGTGACGACGGGGGACGGACGGCCCGGCCGCCCGAGGGCGACCGGGCCGTCCGCCAGGACCGTTCCGTCGATCCGCCCCCGGGTCAGCTGTACTTGATGACCGGGGAGACGCCGGAGGTGTGCTTGATCGTGTAGACACCCTTGAACGTCGCAGTCGACCCGACGATGCCGCAGCCGGGGCCGACCTTGCTGCTGATGGTGAGCAGCAGCGGGCTGGTCGCGGCGGGGGCCACGTCGAGCGTGCCGTTGGCTCCGCCGGTGGACGGGTTGTTGTATTTCGCGTTCACCGATCCGGCCACCTTGAAGGTGCAGGCGCCCAGCACGCTGGTGCCGGTGACCGTGGCACCGATGGTGCTGATGTTGCCCGTGGTGACTCCCGTCCCGTTGGTTCCTCCCGCCGCGTACGAGGTTCCGTTCAGCTTCCAGGGCATGGTGGTGGTGATCGTCCAGGTGCTGCTGAACGGGCCGGTGCACGGGGCGTTGAAAGCCGCCGCGGTGATCGAGGCGAGCTGCGGCCCGGCGGTGGGTGAGGTGGGCGCGTTGCCGGAGGCGGACGCGGTCGTGCACTTGATCGCGTTGCCGATGTTGTCCGTCAGCGTCGTCACGCCGGCGGTGCCGCTGAAGTTGCCGGTCGGGGTGACGGTCCAGGCGGCGGTGGGGCCGGCGACGGCGGACGGCGCGGCCAGGGCGACCGCGGCAGCGGCGGCACCGGCCGCTGTGAGAATGCGCGCCTTGTTGAACATGTGTTTCTCCTCTTCCGTTGGGGATGTGACCGGCCGGTCGATATCCACGTGCGACACCGCCGGACCGGTACGGATACCTGGATCAGGCGGTCCGCTCGTCAGGGTCGGATTTCGCCTTGCCGATGGGAGGTGGCGCTGATCCGTCGTGGAACTCACGTGCTCATTGCCGTCAATTCACCGCACCGAACCGCATGTCGAATCGGTGCTGTGAAATGCCGTACCGCAGCCACGTCGTTCACTGCCGTCCCCGGGGGAACAACGGATCACCGGACGCGGAGTTCATGTCGGCCGCCGGGCCGGTCGTCACTCGGCGGCGGAGTGCCAGAAACCCGACAGGGCCTTGCCCTCGTCCGGCGCGTGGGCCGCCGGCGCGTACGGGCTGGCGAAGTAGGTCGACGTGTCGTCGAGGGTCAGGCTGTTCTTGCCCGCGGCGGAGGGCAGGCCCGTCTTGAGGTTCACGGCCCAGTCCAGGAGTCCGGCTCCGCAGCCGCTGGCGCCCGGCACCGCGAACGCGGTGTCGGCCTGGTCGGCCTCTTCGAAGGTGTACCGGCCCATGACGCCGTTCTCCTCGTCCGGATCCCCGTTGCCCGCGAACCGCTGGAGCGAGAGTTCGGGCGCCGTCGCGTTCTTCGGCTGGAGCAGGACGGGCTTGGACGTCGTGCCGATGTAGCACTTGTCGCCGAGGAGCGGGTTCTTCAGGTGGACGCGGACCGGCAGGGTGAGGATCGGTACGTCGGTGGTGAAGGCCGCCGCCATGTTGAAGTCACGGGGAGCGCCGGCCGGCTCGATGGTCGCCGTGATCCGGTTGAGTTCGACGCTGGTGATCTGCCTGCAGATGGCGGAGACGACCGGCACGCCGCTCGGGCACATCAGGCCGAGCAGACCGCCGGGGACCTCCGCGGAATCGGCGACCAGCGCTCCTTCCGCTGGGGCGACCAGGCTCGTCGTGCCGTCGCTGCGCTGGAGCACGCCGAGTTGGAGATCTGTGTCGCCGGTCGTCACGACCGTGTTCCCCAGCTTGATGGAGCCGCTGGTGGAACCCGAGGAGATGCACGTCGCGACGGTGTCGACGCCGTCCGCCGCGAGCATGGCGGGAGCGTCCACCGGACAGCGGTCGAGTGGTGCCCAGTGACCGTTCAGCTGGGTGGCCGCCGTCGCCGTACCGGTCGAGAACAACGCGCCGAGAGCGGTGACGGCCGCCAGCGTCCCCACACGTGTCCTGTTCGAAACGGATCTCATGTCGTCCCCTCTTGACTGACGCCCGGAAAGGCGACGTCGAAGCACGGAATTGAATGGCTCATCGTCACGTCTCGGCGCGATGGATGGCATGCGCTGACGGCTCGATGTATGCGGTGCATCGTGAGTGGTGCCGAACACGGGATCTCCGAGCACATAATTCGGGAGGATTTCCTGTCCCAATTCGACGAGCCGTGATGTTACTCGCGGGAAACACAGCGACACAATCCCGTCGCCAGAAGATCTTTTCGGTCCGGGATTTTTGATCCGGATATGAGCAGCGGCGCGGGTCGTTTTATCAAGGGGTGCGCATGAACGCGGGACGGGGAGGCCCCTGCGGGGCCTTCCCGTGATCGTGATGACCGAATGTGCCAACAGGGCTGCGCGACCGCCTCGGAACCCGGTGACGCACATGTGACCGTTACCGAGGGTTACCACCAGGCCCAGGGCCGGGCGCGCGGCCGAAAAGATTGTCCGGAAGTGAGCATTCGCGCCCCACCTGCACAGAAGCCCCATAATGAGGGCAAGATGTGTGCCCCTTGCACTTCGATCTCGTCCGACCGGTGGGCACTCCGCCCGACTTGGTCTATCTTCGGCGCCGATGTTGGTATACACCTGTCGGTCCGTGGGAGCGCTTTCCCCCAACTGCCTCACCAACACCGGGCACCGGAGAGCAAGGGGACGGTCATGCCGAGACTCATACAGCCGCTGGACACCGGCGACCCACTGGGGCCCCTCCCCCAGGAATTCGCCGCCATCATGCGGCCGGAACTGCCGAGCCTGATCAAAGAGATAGGTATGGAAGTGACGCGCGCTTATCCCGAGTACGCGCGTCTGCTGAACGGCCCCAACGGCCAGTCCATTCGGCTCGGCGTCGAGCAGAGCCTTTCCTCGTTCGTCGACCTGGTGGCCGAGCCGTCGACCCCCACCGTGTTACGCGACGACATGTGCCGAAGATTCGGGCGGTTCGAGGCGTACGAGGGGCGCACCATGGACGCCCTCCAGGGCGCCTACCGGCTGGGCGCGCGGATCGCGCTGCGGCGCGCGAAGAAGGTGGGCCGGAGCTACCACTTCTCGCCGACCCTGATGCTCAGCTTCGCCGACGCCCTGTTCGCCTACGTCGACGAGCTGGAGTCCCTGTCGCGCGAGGGCTACCTCGAGGTGCAGGCACAGTCCGACCAGCAGAGCGAGTCCATGCGCCGCCGGCTGCTCCACCTGATCCTGGCGGGCAGGCCCGTGCCCCGTACCGCCATAACGGAGCTGTGCGAGCAGACCGGCTGGACGCTCCCGGAGACCGTCACGCTGGTCGCCGTACGCACTCCCGTAGGCGTGGACCCCGCCGACCTCCCTCGCGACGCCCTGGTCGACCTCGGCGACCCGCAGCCGCACCTCCTGATCCCGGGCCCCATGGACGAGGCGCGGCGCGAGATGCTCGACCGCGTCCTGACCGGCACGCGGGCCGTGATCGGGCTGACCGTGCCGACCGCCGACGCCTCCGACTCGGTCCGCTGGGCTCGCCGCGTGGTCGAGCTCATCGACTCGGGCGTCATCGAGGACCTGCCCGTCGTCCGCTGCGAGGACCACCTCGTCACCCTGTGGCTCCTCAGCGACCCGGCCCTCCTCGACCAGCTCGCCGAACGTGAACTCGCGCCGGTCTCCGGTATCAGCGCCACCCGCAGGGAGAGGCTGCTCGAGACCCTGCGCATCTGGCTCGACACCCGGGGAACCGCCGCCCAGATGGGCGAACTGCTGGACGTCCACCCCCAGACGGTCCGCTACCGCATGCGAGGCCTGGAATCCATTTTCGGCGGGCAACTGACCGACCCGGAGACCCGGTTCGCCACCGAAGCCGTCCTGCGCGCCCTGCGGCTGCGCGCCCGGACCACGCACACACTTGGCTGACGCCGCATCACAGCTCGGCCCCGTTATCAACTTACCGACGAGTAACGCGAAATAGACGGTCAGTCCCAAACGGTTGCGACACGGAGACGTTCTCGCCGAAAAACCCGGAACTGCGTCCCGTACACATGGAGGAGCGGTGGCCCACCGGCCATCGCGGAGCATCACCTCCTGGCCAACCATCCGAGAGGGAACCCCCCATGACCGCCTCGCACCTCCTCGTCCCCGTGCCGATCCCGGACCGGGTCGCCGCGCTGATCGGGTCCTGCATCCCGCCGCACATCCTGGAGGCGGAGTTCGACGCCGACTGCGCCGCCCGCGAGGTGCGCAGGTTCCGCGGCCCGCGGCTCTGCGTCGAGGACCAGGCCGACCGCGAGCAGGCCCTGTCCGAGCTCGCCCGGGCCAACAAGGTGCTGGCCGCCCATCACCCCCGTCTGGCGGTGCGTCCGGGCGGACCTTGGTGAGGCTTGCGCGGACAGGACGGCACCCTTACCTTACTCAGAAGTAAGCTTACTTCGAAGTAAGGAGTTCTGCCGTGCCCGACGACACCTCCGGCAACCTCACCGACGAACTGTCCGGGCTCGACTTCGCCGCGGTCTCCCCGCAGGAGTTCGCGCGGATCGTCAAGGGCCTGACCGCCAGGCAGCTCGGCGAGGTCATGCACGGAGACCTGCGCGCCCGGGTCCTCAGCGAGGTCTTCGGCCGGATGCGGCAGCAGTTCCGTCCCGAGGCGGCGGGTCCTCTCAAGGCCCTGATCCGCTGGAGGATCACGGGTGAGAGCGACCGGGTCTACGAGACCTCCATAGCCGACGGGACCTGCACGGTGACCGAGGGCCGCTCGGAGGCCGAGCCCCGCACGACCCTGGTGATGGGTGACGCGGAGTTCCTCAAGCTCGTGTCCGGCAACGGCAACCCGGTGACGATGTTCATGATGCGCAAGCTGAAGGTGGCCGGTGACGTCGGCCTCGCCTCGGGACTCACCCGCTACTTCGACATCCCGAAGGCCTGAGCCCGTGAGCTACTTCTCCCTCGCCCTCACCGAGGAGCAGCAGGATCTGCGCGACTGGGTGCACGGCTTCGCCGCCCAGGTCGTCCGCCCGGCGGCGGCCGAATGGGACGCCCGGGAGGAGACTCCATGGCCCGTCATCCAGGAGGCGGCCCGCATCGGCCTCTACGGGTTCGAGTCGCTGGCCGACATGTACGGCGACCCCAGCGGGCTCTCCCTCCAGATCGCCAACGAGGAGCTCTTCTGGGGCGACGCGGGGATCGGCATGGCGCTCTTCGGCACCTCGCTCGCGGTCGCCGGCATCTTCGCCTCCGGCACCCCCGACCAGCTCGCCGAGTGGGTCCCGCAGTGTTACGGCGACGCGGACGACCCCAAGGTCGCGGCCTTCTGCGTCTCCGAACCGCAGGCCGGCTCCGACGTCTCCGCCATGACGACCAGGGCCCGTTACGACGAGGCCAAGGACGAATGGGTGCTCTCCGGCCAGAAGGCCTGGATCACCAACGGCGGGATCGCCGGGATCCACGTGGTCGTCGCCTCGGCCGACCCCGCGCTCGGCGTGCGCGGGCAGGCCGCGTTCATCGTGCCGCCCGGCACGCGCGGACTGGCCGCGGGCCGCACCGTCAAGAAGCTGGGCCTGCGGGCCTCGCACACGGCGGACGTCTTCCTCGACGACGTACGGGTCCCCGGACACTGTCTGCTGGGCGGCAAGGAGAAGCTGGACGCCCGGCTCGCCCGCGCCCGCGAGGGCGGCAACGCCAAGGGCCAGGCGGCCATGGCGACCTTCGAGGTCAGCCGCCCGACCGTGGGCGCCCAGGCGCTGGGCATCGCCCGGGCCGCGTACGAGTACGCACTGGAGTACGCCGGTCGGCGCGAGGCCTTCGGCCGGCCCGTGATCGAGAACCAGTCGATCGCGTTCGCGCTCGCCGACATCCGCACCGAGATCGAGGCGGTGCGTCTGCTGATCTGGCAGGCCGCCTGGATGGCCCGCAACGACCGGACCTTCGACGCGGGCCAGGGATCCATGTCCAAGCTGCGCGCGGGTGAACTCGCCGTGGCGGCGACCGAGAAGGCCGTCCAGATCCTCGGCGGCGCCGGGTACAGCAGGGAGCACCCGGTGGAGCGGATGTACCGCGACGCCAAGATCTACACGATCTTCGAGGGCACCAGCGAGATCCAGCGCCTCGTCATCGCCCGGGCCATATCGGGACGGCACATCCGCTGAGGCCTCAAGGAGCCGGTGCGGCGGCCCGCCCACCGGCCCCCGCTCAGACGGCGGCCGGGGTGAACCGCACGGGGAGCGATGCCGGGCCCCGGGTGAAGACGCCCTCCTCGACCGGGCCGAAGCCGTCGGCGAGCCGAAGGTCCGGCATCGCGTCGAGCAGCTGGTTGACGCCCGTCTCCACCTCGGCCCTGGCCAGGAGCGCGCCCACGCAGAAGTGCCGCCCGAGCGCGAACGCCAGGTGGTCGGCGGCCGCGGAGAACGCCGTGGTTCCGGTCAGGTCGTCGCGGAACAGGTCGAAGCGGTCCGGGTCGGTGTAGCGGGCCTCGTCCCGGTTGGCGGAGCCGATCAGGCAGGTGACGGTGGCACCGGCCGGGACGATGCCACCGGAGAGCTGTACCTCGCCCGCCGTCTGCCGCATGATCATGTGGACCGGTGGGGTGTAGCGCAGCGTCTCGGCGAAGGCCCGGTCGATCAGGGACCGGTCCCGCCGAACGGCGGCGAGCTGCTCGGGGTGGGCCAGCAGATTGGCGAAGAGCGAGGCGATGGCCTTGTCGGTCGTCTCCCCGCCGGCCGCGAGCAGCAGGCTACAGAAGGCCTTGATGTCCTCGTCGCTCATCCGTACGCCGTCGACCTCGGCGGCACAGAGTGCGGAGAGCAGGTCGTCCCCCGGCTCCTCCCTGCGCCGCTGGATGACCGGGATCATGTACTCGGCGAACTCCTGACGGGTGCGTTCGCCCGCCGCCGTGACCGCCGGGTCACCCGCCAGGTTGCCGAGGAAGGCGATGACGTGGGTGTACCAGTCGTGGAAGCGCTGGTGGTCCTCCCGGTCGAGTCCGAGCATGTCGGCGATGACCAGGACGGGGAAGCGGGTGGCGAACGCCTCGACGAGGTCGGCCTCGCCCTTGAGGCGGAAGGCGTCGATGAGCTCGCGGGCGTTGCGCTCGATGACGGGCAGGAACTTCTCCTGGAGGTCCGCGCCTCGGAAGGCCGGGGCGACCAGGGCCCGCCGTACGGCGTGTTCCCTGCCGCTGAGCTGGAGGATCGTCCTGCCGTGGACGGGCTCCAGTTGCCAGTCGTAGTTCTCGGTGGTGAACTCCTGCGCCCTGTCCTTGAAGACGCGCTCCACGTCCTCGTACCGGGAGACGAGGTAACTTCCGGTGGCTTCGTGGAAGAACAGCGGGGCGCTCTCGCGCAACGTCCGGTAGACCCCGTAGGGGTCGGCGGCGAAGGCGGGCGAGAGAATGTCGGGCGGTGACGATGCCTGGGACACGTGCGACTCCTGTGGGCAGAGATCAAGGTTGGCGTCATGACCGTGAACGAGCGGCACCAGCAAGGCTATTGACCGGGACCCCGATACCGAACCCCTTGGGAGTATTCGTGCACGCCCCATCCGGCGCACCCCGCCCCTCCGTCCTCTTCGTCACCGATCTCGCCTACGAGGCGCGCGGCAGGCGCTACTGCGACGAGGACATCTTCCTGACGTCCCGGTTGCGCGAGGCCTTCGACATCGCGCTCTGTCACCCCCGTGACGCGGCGGCGCTGCTGGGCGGATTCGACGCGGTCGTCGTACGCAACAGCGGCCCGGTCCTGCACTACCAGGAGGCGTACGACGCCTTTCGCACCCGGGCACGAGAAGCGGGCGCCCGGGTCTACAACACGCTCGACGGGCGCGGGGACATGGCGGGCAAGCAGTATCTGGTCGATCTGAGCCGGGCCGGTTTCCCGGTGATCCCGACCGTGGACCGCGCTGCTGACCTCGGACGGCTCCCGCGGTCGGCCGGGTACGTGGTCAAGCCCAAGCTCGGCGCGGACTCGGTGGGGCTGCGCTTCACGGAGGAGCCCGAGCTGCCCGAGGGTGCCGACGGCACCCTGCTCGTCCAGCCCCGGATCGACTTCCGCTACGAGGTGTCGTTCTACTTCGTCGACAACGACTTCCAGTACGCCCTCCACGCACCGCACCCGGACAGGCGCTGGGTACTCGAACCGTACGGACCGAGCCCCGCGGACCTGGAGTTCGCACGCGGCTTCGTCGAGTGGAACACGCTCGCGCACGGCATCCAGCGGGTCGACGCCTGCCGGGCACCGGACGGCGAGCTGCTGCTCGTCGAGCTGGAGGACCTCAATCCGTACCTGTCGCTGGACCGGGTTCCGCAAGAGCTCCGCGAGGCGTTCGTGGCCCGGATGACCGCATCGGTACGGGATCTGCTGGCCTGACCCGTCCGGACTTGCCCCGCATGCGCCGTAGCGGGGCCGGTGCGAGGGTGCGAGGGTGACCACTGCCAGCGAGACCGCCCCCGCCCAGCAGAGTGCCACCGCGCCCCCCGTGCTCGACCCCCGCCGCCGCAACATCGTCTTCGGGACGATCGTGCTGGGAATCCTGCTGGCGGCCCTGGACCAGACGATCGTGGGAACGGCGCTGCCCACCATCGTCTCGGACCTCGGCGGCGCGGAACACATGTCGTGGGTCGTCACCGCCTATCTGCTGGCGGAGACCGTGGCGACGGTCCTGGTCGGGAAGTTCGGCGACCTGTTCGGCCGGAAGCTGATCTTCCAGATCTCGGCGATCATCTTCATCACCGGCTCGTTCCTCTGTGGCCTCGCCTCGAACATGCTGCTGCTGATCATCTGGCGGGGCGTGCAGGGCATCGGCGCGGGCGGCCTCATGGTGACGTCCATGGCGCTGATCGCCGATGTCATCCCGCTGCGCGACCGCGGCAAGTACCAGGGGGCGATCGGCGCGGTCTTCGGTGTCGCCACGGTCGTCGGGCCGCTGCTGGGCGGGCTGTTCACCGACCACCTGACCTGGCGCTGGGCGTTCTACGTCAATGTGCCCATCGCGGTCGTCGTCGTCATCGCCGCGGCCCGGACGATCCCCGCCGTACGGGCGGCGGGCCGGCCGGTCATCGACTACCTGGGCATCGCCCTGGTCGCCGTCGGCGCCAGCGCACTGATCCTCGGGACGAGCTGGGGCGGCAACGAGTACGCCTGGGGCTCGCCGGTCATCATCGGCCTCTTCGTCGGTGGCCTCGTCGCCCTGGCTCTCTTCTGCCTCGTCGAGCTGCGGGCGAAGGAACCGATGCTGCCGATGCGGCTCTTCCGCAACCCGGTCTTCGCGGTCTGCTCCATCCTCAGCTTCATCGTCGGCTTCGCCATGCTCGGCGCGATGATCTACCTGCCGACGTATCTGCAGTACGTGGACGGGGACTCGGCCACGCTGTCGGGCGTACGGACCCTGCCCCTGGTGCTGGGGCTGCTGGCCGCCTCCATCTTCAGCGGCAACGTGGTGAGCAGGACCGGCCACTACCGGATCTTCCCCGTCGTCGGTTCGCTCGTGATGGCGGCCGGGCTCTACCTCCTGTCGCGGATGGGTCCGGGCAGCGGGGTCTGGCTGGAGTCGCTGTACATGCTGGTGCTGGGGGTCGGCATCGGCCTGTCGATGCAGGTGCTGACGATCGCCGTGCAGAACACGGTCGACTACGCGGACCTGGGCACCGCCACGTCCGGGGTGACGTTCTTCCGTACCCTCGGCAGTTCTTTCGGTACGGCCGTGTTCGGCACGATCTACGCCAACGCGCTCAGGCCGAACCTCACGCAGGGTGTCGAGCAGGCCGCGCGGGCGGGCGGTGATCCCGCGACGCTCGCGCGGGCCGCGGAGAGTCCGCAGGCCGTGCACGCCCTGCCCGCCGCACAGACCGCTCCCCTGGCACAGGCCTACGCGGACACGCTGCACACGGTCTTCCTCTGGACGGTTCCGGTGGCCCTGCTCGGGTTCGTCGTCTCCCTCTTCCTCAAGCAGGTGAAGCTCCGCGACAGCGCCCGGGCCGGCTCGACCGACATGGGTGAGGGCTTCGCCCAGCCCGGCGCAGGCGACTCGGCGAAGCTGCTCGAGTCCCGCCTGGCCAGAATCCTCCACGACGCGGATGCCGGTACGGCCCGGCGGATCGTCGCCGAGTCCGATACGCGCCTCGACATGGCGGGGGCCTGGGCGGTGATGCAGGTCGACCTGTTCACCCGGATGGTCGGGCACGCCGGACTGGGGCTCATCGCCGCGCGTCACCGGATCCCTCCGGAAGTACTGGTACCGGTCTTCGACCGGATGATCGAGGAGGGTTATCTGACCGGCGACGCCCGTCTCTTCACCCATACGGCGGCGGGGCGGCGGGAGGCGGCGACGATCTCCTCCGCGTGGAGCCAGTGGCTCAACGAACGGCTGGCGAAGGACGGCGCCCGGCCCGACGACCGGCAGCTGCGGGCCGCCGTCGACGTCATCGCCAAACGGCTCCTCGCGGAGGACCTGACTCACGAGCTGGCACCGGCGCCACGGGAGCGGGTCGCCGCCTGAGGCTCCTCACGGCTCCCAGGACCGGGGCGGGCCGGTGCCTCCCACTTGGGGGCCGTCCGCATGCGCGGGTCGTACGGGGAGGGCGACCGCCGGCGGCACCGCTGTTTCAGTCGACGAAGACCGCCGACGCGTAGACCCAGGCGCCGTCGTGGCGGACGAAGCGGCTCTGTTCGTGCAGTGAGTCGGGGCGGCCGTCGTCGGTGTAGTGCGCGCGGAAGGTGACCGTGCCGGTGGTGTGGAAGGCGCTGCCCTCCGTCGTCTCCAGGATCTCCAGGCGCACCCAGCGCAGCGCGGGGTCGAAGTCGACGGACGGCGGCCGGGTCCCGGGGTGCCAGGTGCGCAGCAGGTAGGCGGCGTCCCGGACGACGAAGGCGGAGTACCGCGAACGCATCAGCGCCTCGCACGTCGGGGCCGCGGCGGCGGACGCGTGCAGCCGGCCGCAGCAGTCCCCGTAGGTGCCCGGGAGCCCGCACGGGCAGGGCGAAGCCGGAGTGATCCGCGGGGATGCCTCCACGACGGGGGCGGGCCGGCGCGGGCGTGAGGTACGTCGTGACATGGGTCCATTGTGACCCGCGGCCCGCGTCTCTCGACGGCCGGCCGCTCCCCCGTCGGCTCGTGGCGGTCAGGGCTTGCGCGCCACGCCTGCGTATCCGGGGATCGGCTCGTCGCCCGGGACGTCGATGACCTCGCCGAGCTCCGGCCGCCAGTCCGCGGAGAGCGAGACGCCCGGTTCGACGAGCTCCAGCCCGTGGAAGAAGGCGGTCAGCTCGGCGCGCGAGCGGGGCCGCAGGGTCATCCCGCGCGCCCTGTACATGGCGCGGGCCTGGGCCGCGCCCTCGGGGTCGAAGTCGCCCGTGGTGTGCGAGAGGACCAGGTAGCTGCCGGAAGGCAGCTGCTCCACCAGCCGGTCCACGAGCTCGGCCGCTCCGTCCTCGTCGTCCAGGAAGTGCAGCAGGGCGAGGAGGGACAGGGCGACGGGCCTCGTGAGGTCGAGGACCTTGCCGGCCGCTTCGAGGATGGTCTCGGGATGCCGGGCGTCGGCCTGGATGTACTCGGTGGCCCCCTCGGGGGCGGAGCGCAGCAGGGCGGCGGCGTGCGCGAGCACGATGGGGTCGTTGTCGCAGTAGACGACCCGGGCGTCCGGGGCGGCCTGCTGGGCTATCTGGTGGAGGTTGGGCTCGGTGGGGATGCCCGAGCCGATGTCGAGGAACTGCCGTACGCCGTTCTCGGCGAGCCAGCGGGTGGCCCGGTGCATGAAGGCGCGGTTGACCCGGGCCATGTCGCGGCCGCGGGAGTCCAGGGCCAGCAGTTGCCGGGCCATCTGTTCGTCGACCGGGTAGTTGTCCTTGCCGCCGAGGAACCAGTCGTACATCCGCGCGGGGTGCGGCTTGCTCGTGTCGATCTCGACGGCGTGGTATTCCTGCCCGGTCATGACGCGCTCCGTTGGTCGGCGGATTCGGCGAACAGTGTGGGTGGCGGCGCTGGGTGACCGGCTGTCAGGTGAGAAGGAAATCGGCCTGGCCGGCCTTGGCGCCCTGGATGAAGGCGGCGATCTCGCCGTGGGTGTAGATGAGGGCGGGCCCGTCGGGATCCGCCGACTGACGGACCGCCACCCTCCCGTCGGCCAGCTTCATGGCCTCGATGCAGTTTCCCCCGTTACCACCGCTCCACGGCTTGTACCAGCCTTCGGTGCCGAGGTCGGCGGCCGGCATGCCGTTGTATATGTGGTTCATCACAGCTCCTTGCGGAAGTCCCGGAGGATTTCCTTCGTGCGTTGTGCAGTTGCGGCCTGAGCCGCCATGCGGTCCATGACCTCGAGGTAGGAGGCCACCTCGGGGCGCGCGTCGAAGTAGACGGCACCGGTCAGGTACTCGCTGTAGACCATGTCGGGCAGTTCCGGGACCGCGAAGCGGAAGAGGACGAACGGCCCGTACGTGCCCGGGTGGTGGCCGGTCGAGAACTCAGCCATCTGCAGGGTCACGTGGGGCAGGGTGGTCGCCTCGAGAAGGCGGTCGATCTGGGCCCGCATGACGTCCGGGCTGCCGACGGGACGGCGCAGGACGGTCTCGTCCATGACCACCCACAGCTTCGGCGCGTCCGCCCTGGTCAGGAGCGACTGCCGTTCCATGCGGAGCGCGACGTGGCGCTCGATGTCCTCGGGCCTGGTCTGGCCGACGGCCCCGGTGCGCAGCACGGAGCGCGCGTAGTCCTCGGTCTGCAGCAGGCCGGGGACGAAGTGCGGCTCGTACATGCGCAGGAGGCTCGCGGCGCCCTCCAGGCTGACGTACATGCTGAACCAGTCGGGCAGCACGTCGTGGAAGCGCTGCCACCAGCCCGGCTTGTTCGCCTCCTCGGCGAGTTCGACGAAGGCCTCGGCCTCGTCGTCGGCGATGCCGTAGGCCTTCAGGAGGAGCTGGACGTAGGGGATCTTCAGCCCGACCTCGGCGGTCTCCATCCTGCGTATCGTCCCGGGGGCGACACGGAGCACCTTGGCGGCCTGGTCGCGGCCCATGCCGACACGCTCCCGCAGATCCTGCAGACGCTTGCCGAGGACGACCTGACCCACGGTCGGGGCGGACCGCGGTTCGCTCACTTCAGACCTCCCGATGCGCTGTTGCGAGCAGTGTGCCATGCGCGTCGCCCGGAGGACACTGCCACTCTGAATTTTTCAGAGTGCCTCTTGCCAAGTGTTCTTGTCAGAGAGAGAGTTGGTGCGTGAACCAGTTCACGTGCTCGTACCCGCCCCTTTTCCACCCGGTGCGAAGCGTGACACAGCCCCCACTGTGAGGAATCGGTCGTGGCACCTGGCAGTGCGCTCATCTCCCGGCTCGCGGATCTCAGCCCCGGGACGGAGGCGCTCCGTTACTGCTTCGCACTGCCGGCGCAGCCCGAGTCGGTGGCCGGCGCCCGGCAGCTGACGCGAGCACGGCTGGCCCAGTGGCGGCTGGGCGGGGACACGCACGACGCGGCGGTGCTGATCGTCTCCGAGCTCGTCACCAACGCGGTGGTGCACACCGCCAGCGCGCGGGTGCTCTGCGAACTCCGGTGCGACGGCGGGCACCTGCGTGTCTCCGTGCAGGACCAGGGGCACCAGCCGGGCGGCCCCCGGCTGTCCCGCACGGCCGATGACGAACACGGGCGCGGGCTTCTGCTCGTCGACTCCATGAGCTCCTCATGGGGATCCCACGACGCGGGAGACGCGTCGGGACGCATCGTCTGGGCCGAACTGCCGTTCCGCAGGGAGCAGGCATGCTGAGGCACGCCCTGGCCCAGTTGCTCGGCGCACGCCGCACCCGTCCCGGCGAGGAGGCCGTCGGCCGGGGCCGGGTCCCACTGCCCCTGCCGCCCGCACTGTCGGCCAGTCTCGGCTGCGACGCCGTGGGCGTCCCCGCCCGCTACGGCTTCCGGCTGATGTCGCATCTGCCGCGCGCCGGCTGCGTGTTCGCGGACGCCGACCGGTGGTGGTGGATCGTGCCCTCGGGCTCGGACCTCGACCTGGACTGGCCGGAGCAGGTCTCCTACGCCACCGGTGGGTACGTCCCCGCCGGGCGTCCCAAGCTGATCCACGCACCGGACAGCCGTACGCCCTACACACCGCCCATTCCGCTCTTCCTCATGGTGTGTCAGGTCACCGGTGTGGCGCCCTCATGGGCCCCGGCCGGCCGGCGGCCCAGGGCGGTGTCCACCCCCTGACGGCCCGCGCGGCCGCGGGAGCGGCCGGGAGCGGCTGACCGCCTCACGGCCGGTCGAGGTAGGCGAGCCCCGGATGGACCCGTGTGTAGCCGTCGACCAGCCGGCGGGCCACGGAGACGGAGTCGACCAGCGGATGCAGGGCGAAAGCCCGTACCGCCGCCGACCGCGAGCCGCTCTCCGCCGCGTCGAGCACCGCGCGCTCCACCGCCTTGACCGCGGTGACCAGCCCGACCGCGTGGTACGGGAGCGGGTCGACGGCGACGGGATGGGCCCCGTTGGCATCGACCAGGCACGGCACCTCGATGACGGCGTCCATGTCGAGCACCGAGAGGGTGCCCCGGTTGCGGACGTTCAGGATGAGGGAGGTGCGTTCGTTGCGGGCGACGGCCCGCATCAGGGCGAGCGCCACCTGCTCGTAACCCCCTGACTCCAGATCGCTCTCCTCGCGCTCCCCGGCCCCCGCCACGTCGCGGTTCTCCGCCATGTACGTCGCCTCGCGTTCGGCGCGGGTGCGGTCCCAGGTGGCGAGTGCCGGGGCGGCGACATCCTTCATCCGGGCGTAGAACCCCTCCTGCTGGTCGCGGAGGAAGGCGCCTCGGGTCTGTTCGGCCTCCTGGTAGGCGCGGACGGCCTCACGGTTGAAGTAGTAGTAGTGCAGGTACTCGTTGGGGATCGCGCCCAGCGAGCGCAGCCAGTCCGCGCCGAAGAGCCTGCCCTCCTCGAAGGAGCCGAGCAGCGCCGGATCGCCGAGCAGGCGGGGGAGTTCGTCGCGGCCCTCGACGCGCAGGCCGCGTACCCAGCCCAGGTGGTTGAGCCCCACGTAGTCGATCCACGCCCGGTCGGGGTCTGCTCCCAGGACCCGGGCGATCCGGCGGCCGAGTCCCACCGGGGAGTCACAGATCCCGATGACCCGGTCCCCCAGGTGCCGGGACATGGCCTCGGTGACCAGGCCGGCCGGGTTGGTGAAGTTGATGACCCACGCGTCGGGGGCGAGCCGGGCGATGCGCCGGGCGAGCGCGGCGGCCACGGGCACGGTGCGCAGCCCGAAGGCGATGCCGCCGGCCCCGACCGTCTCCTGACCGAGGACACCTTCGTCCAGCGCCACGCGTTCGTCGGCGGCCCTGCCTTCCAGGCCACCGACCCGAATGGCGGAGAAGACGAAGTCCGCACCGCGCAGAGCCTCGTCCAGGTCGTCGGTGGCGACGACGGCGGGCGCGTCATGGAGGCCGCGCGCCTGTTCCTCGAGGACCCGGGCGACGGCGGTGAGCCGGTCCGCGTCCGTGTCGTACAGGGTCACCCGGGAGACGCGGCCCTCGGCGTGATCGCCGAGCAGTGCCCCGTACACGAGAGGAACCCGGAATCCGCCGCCGCCAAGAATCGTGAGCTTCACGCTGCCCGATGGTACGGGGCGGCAGCGGGACGCCCCGGTGGCCCGGAACCGCCCCGGGCCCCCCGCTCAGGGGGCCCGGGGGGAAGTCCGCGCGTCAGTGACCGTTCCACCAGCGCGCCACGGCCTGCCAGATCCGTGCCGGTGCGCTGCGCTGTGCGGGGATCGTGACACCCGCCCCGGGCTCGGCGGTCCGTACGCCGGTGGGCTCCTCCTCGTGCGGCGGGACCCCGCCGGGAGCGTGGCCGGGTTGCGGCCCCGCCGCCCCGGGGGCGGCGCGCCTCGGCAGCGCGGGTGACGACACCTCCCAGTCCGTACGCGGCTGCGAGCGGGCCGCCATCGACGTCAGCGGGTCGGCGTCGATCTCCTGCTGCGGGCTCGGGGCGAACTGCACCGGGAGGTCGACCAGGTGGCGGGACATGATGTTGCCGACCCAGCTGAGCTCGCTCTCGTCGACCGCGAGTTCCAGGTCGGGGAGGCGCATCAGCAGGGCGTCGACCCCCACGTCGGCGATGGCACGGCCGATGTCCTGGCCCGGGCACTCGTGCGGGCCTCCGCTGAAGGCCAGGTGGGCGCGGTTGCCCTCCATGTTGGCGGTGAGGTCGGGGCGTACCACCGGGTCGGTGTTGGCCGGGGCGATCCCGACGAGCAGCGCGTCGCCGGCCCTGATCTGCTGGCCTCCGAGTTCGGTGTCGCCCACCGCCCACCGGCCGAAGACGGCGGTGAACGGAGGCTCGTCCCACAGGGTCTGCTCCACCGCCTCGGGGACGGTCATGTGGCCGCCGCTGAGCCTGGCGCGGAAGCGCGGGTCGGTCAGCACCATGCGCAGGACGTTGGCGATCAGGTTGGCCGTCGACTCGTAGGCGGCGATGAGGATGAGCCGCAGGTGCTCCGCGACCTCGACGTCGCTCAGCCCGGCGGGGTGTTCGACGAGCCAGCTCGCGAAGTCGGAGTCCGGGGCCCTGCGCCGCCGCTCGACCAGACGGTTCAGCGTGTCGACCACGTAGGCGTTGCTCTCCACCGCGGTGGCGGTGCCCCGGGTCATGTCGCGGGCGGCCTGGACCATCCGGTCGTTGTACTCCTCGGGCATGCCGAAGATCGCGCACATCACCATCATGGGCAGGTGCTCGGCGAACTGGCCGACCAGTTCGGCCGTGCCCTTCCGGCAGAAGTCGTTCACGAGCCGGTTACTGAAGCGGTTGACGTGACGGCGGACGCCGCGGGTGTCGATCCGCTCCATGCTGTCCGTGACCGCGCCCCGCAACCGCTCGTGGGCGTCACCGTCGGCGAACGCGCAGACCGGCTGCCAGGTGAAGATCGGTGCGAGCGGGTGGTCCGGGGCGACGGTGCCGTCCTTCAGGGCACGCCAGCGGCGGGAGTCCCGGGAGAACTGCGAGGGGGTCCGGGTCACGTGCAGGTTCTCGCTGTGCCCGAGGACGAGCCAGGCGGGTACGTCCCCGTGCAGCAGCACGGGGGCCACCGTGCCGTGTTCGGCGCGGAGTCGGGCGTAGAGGCCCGCGGGGTCGTTCTCCGCCTCGGGCCCGTAGAGCCGGCGCAGGCCGCCCGGCCCGGAGCCCATGGCGTGGGCGGGGCACTCGGGGGGCGGCACCGGCCCCGTGGCCGCTCCGGGTTCGTGGTGGAAGGGGGTTGTCACAATCGCTCCAGGGATCGGGCTACACAAGATCAGCGGATCGGGCCGGGGGACGTGGCACGCGCAGAGGGGGATACACGTGCCGCCGTCAGGCGAGCGGAACGGCCAGACTGTGCAGATAGCGCATCAGGGTCATCAGCACATCGCGGCTGGACGCACGCAGCCGGGCGTCGCAGTCGATCACCGGCACCTCGTCCGGTAGGTCGAGGGCGGTGCGCAGGGCCTCGACCGGATGGTGGGGTGCGTCAGGGAAGGTGTTGACCGCGACGACGAACGGGACGCCCCGCTCCTCCAGCCGGCCGATCACGTCGAAACTGACCTGCAGTCGCCGGGTGTCGATGAGGACGACGGCGCCGAGGGCCCCTTCGAACAGGCCGTTCCAGAGGAACCAGAAGCGTTCCTGGCCGGGAGTGCCGAACAGGTAGAGGATCAGTTCCTCGCTGAGGCTGATCCGGCCGAAGTCCATGGCGACCGTGGTCGCGGTCTTGCTCTCCACCCCCGCGTTGTCGTCCACACCGACGCCGGCCTGGGTCATGGTCTCTTCGGTCGTCAGGGGGCGGATCTCGCTCACCGAGCCGACCATGGTCGTCTTGCCGACCCCGAACCCCCCGACGATGACGACCTTCACCGCGGCCGTGGCCGTGGTGGGGAGGACGTCCTCGCTGCGGGGGCCCGTGATCGTGTCAGAGCTTCTGAAGTCCATGCATCACCGCTTCGAGGAGGGACCGGTCCGGGAGCGCGGCGCGGACGATGGGCGCGCGCGACTCGATGAGTTCGGTCGCCAGTAGTTCTGTCAGGAGCGAGGTGACCACGCTGAAGGGCAGGCTCAGATAGGCCGAGATCTCGGCGACGGACAGCGGTGACCTGCAGAGCCGAAGGATCGCGGCCTGCTCGGGCTGGACCGTGGGCGACGGTTCGGCCTGCGCGACGACCATCGTCACGAGGTCGAGCGCCGCTCGTTCGCCGTCGGTGTCACCGGTGATCACGTACAGCCGCTCCGGGTCGCTCAGCGCCGGGTCGGCCTTTCGGCGTTCTCGTCGGGGAGCACTCATCCGGCCTGCCCGTCATGTCGCGGAGGACTGGTCAGGTGTGCACCGATACGGACGACCATGTCACGCATGCGGGCTCCGACCAGTCCGGCGTCGACGGTCTCACCGGCCAGGACCGCGAGGTACGCACCGGTGCCTGCGGCCATCAGGTAGAAGAAGCCGCCGGTGACCTCGATGACGACGAGCTTCATCTGGCCGTCGCTGTACGGGATCTCGGTGGCGACCGCGGCAGCCAGGCTCTGCAGGCCGGCGCAGGCGGCCGCGAGGCGGTCGGCGACGTCGGGATCGCCGCCGTGCCGGGCGATGCGCAGACCGTCGGCGGAAAGCACCACGATCTGGTGGATGCTCGGTACGTCGTCGGCCAGTTCCTTGAGCATCCAGTCCATGTTTCCCCGCTGCTGGATCACTTCAGGTCTCCCTTGTCCCACGCGTCATCGGAGTCTTCGCCGTTCTTCGGTTCCTGGGGCACACCGTTGACGGCCTGGGTGAAGGCCTCCAGCCAGAGGCCGGGCGGTGGTTCCGCGGCGCCGTGCCGTCCGCCGCCCGATCCGTTGTGCGCTCCGGACGCCGGCCCGGCGGCCGGGGCCGCCTGCTGCGGGAGGTTGTGGGAGCCGAGCGGGGCGCGGCCCCGGCTGCGGCGCTGGGGCAGCCCGCCCTCGGTCCACTCGGTCACCACGATCTCGTCGTCGTCCAGGGCGGAGACGGGGACGGCGGGCCGGGCCGCGGGTGCGGGGGCCGCCGGCACGGAGGCCACCGCGGGGGCGGGCGTGGACGGGACCGGTCCGGTCGCCTCGGCGCGCGCCCGCCGCTTGCCGCGCGGGGGTACGACGTGCTGCAGCTGCGACATGTCGAGGGAGCTCTGGGGGCGGGAGGTCGCGCCGATGCCGTGCGCGATGCCGGGGGCGGGTCCTGTGGTGATCATGTCGCGCGGGACGATGAGCACGGCGCGGACGCCACCGTAGGCGGACTGCCGCAGGGACACCTGGAGCTGGTACATCCGCGAGAGCCGGCCGACGACGGCCATTCCGAGGCGGGGGGACTCGCCGAGGTCGTTCATGTTGATGCCGGCCTGCGCCTGGGCCAGCATGTTCTCGGCCCGTGCGCGGGCCTCCTCGCTGAGGCTGACGCCGCCGTCCTCGATCTCGATGGCGATGCCGGTCTGCACCTCGACCGCGGTCACGTGGACCCGGGTCTGGGGCGGGGAGTAGCGCGTGGCGTTGTCGAGGAGTTCGGCGCAGGCGTGGATGAGCGGCTCCACCGCGGTGCCGACGATGGCGACCTTGGCGATCGAGTGCAGGTCGATGCGCTGGTACTCGAGGATGCGGGACATCGCGCCGCGCAGCACGCTGAACAGCGGTACGGGCTTGGGCCACTGGCGGCTGGGACGGGCGCCGCCGAGTACGGCGATGGAGTCGGCGAGCCGCCCGATCAGTGCGGTGCCGTGGTCGATCCTGAGCAGGTCGTCGAAGACCTCCGGGTTGCGCCCGTGGTGGTCCTCCATCTCCCGGAGCTCACTGGCCTGCCGGTGGACGATGGCCTGGACGCGGCGGGCGACGCTGACGAAGGCGCGCTGCGCGGAGTCGCGCATGGCCTCTTCGTTGTCGATGATGTCGAGGATCTGCAGGACCAGGGCGCGCTGGGCCTTGGGAAGGTTGCGGTAGGACTCGTCCGCGTCGACGACGTCGCGCATCACCTCCTGCGGCGAGTTGCTCGCGCGGAGCCTGCGGATCGCGGCGGGCAGCAGTTCCTTGGTGAGCCGTACGGTCTCCTGGTCGTGTGCCGCGATGCGGTGCTCCAGGTAGGCGATCCGCTGTTCGTACTCGGTCTGCTGGACGCGCATCGCGCGGCGCCGGCGGTTGAGTGCGACGGCGAGCGCGGCGACCACGACCGTGGCGATCGCACCGCACCAGACGACGGCCGCCCGGGCGGTGCCGGTAACCGGCACCGCGCCGGCCGCGGTGGCTCCGGCCATCACCACGACGGGCAGCAGCGCGGCGCGGACTACGGGGATGTTTCTTTTTGTCGGCGGTGATTCAGCACGAACCATCTAGACCCTCTGGCGGTTGATTCGGGAGGTATAGGCACTTGCACGGACAGTTGTGAACAAGTGCTCGAATTCATAGCAACTCGACTTCACTGCGCGTGAGCCTAGCCAGATCAGAACAGTGCTTCGGCACATTCACCCAACCCCCTGCGCGAGCACTCCCGCGGTAATACACTCGCCAGTTTTCACACTCACCGCCCCCATGCGTGCGCGCTGAGTGACCGAGACGGTGAATCGGCGGAAAGCAGACCGGTGCGTCCCGCAGCACGGGACAATGCGCCGGTGAGACCGCCCTGCTCCCGCTCGCAGGTTTCCAGTACGAGGCCGCGAAGTGCCGGACACCCGGACGAATTTCTGTCACACGTCCGAATTCCCATGCACCGCAGAGCGAGACAAAGGCACATGTGATCGAACCGGATCGAAAGGAGCACATTGGTGATCGACGGACGGGTGTACGGGGAGGCTTCCGCCGCGGCACCGGCCGGGAACTACACCATCGAGTCGCTGGACACCGGCCTGCGGCTGCTGCAGTTGTTCCTCACCGAGGAGACACTCACCGTGAGCGAGGCCGCCCGCCGGCTGGGCGTCGGCCGCTCCACCGCCCACCGCGTCCTGAGCACGCTGGAGGGGCGCGGCTTCGCCGGCCGCGATCCCTCGGGCCGCGGTTACGAGGCAGGACCCGAACTCCTGCGCCTGGGCAGCCCCGCGGGTTTCGACCGGGCGGTGCGTGCGCGGCTCGGGGCCGTACTGGACGACGCGGCACGGCGGACGGGCGAGACGGTGCAGAGTGCCGCGCTGATCGGCGACCGCGTCCTGGTCACCGACGGCCGTGAGTCCTCCCATCCGGTCCGGGTGATGCTGGAGACCGGCCGTACCCGCTGCGCCCACGCGACCGCCGCCGGCAAGATCCTCCTGGCCCGGCTCACCGAGGACCAGGTCTGCGCGCTCTATCCACAGGAGCGGCTGTCCGCGGTCACCCCGCACACCCTGGTGTCCAGGACCTCGCTGCTCGCGGAGCTGGCGGAGGTCCGCGAGCTCGGCCGTGCTTTCAGCCGCGGCGAGTCGGTCCTGGGGCTGCATGCCGTCGCCGTGCCTCTCACGGGCACGAGCCGCCGCAGCCGGCTCGCTCTCGGCGCGTCAGCCCCGGCCGGCCGCGGCGACGACGCGGCCCTCGCCGAGCGGGCCGAGCAACTGCGGCGGTCGGCCGCGGCGCTGCTCGCGGACGGAGGGACCCGATGACCTGGCTCCGCCTCAGCGGCGTCCGCCGCCGAGACGGCCCTCCAGCTGTACGAGCAGTTCGCTGAGCTGTTCGCTCAGCCCGTCACGGGTGCTCTCGTCCAGACCGGAGAGCACCGAGCGCTCGTAGGCGAGCTGATCGGGCAGCAGGCGGTCGACCAGGTCCCGGCCCTCGGTGGTCAGCCCGAGGTGGGCCACCCGGCGGTCCCTGGCGTCGCTGCGGCGGTCGATCAGGCCGCTCTCCTGGAGGGCGCGGAGCCGTTTGGTGACGGCGGCGCCGGACGAGAAGGTCTCCCTGGCCAGCTCGCCGGGCGTGAGTTCCCGCCCACTGCGGCGCAGGGCGCCGAGGAGGTCGAATTCGGCCCGGGTCAGTCCGGCGGCCCGCAGCGGGGCGTCCTCGGCCTGCTGCAGGAGTGCTGCGCAGCGGTTGATGCGGCCGATGAGCTCCATCGGTCCGGTGTCGAGTTCCGGGTTGACGGCATGCCACTGCCGTACCACCGAGGCAACGATGTCGTCGCTCACGCCGCTCCGTCCGCAGGGGGCAGGGTGATCAGTCCCTGCCGCTGTGCTGTCGCCGCGAGCGTACGGTGTCCGGCCTGCTCGGCGGCGAGCATGTCCTCCTCGGGCAGGGCACGCTGCCACCACTCCCCGGCGGCGACGTCGCTCGCGTCACGCAGTTCGACGAGGGAGGAGGTCAGGCGCCTGCGTGCCGTTTCGAGTGTCAGGGCGTCGGCGGCCGGATCGGAGAGGACCTTCTCTGCCCGGGCACGGGCCTCCCCGGTCGCGGCGAGGGCCCGCTCCACCTGGCCGCCGGCCCGGCGGTTGGGTACGGCGACCGCCACGAGGAAGCCGACCGCGGCGCCCACGAGCGTGTCCAGGGCGCGGTCGCTGATGAGCTCCCAGGCCGGATGGAAGCCGGCGAACTCGACGATGAGCAGGGCCATGGGGGTGACGGCCACCGAGCCGAGCCAGTAGTTCCGGGTGATCAGTGCCTCGGCGGCGAAGTTGAAGCACAGGACGCACAGGACGAGGGCGAGCGGGCCGGTACGGGCGACCGGGACGAGCGCGGCGAAGACCAGGACGCCGACCAGGTTGCCGACCGTGCGCTGCAGGGCCCGGCTCCAGGTCAGGGAGAGGTTGGGCTGGTAGACGGAGGCCGCGGTGACGATGGCCCAGTAGGGGCGTCCCACGCCGAGAGCCGAGGAGACGTAACCGGCCAGGGCGCAGCCGACGAGGGTGCGGACGGCGATCGGCATGACCGGTGAGCCGGGGCCGAGCGCGCGCAGGAGCCTGCGCCGGGCCTCACGCCGTCCCCGCCTGATGCGCTGTCCGGCCCGTTCGGCCTCGATCCCGAAGAGCTGTTCGACGGTGCCGGGCGCGGGCCGGGGGCTGGGTACGGGGCCGCGGGCACGGGTCTGCGCGGCCCAGGCCCGGAGCCGTTCGGCGTCCGCGGTGCGCGGGCCGCAGGCGGCGGACCCGGCGACGGCGCGCTCGGCGTGGACGACGAGGCGTTCGAGTTCCTGGCGTACGGGGGTGGGCCGCCCGGCGGCGAGCAGTGACTGCCAGGCCGCCTGGACGGCGGCGGCCGCCGCGTGCCGGGTCCGGGAGCCGGGGTCGGCCGCGCATGCCGCCGCGGCGTCGAGGGCGCGGGCGGTGGCGCGGCGTTCAGGGCCTTCCCTCCGCCACAGGGCCGGACAGACGGTGACCAGCCAGGAGAAGGCCCCGGCGGCCAGTGCCAGGGCGAGGTGCCCGGGCACCTGTCCGAGCTCCTGAGGCGCGAAGAGCGCGGCCGAGGTCACGAAGGTGAAGATCACGTTGCCCGGCGGGCCGATGCGGGTGGCGTCGCAGAAGGTCTTCTGCACGGCTGCGAGCACGGCGCCGACGGCGACCAGCACGGCCGTCGAGTCGGTGGCCGCGGCGGCGACCAGGGAGACGGCGAGGCCGGCGACCATGCCGAGGATCACCCGGACGACGGTGTGGGCGCGGCGGGCGTACGGAAGGTTGTGCCCGTAGAGGGCGCAGAGCGACCCGGCCATCGTGTACATCACGAGGTCGAGGCGGTCGACGGAGTAGAGCAGCAGGTTCGGGACGCCGGAAGCCACGACCACGCTCAGCGCGGGCTTGTACCAGGTCTCGGCCGGACTCTTCAGCCGGAGCGTACCGGTCACCGGCAATGTGTGGACGGATGGCTTCCGGGATCGCACAGCTGTATCACTCACCCCTGTAGATTAACAGGTATTACACCAGTAAACGATCCCGCCACGGGTCCCCGGACGGCCGGGAACGGCGGCGCCCCGCTCCGGTGGCCGGCGCCCCCGCAGTCGTGGCGTGCCGCACACACCAGCGTATGAAGGCGTCCGGCCGCTCGCCTCAGGAGGAACACGCGAAGCTCCCGGACGCCGGACGCACGGGCCATGGCCACGGCGCACGTCAGGAGCGACGCGCCGCACGGCATCGTCACCCGCCCGCGGCCGGCGGCTCGTCCGGCACCCGCAGGATCTCGGCCGCCTCCGACACCCGGCGCATCAGGTCGAAGAGCGACTGCTGCTCGCCGGAGGAGAGGGGGCCCAGGAAGACCTGGTTCATCCGGACCGTGCGCAGCGCGAGCTTCCGGTGCGTACGGGCGCCCTCGTCGGTGAGACGCAGCAGGGAGCGCCGGCCGTCGTGCGGGTCGCGCACCTTGTCCAGCAACCCCCTGCGCAGGAGCCGGGTGACCACCTCGGCGACGGTGGACCGGTCGAGACCGACCCGCTCCCCCACCGTCCGCTGATCGAGCCCGGGTTCGGCGGTGAGCGCGTTGAGGACGGCGAACTGGGGGGAGGTGATCTCCTCCGAGACCATCGAGTTCCAGAGCAGGTGGTGTGCCTGCTGGAGTCGCCGGGCCAGGTGTCCGGGGTGGGTGCTCAGGTCGACCGCCTGCACGGCACCGTCCTCTCCGTGTCCGCTGAAGTGCGAGCCGTTCGCAGATACGCAGTGTACTGAGGGCCTTGACCAGGTGGACAGGCCCTGGGTAGCTTCACGGGCACCACCATTTACTCAGTGCACTGAGCATCTCGGGCACTGGGCCGCACCACACCGCACCCGCATCGCATCGCATCGCATCGCATCGCATCGCATCGCATCGAGCGTGACCGGCCGAGCCGCCTCGCCTCTCCTCCGGAGCCGTGACATGACCGCATACCCACTCCCCGACGGACTGAGCCAGCAACAGATCGACGTCGAGGTGGCCCGGGCCCAGGCCGCCGCCCCGCCCGGCGCGCACCATCCGCCGCGCGACTACCCCCCGTACCGCAGCAGCCACTTCCGCCACCCGCACCGGCCGCTGATACCCGTGCGCGACCCCGAAGCCGTCGAGCTCTCCGGGCCGGCCTTCGGCCCCACGGACGTGACCGCACTGGACCGCGACCTCACCGCACAGCACCACGGGGAGCCCCTCGGTGAGCGCATCACCGTCAGCGGCCGGGTGCTGGACCGGGCCGGGCGCCCGGTGCGGGGGCAGCTCGTCGAGGTGTGGCAGGCCAACGCGTCGGGGCGGTACGCCCACCAGCTCGACCGGCATCCGGCCCCACTCGACCCGAACTTCACCGGCTTCGGACGCTGCCTGACCGACGACGACGGCGGCTACTCGTTCACCACGGTCAAGCCGGGCGCCTACCCGTGGCGCAACCACACCAACGCCTGGCGTCCCGCGCACATCCACTTCTCGCTGTTCGGGACGTCGTTCAGCCAGCGGCTGGTCACCCAGATGTACTTCCCCGGTGATCCGCTCTTCGCGTACGACCCGGTGCTCCGCTCCGTGACGGATCCCGCGGCCCGCGAGCGGCTCGTCTCGACGTACGACCACGATCTGTCCGTCCCCGAGTGGTCGCTCGGCTACCGCTGGGACATCGTCCTGGACGGGCCGCACGCCACCTGGACCGAGGAAGGCGACGCCTGATGTCCCACCCCCCCACCCCCTCCCAGACCGTGGGCCCCTTCTACGGGTACGCGCTGCCCTTCCCCGGCGGCGGCGACATCGCCCCGGCCGGACATCCCGGCACGGTCACCGTGCACGGCTTCGTACGCGACGGCCGGGGCGATCCGGTGCCCGACGCGATCGTCGAGACCTGGCAGCCGGCACCCGACGGATCGCGCACCGGGCACCCGGGGTCGCTGCGCCACGATCCGGCGACCGGTCAGGTCATCGGGCGCAACGGCGTGGACTTCACCGGGTTCGGCCGCGTGCCCACGGACGCGGACGGGCACTGGGCGGTGCGCACCCTTCCGCCCGGCGGCGTCCCCTACCTGTGCGCCGCCGTCTTCGCCCGCGGCCTGGTCCACCACCTCTTCACCCGCGTGTACCTCCCGGACCTGCTCACCGACGGCGCCGGGGACCCGCTCCTGGAGTCGCTGGACGCCGGGCGCCGCGCCACACTGATCGCTACACGCACGGACCCGCGCACCTACCGCTTCGACATCCGCCTCCAGGGCGAGGGCGAGACGGTCTTCCTGGAGTTCAGCTGATGCACGAGAGCGATGCCGGTCTCCTCGCCCCCGGCCGGGCCGGCTCCCCCGCCGAGACCGCGACCGGCGACCACGCCTTCCTCCAGGCCATGCTGGACGCCGAGGCGGCGCTGACACGGGCCCAGTCGGCCTGCGGTCTGGCACCGGCCGAGGCCGGTCCGGCGGTCACGGGGGCGGCCGACGCGGAACGCTTCGACGTAAGGGATCTCGCGCTGCGGGCGCGGTCCGGGGGCAATCCGGTGATTCCGCTGGTGGCCGACCTCTCGGCGGCGGTCGACCCGGACATGCGGCCCTATGTGCACCGGGGCGCGACCAGCCAGGACATCCTCGACACGGCGGCGATGCTGGTGGCGTACCGGACCCTCGCAGTCGTCCTCGGTGACCTGGGGCGGACGGCCGACGCTCTGGAGAGGCTGTCGGCCGAGCACCGTGACACGCCGATGCCCGGCCGCACGCTGACCCAGCACGCCGTGCCCACCACCTTCGGGCTCAAGGCCGCGGGCTGGCGCTCACTGGTGCTGGACGCACGGGACCGGCTGCGCACCGTACGGGAGTCGCTCCCCGCCCAACTCGGGGGCGCGGCGGGCACCCTGGCCGCCTTCGGCGCATTCGCCCCGGGTGGGAGGGACGACGCCGCGCTGCGGCTCGTCACCGCGTACGCACGTGAAGTGGGCCTTGCCGCACCCCTGTTGCCCTGGCACGCACTCCGCACCCCGGTCGCGGACCTGGCCGGGGCGCTCGCCTTCACAGCGGGTGCGCTCGGCAAGGCGGCGGGCGATGTGCTCACCCTCTCCCGCACCGAGGTCGCCGAGCTCGCGGAGGGCGAGGGCGGTGGTTCCTCCGCCATGCCGCACAAGGCCAACCCGGTCCGTGCCACCCTGATCGCCGCCGCGGCCCGCCGTGCCCCGGGGGCGGCCGCCACGCTCTACGGCTCGCTCGTGGCCGAGGACGAACGGCCCGCCGGGGCCTGGCACGCCGAATGGGAGCCGCTGCGCGAGCTGTTGCGGCTGGTCGGCGGCGCCGCGCGGGACGCCGCCGGGCTCGCGGAGGACCTGACCGTCCTCCCGCAGGCCATGCGGGCCCATCTCGACCTCACCGGCGGGCTCATCACCTCGGAACGGGTGGCCGCCGTCGCCGCCGTCCGGGTGGGCCGCGCCCGCGCCAAGGAGATGCTCGCCGAGGCAGCCGGGCGGATGCGCGACGAGGGCGGTACCCTCGCCGAGGCGCTCGCCGGGGAGCCCGCGTTCGCCGGCGTCGACCTCGGAGAACTCACCGATCCCGTGCGGTACACCGGCTGCGCCGGGCCGCTCACCGACCGCGCCCTGGAGCGCCGATGACCACCCCAGCCGCTCGTCTTCCCCACCACCGCGCCGAGGGACCGGCCACCGCTCCCCCGCTGCTGCTCGGTCCGTCGCTCGGCACCTCCACCGCACTCTGGGACGGGGTCGCGCCCGAACTCTCCGCCACCCACCGGGTCGTGCGGTGGGACCTGCCCGGCCACGGCGGATCGCCCGCCGGGCTGATCGGGCCCGGCGCGGACGTCGCGGATCTGGCCTCGCTGGTCCTGCGCCTCGCCGACTCGCTGTCCCTGGACCGGTTCTCGTACGCCGGGGTCTCGCTGGGCGGTGCCGTGGGCCTCTGGCTCGCCGTCCACCACCCGGAACGGCTCGACCGCCTCGCCGTCGTCTGCTCCTCCGCCCACTTCGGCGATCCCGGCCCGTGGCGGGAACGGGCCGCGCGCGTGCGCGCCGAGGGCATCGGCCCGGTCGCCGAGAGCGCTGCGGCCCGGTGGTTCACGCCCGGCTTCACCGCGCCCCGGCTGCTGGACGACCTCCTGGGCGTCGACCCGTCGTCGTACGCCGCCTGCTGCGACGCGCTCGCCGCCTACGACCTGCGGCCGGCGCTGTACGGGATCCGGGCGCCCACGCTGGTGATCGCGGGCCGTGAGGATCCGGCGACGCCGCCCGCGCATGCCCGGGAGATCGCCGACGCGGTACCGGGCGCCACCCTGATCGAGCTGCCGCGCGCCTCCCACCTGGCACCCGCCGAACGCCCCGCGGCCGTACGGGAGGCGCTGCGCGCCCACTTCGTCCCCGGGGAGCCCGGGGACGGGACGGCCGTCCGGCGCGAGGTCCTCGGCGACGCGCATGTGGACCGGGCGCAGGCCGCCACCACCGCGTTCACCGCTCGTTTCCAGGACTTCATCACCCGCTACGCCTGGGGCGAGGTCTGGACCGATCCGACGCTCTCCCGGCGCGAGCGCAGCCTGATCACGCTGACCGCCCTCGTCGCGCACGGCCACCACGACGAACTGGCGATGCACGTCCGGGCCGCCGTGCGCAACGGGCTGACCCCGGAGGAGATCGGCGCGGCCCTCCTCCAGACGGGGGTCTACTGCGGGGTTCCCGCCGCGAACTCGGCGTTCGCCGTGGCGAAGCGGGTGCTGGCCGAGACGGAGTGAGCGCGGGGGCCCGGCGGTGCTCGGGCGGGTCGGCCGTCTCCCCGTGACCGAGCACGCCCCCGCCCCCGGGCTCAGCCGAAGCCGCGGGCGTCCTGCTTGAGTGCGGTGTCCACGGTGAGAGCCGTCGCCACCACGAGGCTCAGCAGCGGTTCGGGCAGCTGGTAGTGGATCTGCAGGACGTAGTTGTCGGCCGTGGTGAACATGGTCTTCGCCAGGCCTTCCCAGGTCTTGGTGATGCGGGCGATCTCGGCGTCGTTGTGGTCGACGATCGCGAAGTTCCAGGCGCGCCAGTTCTCGGCCTTGATCGCCCCGACCTTCTGCCCGTCGACCGTCATGGCGAAGTTGATCTTGCCGATGGCGTTCTGCTGGACGATCTCGCCCACGGGCCGGCCGTCCGGGCGCTGCACGATCACGCGGGACTTGATGAACTTCGCCGGCCGGGTCAGGAGCAGCTGCGGCCGCCCGTAGGCGTCGCGGATCTCCAGCCGGTGCGTCAGGTACTGGTCGACGCTGGAGACGAACCTGAGCACCTTGCGCAGGGCGCTCTGGCCGACCTGGACGACCGAACCGACCGTGTTCCCCTGCTGGTCGAAGACGCGGTATTCGTTCGTGACCTCGATCAGCTTGGCCTTCTGGTTCACGACCAGGACCTGCTGGTCGAACAGCGAGCCGGAGCTGACGGCCCCCTGCTGCGGAGGCACCTGGTGCTGAGGCACCGCCTGCGGGCCCCCCGCCGCCTGTGGTTGCGCGGCGGCCTGACCGAAGGCGGGAGCCTGACCGAAGGCGGGAGCCTGCGCCGGCGCGGAAGCCGGGGCGTGGACGGTCTGCGCGGCCGGGCCCTGGGCAGCCGGGCCTTGCGCCGGGTGCGTGTGCTCGGTCCACCGGGAGCCGTCCCAGTAGCGCAGCAGCTGGGGTGCGCCGTGGGGGTCCGGGTGCCATCCCGCAGGTATGTTCGATTGCGTTGTCACCGGGGCACATTATCCTGCCAAGCTGTGGACCCGACTCATTGAAATTTCACACACCACTACGATGGCGGCGATGACCAGGACGAGTGGGCGAACGGACCGGCGACGGGGTGGTTCCGCCCTGCCCGCCTCGCTGGGCTGGGTACTGGTCCTCGTGGCCGTGGTCTTCTGCTGCTCCCCCGCCGCGGCCTCCGCGCACCACACCGACGCCTCCCCCGCATCCGCCGCCCGGACGTTCACCCCGGTACTCGCCGCGCCGGTGTCGGTCGTCACGGCCGATGCGCCGGGTGAGCGCGGGATCGGCAGCTCCTGCCACGGTGCGACGAACCACTCGACGCCCGTCGTGCTGCCCGGGCCCACCGCCCCCGTGGCACTCCCCTGTCCCTCGGCCGTGGCACCGCCCGGTCCGCTCACCGGGGGCGAGGCCATCCGCGGCCCCTCCGACGACGGAGTCGGCGCCGTGGACCATCTCCGTCTGCAGGTCCAGCGGATCTAGGAGGACCGGATCCGCCCCTCCCGCCGTCACACGGCGCCGGGGGCGGCGTTCCGTACGCCCCCTGATCCCGCGTCGCGCGCCCCCGTGCGGGCGACCGCCGAAACCGAGGACCTCACATGGCTTCCGCCAAGAACCAGAACACCCCTTCCGCCGCCCGCCGCGCCAAGCTGGAGGAGGCCCGCCGCAAGGAGCGGGCTCGCGAGCGCCGCAGCCGCGTCATCACCATCACCGCCGCCGTCGCCGTGGTCGCCGCGCTCGTCGCCGGCGGTGGCTACCTCGTGTCGGCCGCCGACGAGCAGGACAAGGCCGAGGAGCGGGCGAAGACCTCCCCGGTCACCGGCGAGCGGTCCTGGGACAAGCTGACGCAGAACCACGTCGAGAAGGACGTCGACTACCCGATGAACCCGCCCGTCGGCGGTGACCACGACCCGGTCTGGATGAACTGCGACGCCGACGTCTACACGGAGGCGATACCGGACGAGAACGCGGTCCACTCGCTGGAGCACGGCGCCGTCTGGGTCACCTACAACGACAAGGCGAAGGACGCGGACGTCAAGGCACTCGCCGAGCGCGTGTCCGGGACGCCCTACTCGCTGATGAGCCCGGTGACCGACCAGGACGACCCTCTGATGCTCAGCGCCTGGGGCAAGCAGATCACGGTGAAGAGCGCCACCGACACACGCGTCGCGCAGTTCTTCACCAAGTACGTCCAGGGCCCCCAGACCCCGGAGCCGGGCGCCGCCTGCAGCGGCGGGGTCGCCAAGTGACGCCGGCCGTGCGCGTCCCCCGTCCTCTGGTCCTGGCGGGCTCCGTGATCTTCCTGGTGGCCGTGGGGCTGATCCTGCTGATGGTCGTACGCCCCTCGGCGGCCTCCTCTTCGGATTCCGCGGCGTCCGTCCCCGCGGAGTCCTCGGTGGACGTCGGGTTCGCCCGGGACATGTCGGTCCACCATCAGCAGGCGGTGGAGATGGCGTTCATCGTCCGGGACCGGACGGGCGACGAGGACGTGCGGCGGCTCGCGTACGACATCATCAACACCCAGGCCAACCAGCGCGGCATGATGCTGGGCTGGCTGGAGGCATGGGGCAGGCCCAAGAGCCCGGACCGGCCGCGCATGGAATGGATGGGCCACCCGGCTCCCGCCGGGACCGGCGGTTCCCTGATGCCGGGCATGGCGACCGACACGCAGCTCGACCGGCTGCGTGGTGCCACGGGCAAGGACGCGGAGGTGCTGTTCCTCCGGCTGATGACCGTCCACCACCGCGCCGGTGCCGACATGGCGCAGGCGGCGGCCGGCTCGGCCGGGACGGAGGAGATCAGGAACCTGGCGGCGGGTATGGCGCGCGCCCAGGAGTCCGAGATCGCCCTCATGGCCGACATGCTGAAGGAGCGGGGCGCGGGGGCCTGAGCCTGCGGGCCGCGGGCCCGTGCGCGGTCCTCGCGGGCCTGAGCCTCCGCCGCGGGCCCTTGCGCGCGGTCCGCGACGCCGCGCAGGGGCCCGCCACGCGGCGCCCGCCGCGCATGGGCCCTCGCAGGCGGTTCGTCGTACGCGTGTCACGGCACACCTCCCCGCACGCCGCCGCGCGTCCGGCGTCCGGCCCTGTGTGCTCCACCCCGCGTGCGCTCGCCCCCGTACGCCCCGCCCCGTGCGTGTCGCCGGGCACGTGCGCGAATTCACCCGGTGCCCATGCCCTCCTCATCGTGCGGACACCTGGACACCTCGCGGTCGCCCGACACTTCCCGACGAGTCATGGACATGTCCCCGAACGACAGGAAGCATTCGTGCGCATGCACCGATCCCCGCGCCTTGCGGCCACCGCCCTCCTCGGTACGGCTCTGGTCACCCTCGTCCCGCTGTCCCCCGCGCACGCGCACACCCTGCCGGCCGTCCCGGCAACGGCCGAGACGGCGCCGCTGTACGACGACGAGGCGGGCGGCAACGCCGACGCCGACGACCCGGCGATCTGGCGCAACGCACCCGCTCCGGAACGCAGCCTGGTCGTGGCGACCGCCAAGGAGGGCGGTCTCAGGGTCTACGGTCTGGACGCGGGCCTTGTCCAGTCGGTCCCGGCCCCCGCACCCGCGGCCGAGGGCGACGCCCCCGGCCGGTTCAACAACGTCGACCTCGTCACCGGACTGCGGACCCCGGCGGGCCGGTCGGACGTGGCCGTGGTGAGCGACCGGGGCAACGACCGGCTCCGCATCTACCGCATCGACCCGTCGCAGCCCGGCGGGCCGCTGAAGGACGTCACGGACCCCGCAGCCGCCCCTGTCTTCTCGGCCGGCCAGGCGGAGATCAACGACCAGCGGACCGCATACGGTCTGGCCGCCTGGCAGGACCGTGCCACGGGGCGCTCCTACGCCCTCGTCAGCCGGCGCAACACCACCGAGCTCGCACTGCTCGAACTGCGGCCGACGGCTTCGGGCACGGTCGGCTACCGCGTGGTGCGCAAGCTCGCGCTCCCGTCGTCCTTCCGGCTCCCGGACGGCACCTCCTGGACCCCGTGCGGCGAGCCGGGCGAGGGCCCGCAGGTCGAGGGCATGGTGGTGGACCCTGCCGACGGCACCCTCTACGCCGGTCAGGAGGACGTCGGCATCTGGCGGATCCCGGCGGCGCTGGACGGGAAGCCGGTCCTGGTGGACAAGGTCCGCGAGTACGGCGTCCCGGGGGCGTACGACCCGCTGACCGAGGAGTGCGAGGCCGGTTCGGACCCCGGCTTCGGCGGGAAGCGGCTGGCGGCGGACGTCGAGGGCCTGACCCTCTACCAGGAGCCGGACGGCGACGGCTACCTCATGGCCTCCAGCCAGGGTGACAGCACCTTCGCCCTGTACGACCGCGAGATCTCCGAGGACAACGAGTACGAGGGCGGGTTCCGGATCACCGGCGCCTCCGCCGACCTGGACGGCAGCGAGGAGTGCGACGGCGCCGCCGTGCTCAACGCGCCGCTCGGCTCCCGCTACCCGCGCGGTCTGCTCGTCGTCCAGGACGGACACGAGACCTCCGCCTCCGGTGGTGAGGAGGACCGGGAGGCGACCGGTTTCACGTTCGTCGACCTGGGTGCGGTGGCCGACGCCGCGGACATGTAGGGGACGGGCCGGGCCCCCTGCCGCCGGTACCGCGTCGTCGCACATCGCATAGGCTCGCCGACGATATGAAGAACTACCTCTCGCCCCTGGGACCCAAGGCGGACAAGGACACCGTACGGCGTCACAACCTGAGCCTCGTGCTGCGTGCGGTGCGGGACGAGGGCGAGGCCGGCGAGGCCACCAGGGCGGGGGTCTCGGCCCGGGTGGGTCTCACCCGGGCCGCGGTGTCCTCCCTGGTCGAGCAGTTGCTGGACAGCGGCTTCCTCACGGAGTCGGGCAAGACGTTCAGCGGGCAGGCGGGGCGCCCCGGCACGGCCCTCAAGGTCGCGCGCACCGGCCCGGCCGGGCTCGGCGTGGAGATCAACATCGATTACGTCTCGGTCTGCGTCGTGGACCTGGCCGGCACCGGCCGGGTCCGGCAGACCGAGCACCTGGACAACCGCGGCTCCGCGCCCGGCGACGTGCTGGCCAGGGCGGCCGGCATCGCCGCGCGCACCCTCGGCTCGGCGCGCGAGCAGGGCCTGTACCCGGTCGGGGCGGCACTCGCGCTGCCGGGCCTCGTCTCGGGCGGTACGGTGCGCCAGGCGCCGAACCTGGGCTGGAACCAGGTGGCGGCCGAGGACTTGTTCGCCGAGGCCCTCGCCGGGCTGTGCCCCGGTTCGCCCGCACTGCCCGTGCGCTCGGAGAACGAGGCGAATCTGGCGGCGCTGGCGGAACTGTGGTTCGGCGGGCTCGACGCGGTGCGCAGCTTCCTCTACCTGACGGGCGAGATCGGTGTCGGTGGCGCCCTGGTCCTCGACGGCCGGCTGCTGCGCGGGGCGCACGGCTTCGCGGGGGAGATCGGGCACGTGGTGGTGGATCCGGCGGGGCCGGAGTGCCGGTGCGGTTCGCGCGGCTGCCTCGAGCAGTACGCGGGTCAGACGGCGCTGCTGCGAGCGGCCGGCGTCGACGAGGCCGGCGGCGGGGCCGCCGGGGTGATGGAGCTGGAGCGGCGCGCGCGGGCCGGGGACGCCCGGGCGGTCGCCGCGGTGGCCGGGGCGGGCCGGATGCTCGGGCAGGTCCTGTCCGGTGCGGTCAACCTGTTCGACCCGGACGCGGTGGTACTGGGCGGGATCTACCGGGGCCTGATGCCGTGGCTCTCGCCTCCCGCAGACGAGGAACTGACGGGCCGGGTGGTCTCCGGGCTCTGGTCCCCGGGCAGCGGCCGGCTGCGCGCGTCGTCCGTCGCGGGTGACGCGGCGCGGGGTGCGGCGGCCCTCGTGGTGCAGGACGTCCTGGCGGACCCGGTGGCGTACGCGCGGCCCGCGCCGGTGGAGGCCTAGGTGTTCTGTCCAGGGAGGTTGTGGACGGGCCCACGACAGGGGTACGGGGCGGGTCGGCCCGTACCCCTGTCGCCGCCGGATCAGCGGACGCCGAGGAGGTGGTCCATGGCGAGCTGGTCGAGGGCTTCGAAGGCCATGGAGCGTGTCGCGGCGGCGTCCACGTCGAAGTCCTCGTAGGCGGTGCGGTCGGCGAGGAGGCTCTTGAGGCCGTCGTCGGCGGTGGGGCGGGCGAGTTCGTGCAGGCGGGAGGCGGTGAGGGCGTCCTGGACGGCGGGGTCGGCGCGGAAGGCGGCGGCGCGTTCCTTGAGGATGAGGTAGTTGCGCATGCAGTTCTTCGCGGATTCCCAGACGCCGTCGATGCCGTCGGTGCGTACGGGCTTGAAGTCGAAGTGGCGGGGGCCTTCGTAGCCGGCGGTCTCCAGGAGGTCGACGAGCCAGAAGGCCTGGCGCAGGTCGCCGGCGCCGAAGCGGAAGTCCTGGTCGTACTTGATGCCGGACTGGCCGTTGAGGTCGATGTGGAAGAGCTTGCCGGCCCACAGGGCCTGGGCGATGCCGTGGGGGAAGTTGAGTCCGGCCATCTGCTCGTGTCCGGTCTCGGGGTTCACGCCGACGAGTTCGGGGCGCTCGAGGCGCTCGATGAAGGCGAGGGCGTGGCCGATGGTGGGCAGGAGGATGTCGCCGCGGGGCTCGTTGGGCTTGGGCTCGATGGCGAAGCGCAGGTCGTAGCCCTGTTCGGTGACGTAGTCGCCCAGCAGGTCGAAGGCTTCCTTCATGCGGTCCAGGGCGACGCGGACGTCCTTGGCGGCGCCGGACTCGGCGCCCTCGCGGCCGCCCCAGGCGACGTAGGTCTGCGCGCCTAGCTCGGCGGCGAGGTCGATGTTGCGGATGACCTTGCGCAGCGCGAAGCGGCGGACGTCGCGGTCGTTGGAGGTGAAGCCGCCGTCCTTGAACACCGGGTGGGTGAACAGGTTCGTCGTCGCCATCGGGACCTTCATCCCGGTGCGTTCCAGGGCGGCCTTGAACCGGCCGATCAGGCGGGCCCGCTCGCTGTCGCTCGAGCCGAAGGGGATGAGGTCGTCGTCGTGGAACGTCACACCGTGTGCCCCGAGCGCGGCCAGCTGCTCGACCGACTCGACCGGGTCCAGCGCGGGCCGGGTCGGCTCACCGAACGGGTCGTTGCCACGCCAGCCGACCGTCCAGAGACCGAAGGTGAACCTGTCCTCAGGGGTGGGTGTGAAGCGTTCCGTCATCGTCTGTCCGCCTTCGCATGCGTCGGGTCCGGCACCGGCCGGTTCGGCCGGACGTATTTGTTCAGTGCCATGACTAATTATGCACGGGCCGCCTCCGTGACGTAAACCCTCATGCGTGAAACCGGGGGCGCCTCTGGCTCACAGGCCGCTCATCACGTAATTTGTTTGTCGCACGACCAAAATCCGCATGCGCACCACCGGCACTCGCACGCCTTCACCTGCGGGTCCCTCCACCGCATGACCCGTACCCGCACGAGAAGAGGTAGCCCATGCCGCCGCGTAACGTCGTCATCGGCGTGGACAGCTCCACCCAGTCCACCAAGGCGGCAGTCACCGATGCAGAGACCGGTGAACTGCTCGCCGTCGGCCGCGCCCCGCACGTGGTCACGGGTGCGGGCGGTGCGCGCGAGACCGATCCCGAGGTGTGGTGGCAGGCGCTGTGCGACGCCGTCGCCGCCGGGCTCAAGGAATCCGGCCTCTCGGCGTCCTGCGTCACCGGCATCGCCGTCGCCGGGCAGCAGCACGGCCTCGTGGTCCTGGACCGGTCCGGCCGCCCGCTCCGCCCGTCGCTGCTGTGGAACGACACCCGCTCCGCGCCGCAGGCCGCGGCGCTGACCGCCGCCCTGGGCGGCCCCGAGGCCTGGACCGCGCGGACCGGCACGGTGCCCGTCGCGTCCATGACCGCGACGAAGTGGCAGTGGCTGCGCGAGAACGAACCGGCGACCGCCGGGGCGACCGTCTCCGTACGCCTGCCGCACGACTTCCTGACCGAGCGGCTCGCGGGCACCGCGGCGACCGACCCGGGTGACGCGTCGGGCACCTGCTGGTACTCGACGGACACCGGTACGTACGACCCCGAACTACTCGGTCTGCTGGGCCTCGACACCTCGATGCTGCCCCCGGTCGCCGCCACGGGCGGGACGAGGATCGGCTCGCTGACCCCCGCCGCGGCGGAGGCGCTCGGCCTGCCCGCCGGGATCGCCGTCGCGGCCGGCACCGGGGACAACATGAGCGCCGCCGTCGGCCTCGGGCTCGGCGGCGCCGGGCTCCTGGACCACCCCGTCCTCAGCCTCGGCACCTCGGGGACGGTCTTCGCCGCGTCCCGGACGCGGCCCGCCTCCACCGCCCTCTCGGGCTTCGCCGCAGCGGACGGCACGTACCTCCCCCTGGCCTGCACGCTCAACTGCACGCTGGCCGTCGACAGGGTCGCCACCCTGCTGGGCCTGCACCGCGACGACGCGACGCCCGGCGGCGAAGCCGTCCTCCTGCCCTACCTGGACGGCGAGCGCACCCCGGACCTGCCCACCTCCTCCGGTCTGCTGACCGGGCTCCGCCACGACACGACGCCGCAGCAGCTGCTGGGCGCCGCGTACGAGGGCGCGGCGTTCACCGTGCTGCGCGCCCTGGACGAACTGCTGCTGGCCTGCGGCCTCGACCCGGCCGACCCCGAGGTGGCCGGACGGCCGCTGCGGCTGATCGGCGGCGGCGCCCAGGGCCGCACGTGGGTGGAGACCGTGCGCCGGCTCTCCGGCCGTCCCCTGATCGTGCCCAGCAGCGGCGAACTGGTCGCGCTCGGCGCCGCCGCGCTCGCCGCGTCGGCCGCGGGCGGCGGTGACCCCGTCGCCGTGGCCACCCGCTGGAACGCGAAGGCCGAGGACGACCGGATCCCGGCGGTGGAACGGGACACGGAGACGTGGGAGCGCGTCGGATCGGTACTGGACCGGGCGGCCGGGCCGCTGCTCGGCGGGTGAGCCCGGCCCCCCGAAACGGCGTCCGCTGGACCCCTTTTGGGGATGACCGCGGGTCTTCAATAGGATCCGTCGATGATCATAAGAAAACGGCTGACGGCCGGGGTGTGCGTTCTGCTCGCCACCCTGGCCGCCGGACTCGGCACCGCACTGCCGGCCGTCGCCGACGAACCCTCCGCCGCCGCGTCGCCCAAGGTCGAACTCGTCCTTGACGTCAGCGGCTCCATGCGCACCCGCGACATCGACGGCCGGTCCCGCATCACGGCCGCCAAGCAGGCGTTCAACGACGTCCTGGACGCGGTGCCGGAAGAGGTGCAGCTCGGCATCCGGACGCTCGGCGCCGACTACCCGGGTGACGACCGGAAGGTCGGCTGCAAGGACACCAAGCAGCTCTACCCGGTCGGTCCGCTCGACCGTACGGAGGCCAAGACGGCGGTCGCCACCCTGGCGCCCACCGGCTGGACCCCCATCGGCCCCGCCCTCCTCGGCGCGGCCGACGACCTCGAGGGCGGGGACTCCACCCGCCGGATCGTCCTGATCACGGACGGCGAGGACACCTGCGGCCCGCTCGACCCGTGCGAGGTGGCGCGCGACATCGCCGCACGCGGGATCCACCTGGTGATCGACACCCTGGGCCTGGTGCCCAACGCCAAGATCCGGCAGCAGCTGACCTGCATCGCGGAGGCGACGGGCGGCACCTACACGGCCGTCCAGCACACGGAGGAACTCTCCGGCCGGGTCAAGCAGTTGGTGGACCGGGCCGCCGAGCCCGTCGTCACGCCGGTCGCGACCGAGGGCGCGGGCAGCTGCGCCGCGGCGCCGCGGCTCGAGCCGGGCCTGTACACGGACCGCCAGGAATTCGGCAAGCACCGCTGGTACCGCGTGGACGTCCTGCCCGGCCAGGAGCTGCGCGCCTCGGTGAGCGTGTCGGCGGACCGTGCCGTCAACGACGACTACGGCGTCCTGCTGCGCGCCCTGACCACACACGGCCGCGAAATCGTCCGGGGCGCGGAGTCCGGCACCGGGCGTACGGACGCGATCTCCGCCGGACTTCGCTACCCGAAGCCCGAACAGGACAGCCCCGACGACTCAGACGTGAAGCCGGCCCCCGAGGCCGTCTGCCTCCAGCTCAGCAACTCCTTCTCGGCGCCCGCGTCCGTGAAGACCACCCCGGGCATGCCCGTCGAGTTGACCATCGACGTGGTCGACGGCCCCGACGAGGCCTCCGACGCCGCCGCGTTCGGTCTGGGCCGCGGCTGGTGGCTGCTGGGTGTCATGGTGCTGACCGGCCTGATCGCCGGTCTGCTGTTCGGCTGGATCTCGCGCTGGCGCGTCGCCGTATGGAGGACCAACTGATGCGTAACCCCCGCAGGAACCGACTGGGCCGCGTCTGCGCGGTCGCGCTGCTCGCCGGAGTCACCCTGCTCACCTCGGCGGGGGCGGCCGCCGCCGACGACCCGTCGGCGAGCGCGAGCCCGGACGGCGCGGAGAGTGCCGGACCGACGGAGGCGGGCACCACCTTCCGCACCGCCACGCCCGTCCAGCAGGAGCAGACCGCCACGGCGGACGCCTCCACGGGTGACTACCTGTACTGGGTCTTCCCGGCCGACGCCGGCGAACGGGCCACCGTCCGGGCGAAGATCACCATGCCGGACAGCGCCACCCGCCACGGTGCGTCGACCTGGCAGGTCGACGTGTACGACGGGCTGCGCCGCAGGCAGGCCTGCATGTACGGCCACCAGACCAGGAAGGCGGCGCCGGACGCGAACACCGTCGAGCTGTCCTGCGTGCTGCGTACCGTACGTGCCTGGTCCGAACCGTGGGCGGACGACCCGCTGCCCGGTAGCTACTACGTGCGCCTGACCGCGGTCGAACCGGCCGAGGAGGACCTGGGTCTGCCGGTCCACGCCGAGACGCGGGTGACCTCGGCCGACCAGGGCGGCGCGCACGACGTGGACGGGACCCTTTCCGAACCGCTGGTGCCGGGTGTGTCCGTCGTGTCGGCGCAGGGCGGGGCCCGGCTCAGCAGCGAGCCGGAGGACGGCTGGGCCTCCGGCTGGTGGACCGACCGCTGGCTCTGGACCGTGGGCGGCGGCGTACTCGCCGCGCTGGCGGCGGTGTTCGGCCACGGGCTCACCCGCGGCGGTGGACGGCCTTCCCGGGTGCCTCCGGGGGTCTGAGCCGGCCCGCTGTCCTTCAGGTGCGCCCCCGCCCGGGTCCGGGCGGGGGCGCACCGCTGTGCCGGCCGACGGGGCGCCGTGTCAGCCCTGTCCGATCACCTGACGGAGTCCACCGAGGAGGTGGGCGCGGAAGGCGGGGTCGCGGTAGATCTCACGGGTGTGGCCGAGGGCGGTGTAGAAGACCTGGGCGCCGCCGTGTTCGTGGGCCCAGACGAGGGGGTGGCCGGCGCCCGCGCCGCCCTCGTACGTCGTCCCGTCGGCGCGGGCCAGCACGCGTACGGTGCCGCGAGGGCTGGTGGTGAACTCGTACCACTCGTCGGTCAGCTGCCAGGCGGCGCCCAGGTGCCGGGTCGCGGGATGGTCGTGGTCCTCCACGACGACGGTGCCCGGCTGCAGCTCGGGGTGACGGGCGAAACGGGCGCCGAGGAGGTCGCCGTAGAACGGCCAGGCGTACTCGGTGCAGGCCGCGGCGTGCACGCCCATGAAACCGCCGCCCGCCGCGCAGTGGGCGCGGAGGCCGTCGCGTCCCCGTGGGGTGAGGACGTCGCCGCTGGTGGAGAGGAACACGACGGCCGCGTATCCCGTGAGCCCGTCCTCGAAGACCTCCGGCCGCTCCGTGGCGTCGACGGAGAAGCCGTGCTCCGCACCGAGTTCCCGGAAGGCGGCGAGACCGTCAGGGATGGAATCGTGCCGGTAGTCGGTGGTGCGGGTGTACAAGAGGACCGACGGCGAACCGGTGGTGGGGGGCATCACGGGCTCCGGGGGGGGGCGGGGACACGGAGGGACGGGCCCATCATGTGCGACGTCCGGCCCGCGTGTCGCCCCCGGGGGACCACCGCGCCCGGGGACCTTGCCGCCCTGGGACGTCGTCGAACCCGGGGCGACGTCGAACCCGGGACATGGCCGCACCCGGGACAGCTGCGTGGACAGGGCAGCGTTGTGAACGGGGTGTTGCCGCGGCCGGGGTATCGCCCTACCCGCAGGCCCGCCCCACCCGGCCATGGCGGCTTCTCCCGGCACCGCTCCTCCCGCACGTCGTGGAACCACTATGCGAGAGGGGGGTTGCACGGCCTGGATGGCCGGGATTGGCTGATCACATGCAGCAACCGGTTTCCCTGCCTCGGCAGCCCTCCACGCTCGACCACCGGTACCGGGGCGAGCACCCGATCCGTACCCTCGGCTACCTCCTGCGGCCCGACCGGAGGCGGCTCGTCGTCGCCGTGCTGGCGTTCGTCGTCAAGCACAGCCCTGTGTGGCTGCTTCCGCTGATCACCGCCAACATCATCGATGTCGTCGTACAGCACCGCCCGGAGCGGGAGTTGTGGCTCAACGCCGGGGCCCTCCTCTTCGTCCTCGTCCTCAACTACCCCCTGCACCTGCTGTACGTGCGGTGCCTGAACGGCAGTGTCCGCCGCATGGGCACCGCGCTGCGCGACTCGCTGTGCCGGAGGATGCAGCAGCTGTCGATCGGTTACCACAGCCGGACGAGTGCCGGGGTGCTGCAGGCCAAGGTGGTCCGCGACGTGGAGACCGTCGAGCAGATGGTGCAGCAGTCCGCCGACATGGGGCTGGCGGGAATCGTCACGCTGACCGGCGGCCTGATCGTCATCGCCGTCCGGGTCCCGTCCTTCCTCCCGGTCTTCCTGGTGGTCGTGCCGCTGGCCGCCCTGCTGGTCATGAAGCTGCGGACGCGGCTTCGCAGCCACAACGAGTCCTTCCGGCAGGAGGTCGAACAACTCTCCGCCCGGGTGAGCGAGATGACCAGCCTCATCCCGATCACCCGGGCGCACGGCCTGGAGCGGGCCGCGCTGAACCGTGTCGACGGCTCGCTGCGCCAGGTGCTGTTCGCCGGGTTGCGCCTCGATGTGCTCAACGGCCGTTTCGGCGCGCTCGCCTGGATCCTGCTCAACTCCCTCGGGGTGGCGTGCCTGGCGGGCTCGGCGCTGGTGGCGTACCACGGCTGGCTGCCGATCACGGCGGGTGACGTCGTCATGCTGAGCGCCTTCTTCACGACGCTGACCGGTTCGATGAGCACCCTGCTGAGCCTCGCTCCCGTCATCAGCAAGGGGCTGGAGTCGGTCCGCTCGGCGGGCGAGGTGCTGGAGGCCCCCGACCTGGAGAACAACGCGGGCAAGGACGTGGTCGACCGGGTCGAGGGCCGCATCGACTTCGACCGGGTCGGCTTCGCGTACGAAGGTTCGGGCGGTGTCGCCGTGGAGGACTTCACCCTGTCCGCACGCCCGGGTGAGACGGTCGCGCTGGTCGGCGCGTCGGGGGCGGGCAAGTCGACCGTCCTGAACCTCCTCATCGGTTTCATCCGTCCCACGTCGGGCCGGATCCTCCTCGACGGCACGGACATGGCGACCCTCGATCTGCGCAGCTACCGGCAGTTCCTGTCGGTCGTCCCGCAGGAGTCCATCCTGTTCGAGGGCACCATCAGGGAGAACGTCACCTACGGCATGGGCGAGACGGACGAGGCGACGGTCCGGCGCGCGCTCGCGGATGCCAACGCGCTCGAATTCGTCGAGGGGCTGCCGGACGGCATCCACACGGTGGTGGGCGAGCGCGGCGCACGGCTCTCGGGCGGGCAGAAGCAGCGTCTGGCCATCGCCCGCGCGCTGATCCGCGACCCCCGGGTACTGATCCTGGACGAGGCGACGTCCGCGCTGGACACCAGGTCGGAGGCGCTGGTCCAGGAGGCCCTGGCCCGTCTGGTGCACGGCCGCACCGTCTTCGTGGTGGCGCACCGGCTGTCCACGATCCGGGCGGCCGACCGCATCGTGGCCATGGACCAGGGACGGATCGCCGAGGTGGGGACGCACGGGGAACTGCTGGCGAGCGGCGGGGTGTACGCGGGGCTGCAGCCCAGGCAGTCGGCGTAGGCACGGCCCCTTCGATCGACCCCCTCGGGCAGCTCCCACCGCCGCTCGAACGTCTGACGTAGTGTGGAAGCCGTCGAAAACTCGGCAGCACCGCACGGTAGATGATGGGCCGTCAGCTCGGTTTGCGGCCCGCCGCCCCGGTGACATGCCGGTACGCCATCAGCGAGCGGAGTCCCTCATGTCCACGGAAACCGGCGCGGCCCTCGACGCGGAGCCGGGCCGTTACCGGCTCGTCCAGGGGCCCAGGGGGCTGCCCTTCCTCGGGAGCCTGCCGCAGTTCGGCAGGGACCCGCTCGGGTTCTTCGAGCGGTTGCACGGCTACGGGTCCGTGGTGCGCTGGCGCTTCGGCCGCAACGACTGCGTGTTCGTCGCGGACCCCGACTGCGTCGGCGAGCTCCTCACCGAGACGGAGCGTACGTTCGACCAGCCCCTGCTGGGCATCGCGTTCCGGACGGTCATGGGCAACGGCGTGGTGGTCGCGCGCGGCCAGGACTGGCGGCGCAAGCGTTCGCTGGTGCAGCCCTCGGTGCGGCCGAAGCAGGTGAAGTCGTACGCGTCGACGATGGCCGGCTGCGCGGTCGAGCTCGCGGACACCTGGTCGGGCGGCGAACGCGTGGACGTGAAGCGGGAGATGGCGGCCCTGACGCAGAAGATCGCGGTCCGTACGATCTTCGGCGTCGACACCCCTGCCGACGCGGAGTCGATGGGCCGGGCCATGGACGTGGCCCAGCGGGAGATCGGCAAGGAGTTCAGCGGTCTCGGCGCCGTCCTGCCCGACTGGGTGCCGACACCCGGACGGGCCAGGATCAAGAAGGCCGCCGCGGTGATCGACGCGGAGGTCGCACGGGTGGTGGCCCGCCACCGCGACGGGGGCGGGGAGCGCCCCGACCTCCTGAGCCGGCTGCTCACGGCGGTCGACGAGAGCGGGACGCCCCTGAGCGACCGGGAGATCCGCGACGAGACGGTCACCCTGTACATCGGCGGCCACGAGACGACCAGCTCCACCCTCGTGTGGGCCTGGTACCTGCTCTCCCGCAACCGCAGGACGCGGGCGGCGCTCACCGAGGAGCTGGACCGGGTACTCGGTGACCGGGAGCCCGGCATCGACGACTACGCACGCCTGCCGTACGCACAGGCGGTGGTGAAGGAGACGCTGCGGCTCTACCCGACGATCTGGCTGGTCACCGGGGTCGCCAAGGAGGGTGCCCGGATCGGCGGCATACCGATGCCGGCCGGCACCCGGGTGTGGAGCAGCCAGTGGGTCACGCACCGGGACGAGCGGTGGTTCCCGCAGCCCGGGGAGTTCCGCCCGGAACGCTGGGATCCGGACCACGGGGACGAGATCGAGGAATACGCCTGGTTCCCCTTCGGCGGCGGACCCCGCGCCTGCCTGGGAACACGCTTCGCGATGGTCGAGGCGGTGCTGGTCCTCGCCGTCCTGGCGCGCCGCTTCGAGCTGGACGTGGACCCCGGCGCCGTCGATCCGGTACCGACGCTGACGCTGCAGCCGGACCGGGAGGTCATGGCGACGGTCCGGGCGCGCTGAACGCGCTGCCGGGTGAAGCCGGACGGAAACGGTTGACCTGAAGTTTGGTCGAGGTCTTAGCGTTCGGTTGTACACACCGACGCCGGAGGCACCCGCATGGACATGGAAGTCACCGCGTGGACATCGCTCCACACCGCGATGAACGCGCAGCAGGACCGCAGACCCTTCTCCCGGGCCACGTTGCGCCGCATCGCGGCGTTCGCCCGGCCGCACCGGGCGCGCATCGGCCGTTTCCTGCTGCTGAGCGTGGTCACCGCGCTGCTCGCGGTGGCCACGCCGGTGCTCGCCGGGCACGTCGTCGACGCGATCGTGGACGGCAAGGAGAGCGGAACGGTCGTCCGGCTCGCCCTGCTCATCGCCCTGATCGCCGTGAGCGAGGCCGGCCTCGGGCTGCTCATCCGGTGGCTGTCGGCCACGCTCGGCGAGGGGCTCATCCTGGATCTGCGGACCGCCGTCTTCGACCACGTCCAGCGGATGCCGGTCGCCTTCTTCACCCGCACCCGGACCGGCGCGCTGGTGAGCCGGCTCAACAACGACGTGATCGGCGCCCAGAGGGCGTTCAGCAACACGCTGTCCGGCGTCGTCTCCAATGTCGTCACCCTGCTGCTGACCCTTGGCGTGATGCTCACCATCTCGTGGCAGATCACCGTGCTCGCCCTGGTCCTGCTGCCGGTGTTCGTCGTGCCCGCCCGCCGGATGGGGGCACGGATGGCGGCGCTCCAGCGGGAGGCCGCAGGTCACAACGCCACGATGGGCACCCAGATGACGGAGCGCTTCTCGGCTCCGGGCGCGACCCTCATCAAGCTCTTCGGGCGTCCCGCCGACGAGTCCGCGGAGTTCGCCGCCCGCGCCGGCCGGGTGCGTGACATCGGCATCCGCACGGCGATGCTGCAGTCCACCTTCATCACGGCGCTCACCCTCGTCTCGGCGCTCGCCCTCGCCCTGGTCTACGGCCTCGGCGGGTACTACGCGCTGCGCGGCAGCCTGGAACCGGGGGCCGTCGTGGCCCTCGCCCTCCTCCTCACCCGGCTCTACGCCCCCCTGACCGCACTGGCCGGGGCCCGGGTCGAGGTGATGAGCGCCCTGGTCAGCTTCGAGCGGGTCTTCGAGATCCTCGACCTGAAGCCGCTGATCGCCGAGAAGCCGGACGCCCGCAGGGTGCCGGCGGGGCCGGTGTCCGTGGAGTTCGACGGCGTGTCCTTCGGCTACCCGTCCGCCGACAAGGTCTCCCTCGCCTCCCTCGAGGAGGTCGCCACACTCGACACCGGGGGAGGCGCGCAGGTGCTGCACGACGTCTCCTTCACGGCGGAACCGGGCCGGATGGTGGCGCTCGTCGGTTCCTCCGGCGCCGGCAAGTCGACGATCGCCCAGCTGCTGCCCCGGCTGTACGACGCCGACACCGGTGCCGTACGGCTGAACGGCGTCGACGTACGCGACCTGACGGCCGACTCGATCCGGGAGACGCTCGGCATGGTCACCCAGGACGGGCACCTCTTCCACGAGTCGGTGCGCGCCAATCTGTTGCTCGCCCGGCCGGACGCCACCGAGGACGACATCTGGGACGCCCTGCGGCGCTCACGCCTGGACGGGCTGGTGGCCTCGCTGCCCGAGGGGCTCGACACGGTGGTCGGTGAGCGTGGATACCGGCTCTCGGGCGGCGAGCGCCAGCGGCTGACCATCGCCCGGCTGCTTCTCGCCCGGCAGCGGGTGGTGATCCTGGACGAGGCGACCGCACATCTGGACTCCACCTCGGAGGCTGCCGTCCAGGAGGCCCTCGCGGAGGCGCTGGAGGGCCGCACGGCCGTGGTGATCGCCCACCGGCTCTCCACGGTGCGGGCCGCCGACCTCATCCTGGTCGTCGAGGACGGCCGGATCGTCGAGAGGGGCACGCACGAGGAGTTGCTGGCCCTCGGCGGACGGTACGAGGAACTCCACCGCACCCAGTTCGAACGGCCGGACACCGAGGAGACGCCGGTGGCCCGCTGACCGGTCAGGGCTCCCGCCGGCAGTGCGGGAGCCCACGCGGCGAGAGGCGCCTGTCGTGTCGCCGAGGATCGCAGGGAACACCTCAAGGAACATACGTTCGAATGCCGCGTTAGGCTTGACCCATGTCCATGCATCTCCAGGGCTCTCTGTTCGACCAGGACGAAGGCCCGCACCTCTCGCCGCTCACCGGAGTACGGAGAACCGTCCTCGGTGACGGCGCCTGGATCGACCTGCTGCCCGGGTGGCTGAGCGGGGGCGACCGCCTGATGGCCGAGCTGGCCGCCGAGGTCCCCTGGCGGGCCGAACGCCGGCAGATGTACGACCGGACGGTGGACGTGCCCCGGCTGCTGGCCTTCTACCGCGAGACCGACGCGCTGCCGGCCTCCGTGCTGGCGGAGGCGCGCGACGCCCTGTCTTCGCACTACGCCGACGAGCTGGGCGAGCCCTTCGCCACGGCGGGCCTGTGCTACTACCGCGACGGGCGTGACAGCGTCGCCTGGCACGGCGACCTGGTGGGGCGTGGCGCGCACCAGGACACGATGGTCGCCATCCTGTCCGTGGGTGCTCCGCGCGACCTCCTCCTGCGCCCGTTGCACGGCCACGGCAGCACGGTGCGCCGGCCACTGGGGCACGGCGACCTCATCGTCATGGGCGGCTCCTGCCAGCGCACCTGGCAGCACGCCGTCCCCAAGACCACGGGTGCGCGGGGCCCTCGGATCAGCATCCAGTACCGCCCCCGCGGCGTGCGCTGAATCCCGGAACGGGGGCCCTCGGCCGGGCGACCACGATCGGGTGCCCACGCCCTCCCGGTGACCCGCGGCCCGGTTGTCCGTCCACGAGCCGCCCAGGCCCGGCACCGGCCGGGACCCGCACCGGCCGGTGCCCGATCGCGGGACGGCCGGCCTCGTCCCGTCCCCGTGCCCGTGCCCGGCGGACGAGGCCCTAGCCGAGCCACTTCTTCCAGGTGTCCGGGTTCTCCCGGATCCAGCGAGCGGCGGCCTCGTCAGGGCTCAGCCTGTCGGAGGCGATCAGTTCCGAGACCTCGTTCTGGTCCTCCTGCGACCAGTGGAACCTCTTCAGGAAGGCCGCCGCGTCCCCACCGCGCTTCGCGAAGCCGGCGTTGAGGTACTTCTGGAGCGGGGTCTTCGGGTAGGCGCAGTCGATGTCCTCGGGGGCCTTGGCCGCGCACGCCTCGGAGTACTCCGGGAGCCGCACCTCCACCATGGGCACCTCGTTGAACAGCCACTGCGGCTGGTACCAGTAGCTGAGGAAGGGCTTCTTCTCCTTGGCGAACTGCTGCATCTGCGTGATCTGCGCGGCCTCGGAGCCGGCGAAGACGACCTTGTAGTCCAGGCCGAGATTCTTCACCAGCGCCTTGTCGTTGGTGACGTAGGACGGCGAACCGTCCATCAGCTGACCCTTGTCGCCGCTCTCGGCGGTGCGCAGTTCGTCGGCGTACTTGTCGAGGTTCTTCCAGTCCGTGACGTCGGGGTGCTCGTCCGCCCAGTACTTCGGGACGTACCAGCCGATGTGGCCCGTGACTCCCAGGTCCCCACCGGAGACGATCGTCTTCTTGTCCTTGACGTACAGCTTCTCCTGGTCGGGGTGGCCCCAGTCCTCCAGGATGGCGTCCACCCGGCCCTGGCTGAGGGCGTCCCAGGCGGGGACCTCGTCCGTCTGGACGAGGTCGACGCGGTAGCCCAGCTCGTCCTCCAGGATCTTCTGCGCGACGGCCACGTCGGCCTGGGCGCCGACCCAGGACTGCACGGAGAGCGTGACGGTCTTCATGCCGGCGGGGGCCGCGAAGGGTGACGCCTGCTTGGTCATGTCGGCGGCGCCGCAACCGGTGAGGGCCACCAGGGCGGCGGCCGAGGTCACGATCGCGGACGTACGCAGACGGGCCCGGACGAGCGTGCGGGTCATGTCAGCTCTCCTTCCGCGGGTGGCGGGCCGTGGGCTGGGTCACCCGGTCCAGCATCAGTCCCAGGCAGACGATGGCGGCGCCCGCGACGAGGCCGGTGGCCAGGTCGCCCTGGGCGAGGCCGAACACGACCTCGTAACCGAGCGCGCCCGAGCCGACGAGACCGCCGATGATCACGACCGCGAGGACCAGGACGACGCCCTGGTTGACGGCGAGCAGCAACGCCGGCCTGGCGAGTGGCAGCTGGACCTGGCGCAGTTGCTGGCCGCTGGTGGCTCCGAGCGAGCGCGCGCACTCCATCGCGGCGGGATCCACGCCCCGCAGTCCCTGGGTGGTGATGCGGACGACGGCGGGCAGCGCGTAGACGACCGCCGCGGCGGCCGCGGGGGCGCGGCCGACGCCGAAGAGGGCGACGACCGGGATGAGGTAGACGAACTGCGGCATGGTCTGGAAGACGTCCAGGACGGGCCGCAGGAGCCGTTCGAGGCGTGCGCTGCGCGCGGCGCCGACGGCGATGGCGAAGCCGAGGACCAAGGTGACCGCCACGGCGGCGAGGACTTGGCTCAGAGTGTCCATGGAGAGGTCCCACACGCCGAGGACCCCGATGGCCGCCATGGCCAGCACGGCGGTGAGCGCGGTGCGCCAGGTGCCGATCGTCCAGGCCAGGGCGGCCACGAGCAGCAGGACGGACCACCAGGGCAGACCCTGCAGTCCGCTGCGCAGCGGGTTGAGGATCCAGCTGGTGAAGTGTCCGGCCCAGTCGGCGGTCCCGCCGACGACGGGGACGCCGGTGTAGAGGTGGTCGACCATCCAGTCCTTGGCGGTGTTGACCGGGCCGGCGAGGGCCACGATCCCGCTCTCGGGCCAGACGCGGCCGCCGGTGAACCGGCCCACGACGGTGACGGCCACGGCGATCAGCGCGGCGAGTCCCCAGCCCCGTGCTCCGCGCAGGGCCGCCGGCCCGGTGGGGTCCGTGCCGATCTTCCGGCCGGCTGCCTCGGTCGTACGGTCCAGCACGACGGCCAGCAGCACGATCGGGATGCCCGCCGCGAGGGCGGCGCCCACATCGACCGCGGAGAGGGCCTGGTAGACGCGGTCACCGAGACCGCCGGCGCCGATGACGGAGGCGATGACCGCCATGGACAGCGCCATCATGATGGTCTGGTTGAGACCGAGCAGCAGCTCCTTGCGGGCCAGCGGGAGCCGGGCGGTCAGCAGGCGCTGCCTGCCGGTCGCGCCGAGCGAGGCCACGGCCTCCATGACGCCCGCGTCGGCGCCGCGCAGCCCCAGTGCGGTGAGCCGGGCCATCGGCGGAGCCGCGTAGACGACGGTGGCGAGAACGGCTCCGGGCACGCCGATGCCGAAGACGAGGACGACGGGAAGCAGGTAGGCGAAGGCGGGCAGCACCTGCATGGTGTCGAGCACGGGACGCAGGAAGCGGAACGTGCGGTCCGAGAGCCCGGCCGCGAGCCCGAGGAGCATGCCGAGCACCACGGAGGCCAGAACGGCGACGGTCATCAGGGCGAGCGTCTGCATGGTCGGCACCCACATGCCGAGCAGCCCGCACACCAGGAAGGAGGCACCGGCCGTCAGCGCCAGGCGAACTCCGGCCGTCCGCCAGGCGGTGAGCACGGCGACGGCGGTGACACCGGCCCAGCCGAGCGCCAGCAGTGCCAGGTAGACGCCCCGCACCGACAGGACGACGGCGTTGCTGATGTGGCCGAAGAAGTAGAGGAACAGCGGGTGGCTGTCGCGGTTGGCGATGATCCAGTCGTTGACCTCGCCGAGGGGCCCGGTGAGGTCGACGGTCAGGGCCCCGGGCCACGTTCCGCCGCCCCAGCGGGCATGGACGACGGGTACGGCGACGGCCGCGATCGCCAGCAGCAGGAGCAGTTTGCCGAGCGCGGGCCGGCCGCGCAGCGCGGCGAGCGGTCCGCCGCCCGGCGGTCCGGCGGCGGTACGGGCGGGGGCGTGGGCCGTGGCCATCAGACGGTCACCTCGCGGCTCCCCGTACCTGCGACGACGTCGAGCAGGCACGCGTGGTCGACGACTCCCACCAGCCGTCCGCCCTCCGTGACCCTGGCGGTGGGCTCACCGGACCGGGAGAGGGCCTCGATGGCCTCGGAGACGGTGGCGTCGGTCCGCAGGGCCGGGCCGTGTTCGCTCTCGCCGGCGGCCGGGGGGCGCATGGCGGTGGCCACGCTGAGGACCTGCTCGCGGGGGACGTCCCGGACGAACTCGCGTACGTAGTCGTCGGCGGGCGAGCCGACGATCTCCTCGGGCGTGCCGAGCTGGACGATGCCGCCGTCGCGCATCAGCGCGATGCGCGTGCCCAGGCGCAGTGCCTCGCTCAGGTCGTGGGTGATGAAGACCATGGTGCGGCCCTCCTCGCGGTGCAGCCTGACGACCTCGTCCTGCATCTCGCGGCGGATGAGCGGGTCGAGAGCGCTGAACGGCTCGTCGAAGAGGAGGACGGACGGGTCGACGGCGAGCGCGCGGGCCAGCCCGACGCGCTGCTGCTGGCCGCCTGAGAGCTGGGCGGGCCTGCGGCTCTCGAGGCCCGCCAGGCCGACCTTGTCGACCAGCTCGGCCGCCTTGGCGCGCCGTTCGGACTTGCCGAGGCCCTGGATCTCGAGGCCGTAGGCGACGTTGTCGAGGACCGTGCGGTGCGGCAGCAGCCCGAAGTGCTGAAAGACCATCGCGGCCCGGTGGCGGCGCAGTTCACGCAGCCGTGTGCGGTCCATGGCCAGCACGTCCTCGCCGTCGATGGCGAGGGTGCCGCCGGTGGGCTCGATGAGCCGGGTCAGACAGCGCACCAGCGTGGACTTGCCGGAGCCGGAGAGGCCCATGACGACGAAGACCTCGCCCTTGTGGACGTCGAAGGAGACGTCGCGCACGGCGGCGGTGCAGCCGGTGCGCTCGCGCAGGTCGGCCGGGGAGAGGTCCGCGTACTCACTGCCGGGGATGCGGCCGGCCTTGGGGCCGAAGACCTTCCAGAGGTTCCGGACGCTGAACACGGGGGTACTGGCCTCGCTCATCGGACATCGCCTCCGGTGGCCGGGGTCGTTCGGAGCAGCTCGGCGCACTTCTCGCCCACCATCAGGACGCCGATCATCGGGTTCACGGCGGGCATGGCCGGGAAGACGGACGCGTCGGCGATCCGGATGCCCTCCAGGCCCTGGATCCGCAGCTGCGGGTCGACGACGGCCGCCGGGTCCCCGGGTGCCCCGATCCGGCAGGTGCCGGCCGGGTGGTAGACGGTGTGCGCGACCTTGCGGGCGTACTCGCTGATGTCCTCGTCGGAGGTGACCTCGGGTCCGGGGCACACCTCGCGCTTGAGCCAGTGGGCCAGCGGTTCGGTCTTCGCTATCTCGCGGGCGAGCCTGATGCCGTCGACCAGGGTGCGGCCGTCGTAGTCGTCCTCGTCCGTGAAGTAGCGGAAGTCCAGGGCCGGTTTGACCTCCGGGTCGGCGCTGGTGAGGTGGAGCCGGCCGCGGCTGCGCGGCTTGGGGATGTTCGGGGTCATCGACACGCCGTGCTCGGGCTTCTCGTAACCGAGGCGCTCCGGATTGTCGGTGAAGGGGATCTGGTAGAAGTGGAACATCAGGTCGGGGCCCGGGGATCCGGGGTCGCGGCGGACGAAGAGCCCCGCGTCGGAGTCCATCGCCGAATTCTCCGGGATGGGCCCGTGGGTCTCCCAGACGATGACCGACTCCGGGTGGTCGAGCAGGTTCTCGCCGACGCCGGGCGCGTCGTGGACGACGGGGATGCCGAGCGCCGTCAGGTCCTTCGCCGGGCCGACGCCGGAGTGCAGCAGCAGCCGGGGGGTGTCCACCGCGCCTGCGCAGACGATGACTTCGCGGGCGGCGCGCAGCAGCAGCTCCTCACCCTCCTTCGTCCGTACGTGGACGCCGGTCGCCCGGTTGCCCTCGAACTCCAGCCTGTAGGCCCATGTCTCCAGCACGAGCGAGAGGTTGGGGCGGTCCCCGGCCTCGATGTGCGGGTGGAGGTAGGCGACGGACGCGGAGGAGCGCTTGTTGTTCTCGGGGTGGTAGGCCAGGTCGAAGAAGCCGACGCCCTCGTGGAAGGGCTTGCGGTTGAAGCTCTCCACCCGCGGGACCCCGGCCGCCGCCTGGGCGGCGTCGACGAAGTCGCGGGCGATGGCGTTCCGGTCCTTCTCGTCGACGGGCACGATGTTGTTCCGCAGCCGGGCGAAGTAGGGATCCATGGAGGCCGCGTCCCAGCCGTCGGCTCCGGCCTCGGCCCATTCGTCCCAGTCTCCGGGCAGCGGTTTGAAGCTGATCAGCGTGTTGTGCGAGGAGCAGCCGCCGAGGACCCGGGCACGGCTGTGGCGGATGTGGGAATTGCCGCGTGGCTGCTCGGTGGTGGGGTAGTCGTAGTCGAGGTCGCCACCCAGCAGTCCGAGCCAGCGGCGGAGGGTGAGGACGTCCTCGCGGTCGATGTCGGTGGGGCCGCCCTCGATGACGGTGACGGTGACGCCGGGGTCCTCGGTGAGGCGGGAGGCGATGACCGAGCCGGCGGTTCCGCCTCCGACGATCACGTAGTCGACGGGTTCGGGGCGTGCGGTGCTGGGGGACGGTGGCATCGGTCACTGCTCCTTCTGCAAGGTGCTTGCGTGTGCGCGGCGCTGCGGACAGGCCGGGGGCGTCGGGGCGTCGTCGCTTCCGTCAGCCGGCGAACCAGCGCTGGGGGCGCGGGTTGAGGTTCTGGTAGATGTGCTTGGACTCGCGGTACTCCGCGAGCCCGGTGGGGCCGAGCTCACGGCCGGTGCCGGACTTCCCGAAGCCGCCCCACTCGGCCTGCGGGAGGTAGGGGTGGTAGTCGTTGATCCAGACGGTGCCGTGCCGCAGCCGTCCGGCGACGCGCCGGGCGCGGCCCGCGTCCGTGGTCCAGACGGCGCCCGCGAGCCCGTAGTCGGTGTCGTTGGCCAGGGTGACGGCTTCTTCCTCGCTGCGGAAGGTCTCGACGGTGAGGATCGGGCCGAAGGTCTCCTCACGGACCACCTTCATCTCCCGGTGGCAGCCGTCGAGGACGGTCGGCCGGTAGAAGTAGCCGCTCGCGGGCCGGATGTCCGAGGGCTCCGGGCGGGAGCCGCCGGAGCGGACGACCGCGCCCTCCTCGCGGGCCGACGCCACGTACGCCTCGACCTTGGCGAGCTGCTGGGCGGAGACGAGGGGGCCGCACTCGACTCCGTCGACGGTGCCCCGGCCGAGCCGGATCGCGTCGGCGCGGCGGGCGAGTTCGGTGACGAACCGGTCGCGGACGGACTCCTCGATGATGAGCCGGGCTCCGGCGGAACAGACCTGGCCGCTGTGGAAGAACGCGGCGTTCAGGGCCTGGTCGACGGCGGTGTCGAAGCCGTCCTCGGTGGCGCACGCGTCGGCGAAGACGACGTTGGGGTTCTTGCCGCCGAGTTCCAGGGCGACCTTCTTGACGGTGGGCGCGGCGGCCTGGGCCACCTTGGTGCCGCTGGCCAGGCCGCCGGTGAAGGAGACCAGGTCGACGTCGGGGTGCGCGGAGAGGCGGGCACCGACGGGGTCGCCCGCGCCGGTGACGAGGTTGGCGGCGCCGTCGGGCAGCCCCGCCTCGGCGAGCAGCCGCATCAGGTGCACGGTGGAGAGCGGGGTGACCTCGCTGGGCTTGAGCACGAAGGTGTTGCCCGCCGCGAGCGCGGGGGCGATCTTCCAGCTCGCCTGGAGCAACGGGTAGTTCCACGGGGCTATGAGGGCACAGACGCCGACCGGCTCGTGGACGACGATGCTGTGCACATCGGGATCGCCCGCGTCGACGACCCGGCCGCCGCTCTCGTTCATCACCAGGTCGGCGAAGTAGCGGAAGGCGTTGGTCACGTCGTCGACGTCGACGCGGCCCTCCTCCAGGGTCTTGCCGGTGTCGCGGCTCTCGGTGATCGCGATCTCCTCGCGGTCCCGCTGGAGCAGGTCGGCGACCCGGCGCAGGAGCCCGGCGCGCTCGGCGACGGGCCTGTGCGGCCAGGGGCCGTCGTCGAAGGCGCGGCGGGCCGCCGCGATCGCCGCGTCGGCGTCCTCGGCACCGCCTTCGGCGACGCGTGCGAGCACGGTGGCGTCGGCGGGGTCGAGGATCTCGCGCGTCGCGCCGGAGAGGGCGGGGCGCCAGGTGCCGTCGATGTGCACGGTCTCCAGCACCGCGTCGTGCGGGGCTGCCGGGCGGGGAACCGACGAGTGGGGAGCCGACATGAAGTGGTCTGCCTTCCGTGCCTGGATTGCTCCGCACCGGTCCGGCCGAGCACTGTTACGCGTCGGCGGCCAGGGTCAGGCCACACCAGCAGCCGGGACACCTGTCCAGACCGCCGAGATGTATGCCGAAAAGTTCACTCTGAGTGATGCGGCTCACTCGGAGCACGGATACGATGAGGCGGCCCGGCGCGCGTCGTGCGCCGGGCCGCCTCGTCGTGCAGGGTGAAGGTCAGGCGACCGTCACCGTCCCCGCCCCCGCCCCCGTCTCTCCGGAGTCCTCCACGCTCACGCGGTACGGACGGTCGGTGCCCCGGGCCGTGACGTGGGTGCCCGCGCCGTCCCGTACGACGTGGAAGGAGGCAGCCGGGCTGCCGGTCAGGTCCGGCACCGTGACCGTTCGCCCATCCGCGCCGGGGCCGAACACGCGCAGGGTGAGGCCCTCCAGCCAGTCACCGTCCGGACGCTGGTCGTCGGCGCCCCACGGCAGTACGGCCCCGTCCCTGACGAGCACGGGGAGGCTCTCGAAACCGTGGGTCTCCTGCCGCCACGCGGGGCCGGTGATCCGCTCACCCGTGAGCAGCGAGGTCCAGGTCCCCTCCGGGACGTAGTACTCGACCTCGCCGTCCTCGGTGAAGACGGGGGCGACCAGGAGGTCCGGGCCGAGCATGTACTGCCGGTCCAGGGTGCGGGTGGCCGGGTCGCCGGGGAACTCCACCAGCATGGGGCGCATCATCGGGACACCGGTGCGGTGGGCCTCGGCGGCCACCCCGTACAGGTAGGGCATGAGCCGGTGCTTGAGCAGGGTGAACGTGCGGGCCACGTCGACGGCTTCCTCGCCGAAGGCCCACGGCACCCGGTAGGACACGTTGCCGTGCAGCCTGCTGTGCGAGGAGAGCAGGCCGAAGGCGAGCCAGCGCTTGAAGACCGCCGGGTCGGGGGTGCCCTCGAAGCCGCCGATGTCGTGGCTCCAGAAACCGAAGCCGGACAGGGACAGCGAGAGGCCGCCGCGCAGGGACTCCGCCATCGCTGTGAAGGAGGCGAAGCAGTCCCCGCCCCAGTGCACGGGGAACTGCTGCCCTCCCGCGGTGGCGGACCGGGCGAAGAGCACCGCCTCGCCGGTGCCGCGCTCCTTCTCCAGCAGTTCGAAGACGGTCCTGTTGTAGATCTGCGCGTAGTAGTTGTGCATCCGTTCGGGGTCGGAGCCGTCGTGCCAGACCACATCGGTCGGCACGCGCTCGCCGAAGTCGGTCTTGAAGCAGTCGACGCCCTGGTCGAGCAGCGCGCGCAGCTTGCCGTTGTACCACTCGCGGGCGGCGGGGTTCGTGAAGTCGACCAGGGCCATGCCCGGCTGCCAGAGGTCCCACTGCCAGACGTCACCGTTCGCCCGCCGCACCAGGTAGCCGTGCTCGGCGCCCTCGGCGAACAGCGGGGACTTCTGCGCGATGTACGGGTTGATCCACATGCTGATGCGCAGACCGCGCTCCTTGAGCCGGGCCAGCATGCCCTCCGGGTCGGGGAAGACCTCGGGGTCCCACAGGAAGTCCGACCACTGGTACTCGCGCATCCAGAAGCAGTCGAAGTGGAAGACGCTGAGCGGGATGTCGCGCTCGGCCATGCCGTCGACGAAGGAGGTGACGGTCTCCTCGTCGTAGGAGGTGCAGAAGGAGGTGGTCAGCCAGAGGCCGAACGACCAGGCCGGCGGCAGCGCGGGCCTGCCCGTCAGTGCCGTGTAGCGGGCCAGGACGTCCTTGGGGGTCGGCCCGGCGATGACGTAGTACTCCAGCGACTGGTCCTCGACGCTGAACTGCACCTGCCCGACGGACTCCGAGCCGATCTCGAAGGACACCTTCCCGGGGTGGTTGACGAAGACGCCGTAACCGCGGGAGGAGAGGTAGAACGGAATGTTCTTGTACGCCAGGTCGCTGCTCGTGCCCCCGTCCGCCTGCCAGATGTCGACGGTCTGGCCGTTCTTCACGTACGGGGTGAAGCGCTCGCCCAGCCCGTAGACGTTCTCGCCCACGTCCAGGCGGAGCTGGGCGATCATGTGGTGCGCGCCGTCGGGTGTGGTGGCGAAGGCGGTGCCCTTGGGGTCGACGCCGGTCAGGCGTCGTCCGTCGCCGTCGAGGAACGCCATCCCCCACGGACCGTCGTCGTCCATGCGCAGGGTCAGCGGCCCGCTGGTGAGCTCGGTGACCGGGCCTTCCCGGCGGGTGCGGGCGTGGGGCGTGTCACCGTCTCCGGGCAGCAGGGCGAAATCGGGGCCGCGGCGGGCCTTGCCGGCGTGATGGGTGGTGCGTACGCCGATGACGCCCTCGGCCGGGGAGAAGCATTCTACGGTGATCAGCGGGGTGTTCAGCGTGTCACCGCGCTTGGCGACCTGTTTGACGGCGGCGTACGCGGTGAACCGGCCGTCCTCGACCCGCAGGTCGCGGGTCTCGGTCGCGTAGGAGGCGCGTACGCCCTCACGCATGAGCCAGAAGCCGTCGGTGAACTTCATGAGGACTCCTCGAAGTCGATGCGGGCGAAGTCGATGCGGGCGAGGCGGACGGAACCCTGGAGCGTGACGTGTACGTCGTGCACGCCTCGGACGTCGAGCGCGGCCTCGAAGGTGTGGTAGTCGTACGCTCCGCCGCCGGCGGGGAGGACGACCTCCCTCACCTGTCCGCCCACGCGCACCCCGATCGATCCGCCACCGGAGGCCACCAGTACGAGCCCCGTGGTGCCGTCACGGAAGTCGCAGCCACGGTAGAGGAGTTGCCCCGGCCCCTCACCGGCGGGAGCGACAGCGTCCCCTGCCGTCCTCGTGCGGTCGAGGATCAGCGTCCCCTGCTGCTCGTCGTAGTCCGCGGCATCCAGGCCACGGGCCAGGACGGGACGCGGGCCGGACGGTTCGCCGTCGACGACGACCGTCGTGGTGAGCCGGATGTCGGCACTGGACGCGCCTGCCAGGAGCTCGTACGTCCCGGGCTCGACGGTCCACCGGCCGTGCGCCACGCTCCAGTGACCCAACTCCTCCAGCGGGACGACGAACTCGACCCGTCCGGCCGCTCCGGGCGCGAGGTGGACGCGGCGGTGACCGACCAGCTTGCGCAGCGGCAGGTCCGTCGCGGCGCCCGTCGCACGGACGTAGAGCTGGGCCACCTCGTCCCCGGCGACGGAGCCTTCGTTGGTGACGGTGAGCGACACCCGCAGCCGTTCCCCCTCCAGGTCCGCCGCCGGCGCGGAGTAGCCGAAGCCGGTGTACCCGAGGCCGTGCCCGAACGGGTAGAGCGGGGTGCCGTCGAAGTAGAGGTACGTCTGCCGGGAGCCGATGATGTCGTAGTCGAACAGACCGGGCAGATCGGTGTCGGAGGCGTACCAGGTCTGCGGCAGCCGCCCGGCCGGGGACACGTCACCGGCGAGGACCCGGGCGAGCGCGGTGCCCGCGGCCTGGCCGCCGTGGGCGGTCCAGAGCAGGGCCGGCAGCCCGGCGGCGGCGTCGCCGACCGCGTACGGGTAGGCGGAGGTGAGGACCAGGACGGTGCGCGGGTTGGCGGCGTGCGCGGCGCGCCACAGCCGGTCCTGCTGCGCCGGGAGGGCGAGGGTGGTGCGGTCCTCGGTCTCGCGGCCGTTGATGTGCGGGTCGTTCCCGGCGACGACGATCACCGTGTCGGCCGCGGCGGCGACGCGCGCCACGGCGTCCTCGCCGCGTTCGACGGTCTCCGTCTCGAAGACAGTCGCGTCGGCGGCGGAAATCTTCTCCCCGTCCACGGCAACCTTCGCGCCGTCGGCGGCGACTGTGACGTACCCACCCGTTCCGATGTGCAGAAGGCGGTGTCCGCCGTCGTGTCCCTCCACCGCTTCCATGCGGAACGTCTCCTGGACGATCCAGCCGCCCGGCTCGTCCGCCGACGCCCGCACGTATCCGTCGTCGGCGACGGAGAGGTACAGGCCCTGCTCGCTGCGGAAGGTGAGGACGCCGTCGCCCCAGTCGACGACAGCCAGTTCACCGGCCTCCTCGCCGCAGGTCAGCGGCGGGAGGTCGGTACGGCCGGCGAGGAGCGCCGGGTCGAGGGCGCCCTCCGCGCCCCGGGCCCCGCTGTCCGCCGGGCCGTCGGCCTCGGGCACGCGCAGCCAGCCGTCGGCACACTTCAGGCGGACCCGGTCCGCGCCTTCGGCGAAGAGCACGTTCCCGGCGCCGTACCGCTCGCGCAGGCCGTCCAGCGGCGTGGACCGGTGCAGGAGCGTGCCGCTGTACCAGTCGAGCTTGCAGGCGTCCGCGAGCAGTCCGACGACGGCGACGGTCCGGTCCTTGCCCGGCTCGAGCGGCAGCAGCCCGTCGTTCTTGAGCAGGACGACGGCCTGTTCGGCGGCCTCCAGGGCGAGCGCCCGGTGCTCCGCGGTGTCGAAGGCGTCCGTGTCCGCGTAGGGGGCGAGCTCCGGGTCGAACTCGCCGAGCGTGAGGCGCAGGTGGAGGAGTCTGCGGACCGCCGTGTCGATGTCGCTCTCGTCGAGCAGCCCCTTGGCGAGCGCGTCGCGGATGCGGCCGGTCATGACCGTGGAGTCCTGGCCGTGGTCGGTGAAGTTGTCGACACCGGCCTTCAGGGAAGCCGCCGTCGCCTCCTCGTGGGTGTCGAAGTAGTGCTCGGAGTCGACCAGGTTGGAGGGCGCCCCGGCGTCGGAGCAGACGACGAGGGGCTGGTCGGTCCACTGCCGCAGGTGCTCCCCGAGGAGCGGGGAGACGTGGTTGGGGCGGCCGTTGACCAGGTTGTAGGCGGGCATGACACCGGCCACCGCTCCGGCGCGCACCGCGTCGCGGAAGGCCCGCAGGTCGTACTCGTGCAGGACGCGCGGGCGCACCGAGGAGGAAGCGGTGTCGCGGTCGGTCTCGTTGTTGTGCGCCAGCCAGTGCTTGAGCACCGGAGCCGTGCGCCAGTACCGGGGGTCGTCGCCGCGCAGCCCCCGGGTGTAGGCGACGGCGATGGCGGAGGTCAGGGCCGGGTCTTCGGAGTACCCCTCCTCCCCACGGCCCCACAGGGGGTGGCGCAGCAGGTTCACCGTCGGGGCCCAGACGTTGAGGCCGACCCGGTCGTCCTGGGCGCGCTTGGCGCGTACCTCGTTGCCGACGGCCTCCCCGACCCGGCGGACCAGGTCGTCGTTCCAGGTGGCGCCGAGACCGACGGCCTGCGGGAAGACGGTGGCCGGTCCCATCCAGGCGACTCCGTGCAGGGCCTCCTGTCCGGTACGGAACGCCCCGAGCCCCAGGCGCTCCACCGGGGGTGCGAACTGGTGCAGCATCGCGATCCGCTCCTCGAGCGTCAGCCGCCCGAGCAGATCGTCGGCGCGCCGGGCGAAGGGCAGCTGCGGGTCGCGGAAGGGAAGCGGATGGTCCGTCACGTGCGGGTCCCCTTGGAGAGGTGGGAGGTTTCCGGGTTGCGCGCTTGTCGAAGTCGCCCTCGAACCGGGGAGAAGATCCTTCGAAGCGCTTCGATGCTCCGTGCCCCAACCGCCGGTGTCAAGGGTGCGACTCTCCTCATCAGGACGTCCGACCCGAATCAGGCGGGAAACGGTTCGGAAACACGTCGGAGGAATCTGGAAACCAACTCTTGTGCGTCCGTGACCCTTCACTTAATCTCGCTGCAACATCGAAGCGCTTCGACAGCGGAAGCCGCTTAAGTTCGGCCGGCGACGTAGAGCCGGCCCGGCCGGTAACGCCCCACCTCAGACACAGGAGCCGAACGGCGGTCGCCCGCCGCATGTCGTCCTGGTGTGCCTCGAAGGGTTGACGCAATGACGCCGAATTCCTCCTCCACCGCCCCGAGCCGGAGAAGCTTCCTCGCCTCGGGCGCCTTCGCCGCCGTGGCCGTGGCCGGTGGAGCCCCCCTGCTCGCCGCGTGCGGCGGCAGCGGCTCCGGTTCAGCGGGCAAGGAGGGCACGACGACGGGCAAGGCGCTGAAGAAGATCCTGCCGAGCTACGCCCCGTCGAATCTGGTCCAGCCCGACGTGCCGGGCGTCAACGGTTCGAGCCCCGGGTTCACCAAGCTGCCCGACCCGCTGGTCACCTCGGTGAAGTCCGCGCCGGGCAAGGGAACTTCCTTCCGCGTCATGACCCCGCTGTGGGGCACCGTCCCGAAGAAGGACAACCCGTACTACACGGCGGTGAACAAGGCGGTCGGCGCGAAGCTCAACTTCGACCCGCAGGACGGCAACACCTACCAGGAGAAGATCGGCGCGGTACTCGCCGGTTCCGACATCCCGGACGTCATGACCATCCCCGGCTGGAACATGCAGGGGCAGATCCGCAACGCGATCACCGCCAAGTTCGCCGACCTGGGCCCCTATCTGGCGGGCGACGCCGTCAAGAAGTACCCGAACCTGGCCAACATCCCGACCGGCGCCTGGCAGTACTCCGTCTTCGGCGGCAAGCTGCGCGGTCTGCCCATGCCCAACCCGGTCATCGGCAACGCCTTCTTCTACCGCAAGGACCTGATCGGCTCCGGCGCCCTGCCTGCGAGCGCCGACGACCTGCTCGCCTTCGGTAAGGAGTACACCGCCCCGAAGAGCAAGGTGTGGGCCTTCGACGACCTCTGGACCTGCGTCCAGAAGATCTTCGGCCTGCTGCCCGACGCCCCGCACTACTGGCGGCTGGAGGACGGCAAGCTCGTCCACAAGATCGAGACCCAGGAGTACCGCGAGGCCCTCGCCTTCCACCGCAAGCTGCACGACGGCGGATACGTCCACCCGGACGCCGAGGCGAACAAGGACGCCGACTCCAAGATCCGCTTCACCAGCGGCCACGTCCTCATGTACAACGACGGCACCGGCGGCTGGAAGGGCATGGTCACCGAACAGAAGGCCGCAAACCCGAAGTTCGACATGCAGGCGCTGGACTTCTTCGCCGCGGACGGCGGCAAGCCGGTCCTGTGGCAGGACGACCCGGCGGGGATCTTCACCTTCATCAGCAAGAACCTGCCCAAGGAGAAGATCGAGGAGTTCCTCGGGATCGCCGACTTCGCCGCGGCGCCGTACGGCACCGAGGAGTTCATGCTGACGAACTACGGCGTCGAAGGCACCCACTACAAGGTCGAGGGCGGGGTGCCGACCTTCACACCGAAGGGCATCGAGGAGGCCCAGCCCGCCACCCTCCTCTACGTCACCTCCCCCCCGCACACCATCGCCTTCCCCGACGAGCCGCAGCTCGTGAAGGACTACGCCGGCTGGATGGCCCGCCAGGCCCCGCACGTCAGGAAGCCGCTCTTCTTCGGCATGCAGGTCGTGGAGCCCCAGCGCTTCGCCTCCCTGTACACGCCGTTCGACGACCTGCAGAAGGACATCCGTCGCGGCCGCAAGAAGGTCAGCGACATCGACTCCGCGGTGACGACGTGGAAGAACAGCGGCGGCGACAAGCTCCGCGACTGGTACCAGGACCTCCTCGAGAAGAACGGCTCCGGAGTCTGACGCGTACGGCCACCTGAGACACACGTACGACAGAGGCCGCCGGGCGCGAGGAGTCCGGCGGCCGGGGCGGAGAGCACGACATGGGGAGCACAGGGTGAAGCCTCGGGCCACGGTGGCGACCGACGCGGACGGAACGGCAGGGCCGGCGACAGCCACCGGCGGCGGCGCCGAGGACGACAGCCCCGCCCGGGGCAGGTCACGGGCGGGCGGAGCGGGCGGGGACACCACGCCGGGGACGGACGGAACGAAGGCCGGGAAGAAGACGGCCGGGAGGAAGAAAGCGGCACGCGCCGGCGGTATCACGCGACGCCTGCGCCTGCGCCGGGACCGCACGCTGATCCTGATGACGCTGCCGGCCATGGCCCTGCTGCTGCTCTTCAACTACATCCCGCTGCTCGGCAACATCGTGGCCTTCCAGGACTACGACGTCTACGACCTGGGGATCACCGGGAGCCCGTTCGTCGGGTTCGACAACTTCACCCGGATCTTCGAGGACTACCGGTTCTGGGAAGTCCTCGTCAACACGCTGGTGATCTTCCTGACCCAGCTGCTCCTCTTCTTCCCCATCCCGATCGCCATCGCCCTGCTGCTCAACACGATCATGAGCGGCCGGGTGCGGGCCTGGGTCCAGGCGATCGTCTACCTGCCGCACTTCTTCTCCTGGGTCCTCGTCGTCACCGTCTTCCAACAGATGTTCGGCGGCGCCGGTCTGGTGGCGCAGTGGCTGCGCGAGCACGGCCACGAGGGCTTCGACCTGATGACCAACCCGGGGTTCTTCAAGTTCCTCGTGACCGCGCAGGCGGTGTGGAAGGACGCGGGCTGGGGCGTCATCGTGTTCCTCGCCGCCCTCGCAGCCGTCAACACCGACCTGTACGAGGCGGCGGCCGTCGACGGCGCGGGCCGCTGGCGCCGCATGTGGCACGTCACCCTGCCGGCGTTGCGCCCGGTCATCGCCCTGCTGCTCGTGCTGCGGGTCGGCAGCGCGCTCAACCTCGACTTCGAGCAGATCCTGCTCCAGCGCGACCAGGTCGGCGCGGGTGCGTCCGAAATCCTCGACACCTACATCTGGTGGACGGGCATCAAAACCGGTGACTTCGGCTATGCCGCCGCGGCCGGGATCTTCAAAGGCCTGTTCAGCGTCGCCATGGTGCTGGGAGCCAACAAGGTCGCCCACATGATGGGCGAGCAGGGGGTGTACTCCAAGAAATGACGACTCTCCTGGACATGGAAAAGGACGCGAACCCGCCGGCGAAGCCCGCCGTCGCACGCGTGGAGACCCCGTTCCAGCGCGCTCTGCGCATGGAACCGCGCCCGGTGTGGGAGGAGGAGCCCACCAAGGCGGGCCTCGCCTTCAAGGGCTTCGGCCTCTTCGCCATCTGTGCGGTGATCCTCGTCCCCATCTGGGTGGTGGTGATCACCAGCCTCTCGGACACGAAGGCCATCAACGACGCGGGCGGCCTGGTCGTCTGGCCCAAGAGCGTCACCTTCGTGGCGTACAAGGAGCTGCTCAGCGGCGGCGCCGTCACCCGGGCCGCTCTGGTGAGCATCGGGCTGACAGTGGTCGGCACGGTGTTCAGCATGGTGATCTCGGTCCTCTGCGCGTACGGACTGAGCCGCAAGGACTCCTTCGCGCACCGGCCCCTGCTGATGACGATGATGGCGACGATGTTCTTCGGCGCCGGGCTCATCCCGACGTACCTGCTCGTCACGGGCATCGGCTTGAGCGACAGCTACTGGTCGATGATCCTGCCGAGCGCCCTCAGCGTGTTCAACATCCTGGTGCTGCGCGGATTCTTCATGGACACCGCCCCCGAGCTGATCGATGCGGCCCGGATCGACGGAGCGGGCGAGTGGCGGATCCTGCTGCAGATCATCATGCCGCTGTCCCGCGCGGTCATCGCGGTGATCTCGCTGTTCTACGCGGTGGGGTACTGGAGCCAGTGGTTCAACGCGATGCTGTACATCCAGGACAGCGACAAGTATCCGCTGCAGATGATCCTGCGCCAGCTGGTCCTCCAGCACCAGGTGCCTCCCGGGGCCATGGGCTCGGCGGTGAACAGTGGGCAGATCAACAGCCTGGCGGTGCAGATGGCCGTGATGGTCCTGGCGCTGATCCCGGTGGCCGTGCTGTCGCCGTTCGTCCAGAAACACTTCCAGAAGGGCATGCTCACGGGCGCCGTCAAGGGCTGAGCCCCGCCCCCCTTCATTCCTGAGCCCCGCCCCCCTTCACGTACGGCCTCTCCCCCGGGAAGCACCCGGGCCCCTTCACGACTCGCCAACACCCGGAACCACCGGAAGGTGTTCGTCATGCACGCTTCGTCCGTTCCGCAGCCCGACCCGGCCCGGCGGCCCCGGCGCCGGACCGTGCTCGCCGGCGCCGCCGCGGTGGCGGCCACGGCCGCCGCGCTGCCGGTGGCCGCGCCCGCCTCGGCCGCCGGGCGCCCGGCGAGGACCCAGCCGCACCGCTGGCGCACGGCGGCGATCGGCGGAACCGGCTTCGTGACCGGCATCCTGTTCCATCCGGCCGCACGCGGACTGGCCTACGCCCGTACCGATATCGGCGGCGCCTACCGGTGGGACGACCGCAGGTCCCGGTGGACAGCACTGACCGACCACATCGGCTGGGACGACTGGAACCTGATGGGCGTCGAGGCGATGGCCGTCGACCCGGGGCACCCGGACCGGCTGTACCTGGCGCTCGGCACGTACTCCCAGCCCTCCTACGGGCCCGGCGCGGTCCTCAGGTCCGAGGACCGGGGCGCGACCTGGGCGCGCACGGACCTGACGGTACGGCTGGGGGCCAACGAGGACGGCCGCGGTACGGGCGAGCGGCTGCTGGTCGACCCGCGCGACAGCGAGACGCTCTGGCTCGGCACGCGCCACGACGGGCTGCTGCGCTCCACGGACCGCGGGACGAGCTGGGCGGCCGACACGGCCTTCCCCGCGGCCGGATCGGCGGGCGGTCAAGGCGTCACGTTCCTGGTGGCGGCGGGCCGCACGGTGTACGCGGGCTGGGGTGACGGGGGGACGGCGCTGTACCGCACGACGTCCTCGGGCGGCTGGGAGCCCGTCCCCGGGCAGCCGTCCTCGGCGGGGGCCGCCACGAGGATGCCGATCCGTGCCGCGTACGACGCGCACACCCGCGCCCTGTACGTGAGTTACGCGGACGGACCGGGCCCCAACAACCAGGCCGACGGCTCGGTGCGCCGGCTCGACACGGTGACCGGCACGTGGACGGACGTCACCCCGGTCACGCCGGGCAGCGGTGACGCGTTCGGCTACGGCGGGGTCGCGGTCGACGCGGCGCGTCCGGGCACGGTGGTCGTCTCCACGAACAACCGCTGGGGGCAGGTGGACACGCTGTTCCGCTCCACCGACGGCGGCGAGAGCTGGACCTCGCTCAAGGACACCGCCGTCCTGGACGTGTCCGAGACCCCGTATCTGAGGTGGGGCGGCGAGCCGAAGTTCGGGTGGTGGATCCAGGCGGTCGCCGTCGACCCGTTCGACTCGCGACACGTCCTGTACGGCACCGGCGCGACGATCTTCGGGACGCGCGACCTGGTGCGCTGGGCGCCGGAGATCCGGGGCCTGGAGGAGTCGTCGGTGCGTCAGCTGATCGCCCCGCCCTCGGGGGCCCGGCTGCTCAGCGGGCTCGGTGACATCGGGGTGATGTACCACGAGTCCCTGACCGCGTCCCCGTCGCGCGGCATGGCCTCCGACCCGGTCTTCGGTACGGCGACGGGCCTGGCCCTGGCCACCCTGAAGCCGTCGTACGTCGTACGGACGGGCTGGCCGTCGGGTTCGGACGCCGCCGGCGCGTACTCGCACGACGGAGGCGCGAGCTGGCGGCCGTTCGCCTCCCAGCCGGCGATGGCCGCGTCCGCTCCCGGACCCGTGGCCGTGTCCGCCGACGGGACGACCCTGCTGTGGTCGTTCATCCACTGGGACGGTACGAAGTACCCCGCGCACCGCTCCACGGACGGCGGCGCGACGTGGGCGGAGGTCGCCACCTTCCCCAAGGGCGGCACGCCGGTCGCCGACCCGCTCGACCCCGCCCGCTTCTACGTGTACGACACGGACACCGGCACGGTGTTCCGCTCCACGGACCGGGGTGCCACCTTCACGGCGGGCGCCTCCCGGCTGCCCGCCGGGGACACGCAGTTCCGTATCGCGGCGGCGCCGGGCCGCTCCGGGGACCTGTGGCTGTCGGCCAAGGACCACGGGCTGCTGCGCTCGGCCGACGGTGGCCGCACCTTCACGGTGGTGGCCGGCTGCCAGGCCTCGTACGCGCTCGGCTTCGGCAGGGCGAAGGGCCGCGGACGCCACGCCTATCCCGCCGTCTTCCAGACGGGCCGCGTCCTCGCCACGCACGACGAGGTGGCGGTCCTGCGCTCGGACGACGCGGGCAGGACGTGGATCCGCATCAACGACGACTCCCACCGGTGGGGGTGGACCGGTGAGGTGATCACCGGCGACCCCCGCGTCCACGGCCGTGTCTACCTGGGCACCAACGGCCGCGGCATCCAGTACGCGGACCCCGAATGAGGAACGAGAAGTCCATGCCGTCCCTGCACGACGCCACCCGTGGCCGCATCCTCTTCGGAGGCGACTACAACCCGGAGCAGTGGCCCGAGGACGTGTGGGCCGACGACGTCCGGCTGATGAAGGAGGCGGGGGTCAACTCCGTCACCCTCGGCGTCTTCTCCTGGGCCATGATCGAACCCCGCCCCGGGGCGCGGGAGTTCGGCTGGCTGGACCGGCTGATGGACCTGATGCACGCACACGGGATCGGGGTGGTCCTCGCCACCCCGACGTCGTCGCCGCCGCCGTGGATGGGCGCGCTGCACCCGGAGACGCTGCCGCGCGCCGAGGACGGCACGGTGGTCTCGTACGGCTCGCGGCAGCACTTCTGCCCGAGCTCGCCGGTCTACCGCCGTCACGCCGCCGCACTCACCGAGGACCTCGCGGCACGGTATGCCGGACACCCGGCGCTCACCGTGTGGCACATCAACAACGAGTACTGCACCCACTGCTGGTGCGACGAGACGGCCGCCCACTTCCGTCGCTGGCTGGCCGCCCGGTACAGGACCACCGACGCGCTCAACGAGGCGTGGGGAAGCGCCTTCTGGAGCCAGCGCTACGACACCTGGGCGCAGATCCTGCCTCCGCGCAGGGCGCAGTACATGAAGAACCCGGCACAGGTGCTGGACTTCAGACGCTTCACGTCCGACGCCCTGATGGAGTGTTACGTCGCCGAACGGGACATCGTCGCACGGCACACCCCGCACATCCCGGTGACCACCAACTTCATGCCGCTGTGGTCGGGCCAGGACGGCTGGGCGTGGGCGGAGCAGGAGGACGTCGTCTCCGTCGACATCTATCCGGACCCGCAGGACCCGCAGGGCGGCCAGTACAACGCGATGCTCGCCGACATGACGCGCGGGCAGGCCGCGGGCCCGTGGATGCTGATGGAGCAGTCCGCGGGCGCGGTCAACTGGCGGGAGGTCAACCACCCCAAACCGGCCGGGCTCAACCGGCTCTGGTCGCTCCAGGCCGTCGCCAGGGGCGCGGACGCCGTCTGCTACTTCCAGTGGCGCCAGTCCCGCCAGGGTGCCGAGAAGTTCCACTCCGGCATGCTCGGCCACGCCGGTGAACACGGGCGCACCTTTCAGGAGGTCAAGCGTATCGGCGCCGAACTGGCGCTGCTCGGACCGGAGATGGCGGACGCGGCCGGGCCTGCCGACGTCGCCGTGCTTCACGACTGGGACGCCTGGTGGGCGAGCGCCCAGGAGGGCCGCCCCTCCTCGCTCGTCGAGTACCCCGACCTCGTGCGTGCCTGGCACCGGGGGTTGTGGGAGAGCGGTATCGCGACGGAGTTCGCCCGCCCGGGGGCGGACCTGAGCGCCTACCGCCTCGTCGTCGTTCCGCAGCTCTACCTGCTCGACGACGCGGCGATCGACAACCTGGTCCGGTACGCCGGGGCCGGCGGCACGCTCGTCTGCGGGTTCTTCACCGGCGTCGCGGACGCCGACAACCGGATCAGGCCGGGTGGCATGGACAGCCGCCTGCGTGAGCTGTTCGGCATCCGCACGGTGCACGAGTGGTGGCCGCTGGACGCGGACGCGACGGTGCAGTGCGACGGCTTCCGCGGCACCCTGTGGTCGGAGGAACTGGAGCCCGACGGGAACGCCGAGACCGTCTCCGCGTACCGGGGTGGCGAGCTGGACGGGCTCCCCGCGGTGCTCCGCAAGGACACGGCCTGGTACGTCTCGACGCTCCCCGAGCCGGAGGCGCTGCGTGACCTGCTCGGCCGGGTGGCGGACGGGGCGGGCGTGCGCCCGGTGGTGGAGGGGCTGCCCGCCGGGGTGGAGGCGGTGCGCCGCGGCTCCCTGCTCTTCCTGCTGAACCACGGCAGGTCCCTCACACCGGTGAATGTGGCGGGCCGTCACCTGGACGTACTCACGGGCGTGGAGCATGACGGCGTCGTGGAGTTGGGCCGCTTCGGTGTGGCAGCGCTCAGAGACGTCTCGGCATGATCGACGGTACGTGGGAGCCCGCCCCCGCCACCCGCTGGGAGGACGCCTTCCTCAGTGGCAACGGGCATCACGGGGCCATGGTGTACGGCGATCCGGGGGACGACCGGGTGATCGTCGACCACCACACCCTGGTCCGGCCCAACGGCAGCGAGAACGTCCGGCCGCCGGAGCTCGCGGACGGCCTCGGCCGCCTCCAGGACGCGCTGCTGGCCGGGGACGTGACAGCGGCCGAGGGGTTCGGTGCGGGGCACCCTCTCGTATGGGTGCAGCCCTTCCATCCGGCGTTCCAGACCCGCGTCCGCCGCGACCGGGGCCTGCACGAGGCGGTCGCCGGCTACCGGCGCGAGGTCGACTTCACGACCGGCGAGGTGACGGCGTCGTACGAGGCCTGGCGCAGCCGTGTCTTCGTGTCGCGGGCGGACGACGTGATCGTGCAGCACATCACCGACCTCGGCCTGAGCGCCCATCTCTTCCTGGACCACGCCCTGCCCGGCGCACCGGCTCAGCTGGCGGTCGGCCGTACGACCGTGCTGACCCCGGAAGGCGCGAACCTGGCTCTGCGGATCGGTTACCCGGGCAGCGACGTCGCGTACACGGGAGTCACCGTGGCCCGCGTGGACGGTGGGACGGTGCACGTGGCGGACGAGGGCATCCGCGTCGAGGGCGCGCGGAGTCTCACGCTGACGACCCGCGTCCGGCGCGGGGCCGGCGGCCACCCGGACCTCGCGGCGCTCTGGGCGGCCCTGCCGCACGAGGACTACGACGCCCTGCTCTCCCGTCACCGCCCGCTGCACCGCACGGCGTACGGGCGTACCACGTTGACGCTGCGGGAAGCGGCCCGCGAGCGGGATCTGCCCGGCAGCGCGCTGCTGCGCACCCCGAAGAGCCCGGCGCTCCTGGAACGACTCTTCGCTGCGGGCCGCTACCACCTGCTCTCCTCCTCGGGGCTGCTGCCTCCCCGCCTGACCGGGCTGTGGACCGGTGACTGGGAGACGGCCTGGTCCGGGGCGTTCACCACGAACGCCAACCTCAACCTCCAGATCGCCTCGGCGGCGAGCGCCGCCCTGCCGGAGGTGACCGAGGCGCACGCCGCCCTGGTTCACGGCCAGCTGGCCGACTGGCAGGACAACGCCCGGGCGCTCTTCGGGGCGCGGGGCATCGTCGCCCCGTCCCACACGGACGGCGAGTCGGGGCACACGCGCCACTTCCAGCGGGCCTACCCGCTGCACCTGTGGACGGCCGGGGCGGACTGGCTGCTGCAGCCGCTCCTGGAACACGCCGAGGTGACGACGGGCACGCCGGACCCCCGGCTGACCGCCGCACTCGTCGAGGTGGCCCTGTTCTACGAAGACTTCCTCACGCGCGAGGACCCGGACGGGCGGGTGGCCGTGGTGCCCTCGTACTCCCCGGAGAACCGTCCGGCCAACGCGAGCTGGGGCACGGTCAACGCCACGATGGACATCGCCGCGGCCCGCCACGCCCTGACCACGGCCGCGGCACACGCCCCGGGCCACCCGTCGGCAGGCCGGTGGCGCGCTCTGGCCGACCGGCTTCCCGACCACCTGGTGAACGAGGACGGGGCGCTCGCCGAGTGGGCGTGGCCGGGCCTGGCGGAGACGTACGACCACCGCCACCTCAGCCATCTCTACCCGGTCTGGCCGCTGGACGAGATCAATCCGTACGACACCCCGCAGCCGGCCCGGGCCGCACATCGCGCCCTGGAACTGCGCGGGTCCGAGAACGACTCCGCCCACGGCCACCTGCACCACGCCCTGATCGCGGCCCGGCTGCGGGACCCGGCGCGTGTGTCGGCCGCCCTGGACGCCGTACTGGGCGGCGACTTCTTCCACGACTCGCTGATGAGCGCCCACTATCCGTCCCGCAACGTCTACAACGCGGACGCGGCGCACGCCCTGCCCGCCGCCGTCATCGAGGCGCTCGTCCAGTCGACACCCGGCCGACTCGTCCTGCTGCCCGCCCTTCCGGCGGCCTGTCCCGCCGGTGAACTCCGGGGTCTGCGCACCCGGTTCGGGGCGGGGCTGGACCTGAGCTGGTCGGACGGCGGCGCCACGGCTGTCCTGCGCCCCACCCGTGACGCGCGCGTCGACCTGCGTACGGGCGACGGCCACACCCTCACCGAGACCCCCGCCGGAGATCCCCCGGCTCCGCTGGAGCTGACGGCCGGCGTGGACCGCGTCCTCACCCTGGGGCCGCGGTAGCAGTCCTCCATCCCCACATGGAAGGAACACCCCATGGCACGACCCACCCTGACCCGGCTGCTCCTGGCCCCGACCGCGGCCGTGGCCGCACTGATCGGCTTCGCGGCCGCACCCGCCCACGCGGCGGTATGGACCTCCTCGGACCAGTGGGGCAACTACACCACGTCCGACGGGTACACCCTCTACAACAACATCTGGGGCTCGGGAGCGGGCACCCAGACCATCTGGGCCAACTCGTCGAGCAACTGGGGCGTCACGGCGAACCACCCGAACACCGGCGGCATCAAGTCGTACCCCAACGCCAAGAAGGTCGTCAACAAGCCGATCGACTCACTGTCCTCGCTGACCAGCGGCTACAACGTGACCGTCCCGTCCTCCGGGGCGTACAACACGTCGTACGACATCTGGGACACGGACTACGACTACGAGGTGATGCTCTGGGTGAACTACAACGGCGCGGTCGGCCCGCTCGGCACCTCGCAGGGGACCGTCAGCCTGGGCGGCCACACCTGGACCGTCTACAAGGGCAGCAACGGGGCCAACGAGGTCTTCTCGTTCCTACGGACCTCCGACTCGTCCTCCGGCACCGTGAACGTCCTGCCCATCCTCAAGTGGATCAAGGACACCAAGGGCTGGTGGGGCAACGAGACCATCGGTGACGTGCAGTTCGGGTACGAGATCACCTCGTCGTCGGGCGGCCTGAACTTCGTGACCAACGGCTTCAACGTCTCGTCGCGCTGATCCGGGCGGGCCGGGGGGATCCCCCCGGCCCGTTCTCCGTACCCCGTGCCGGGGCGCGTTCCCGACGGGTGCGGGAGGCCGGCAGCGCTCAGGCCGGAGCCGGCCCCGTGCTCGCGCGCACCGTCAGAACCGGTTCGAGCAGTTCCACCTCGTCCGTATCCCGGCCCGCGAGCTTGGCCACCACCTGCTCCACGGCCCGGCGTCCCATCTCCTGCGCGGGGATGGCCACGGACGTGAGCCGCACCGACGCCTGCGTCGCCACCTGTTCGGGGCAGATGGCCACGACGGACACGTCCTCCGGCACCGCGCGCCCCTGCTGCTGCAGCAGGTTGAGCAGCGGCTCGACCGCGGCCTCGTTCTGTACGACGAACCCGGTGGTGGCCGGCCGCTCGTCGAAGATCCGGGCCAGCGTGCCGGCCATCGCCGCGTACCCGCCCTCGCACGGCCGGTGCAGGACCCTGACGCCCGCCTCCTGCGCCTTGGCCCGTATGCCGTCCACGGTCCGTTCGGCGAAACCGGTGTGCCGCTCGTAGACCGCGGCCGCTTCCCCGATCACCGCGATGTCCCTGTGCCCGAGCCCCGCGAGATGGTCGACGCAGAGGGCGCCGGTCGCCTCGAAGTCGAGGTCGACGCAGGTCAGCCCGGTCCTGTCGGCGGGCAGGCCGATGAGGACGGCCGTCCGCCCGGACTCGCGCAGCAGCGGCAGCCGTTCGTCGTGCAGTTCGACGTCCATGAGGATCATCGCGTCCGCGAGCGAACTCCCGGCGATCCGCCGCACGGCCGCGGGGCCCTCCTCACCGGTGAGGAGCAGCACGTCGTACCCGTGTGTGCGGGCGGTCGTGGCGACGGCGATGGCGATCTCCATCATCACCGGCACGTACATGTCGGTGCGCAGCGGAACCATCAGCGCGATGATGTTGGATCTACTGCTGGCGAGTGCCCGCGCGCCCGCATTGGGGTGGTAGCCGAGCTGCTGGATGCTGTGTTCCACCCGCTCCCGGGTGGTGGCGGAGATCGACCGCTTTCCGCTGAGGACGTAGCTCACCGTGCTCGCGGAGACTCCGGCGTGCTGGGCGACCTCGGCAAGCGTGACCATTCAGCTCTCCATTACGGACGAGGGGAGAAGAGAGAGAGGAGAGGACGGGAGGTGGTGAAGCGCTTCAACAGCACTCCGCTCCCACCTCGCCCTCTGCTCTGACATGCACAGACACCGTGAACCTTAGACTCGCTCACAGATGCTGTCCAGAGTCGTTCCGGGGCACCGTCGAAGCGCTTCGATTCCGCTGTCCACACTGCGTGCCGTGCCCGTCCGCACCGGGCGCGGTCCTTTCCGCGCCCGGGGAACGACCGTCCCCTCCCACACCGTGGCTCAGGACGCCGAAGGTGTCCAGTCACCCAGCCAGTCGGCGGCCTCCTGACCGGCTGCCGCGGAATCCGAGAGCTGGGGCCGGTCACCGCTCGCCTGGCCCGCACCCGGACCGGAGTTCCGGTACTCGGCGAAGTGGTCGTCCCGCCATGAGAAGCCGCTCATGTCGGTCCACGGGGCGGACTTGACGGCGGCGCCGAGGGTGGTGTCACGGAAGGTGGCCATGGGGTCGAGCGAGGTGTCACCGCCGGCGTGCCACGGCCGCCCGAGAAAGAAGGAGGAGGCGGAGACGTCGCCGTTGACGGTCGAGCCGACGATGAGGAAACCCTTGCGGCCGGCGGCCGTGCTGGGCGCCACGACGTAGCCGGCCGAACTGCCGTCCCACCGCTTCTTCAGCGTGATGACCGACCTGTCGATCACCGCGCTGGCCCGCCCGAAGATGAAGTCGACGTTGCCGATGACATAGGAGTTGGTCATGAGGACGCGACCCAGGGAGGCCTTGGAGGCCGTGTCGAGCAGCAGGGTGTCCTGGTCCCCGGTGACGATGAGGGAGTCGAGGAGGACCTTGTCGGCGGCGGTGCGCAGGGCGACCGCCTGGCGTGCGCTCATGTCCTGGTGCGCGGCCTCGTCGAAGTCGTTGGAGATCGTGAGGTTGCGGGCCTGGAAACCGTTCGCCTCGGCCGCGACGGTGGCGCTGCCGCTCGTCCCGTACGTGCCCGAGCCGTCGGGCTTCTGCGTGCCGGAGGCGTTGCCGTAGACGATGACGGTGTCCTTGCGGCTCGATCCGCTGCCCTGCAGGGTGACGTTCTGCTTGGTCTCGGGGATCTTCACGGTCTCGCGGTAGGTGCCGGGCTTGATGGAGACGGTGACGCGAGCGGTGTTGCCCGCCGCGATCGCGTTCACCGCGGCCTGCACGGTCGTGTACTGCCCGCTGCCGTCCTTGGCGACGGTGAGCACGGCGGCGGCTGCCACGCCGTGCGCCTGCCCCTGTCCTCGGCCGTCCGCCCGCACCGCCCCGGACGCCTGGACCGGTCCTGTGACGGCCAGCAGGGCGGTCGCCCCCGCCAGCAGTGCCGTGCCTCGGCCGGGACGGAACGCGGTACGCCGTCGCTTCGCTGCCATGTCGGAATCCGTTCCGTGTGGGGAAGTGGGGGTGCGGGCAGTAGTCGCCACCGTCACGGCAAAGGTTGCCGGGGCGGTCGCCGGTGAAATCGGGCGTCGCGTTCGCGGACCGCAGCGCGGGGCCCTGCCGAGCGGAGCACCACGTCCAGGGCGCGGGCGGGCTCGGCGGCGTACACGTTGCTGAACCAGGCCATGTTGGCCTCGACGACCGCCCACTGCCCGGCGTCCCCGCCCCCGGGTCGCCGCAGGACCCCGATGTCGACGACGACACCGCTGGGCAGGGTGTCCCCGGCCGCGTCCGTCAGCTGCCGCGCGAAGTCCTGGACGGCGGCCTCGTCCCGATGGCCCCGCAACGGGACAGCGTCCAGCCGTCCGAAGGTGGCGTACTGCGATCCTGTCCGTATCCGGCCGTCGAGCAGAAAGAGCCGGAACTCCCGTGTCCAGATGACCACTTCGCTGAGCTGCACCAGCGAGTCGCCCAGCGGTGCCGGACGTGCCGGGTGTGCGAGAGGTCCCGGGAGTGCGCCACCGTTCTCGTACACGGCGGCGGGAAAGCTCTTGTCGGTGGGAGGCTTCGCGAAGAACGGGCCGTCGGCGCGGCGCGCCACGGAGAGCGGGACGCTCTCGACCCGGCGTCCGGTGAACGCGTGGGGCAGGCTGTCCAGCCACCTCTCCCCCGGCTCCAGCAGGGAGATTCCGAGGGGGCCGACGACGCCGGAGGCGAAGTGCGGGCCGCCGTAGTAATGCGCGCCCTCGTTCACCGGCGGCCGCTCCGGGACGCCGCACCGCGGCAGGACCATGACGTCCATGCCGCGCTCCCGCGCCGCCCCCGCCAGCAGTCCGGCCGTGGTGGAGCGGTGAGGAGCGAGTGCGAGGAGCGCGGCCATGACACCGCAGCGTACGGGTCCGCGCCCGCACGCTGCGGCGTGTTCAGGCGGCCGGTGTCAGCTTCCACTGCTGGCAGGTGTTGTTCAGCCAGCTCCACTGCCGTACGTCCGCGCCGTCGGCCGTCGAGCAGCCCGCCACGTCGGCCACCTTCCCGGTGGCCTGGTTGACGATGCGCACCCATCCTCCCGCCGCGGTGGTGAGGAAGCGGAAGCGCTGGCAGGTGTTGTCGAGCCACGACCACTGACGCAGGTCGGCGCCGTCGGCGGCGGAGCAGTCCGCCGTGTCCAGCACCTTGCCCGTCGCGACGTTCACCAGCCGGCTGGTGTCGTCGCCGCGGTCCTCGACACGCCATTTCTGCTGTGCGCCGCCGTTGCACGTCCACTGCCGCACGTCGGCCCCGTCGGCCGTCGAGCCACCGCTCACGTCGAGACACTTCCCGGTGGCCCGGCTGACGACGGTGTAAGCGGCCGGGGTGGCCGCCGTCTCCCCGGAAGGCCCGGCCGCCGTCGTACCGAGGCCGACGGGAGTGCCGAGGTTCGGGGTGCCGTCGGCGTTCCAGGTGAACTTCTGCGCCCTCGTCGTCCGTCCGTTGTCGCAGCCGTCGGACGCCGAGTCGTTGGCGTGGTAGACGATCCAGCTCTCCGTTCCGTCGGGCGAGGTGAAGAAGCCGTTGTGGCCCGGCCCGTAGACCCCGGCGGCGTCGTTCCGCTGGAAGACCGGGGTGGACTTCTTCGTCCACGAGGACGCGGAGCGCGGGTCGGAACCGGTCAGTGTGAGCTGCCCCAGTGTGTAGTCGGGGGTCCAGCAGCCGCTCGCGGAGTAGACGATGAACGTCTTCCCGCCCCGCTGGAGCACCTCGGGCCCCTCGTTGACCGTGCCCCCCGACTTCTCCCAGCCATGGCCGGGCGTCGAGATCGTCGAGAAGGAGCCGCTCAGCGTGTACGGATTCGACATCGGCGCGATGACGAGGTTCTGCGTGCCGCCGCCGCTCGCGCTGCCCAGCAGGTACAGGGACCCGTCGACCGTGAGCACGCTCGGGTCGAGCATCCAGCCGCTGCCCAGCTGGTTCCTGTACGTGTAGGGCCCCATCGGGTCCGGGCCCGCGCTCTCCAGCACGTGTACGCGCTGCGTGGGGTTGTAGTCGGTGACGTTCTGGCCGGCCACGTAGTACAGGTACCAGCGGTCGCCCGACCGGTGCAGTTCGGGGGCCCAGATGTTGCAGCAGCGGGAGGCCGCGTCGCCCTGCCACACCTGCACGCTCGGCGCGGTCGCGAGGCCGGCCAGTGTCGGCGACTTCCGCATGGTGATGACGTCGGTCCAGCTCGTCGACACCAGGTGGTAGTTGCCGTCGTGGTACGAGATCCAGGGATCGGCGCCCTTCTGCGCCTTGACCGGGTTGGTGTACGGACGACCCTCGGCCGCCGACGCCGATGCCGGCTGCCCCAGGGCCGCCGCCAGCAGGAGGGCGCTCAGCAGGATCAGTAGGCGACGGGCCATCCGCTGCTCCAGTTCAGTAGGTTGACGCCGAGCTTCGGGGTGCCGTTGTCCTGGCCGTCGTAGTAGTGGTAGACGAGCAGGTCGCCGTCGGAGTCGGCCAGGATCGACTGGCCGCCGGGGCCGATGTAGCGGCCGTGCGACTCCATGACGGGTGTGCCGCCGTTGCTGAGCATGCTGACGCCGTTGCGGTCCTTGTAGGGGCCGGTGACGCTGGTGGCCCGGCCCACCTTGATCTTGTACGTGGAGCTGGTGCCCGCGCAGCAGGTGTCGTAGGAGGCGAAGAGGTAGTAGTAGCCGTTGCGCTTCACGACCGAGGGCGCCTCGACGGCCTTGGTGCCGGTGGGCCGGGAGGCGAGCGAGCGGCGGGCCGTGTCGCCGGAGTGCTGCTTCCCGGTCGACGGGTCGATGCGGATCATCTTGATCCCGGTCCACCAGGAGCCGAAGGAGAGCCACCACGCGCCGTCGTCGTCCACGAAGAGGTTGGGGTCGATGGCGTTGTAGTCGCTCGACGAGTTCGACGTGTACACGATGCCGTAGTCGCTCCAGCTGCCGGCCTGGCCGGTGGTGGAGCCGGCCAGACCGATGGCCGAGGTGTTGCTGCCGAAGGACGAGACGGCGTAGTACATCAAATACTTGCCGTTGCGGTACGAGATGTCCGGGGCCCAGGGGTCGGAGGCCGAGGAGTAGTTCTTCCACCAGCTCGGCTTTGTGGTGAAGGCGTTGCCGGAGCGGCCGAAGGCCGTGCGGTCGGTGGAGGTGCGGAGCTGGAGGCCCTCCCCGGTGGAGTAGAGCAGGTACAGGCCGGACGAGCTGCGGACCATGCTGGGGTCGTGGACGACGATGTCACCGCTGACCACGCCGGGGTTGGGGTAGGCGGACGCGCTGCCTGGCACGAGGGCCAGCAGAAGGGCGACGGGCAGGGCGGCGAGGGTTCTTCTCGGGATGCGGCTCATGAGCACTTCCTTGGTCGTGATCCGGGGGGGGGCCGGGGGCGCTCGGGCAGTCACCACGGAGGGCACACGAGTTGCCATGCACCTGCCATGTGGACGTTCGAGATGCCGAATGGCGATCGGGAGCTCGGACGGGACCGTAGAATCGAACGCACCTTGCGTCAACGGATCGCGCACGTTCGGCGCGCGCGTCAGGAGAAAAATGCGATGGCGTCCGGAATACCGAACCGGACGCCGTCGCAGCGTGGCCGGGACCACCTGACGGAACTACAGACCGTAGGTGAAGTCCCCGCGCCCGGAGTCCGTGCGCCGCGAGGCCGGGGCGACGGTCGCGCACAGGGGGCCGCCCTCGGTCCCGACGTTCACCAGCCCGGTCGCCTCGCCGTCGAGGCCGACGAACCGCAGGGCGTGCCAGCGCGGCAGCCAGAACACACGGCCCCGGTGCCCCGCCAGCAACTCCCGCAGGTCGGTGGGTGCGTGCATCCACACCGCGGGGAGCTCCTCCGCGTGATCGAACGCCGCCCGCAGACCCAGCCAGCCGTCGTCACGCACGTCGCCGGAGGTCAGCAGCAGTTCGACGGCCCGCCCGGGCTCCTGGACACACTTCTTGGCGTGGATCCAGTGGACGTGGTGGCCGGGTGCGTACATGGTGCAGCCGTCGCGGTGGTCGAGGTGAGGGAGCACGGCCGTCGCCTGCCTTCCGGGGTCGTGGACCCCGGGGGCCCGTCCCCGGTGGTCCGCTGTTCCCCGCGCGGTGCCGCGCGGGGCAGGTCGTCACCCGGAGCACCCGCAGCGGAGCGGGGTGCCGTCCAGCCAGCCGGGGCTTTCCACTGGAACTCATGACCCGTCAAAAGCGTAACAGCAGCCGAGACGGCGTCACGGCGTGCGCAACGTCCCCGTGACACCGGCCACATGACGCCTCAGCCGTGCAGGAGCACCGGGAACGCCTCCATGTCGTTCTGCGTCATCACCGGCAGCTTGCGGATCTCGTCGTCGGGTATCGCGAGCTTCATGTCCGGGAACCGGCCGAACAGCGCGCGCAGCGCGATACCGGCCTCCACCCGGGACAGCGCGGCTCCGGGGCAGATGTGGGGGCCGTGCCCGAAGGTCATGTGCCGGATGGGCGCCGGCCGGGTGACGTCGAAGGCGTCGGCGTCCTCCCCGTGCTGCGCGGTGTCCCTGCCGATGGCCCGGTAGGAGATCACGACCCCCTCCCCTGCGGCGATCGTCTGCTCGCCGACCTGGACGTCCTCGGTCGCGAACCGCATCAACAGGTGGGTGGTGGGGGTGTCCCAGCGCAGCGTCTCCTCGACCACCGACTCCCAGGAGACCTCCCCTTCCAGGACCTTCTCCAGCTGGTCCGGGTGGGCGAGCAGCGCGCGTACGGCGTTGAGGATGAGCCCGATCGTGGTCTCGTGCCCGGCGGCCACCATCGCCTTGAGGTTGCCGACGACCTCCTCCTCGGTGAGCGGCTCCCCGCCCTCCTCGGCCGTGATCAGCGCGCTGGTGAGGTCGTCCGTGGGGCGCGCCGTCTTCTCACGTACCAGTTCGGCGTAGAAGACATCCAGCTCCGCGAGCAGTGCCAGCCGCTCCTCCTGCGGGGTGAGCATGGAGAAGAAGGCCTTGTACTGCCGTGTCAGCATGGGGTGCAGGGACCGGTCCACCCCCATCAGCAGGCCGACCACCCGCATCGGAAGGGGCTGCGCGAAGACGGCCTTGAGGTCGACGACACCGTCCCTGCCCTGCTCGGCGAGCGCGTCCAGCAGTTCCTCGGTGAACCTCTCGATGTCCGGGCGGACCGCCTCCAGCCGGCGCGGGGTGAGCGCCTGGGAGGTCTTGGTCCGCAGCCGCCGGTGCTCCTCCCCGTCCACGGTGAACATGGAACGTCCGGCGTCGATCATGCCGATCAGCGGCCACTCGTGGGTCACCTCACCGCTGCGCCAGAGCCCCCACGCGTCCAGGTTCTTCACCAGCCGGTTGTCGACCAGGAGTTGGCGTGCCTCCGCGTGCCGGGTGACGGTCCACGCCGGCACGCCGAGGAGCTCGATGCGGGTGAGTGGTTCGGCTCGGCACAGCTGTTCGGTCTCTCCGTCGAGGTCCTGGACCATGGGGTCGATGACGACGGTGGCGTGCGGGCAGGTCACAGCAGGTCTCCTGTCGTACGTACGGGGGCGAACCGGACGGGCAGCGCGTTCATCCCGCGCAGGAAGGCGGACGGCCGGCGGACCAGGTCCTCGGCGGGGACGGCGAGCCGGAGATCGGGCAGCCGGTCGAGGAGGACCTCGATACCGGTACGGGCGATCGTCTCGGCGATCTCCTGGGCGGGGAAGGGGCAGCGGTACTCACCGTGGCTGAACGCCAGGTGCGAGCCGTTGCTCGCGTGGTGGGCGCCTCCCAGGTCCTGCCGTACCGACGGGTCGGTGTTGGCGGCCCCCAGGCCGAGGAGGAGCATGTCACCGGCCCGGATCGTCCGTCCGCCGAGCCGGGTGTCCCGGACCGCCCAGCGGCCGGCGAGGATCTGCGTCGGGCTCTCCTCCCACAGCACTTCGTTCATGGCCTCGCCGACGCTGCGCCGGCCGCCGGAGAGGGAGTCGGCGAACTGGTCCTCGGTGAGCATCAGCCGCAGGGAGTTGCTGATCCAGTCGGCGGTGGTGAGGTGCCCGGCGGCCGTGACGGCCATCAGGTCGAGTGCGTACTCCTCGTCCGTGAAGGGCTCCGGGTCGGCGAGCATGCGGGAGGTGATGTCGTCCCCGGGCACGGCCCGCTTGGCGGCCACGAGACGCCGCATGTGCTCACCGAACCGCCCGTACGCCTCCTGTGCTCCGGGGCCCCCGTCGGCCAAATCTTTGAGGACCCGGGCGATGTCCGCCCCTTCCGCGTCGGGGAAGCCGACGAGGCGGGCGAGGACGAGGACGGGCAGCGGCTCCGCGAAGTCCGCGACGAGATCGGCCGTGCCCCGGCTGCACATGTCGTCGACGAGCCGGTCGGCGAGTTGCTCGCAGTGGCCGCGGATCTCGAACGGGTTCGAGCCTTCGAGCGCGGGCACCACCATGTCGGAGTGCCGCCGGTGCTCGGCGCCCGCGGTGAAGTAGATGGACGGCATGGGCCGCCCGACCATGGGCAGGAGCGGCCAGTCCTCGGGGATGTGCTCCCACTGGTTCCAGAGCCCGACGTCCCGCGGGAACAGTTCGCCGTCGCTGGTGACCTGGTGGAGCTCGCGGTAGCCGACGACGAGCCAGGCGGGGAAGCCACCGGGGAGCTCGACGGGCACCACGGGGCCGTACGCGTGCCGCATACTGCGGTACAGGGCCTGCGGCGCGGTGTGGAACTCCGGCCCGCCGAGCGGCACGGGGTCGGTCGCGGCGTGCGCCGGGCAGCCGCCGCCGGACGCGGGCGCGGCGGATAAGGAGGGGTTCGTCATCGTACGGGCTCCCGGGAGACGGCTTCGCGCGTTGCGGCCATACGATCAACGCGGCCCCACTATAGGGAGGTTGCGTGAAGCTTTGGGGAGTGATCACGGGACCGGTCGCCCGATCCGTCCGCCCCCGAGGCAGGGTGGGGCCGGCTCGGCGGCGCACCCGCACGCGCTTCGTCCGCACGTCTCGCACCTGTGGCGGCCGAAGTTCCCGGGCCGGCCGCGACCGGGCTCACCGCACGCGTGCGAAGCGCGGGGGTGTGCCCGCCTTCATGTGCGCGCAGTGGGGGACGAGCCGGTGGGTCCGGGGTGCCCTCGGCGGAGTGAGGCGTTCGACCACCCGCCGCGGGGAGCCCGCAATGGTGTGAGCGCGGGGTGGACACAGGACCGTGCCCATGTTGTCATGCTGCACATCGCCGGAATTTCCAACGTAGTACACCCCCCAAGACGCCCGGACCACCGGCCGGCCCGCCGCACAGGTGCCCGGCCGCCCTCGACGCAACGCCCGCGCCCTCGAACCCTCCTGAACGCCCGCCGGTCGCAACGCCCGGGCGGCAGCCGGCTCCTCCGTGGCCCTGTCCGTCGTGTTGCGCGGCATCTCGTCCGGACAACGTTGTCACACACGAGAAAGGCTCCTCGATCCATGGTGCGCATAGTCCGCAGACTCTCCGTCGTCCTGGCCGCCGCCCTGCTGGCCGGCTTCGCGTCCCCGTCCGTCGGAGCCGACCTCCCGGGCCCCGGCCACCCGGCCGCCGCAGGCACGGCCGATGACCGCACGGCCGCCGACCGCACGGCCGCCCCCTTGGCCCCAAGTACGGCCGAGTCAGGAAACCCGATCGTCGACGGGTGGTACGCCGATCCGGATGTCGCGGTCTACGGCGACCGCTTCTGGATCTTCCCGACGACGTCCCGGAGCTACGGCGAACAGACCTTCATGGACGCGTTCTCCTCGACGGACATGGTGCACTGGACCAAGCACCCCAAGGTGCTGGACATCGCCGACGTCTCCTGGGCCGAGTACGCGTTGTGGGCGCCCGCACCGGTCTTCCGCGACGGCAAGTACTACCTGTACTTCGCCGCCAACGACATCCAGAACAACTCCGAGCTCGGTGGAATCGGCGTCGCGGTCGCCGACCGCCCCGAGGGCCCGTACAAGGACGCCGTCGGCGGTCCGCTCATCTCCCGGTTCCACAACGGCGCCCAGCCGATCGACCAGGACGTCTTCATCGACGACGACGGCCAGGCGTACATGTACTACGGCGGATGGGGCCACGCGAACGTCGTCAGGCTGAACCCGGACATGACCAGTCTCGGCACCTTCCCCGACGGATCGACCTACAAGGAGATCACCCCGGAGAACTACGTCGAGGGTTCCTTCATGTTCAAGCGCGGCGGCACGTACTACATGATGTGGTCCGAAGGCGGCTGGACCGGCCCGGACTACTCGGTGTCGTACGCGATGTCGGACTCCCCGACGGGACCGTTCAAGAAGATCGGCAAGGTGCTGGCCCAGGACCCGGCCGTCGCCCGTGGTTCCGGGCACAACTCGGTCGTCAACGTACCGGGCACCGACATCTGGTACATCGTCTACCACCGCCGCCCGCTGAGCGAGACCGACGGCAACCACCGGGCTCTCGCCTACGACCGGATCCACTTCGACGAGGACGGCACGATCCGGCCGGTGACCATGAAGGTCAAGGACGACTTCGACGACGACAACGCCGTCGGCTGGCGCACCTACGGCGGCGCCGACTGGGCTCCGAAGGGCGGCGCGTATTCCGCCGCGTCGGTCTCCGGCGGCCTGGCCCTCCAGGACACCGACTTCTCGGACCTCGTCTACGAGGCCGACGTGACCCTGCGGCACGGCCGCAGCGCATCGGGGCTCGTCTTCCGCGTCACGCAGCCGGAGGCCGGCGCCGAGGGCGGCTTCCGCGGTTACTACGCCGAACTCGGCGCGAACCGCCTGACCCTCGGCAAGGCGACGGGCGACGAACGGACCCCGCTGGCGACGACCCGGTCGGCGGGGGCGGTCGGCAAGACCCACCACGTGAGGATCGAGGCGATCGGGGCGTCCCTCACAGTCTACGTCGACGACATGGCCAAGCCGAAGATCAGCACGGTGGACGCCTCGTTCGGTTCCGGTGCCAACGGCCTACGGGCCACCCGGCTGACGCCGGACACCGGCGCAACGGCCCCCAGCACACCTCTCGCACGCTTCGACAACGTCTCGATCCGCTCCAACGTGTTCAGCTTCGAGGCGGCCGACGTACCGAACCGGTTCGTCCGGCACGCGTGGAGCCGCGGCCGGGTCGATCCCGACGTCACGCCGTACGCCGACACGCAGTGGAAGGTCGTCCCCGGCCTGGCGGACCCTTCGGCCGTTTCACTGGAGTCCGTCAACTTCCCCGGCACCTTCCTGCGACAGCGGGACGGGGAGGTGTGGATCGACGCGCGGACCGATGACGCCGGCTTCCGCACGGATGCGACGTGGCGCCGCGTACCGGGGCTCTCCGATCCGTCGCTGGTGTCCTTCGAGTCGTACAGCGCGCCCGGCCGCTACCTGCGGCACCGCGAGGCGCTGCTGTACGTCGACGACGTCGCTGCCGCGGAGCGGCCGGAGGCCACCTTCAGGGCCTGGTGACCAGGTGAGGCGGTCCGGCCGGGCGGCGCCCGGCCGGACCGGTGGATCATGGGGGTACCGTGTCGAACCCCGAGTCCGATCAGGCCTCTTGGCACCACGAGGTGACAGACGATGAACGACCACGCGCTGCCCGCGCCGCATCCCACGACCGCCCACCCCGCCCGCGTCTACAACGTCTGGCTGGGCGGCAAGGACCACTACACGGTGGACGAGGAGGCAGCCGAGCTCGCCGCCCGGGCCAACCCGACGATCGTGCCGTCGGTCCGGGCCAACCGCGCTTTCCTCGGCCGCGCCGTACGTCACCTCGCGGCGGCCGGTGTCCGCCAGTTCCTCGACATCGGCACGGGCATCCCGGCGGCGGACAACACCCACGAGGTGGCCCAGCAGGCCGCGCCCGCATCACGTGTCGTCTATGTCGACAACGACCCGATCGTGCTCTCCCACGCCCGGGCGCTGCTGGTCAGCGGCCCCGAGGGACAGACCGATTACGTGCAGGCCGACGCACGGGACGTGGACACGATTCTCGGCGCGGCCTCCCGCACCCTGGATCTGGAACAGCCCGTCGGCCTCATGCTGGTGGCGATCCTGCAGTACATCAAGGATGCCGAGGACCCCTGGGACATCACCCGGCGGCTGCTCGACCGCCTCGCCCCGGGCAGTTACCTGGTCCTGTCCCATCCGGCCGCCGACGTCACCACTCCGGAGGTCGCCGAATCCATGCGCATCTACAACGAGCGTGCCGCCGAGCACGCTTCGGCCACCCCCCGCACCCGGGCACAGGTCCAGCGCTTCTGCGACGGCCTGGAGCTCCAGGAACCGGGAGTCGTCACTCTGACCCGCTGGCGCCCGGGCCCGTCCGACACACCGGACGACACCCTGCCCATGTGGTGTGCCGTCGCCCGCAAGCCGGTGCGGCCGAGCTGATCCGGATACCCGGGCGGAGGGGAAGCACGTCACTGGTCATCCACATGGGGAGCGAGGAGCCCGTCGTCCGAAGGCGGTACGAAGCCGCCAGCATCGCCAACGACGTCCTCATCGCCCTATGGTTCATCGTCGGCAGCATCATGTTCTTCTCCGATCAGTGGACCACTGCCGGTACATGGTGCTTCCTCATCGGCAGTGTCGAACTGCTCGTCCGGCCCGCTATCCGCCTCACCCGCCACGTGCACCTCCGGAACGTCCGATCCCGCGCATCGGGGTCCGACTCGCCCGCTGCCGCGCCCCCCGACAGCGCACAGGACTACTGACTGCCTGCCCGCACATGGGCACCGTCGCTCCCCACGGCCGTCCGGCTGCGACCGGCCAGGCCGCGAGCTGCGCATCAGGACACCCTGGGCCACCTGGGCGTCCTCGTACCGGCCCGTCGTCTCGGTGAGCCGACGTCGTGCGCGGTCGCCGCCCGTGATGCCGTCGGCCGCCAGGTCGTGCTCCGGCTGTTCGTCCCTGCCCGATCAGACCGCGAGGAACCCGCGCGCCGCCGCTGCCCCGGCCTCCACGTCCCAGTCGGCGGAAGGGGCGACGGCGGCCACCAGAGCGGCATCGACCTCGCCGTCGGCGGCGATCAGCGCGTCGATCGACTCGCGGGACGGCTCACCCCCACCAGCGTCCCGCACGTGCCGGACGACGGTGTCGATCGCCTCCCGGGTCCGGCCGGCGCTGAGCGCGGGCAGCCCCACACTCGTGAACCCGTCCTCGAGGTCGTACCGGGCGCGCTGCCACGTGCTCCCGTCGAAGCCGTAGGCGAAGCCGAGGAACAGCTCCGCGTCCCGGACCCGCCTCACGGGCGGTTCCCACCACTCGGGCGCACCGGCCAGCAGGTCGGTCTCCGTCTCCTCGAAGAAGTCGGCGCCCTCGGCGTAGAAGGTCTCGGAGTCGTTCCGGTCCTGCCCGAGCAGGACCGCGCGCCCTTCGTCGAGGTGATGCAGGTCGGCCCAACTGCCGTGCCCGTCGTCGTAGTGCCACAGCGGCCAGAGCGCCTGGCAGCGCTCACCGTGCCCGGCGGCGGCCTGCACAGCGGCGAGTGCCGCCCACCGCCCCCGCATCGCCATCGGGTCGGGTAGGTCGAGCTGCACCAGGGCCACGGCCGGCTCCTCACGGGGGTCGAGTGACGAGGGGAACGAGTGACGGGGGGGGACGAGTGACGGGGGGGGACGAGTGACGGGGGGACGCGGGATCAAGCGAGAGGGGATCGAGTGACAGGAGAAAGGGAGTGACGGGTCAGCCCTTCTGATGCCCGGGAAACGGCGTCTGTCACGCGCGGTGCGCCTCCCCGCCGGAAATGCGCCGGTCGTCCCTATGGAGCGGTCGCCACAACGCAGTTGGCCGCACGATCGACGTCTCAACGCCCGCAGAGGGGGTAAAGAGGCGAGCATGGCTCTCGTGAAGCGTGTTGCTCTTGCTCCTCGTGCGGTGCGGCAGCTGCGGCGCGTCCGCTCTGTATACGTGGCGGGGATGCTGCTGTCGGCCTTCGGCCTGCTCTCCCTGGACGACTCGGCGGAGGGAGGCGGTCGGCAGACGGTGATCGCCGGCGTCTTCCTCGTGGTGTTCGCCGCGCTCCTCACGCTGACCGCGGTACAGCTGTGGCGGCACGGGCGGACGAAGCACTGCAGTACGGCGAAGAAGCTCACCCCGCTCCTCTGACGTCCGCCCGTACGGTTCACCGCTCGATGTGCCGGACCGTACGCCGACCGGCACCCGCCCGGCTCCGGGCCGCGGGCAGGACCGGCCTGGGCGCGCGGTTCGTCTTCCGGTCGTGCCGGGCAGCGAGCTCCCGTCCCCACCGCACGCGTGTGATCCCGCCGCGCCGTCCCACGCCCCGCCCCTGATCAGCCGGTTTCCGTCAACGCGGTGTGCGCCGCGGTGAGGATCTCCTCGGAGAGCGGGGTGCCGGTGGTGGCCCGGGCGAGGACCAGCGCGCCGACCATGGTGCACAGCCGGGTGATGCCGTCCTGGTCCTCGGTGGCGAGCCAAGCGGCGAAGTCGCGCACTCCCTCGGTGTAGACGCGGTGGGCGTCACGGTCGCCCAGCCCACGCGACATGTCGGCGGCGAGCGCTGCGGTGGGGCAGCCCTCCGCCACGTTGTCGCGGTGCTCCGAGGAGAGATAGGCGTCGATCAGCGCTTGCTGGGCGGCCTCACGCCGGCCTTCGTGCTGTTCGAGCCCGGCGTCGCGGAGCCGGGTGAGCCCTTCGAACGCGTGGGCGGTGGCTTCGTCGATGAGCGCCTCCTTGGAGGCGAACTGCTTGTAGAAGCCGCCGTGGGTCAGGCCGGACGCCCTCATGAGGTCGGCGACGCTGACCTGGGTCCCCTGCTCCCGGAACAGCCGGGAGGCGGTTTCCACGACCCGCTGGCGGTTCTCCTCGGCTTGCGCCTGCGATACGCGGCCCATCTGCCACCTCCCGCTGTTGGATGTCGATTGGCATCTATCCTAGACCAGTGTTTAGATTATGGTTGTAATCTAAATGAGTGGGCCGCTCCGGCCCACAGATCCTGGGAGCAGACATGGACCTGAAGGACGCGGTCGCCGTGGTCACCGGAGCCAATCGGGGGCTCGGCCGCCATCTGGCCTCACAGCTCCTGCAGCGCGGTGCAAAGGTGTACGGAGCGGCCCGCCGCCCCGAGACCATGGACCTGCCGGGCGTCATCCCCCTACGGCTGGACGTGACGGACGAGGAGTCGATCCGGGCGGCTGCCCGTACCGCGTCCGATGCGACGCTGCTGGTGAACAACGCGGGCATCTCCACCGCCACACCGCTGATCGCGGGCGACCTGGACGCGGTGCGTCTGGAGATGGAGACGAACTTCTTCGGTCCGCTCGCCGTGACGCGGGCCTTCACCCCTGTCCTGGCAGGCAATGGCGGCGGCACCGTGCTCAACGTCCTCTCCGTGCTGTCCTGGTTGCACCCGGCCGGTCTCGGGTCCTACGCCGCGGCCAAGGCCGCCGCATGGGCGCTGACCGACGCGTCCCGGGAGGAACTGGCGCCGCGCGGCATCACCGTCTCGGCGCTCCACGTCGGATACATGGCCACCGACATGGCCGCGGGTATCCCCGCCGAGCAGAAGGCCGACCCCGCCGACGTCGCCGCCCAGGCCCTGCAGGGCATCGAATCCGGCCTGCTCGAGATCCTCGCCGACGAGACCACCCGGTACGTCAAGCAGAGCCTGGCCACCTCGCCCGACGTGGCCTGACGGACACCCGCCGCCCGGCCCGTGAGCGTGCTCGTCCCGATCGGCGCGATGCGCCGTATCGGCGAGCGACGCCACGGATCCGAAGTACACGCCACACCGAAGTACACGCAACACAGTGCCTCCTGCGGAAAGAAGCCGAGGATGGACGGTGGACGAGGGCCTGTGCCCTCGCGGACGAGAAGCGGAGACGACGATGCAGGCCTTCATGGTCGAGCGGTACGGCGACAAGGACGGGATGCGCGCCCGTGAGATACCCACTCCGCAGGTGGGTGCCGACGACGTCCTGGTCCGGATCCACGCGGCAAGCGTCAATCCGCTCGATCTCAAGCTCCGCGACGGGGACTTCAAGGCGGTCCTGCCGTACCGTCTCCCGTTCGTCCTGGGCAACGACCTCGCCGGGGTCGTCACCCAGGTCGGGCCGGCCGTCACGCGGTTCGCGGTGGGCGACGAGGTGTACGCGCGCCCGGACAAGGACCGCATCGGCACGTTCGCGGAACTCATCGCCGTCCGCCAGGACGACGTCGCGGCCAAACCGTCCGCCCTCACCATGGCGGAGGCCGCATCCCTGCCCCTGGTCGCCCTCACCTCGTGGCAGGCGCTGGTCGAGCGGGCCCATGTGCAGCCGGGCCAGAAGGTCCTCGTCCACGCGGGCTCGGGCGGCGTCGGCACCATCGCCATCCAGCTGGCCAAACAGCTGGGTGCGCACGTGGCCACCACTGCGAGCACGACAAAGGTCGAGCTGGTGAGGGAACTGGGCGCCGACGTCGTCGTCGACTACCGCAAACAGGACTTCGAGACGGTCCTGGACGGCTACGACGTCGTCCTGGACACCCTCGGGGGTGAGACCCTGCGGAAGTCACTGCGGGTGCTGAAGCCCGGCGGGCAGGTCATCAGCATCGCGGGTCCTCCCGACGCGGCACTCGCCCGCGAGTTGGGCGCGAGCGCCGTCCTCCGGTTGGCGATGAGCGCGCTGAGCTTCGGGACCCGGCGGCGCGCCGCACGCCGCGGTGTGACGTACTCCTTCCTGTTCATGCAGGCCGACGGCGGCCAGTTGAGCGAACTCACGCCGCTCATCGACGCCGGACACATCCGTCCCGTCGTCGACCGCGTCTTTCCGTTCGGTCAGACCCTGGAGGCCATGGAGTACGTGGAGAAGGGCCGCGCGAAGGCCGGAAAAGTCGTCGTCACGATGACGTGAGAAGGCAGATGACGGGTCTCGCTTCCCGTCCCTGAAGGGACGGTGCCTGCCGGGAGGCGTGGGCATCCGAGCGGGTATACGCAGGTGACGCCACCCGGGCCGCAGGAGTCCGGGGCGCGTGCAACAGGTCGTCAGCGCTCTGCGCACCGCCGGATGGGGAGAACGTGGACGAGTAGGCCCCATATATATACGCGGAGGGCCCCGGCGCGACGCCGGTTCGGCGCGCAGCGGGGCCCCGCGTATGGTGTTCAGCCTGCGACGAGCCCGACGAAGCCGGCCCACGCGCCGGGCCCCACGGTCAGCACGGGACCGCCGGCCTGCTTCGAGTCGCGGATGTGCACGTGGGTGGCCGCGGAGGCGAACTCAACGCAGTCACCGCCCTCTGCACCGCTGCGACTGCTCCAGCGCCAGGCGACTTCCAGGCACTGGCCGCCTTCAGCACCGCTGTAGCTGCTCTTGAACCAAGCCAGATCCCGCTCGGCAGTTGCATCGGTGGTCTTCATAGGTCTCCCAGCAACTTCTCGATGAAATTAAGTGTCTCTCGCGGAGTGAGAGCCTGACTCCGGATGATTCCATAGCGCGCTGCGGCCAGCCTGGTCTCGTCCCGGTCCGTAAGCAGGTTGCTGCGCCCTTGGACCTCCATGTACACGAATTGTTCCCCGCCCTTGCGTGTGATCACGGTGTACGGCCCGTCCACGCCCGCGTTGTCCTCGCGGTCCATGGGCATCAACTGCAACTCCACGTTGCGCATGGCGCCGAAGAGAAGCAGCTGCTCAAGCTGCCCGCCCATCGCGGACTTGCCACCGAGGCGTTTACAAAGAGCGCCTTCCTCCACCACGAAGCTCAGCAAGGGAGCCGGCCAACGGCTGAAGATGTCCTGCCTCGCGATGCGGGCACCAACTCGCAGCTCAATCGTCTCCTCATCAAGGAGCGGGCGCCGCATGGCCAGAACAGCGCGCATGTACTCCTCGGTCTGGAGCAGCCCATTGACGATGTGGGTGTCGTAGGCGCACAGCTCAACGGCCTCAGCCTCCAGGCGCGCCATGTCCCGGAAGAACGCCGGGTACTGCGACCGCGCCAGCTCCTCCTTCAACGCCACCAGCAGACCACCGGCCTCCAGCACCCGGTCCGCCTTGTCGACGAACTCCGGCTGCGGGATGCGTCGCCCCTGCTCGAAGGAGGCCACCGACTGGGCCGCGTACCCCACCCGCTTCCCGAACTCCACCCGGTCCAGCCCCGCCCGCACCCGCAGCAGCTTCAACTGCCGCCCGAACACGACCGCCACCCCGTTCTCCGACTTGCCCTCGGGCTGGTTGCCGGACGAGGGCTCCGCCCCTTCCCCCGCATCCACGCCCGCCTCGTCCTGCGTCATCGCCACCGCCTGTCCCACGTACGTACACACCTCGGCCCATCGCGTACAACCAGCCCGCGAAGGAGGCTTTTCAAGCTGACGCCTGTACCGGCGGTGCCCGCCCGTAAGGCAGCGCCCGCCCCGGTTCGTCCCACTCCGGCACCGTAACGAGCCATTCGTGCACGCGCACACCTTCCCACCCCGTTCCATCGAAGGAGTGGTCCGGCGCCCGGGACTCGGCGCTCGGAACTCGGGGCTCAGGCGCCGAGCTTCGAGCGTCGAAATCGGAGCGTGCACTCATCGGGGGCGGCCTCGGGGGCCGTGAGCCAGATCATGAGGGCCGCAAAGGCGACGGTGCCGAGGTAGATGTAGGCGCGCTTCTCGTAGCGGGTGGCGACGGCGCGGAAGCCTTTGAGACGGTTTATGGTGCGCTCGACGATGTTGCGTTTCTTGTAGCGCTCGCTGTCGAAACCGGTGGGCCTTACGAACATCGGTTATTGCGGTGTCTCCGCTGGTCGAGACGTGGCAGGGATGGTGTGCCGGATGCCGCTTCGTCGCACGTAGCGCCGGTTCCTTCGGGACGTGTAGGCCCACCGAGACCTGTGCTAGCACCCACTCGAGCTGGGGTCCGTCTCCGTAGTGCGTCCGATCTGGAAGTATCGGCTTGGTCCCCGCCCACTGCGCGTCAGTCAACGGCACGCCTAGACAAGAGACGGTCGAGAGGGAGCGGCTATGCGCTGCCGGTGCGGTCGGCCTTGCCGGCAGCGGTCCACCAGACAATCACTCGGGCGGCCATCGTTTCAGGACGCAGGCCGAGAGTGCCGAGAGTATCGAGTCCGAAGTGATCTTCCAGCTCGTGCCGTAGAAACTCACCGATCCCCGTCTGGTCGGCGCCTACACGGAGCTGCTGAAGCAAGGGGGCGAGCATGCAGTCGTACTCGTCCTGCACGTCGTCGGCCACGCCGATCGGATCCCACTCATTGAGCAGATGCCGCAGGCCGTTCTCGACGGATGGGGTCCATGACTGCATCACCCCAGACTGCGACCAGAAACAGGCGCCGAACCCCCTCTTGGCCCAATCGAAACGGCCTGACTCCCGGGGCTCAGGAGCGCAGCCGTCGAGACAACCGCAGGCACTTCAGAGGCCGTCCAGCTCGGCTGTTAGGTCCGCGTCGCGCATACCGGGGAAGGCGTAGCCATCGGTCTCGTCCCACGGGACGTCGAGGTCATCCATGTGCACGCGCCACTCCGCTCCTGGCAGGGCTCGGCGCAACTCCGTCACCGAGTCCAGCACATGGGCGAGCACCGGCAGTACCCGGCCGGAATCGAGCGGCAGCTTGGTGGACCCGGCCACGATCTCGTCCGGTCGGCTGGCGTCGTTGTCGTACAGGTACAGACTCTCCTGGTCCTCATAGGGGAAGGACGCCATACGGGCGGCGACGATGCGTTCGACAGCCGCCGCCTCGGTATCCGTCGGTGGCGTCGCCCGGCTCGCGCAGTAGTAGAGAGAAACACTCATGCCCGGAGCGTACTGAGTAGGTACGACAGAGCCGTCGGGCATCGCTCCCGGCCGGCTCCCGGTCCGCCGGGCCCGTGCGGCTGCCCTGCCCTTCGGCGGCCGAGTCGGCGCCGTCGGGGGGGCGGAGCCCTGTGATGGGATGGTGCCGTGAGCCGCACCGTGGAAGAGACGAACCGCCGCATGCTCCGGGCACGGGACGCGATGGACCGTGCGTACGCGCAGCCGCTGGATGTGCCGGCACTGGCCAGGATCGCCCATGTGTCACCGGCACACTTCGCCCGTACCTTCAGGGCCACCTTCGGAGAGACGCCGCACCGCTACCTGCAGCGCCGCCGTGTCGAGCGTGCGATGTTCCTGCTGCGCGAGAGCGACCACAGCATCACGGACATCTGTTACGAGGTCGGCTTCGGCAGCACCGGCACCTTCAGCCGCACGTTCAGCGACATCGTCGGCCGGTCACCGAGGACGTACCGCAAGGAGGCGGCGGCCGTGAACGTACCCACATGCTTCACGAAGGCGTGGACGAGGCCGAACGCCTGAACGCAGGTGCGGGCCGTCCACCCCGCCGGCCGGCTGAGCAGTTTCGGATAAGTTTTCGCCGGGCCCGCCGACTAGCGTGAAGAACATGTTCAACGCAATCACGCACTCACAGATCTTCGTCCTCGACCAGGACGAGGCCCTCGACTTCTACGTCGGCAAGCTCGGCATGGAGGTCAACGCCGACGTCGACATGGGCTTCATGCGCTGGCTCACGGTCAGCGTCCCCGGCCATCCCGACCGCCAGGTCCTGCTGGAGAAGCCGGGCCCTCCGGCGATGTCCGAGGAGACGGCCGAGCAGGTCCGCGAGCTGCTGACGAAGGGTGCGCTGGGCAGCGCACTCATCCTCACCACGGACGACTGCCGCAAGACGTACGAGACGCTGCTGGCCCGGGGCGTGGAGTTCACCGATGAGCCGACGGAGCGCCCGTACGGGATCGACTGCGGGCTGCGGGACCCCTTCGGCAACAACCTCCGCTTCACCCAGCTGAAGGGCTGAGAAGCGGAGGGCGGGGGTCGGGAGCGTCCGGGTCGCGTGGCGGTCACGCCACCGGCGCCGGTCGCGTCCGCCCCCCGCCACCCGCCGCCGGTCGCCTCCGCCCCCGGCAGTCCGCCAGCACCTGCCCTCCCTGCGTACAGGCCCCGCCCCACCACGTACAGCCACACCGCGACAGCGCGTCACACCTGGTGGCAGTCAGCCACAACGCCCAACGTCGAGGGCATGACCAGCAAGCAGCCACTCCTGCCCGTGCGCCCTGTCCGCGCCGCCCGCGCCCGTTTCCCCTGGCACCACTTCACGATGCGCTTCAGCTCCACCCCGCGCGGCGCCCGCCTCGCCCGCCGGCTGGCCGGCGAACGCCTCGATGCCTGGGGCGTCCCGTACGGAAGCGACGCACACCACGCACTGACGCTGACCGTCGCCGAGTTGAGTGCGAACGCGGTGCGGCACGGCCACGTGTCCGGCCGGGACTTCCGCCTCCGGCTCACGGCCGAAGGATCGGCGATCCGTATCGAGGTCACCGACACCCGAGGCGAACGCCTCCCCGCCCTACCCGTAGCAGCCACAGCGCTTCAGGACGGTGGCCGCGGCCTGCTCCTGGTCGCCGCCCTCGCCGACCGATGGGGCTGGTACCCGTGCCCGGACGGCCCCGGCAAGACGGTGTGGGCGGTCCTTGAGGTCTCCCCGTGATCCGTGATCCGTGCTGTGCCCATCGGGTCGACAGCGTGCTCCTGTGAAGCACACGGCACTCCGGCCCAGGCGGGGCGGGGGGCAGGGGGCCCGGATGGAAGAGCCCCTCTTCATGCGGCCCTGCGGAGACGGTGGCGAACGCAGCGATCACCGCGACGAGCAACTGGAGAGTCTCGCGACCGGTGGGGAAGGGCACGGGAACCACACAGCGACCGCCCAAAGGGCCGATCAGTAGTCGAGGCTCGGATACCAGTCGTCGCGGCCCTGCGGGGTCAGGTCGAGAAGGTGCCACACCGGGGTCAACAGATCGATGCCGCGCTGGTCGATGTCGTCGGCCATACGCGGGTGCGTGGAGTAGAAGTGGCGGACCGTGCCGTCGTCGTCGCGGGTGAAGACGGAGACCGTGGAGTCCTGTGCACCGTCCTCGTCCTCGCTTCCCAGGTCGTACTTGAACGTGCTGTCACCGCAGCTCAGCAGCCTCAGCCGGTGCCAGCCGCGGTTTCGGGCATGTCGCCGCAGGTCGGGCGGGTCGGCGGCGGCGGCGATGACGAAGTCGGCGTTGCGGGCGATGTGTGGGGCGATGCCGTCGTAGCCGTCGGTCCACAGGGTGCACATCGGGCAGGGCTCGGTCTGCAGCTTGCCGTACATGAGGTGGTAGACGATCAGCGGGCGGCCGGGGGCGGTGAACAGCTCACTCAGTGCGACCTCGCGGACCGGTGAGTCGCCGGCGTCGAGGTCGGCAGGACCCTCGAGAAAGACGTAGTCGTCGACAGGCGGCCCCTGCGGCAGCGCCCGCCGCTGGGCGGCGACCTTCTCACGGTGGCGCATGAGGTCGATCTCGGCGAGGCGCAGGTCTTCGCGCGCGGCGAGGTAGTCAGCTGATTGCCCGGCCGGCCTGGTGTACCCCGACATATCGTCCTCCTGGGGTGGCTGTCCTCCCGGTGCCCGGTCCGGCTTCCGCACCCGCGTACCGGATCTGACCATCAACGTTACGGCCGCTCCGGACTCGCCGACAGTCGGACTCGAGCCGGCCGGTCGGTGTGCGGATCCCGGATCGGGTCGGCCGCGTATGAGGCTCCAGGGCTGGGCGCGTGCTCCTGGGAATACCACGCCGAGATCACCGGGGCGGCGGCTGGGCGAGCCCGCCCGCCCTGCCCCCGTCTGCCGGGATCGCCCTATGGCTGAGCACGACACCGACCGCGGCTACCTGCTGGACAACAGACAGTCGGAGGCGGGGGTCCGCTTCAGTGCCCTCTCCGAGTTGTTCGACCCGGTGACGTTCCGGCACGTCGACCGGCTGGGGATCGGTCCGGGCATGCGGTGCTGGGAGGTCGGCGCCGGCGGCCCCTCGGTGCCCCTCGGGCTGGCCGAGCGAGTCGCCCCGGAGGGCAGGGTGATCGCCACCGACATCGACGTGTCCTGGACCCGGGGCGTGGCCGGGGGCGTGATCGAGGTGCTGACCCACGACGTCGCGGCCGACCCGCCGCCGCCCGGCAGCTTCCGATCGCCACGGACGAGGAGATCGACCGCCATCTGGCGAACGTCGCCACCGGACGACTCGACCTGGCCACCGCCCCGATGATCTCCGCGTGGGGACGCCGCCCCTAGGGCTCGTCCGGCGACTCATGGGCCGAGCCAGGGCCGGACCGGGCGAGGGCCGGCCAGTGCCCCAATCGTGTTGACCGCCCCCGGCAGGCAGTGCTGGAGTCGGCACGTGGACAGCATCCCCGCCAACCGGCGGCTCTGGAACCGGATCAGCAGCGCCTACCAGCACAAGCACGACCCGCACATCGGCGCCACACCCCGGCTGTGGGGCATGTACTCCATCCCCGACGCGCACCTGCACGCCCTGGGCGACGTCACCGGCAAACGCGTCCTCGAACTCGGCTGCGGCGCCGGCCAGTGGTCCGGGGCGCTCGCCGCCGAGGGCGCCACCGTGGTCGGTCTCGACCTGTCCGAAGCCCAACTCGCCGCAGCGGCCCGCGCGATGGGTGCGGCCCGCTACGCGTTGGTGCAAGGCGCCGCCGAACAACTCCCCTTCGCCGCCAACAGCTTCGACCTGGTGTTCTGCGACTTCGGCGGGCTCAGCTGGGCGCCCCCGCACCTGGCCGTCCCGCAGGCCGCACGCGTCTTGGGCCGAGGCGGGCGCCTGGTGTTCAACGTCGCCAGCCCATGGTTCGAAGTTTGCTACGACGAAGCCGCCGGCCGCGTGACCACGACGCTGCAGCAGGACTACTTCGGGCTGAACACCATCGCCGAAGACGACGGCGCGACCAGCTACCAACTCACCTACGGCGACTGGGTCAAGGTCCTGCGCGGCGCAGGTCTCGTCATCGACGACCTCATCGAGCCGCGGCCCGAACTCGGAACACCCAACGGCTACAACGAAACCGACCCACCCGACTGGGCACGCCGCTGGCCGGCGGAACTGCTCTGGGTGACCCACAAGCCGTAAGTTCCGCCGCGCCGAGACGTGAAGGCATCCCCTCGCCGAGCAGGCCTGGTAGGGCTTTGTCAGGTGGTGTCGTAGGGCTGCCATGGGGTGGGTGTCGGCAGGTGGGGCAGGTGAGCTGCCCTCCATGGCAGCCGGGAACGCCTGTGCACCGGGCTGTCACACCGGTGCCATACGATGCGCACATTCGCTCGTAAGATCTCCGTTTGAGGATGCACACGTCATGTCTATCGGTGTCACGCCCCGTTCCCTGGGCCGTATATCTGTTCTCGTCGCCTTGCTCGTGGTCGGTACGACGGGATGTTCCGGTGTCGCCGACGTCGTCGACGGGGCCAAGGACGGGGCCAAGAAGGTGGCTCGTCAGCGCTCGGTCTTCTCGCTCGCGACCGGTGACTGCTACAACCCGAACAGCGCGCCGACCGATCAGGCCGGACAGGAGGAAGCCGCCATCGAGATCGTGCCCTGTGAAGAAGCGCACCAGGGCCAGGTGGTCGGCGAGTTCTCGATCGACGAGAAGACTTTCCCGGGGGACGACGCCATTTCGGTGATCGCCGACGAGCGCTGCCCCGTCGAGGCGCAGAAGTTCGCCCCGGACACCTGGGCTCTGCCCAAGGGAGTCTCCGTCTTCTACTACCACCCGACCAAGGAGAGCTGGGCGACGGGTGATCGCGGCGTGAGCTGCGCGTACACCAAGGATGCGGGCACGATCTCCGGCTCCTTGAAGAGCGCGCCCCTGAGCGCCGACCAGACCGCGTACCTGAAGGGTTCCAACGCCGTCTACGACGCCTTCTGGACGAACCAGCCCGAGGGTCAGGTCGAGGACGACCTCCCTGGCTACAAGAAGCAGGCCGAGGCCGTTGCCGCAGCTCTCGACGCCCACCTCGCCACGCTGAACGGCTTCCAGCAGCCGGAGACCGTCAAGCTCCGTAAGCAGCTGGAGAAGGCGGCGGGCGGGTGGAAGAAGGCCGCTTCCGCCGGTGACACGGACACCTTCTACATCGCCTACGACATGGCGTTCACCGGCATCGACCCCAACAAGACGGTCGCCGCCCGCAAGGAACTGGCCCTGGCCACGACCGTCCCTGCCGACGAAGCCGACGTCTGGGCCGGCTGATCTCCTCCACGCCGCCGTACGGGAGCCAGGTCCGCGACTGATCGCGCCCCGTACGGCAGCGTGACCATCAGGAGGCGGTCGAGCGGGCCGCCCGCGTGACACTCGCACTCCTTCCGCTTCCCACTCTCCGTGACCACCACCCTCACCCGACCCACCAGCTTGTGAAGGTTCGCCCCCGCATGGTCGGGTTTCCTGCTCAACTCTTGCGAGCGCTTCTTACGCGACGGTAACTACATGCAGCATGAACTTCTTCAGCCGCAACTCCTCACCCCGGCGGACGGAACTGTCTGCCGCTCCGGCGGCCACCGGCACTGCTGTCCTGCCGGATCCGGACCTGAGGGCTCTCACGGGGGAGTGGATGATCGACCCTGCGCACAGCAGGATCGGGTTCTCCGTGCGGCACGCGATGGTGACGACGGTGCGCGGCTGCTTCCTGGAGTACGACAGCCGCCTCTACTTCGACGGGCGCGACCCGGCCCTTTCTACGGCCGAGATCAGGCTGTCCACCGCCAGCGTCGACACAGGGGTGGAGCAGCGCGACGCGCACCTGGTCGGCCGTGATTTCCTGGACGCCGCCCGGTATCCGCAGATGGTCTTCACGAGCACCGGTGTGGAACTCGTCGGCAAGGACGTCTACCGCATGACCGGCGACCTCACCATCAGGGGCGTCACCCGCCCCGTGATCCTGGAGCTCACCTACATCGGTTATGTCACCGACCCGTTCGGCTACGAGCGCGTCGGCTTCGACGGCACCACCACCATCAACCGCTCCGACTGGGGCCTGACCTACAACGCCAGGCTGGCCGAGGGCGGGGCCATGGTGAGTGAGAAGCTCCGCCTGCAGTTCGACATCGCGGCCATCCGTACGCCCTTCACCGGCTGACGAAGCGTTGAGGTAGAACCCGGAACACCCACCGGCGTACGCGCCATCCCCGACGGGTGACCTGGCAGGTCGTCATTGACCGCGTATGCGTTCCACCGGCACAGGGCCCGGGTGAGGAGCAGGATGCCCGTGTGGCGAGGGACGCGGGCCACAGAGGAGTCGGTGATCCGGTGACCCCGCGCCGGTCCGACGTGACGTCGTGCACCGGGAGTTCGGGCGGCGGTGGGCACGGGCGGGCAACAGACCGACCTGGCGGTCGGAGCCGGCATCCTGGGAGACTGGTCCCGGTCAGGGCCCGGGCCGGGCCGGGCTCGGAAACATCGAGGAGAGCGCAGCCGTGGTGGGGAATCAGCAAGGCAGTCCGGCCGTGGCGCCGTCTGCCGGACCGGAACACGTGCAGGGACGTCGGCTGGGGCGGCGCAGGACGGGTCCGCTGGGCTGGGCACTGACAGCTCTCGCCATGCTCGTACTTCTGATCCTGGAACCGCTGCTCAGGACAGTGTGACTGCTTGAACGCCCCCTCCCCTGCCGCTTCCCGGCGCGGGTGACCACCGTGAACGCCCTCTCCCTGTCGCTCTCCGGCGCAGGGTGACCACCGTGAACGCCCCCTGACACTGTCCGGGGCAGGGTGACTGCCCCTCCCCTCTCTCCACGAAGGACGCCACCGTGCCCCAGCAGCAGCCCATCGCGTTCCCCCAGCAGCCCGAGGGAGCGCCCGACAGTGCGTATCAGCGGCTCATGTCGCTGCTCGATGGACACGGCGCCCGGTACCGCGTCATCGATCACGAGCCGGAAGGTCGCACCGAGGAGGTGTGCAGGCTCCGGGGCCAGCCGGTGGCGCAGGGGGCGAAGTGCCTCGTCGTCATGGTCAAGACCGGCAAGCGCACCAAGCGGTACTTCCTCGCGGTCGTCCCCGGCGACGCCAGGGTCGACCTGGCCGGCCTGAAGGCCCTCGCGGACGGCTCTTACGTCTCCTTCGCGTCGGCGGAACGGGCCGAGGAGTTGTCGGGCAGCGTCAGCGGCACGATTCTTCCGTTCAGCTTCCACCCGGACCTCGAACTCATCGTCGACCCGGGGGTGTTGAAGCACGAGGAGATGTTCTTCAACGCCGCACGGCTGGATCGCTCCCTGGCACTGAACACCGAGGACTACCACGCGCATCTGCGCCGCACCGGCGCGCGGATCGAGCCGATCGCCACCGGGGGCTCCGCGGACGCGCGGTGACGATCAGGCGCGAGCCGGGAGCGTGCCGGCCGCGTGCCGGCCGCGTGGGGCGGCGGATCAGGAGCGGAAGCCGCGCCACCCATGGCCCGATGGCCGAACGGGCTGCGCAGGCTATGGCAGCCCGGGACCCGCATGCACGTCGGCCGCCCGCAGCCCTGGGTATGCACGCACGTCGGCTGCCGGGTGGTCGGGGCCCGCACGCACGTCGGCCGCCGGGCGCCCAGGGCCCGACAGCAGGTAACCGCGGAACTCCCCTCCCCCGCGGGTGTGCGGCAGACGGATGAAACGCCGGCCGGCGACGAAGCCGGGCGGCTCGGCACCGCCGGACACGAGGACGACCGTCGGGACCTCGCGCGCAGCGTCGCGGAGAGCTTCGGGGGACGTACTCGCGTCATGGCCACCGGTCTGACGCGAGGAGCAACCGGCGTAGTACGCGATCGGGACGGCCTGGTCCCCGCTGACCACACACGGCGGACGCACCCCCTGCCGGTTCAGCGCGCCGGCGACCGCGGCGAAGTCGGCCGTCGTGGCACGGCTCGTGCGGATCACATGGCTGAGGACGGAGAGCTGCACGGTGAGGTGGCTCGCCAGGACCAGCGCGAGTGCGACGACGCCTGCCGGCCGCCGGGCGTGCCACAGCCGCGTGAACAGGTGGACCACACCCTCGGCCGCCGCCACGGCCAGCAGCGCATAGGCGGGCAGCAGGAAGCGCGGCGCGGCGTACTCGACCAGGAACAGGTAGGGCACCGCCATCGACGCCCCCGTCGCCGCGGCCGGCAGAACGGCGAAGCCGCGGTTCGCCCGGCGGGCGGCGAGGATTCCGGCGACCGGGACCACGGGCAGCAGCGCCCACCACACCGCCGTGGCCGGGCTCTCCCACGGGATGTCGCAGGGTCGGCACAGCGTCCGCCCCGCCAGGGCACGCAGGTGGTCGTCCACGGCGATGTTCCATCCGAGCCCGCCTTGGATCTCTCCGGCCCTGTGGAGCCGGGCGCTCAGGCCCCCGTAGTGGGCGTACGCCTCGGCCGTCCAGGGCGCGCAGCCCGCCACGAGCCCGGCGGCGATCGCCGCGCACATGCCCGGCCGGCGCCGGCCGGGCAGCAGCATCACGAGGGCCAACGGCATTGCCAGCCAGAAGCCGTCGGCAGGGCGCATCAGGGCGACCATGGCGACCGCCGCCCCGGCACCGGCCGGCTCCACCCATCCGGCAGGGCCGCGCGCGGCTCGTACGACCCAGCCGGTGGCGGCCAGGGCTCCGAAGGCGCACCAGAGGTTCGGCATCGCAGCCGGGCCGTAGAAGAGGGTCGGCCACAAGCCCGCGAACAGCGCGCCGGCGCAGGCGAGTACGGGCACGGGCAGCACCGTGCGCCAGATCCGCAGGACGACGACCAGTGCGAGGGCGGACAGCACGGCGAGGTAGATCCGCAGCAGTGTGGTGGAACCGGTGAGTGCCGCCGCTGGGGCGACCAGGTAGGAGATACCCCGGGCGCGTGGTGCGCTGAAGAACGCGGGGGGAGCGTTGCCACCGACCTGGCTGACGTAGACCGTCTCGTCCCAGGCCAGGCCGGACCCCGGTGCGACGAGAGCCAGTTGGAGGGCGAGGAAGACCACGGCGACGGCCGTCAGCCACGGCAGCGGCCGGGTGGCCCACCGGGAACGGCGGGCGTTCACGGCTGTCGGGCCCGGGCCCCGTCGCCCGCATGCCTCCGAACCGGCTTCCCGGTGACGCCCGTTGGCGTCGTGAGCGCCGTGCACCCTGTCGCCGGTTCGCACTACCTGCCCCCTCGCTCCGCCCGTGCGCCGGCATTGACGCACAGTGGGTGGACGCCAGGTCAACGACAGGGGCGGGCGTGGGTCACGGCATCCGCACCGGGCGAAACGCCTGACTGTCAGACCCCCGTCCTACAGTGCACGCATGGACGTCAACGACCCGCAGCAGGTAGGTATCGCCTTCGCCGAGATCGTCCTCGGCGTCACGGTGAGCGACGATCCGCCGGACCCCTCGTCCGCGCTCGGCCGCGTCAGAGCGTTCACCGAGAAGTACGGCGAGGACGCGCTCAGACCGGAGCACTTCACGGCGGCGCGGGAAGGACGCCCCCTGCTGCCGTGAGTGCCGCTCGCACGAGGACGTCGAGGGCCGGGCACCCCGGCATGCACCACCCGGTCCGCCGCCCGTCCGTCCCTGAAGGCCGGGGACGGGGCGGTGTTTCCGGGCCCATGAGGTCCGGGTGGTGGCCCGGTCCCGTGCAACCCGTCTTCGTCCACCCGGTTCGGACTCCACCTCCCGCGTCCCCGGCTTGTATGGGCGAGCCCGGCACGGTCCGTCGTCCCGAGAGCGTCGTGGGGGGTATCACCCAGGGCCCCCTGGGGGATACCCCCCACCGAAGTCGGGGACTGGCAGGGTCGTGTGGATGATGTGCGGTTCCTAGATTGTGGGGTGGAATCGAAGCACCGTTCCAGACACCTCCGGAGGCTCCCCCGTGACCGCCCCTGCACAGCGATCCCACGACCGGCCGGCACCCACGGCCCACTCGCTCGTCGCGGCGTTCGTGCGCTTCGTCGTCTGCGGCGGCGGCGTGGGGCTGGCCAGCAGTGGGGTGCTCGTGCTGCTCAGCGGGTCGATGCCGATGATGGTCGCCAATGCCCTGATCACCGTGGTGTCCACCGTGGTGGCGACCGAGCTGCACAGCCGGATATCGTTCCGGAGCGAGCGCCGGGGCTGGGGCGTGCACCTGCAGTCCGGGCTGACGGTGGCCGTCAGTTACGCGTTCACGACAGGGGCCCTCCTCGTGCTGCACTCCGTGCAGTCCGCACCGTCGGCTCTGGTCGAGCAGAGCGTCTACCTCTCGGCCTCGGCGCTCGCCGGAGTCGGCCGGTTCGCGCTGCTGCGGGTCGTCGTCTTCGCCAGGCCGATAACCCTGACGGCGGCCGCGGCCGAGGCGGGAGCGGTCGACGGCATCGCCGCCCCCGGCCGTCTCGCCATGGCAGCCTGAACCGCCTGATGTCCCGCTCGTGCGCCCCGGTTCACCTCGTCCTGCGCAGCTGTTCGGCAGCCGCTTCGCCACTGTGGCTGTCGTGGGAGAGCAGAGCCCAGAGGAGACAGCCGAAGGACGCGGTGTGCAGGAGGGCGCGGACCGTGTTCCACCTGACCCACCGGGCCTCGAAGGCGACTCGGGCCGCGTGGAGCCGGTCGGAGGAGGCGTCGAGCGGCACCTTGTCGAGTGCGTCGTTGAGGGGCACGTTCTGTGCGCCCGTGACGAGGAAAGCGGCGAGGTACAGCACCAGCGCGGCGATGGTCCAGGTCAGGGCCCCCGGCCTCTCACCACGTGCGGACAGGACCGCGGCGAGCACCAGCAGGGGCAGGGGCAGGAGGAACGGCGTCATGAACCAGCCGTTGATGATCGACCGGTTGATGTGGTGCATGGCCTGTACGAAGCCGTGGTCGTCCGTGCGTGCCAGGCCGGGCATGACCGCGTAGGCGAATGCGGTGAACAGTCCGGCCATCAGGCCGGTGCACAGGGTGGCCAGGAGCAGTGATGCGGTGTGCAGTGTCTTCACGCACGCTCCGATTCCGGCGGGTGATCCGTTCGGCGGACTGGACGATGACGCCGTGGTGGTCGGTGACCTGAAGAGGCGTTCACCTCAGGGCTCTTCACGCAGCGGCATCGTAATCTCGGCGCCTTCGGCTCGCAGCCGCTTTTCCTCAGGACGATGCCGGCGGTGGCGTCCTCGTGGCCTAGGTGAGTGGTGACAGGTCGATGTCGCTCGTGGCGGGAAGCGGTGCGCCGAGGCGCTCGCCGACTTCCCGGAGACGGTCGGCCTGTTCGCATGGGGATGAGCGTGGCGACGAGCCGAAACAGGACTCCTCTACGATCACCGCGTGTGCGCACATGTGGTGGTCGCGGAAGACGACGCGAAACAGGCCGAGCTCGTACGCCGTTACCTCGAACGCGAGGGGTATGCGGTGACCGTGGTCGGCGACGGCCTCGCCGCCCTCGAACAAGTCCGGCAGGAGTCGCCTGACCTGCTCATCCTCGACGTGATGATGCCGCGGGCCGACGGACTGGACGTGGTGCGCGTGCTTCGTGCCGAGGAACGCGAGCTGGCGGTGCTCATGCTGACCGCCCGGTCCACGGAGGACGACCTGCTGCTCGGTCTCGACCTGGGCGCGGACGACTACATGACGAAGCCGTACAGTCCGCGCGAGCTGATGGCACGCGTCCGCACCCTGCTGCGGCGCAGTCGGCGGGGTGCGGATCCGGTGCGCGACGACGGGGCGTTGCGGGTGGGGGCGCTCGCCGTCGACCCCGTACGGCACGAGGTGTCCGTCGACGGCGTGCACGTCGAATGCACCCCGGGGGAGTTCCGGCTCCTCGCCGCGCTGGCCGCCGAGCCCGACCGGGTCTTCACCCGGGAGCAGCTGCTCGCTGAACTGCACGGATTCGGCCGGTACATCAGCAGCCGTACCGTCGACGTCCACATCATGAATCTGCGCAAGAAGATCGAGCCCGCGCCCCGGCGGCCGGTCCGGCTGCTCACCGTCTTCGGGGTCGGGTACAAGCTGACGGACCCTCGAAAGGGGCCCTCGCATGCGTCGGCGCGGTAGGAGCGCAGGGCCGGACGGTCCACGGCGGCGCGGTGCGAGCGCAGAGGCGGACGGTCCACGGCGGCGCGGCAAGGGGATGGAGGCGGACGGTCGCCGGCTTCCGCTCCGCAGGAGTCTGCTGGGCCGGATGCTGGCCGTATCGGCGCTGGTGGCCTCCTGTTCGGTCGCCGCGACCGCCTGGCTGGCCGTGCAGACCACGTCCGGCGCGATCGAACAGGAACAGGGTGAGAACCTGACCGCCGGTGCCCGGATCCACGACACCCTGCTCGGTTACGCGGCGCGGCATCCGACCTGGGACGGAGTCGGGGCGACCGTCCGCGAGCTGGCCGACGCCTCGGACCGCAGGATCACGCTGACCACGCAGGGCCGGGAGATCCTCGCCGATTCCGCCTCCCCCTCCCCGCTGCCACCGGCTCTGCCGCCACAGGCGTCGGCGGTGGTGGACCCCCTCTCCGTGGATGCGGCCCCGACGGCCGGGACGCCGGTGGCCGTCTCCATGTCCGGCCCCGGCGGGGCGTTCACCTCCAGGAACGACCGTGTCGATCCTCGCGCCGTGGGGCCGTTCCGCCTGCCCGCGGCGGAACGGCGTTCGTTGCGGCGCACCGCCGAGGAGACCACGCGGTGTCTCAACGAGAACGGGATCGCCTCTGACGTCGTCGACGGTCCGAGCGGGCGCCCCCGCATCCAGCTCGTGGGGAACGACCCCGAGCGCATGCTGGGCACCCGGTGCGCGACCGATGCCCTCGACAGCCCGACCGGCACGGAGGAGAAGGCGCTCACCGCTCTGAACGCCCTCGTCGACGCGTGCCTGGACCGGCAGGGACGCGAGCCCGTACGCCTCGGTCTGGACCTGGCGTGGGGTACGGACCGCGAGGCGGGCACCGCGGTACCGGTTCCCCAGGAGGCGGCGGACCCGGTGACCGCGATGCCCCGGCCGACTTCGATGCCGGTGCCGGTGCCCTCGGCGGCTCCGAGGGTCCGCGACAGTGCCGACGAGCGGGCCGTCGACTCGTGCGTCGGCAGCGCGCGGCGTGAACAACTCGGCTCCTACGTCGCCTCGCCCGCACTGTTGTTCATCAGCGGCCCGGCCGGCACATCGGTCCCCGGTCTCGACCTCTCCCCCGCCAACACGGCGAAGATCGCCGGTGTCGCGGCGCTCGTCCTGGCCCTGACCGTCGGCGCGTCGGTCTTCGCCGGGATCCGGCTCGTGCGGCCGCTGCGCGCGCTGACAGGCGCAGCCCAGCGCATGCGGGACGGCTTGGCCGCCGGGTCCGAACCGGTCGTGGTCGCGTCGGACAACGAGATCGGACGGCTCGCCAGGGCCTTCAACGACATGTCCGCACACCGCGCACGGCTGGAGCAGCAGCGCAAGGTGATGGTCAGTGACGTCGCCCATGAGCTGAGGACCCCGCTGAGCAACATCCGGGGCTGGCTGGAGGGTGCGCAGGACGGCGTCGCCGCCCCCGACGCGGCGTTCGTCTCCTCCCTCCTGGAGGAGGCGGTCCAGCTGCAGCACATCATCGACGACCTGCAGGACCTGTCGGCGGCGGACGCGGGAGTGCTGCGTCTGCACCCGGAACCGGTACGGATCGGCGAGTTGCTCACCCATGTCGCCGCGGCCCACCAGGCGCAGGCCGATGCGGCCGGGGTGAGCCTGACGGTCGCCGCGGGTCTGCCCGCACCCACGCTCACCGCCGATCCCGTACGGCTGCGGCAGGCCGTGGGGAACCTGGTCTCCAACGCGGTGCGCCACACCCCTGCGGGCGGCCGTGTGACCCTGCGCGCGTACGCCGACGAGTCCGGCGAGGCGGTGGGGGTGGAGGTGGCCGACACCGGTTCCGGAATTGCGCCCGACAACCTTCCGTACGTCTTCGACCGGTTCTGGCGGGCCGAGAAGTCCCGCAGCCGCCGCACCGGCGGGAGTGGGCTGGGCCTGGCGATCGTCCGCAAGCTCGCCGAGGCGCACGGCGGAACGGCCGGGGTGGTCAGCACGGTGGGTGAGGGGTCGGTGTTCACGCTGCGGCTGCCGGCGGCAGGCCCTGATGCCCTGATGCGATGAACACAGCGTTCTGACAGCTTCCTCACAACTCCGGTCCAGGCTGTCGGCATGCCCGGCGCCCGCCGCGCAACGGCGCGGCGGGCACCAACGACGCCGGGCGGATTCGGAGTCGTCCATGTCGTCCCGTTCAACCCTGCGCACCGCCCTTCTCGGCCTCGTCGCCGCGGGCGCGGTGCTCGCACCCGCAGCCTCGGCGGTAGCGTCCGACTCGCCCAAGCCGGCCGCCACCGCGGCCGACCGTACGGCCACGCCCTCGCCCGTGCCCGAGGGCACCGAGCCGACGGAGGCCCCCCAGGCCGCCGAGCCGTCGACGGCCCCCGCACCCGCGCGGGCGGAGGCGGACCGCACGCCCGCCCTGCCGCGCGGCGGCGTCGCCGCCGGTGAGCGCCCGGTCGTGGGCACGGACGCCGCCACCACGCTCTACGGACCGGCCGCGGGCGCCGTCCTGCTGGCCGGCGTGGCCACGTTCGTGCTGCGCCGCCGGTCCGCCGCGCACCGTAACGGCTGATCCGCCACGGGTGGCGTCGCCCCGCGTGCGGGGCGGCGCCACCCGCCGTTTCCCCCGCCCGTCCGACGCACGGAGCCTCCATGTCCCGTACCACGCACGTCATCCGTAAGGCCCTTCTGCCGGCGGTCGCCGCCCTGGTCGCCCTTTCGCCGCTCACCGGTTGTTCGTCGTCCGGCGCGGCGCGGCCCGCCACCACGTCACCGTCCACCGCCGCCGGGCGCCCCGCCCAGCCCGACAGCCCTGCAGCGACGGCCCAGGTCACGGACGCGGCGGCTCCCGTCGAGGTGTCCATCCCCTCCATCGGGGTGTCCGGTCCGCTGATGCGGCTGGGCCTGAACAGGGACGGAACGGTGGAGGTGCCGCCTGCGGAGAAGGGGATGACCGCCGGCTGGTACACCGGCGGGGCCGTTCCGGGAGAGCCGGGTGCCGCTGTCCTCATCGGCCACAACGACACCCGGTACGGCAGGGCCGTCTTCCACCATCTGAAGGAGATCGCCCGGGGTGCGGAGATCATCGTCCGCGACGGGGACGGGGGACGGGCCCGCTTCGCGGTCACGGGCACCGAGACCGTGAGGAAGAACGCCTTCCCCACCGAGAAGGTCTACGGAGCCACCGGCGAGCGCGTGCTCCGGCTCGTCACGTGCGACGGCGCGTTCGACGCCGACGGGCACCCCGTAGACAACCTCATCGTGTACGCGTCGGCCCGCTGACCGGTGCGGCCGGCGCCCGGTACCCGCCCGGCCGGTGCGGGGAACGCCCCGGGTGCCACGCCGGCGGTCCGGGACCGGTCCTCGGCTGAGTGCGGTCGCCACGGCGGAGTTCACCACGCGGGCGCTGCTCATCTCGGGCCTCCGGGCCGGGGGCGACCCGGCGGGGGTGTGCGCCGTGGACAGCTGACCGGCGAGGAAGCGGATTTCCTCCCACGAACTCCTCGGTGCTCCACCACGCATGAGGACGGGCGCACGACGATCAACACCGTGCCCACGTGCGGGAAACCCCGGGTGGATACGCTACGTCACGTTCGTCCCGGCCTGAGCGGGTCACCCGCCGAGGAGAGCCGCCGGGCACGGCCCCCTGAACCACACCCGGAGGACCGACCGTTGCATCCTGGCCCCGCACCGTTCCAGCTCGTCCCCGGAGCTGCCGGCTCGCCGGTGCTCCTGCACGTGCCCCACTCGTCCCGAGTGGTCCCCGAGGAGGTGCGCGGCGGCGTCGTGCTCGACGACCCGTCGCTCGCCGCGGAGCTCGACCACATCACGGACTCCCACACCGCGGAGCTGGCGGCCGTGGCCGCCCAGGCGTGCGGAACGGCCCCCTGGCGGTTCGTCAACGGCCTGTCGCGGCTGGTCGTGGACCCCGAGCGGTTTCCCGACGAGCGGGAGGAGATGCTGGCCGTCGGCATGGGCGCGGTCTACACGCACACCACGCACCGCGCCCGGCTCCGCGCGCCCGGGTCGGACCCGCAGCCGCTGCTCGAACGCTACTTCCACCCGTACGCGCGGGCCATGACCGCGGCGGTCGACGAGCGGCTGGCCGCCACGGGGCGCGCGGTCGTCATCGACGTCCACTCGTACCCCACCACCGCACTCCCCTACGAACTGCACGGCACGGGTCCCCGTCCTCCGATCTGCCTGGGCACAGACGGCTTCCACACCCCCGCCGGCCTCCTGGCCGGGGCGCAGGCGGCGTTCGCCGGATTCGGCGGGACGGCGCTCGACAGCCCCTTCCCGGGCACCTACGTCCCGTTGAAGCACTACGGGACCGACCCCCGGGTCTCCGCGCTGATGATCGAGATCCGCCGCGACCTGTACATGACGGAGCCTGGCGGCCCGGCCGGCCCGGGCCTCACCGCACTGGCATCCGCGCTGGCCGAGCTGGTCGACGGCCTGCAGGCCGTTTGAGGCCTTCGGGTACGCACCGGAGCACGAGGGGGCGCACCCGAGGCGCATGGGGGGCGCCCAGGGCGGGCATGCGTTCGGCGGGCGACGGATACGAATACCCTTGTGTCGCACGGGAGTTCCGGCGTCCCTCGGGGGCGTCGTCCGGTCGGCGGGGGGAGCTGGATGGCCGACGGCAGAGCGGGCGGATCGGAGCGTGACGTCGCCGTGCGCCGGCACGTGGCCGCGAGCCTGAGCAGGCAGCAGGGGCCGCTGCGTCCGCTGCCCGCTCTGGTGCTGCTGGGTCCGCGCGGCAGCGGGAAGACGGCACTCACCGCGCATCTGCGCCAGTGGGGCCGGCGCGTGCCGCTGGCGAGCATCGACCTGGAGCCGGTCAGCGAGCGGGGCGGGACGCCCATCGACGTACTCATCGAGCTCGCGTTCCAGCTCAGCGCACACCACGACGGCATCCCGCAGCTGGGCTTCCCCGCGCTCGGCGCGCTGCTGGCCGCGGTCGGTACCGCCGTGGACGCGCGCGACCGCGAACGCGCCGTCCGCGACATGGCGGAGGCCCTGCGCGCGGGGCGTGCGCGGGAACACTCCTACGAGGAGCTGCAGGGGATCGTCGACGGAATCGCCCAGCTCGCCGGGCTCGGCCTGCCCGGCTGGAGTTCCGTCGTCATGCCGCTCGTCCAGGGCGGGATGCGCCTCCGGCTCGGCATGCGGCTGCGCCGCCGCTTCGCCGAGACGTCCGCCGCCGGTCCGGGCCGGGGCGCGACGGCCGACTTCCTGGTCGGCGTCAACCGGCTGTACCACGGCTACCCGGCCCAGCGTGCCGAGGCCGAACGCGTCCTGCTGGACTCCTTCCTGGCCGACCTGCGCGGCGCCTACGCCACCGGCCGCGCCGACCGGCTGCGTACGACGCACTGCCTGGCGCTCCTGGACAACGCCGACTCCGCCGTCGGTGAATCCTTCCTCGCCCTCCTGCTCGACTCGCGGGAGCGCTCGGGCCGCCCCGACCCCCTCCTGGTCGTCGCCACGGCACGCAGGCGCCCGGAGCCACTCGTCCGCGCGGAGACCGGCAGCGGGCACCGCCCCGACTACCGCGAGAGCTGGCCCCGGCCGGCCGACTTCCGGCCGCTGACCGCGGGCGCGCTGGCGGGTGGGCAGTTGCGCGACCTCAGCCGCCGCGAGGTCGAGGCGCAGGCCGGCGCCGCACTCGACACGCTGCCTGCCGGCTCCGTCCTGCCGCGCACCGACAACGCCGTGCAGTGGCTCGGCTGGCTCGTGTACGAGCTCACCCGCGGCCACCCGGCGGGCACGGCCGCGGTCCTCGACACCTTGCGGCGCATGCCGGCCGACCTGCCCTGGGACGAACGCGTGCACCGGTGCCTCGCCCCGCTCGACGGCAGCGTGCAGCCGGTGCCCGCCCTGTCAGCCGGGTCCGGCCTGCTCGAACTGCTGCTGAGGGACTGCTCGGCCCAGTTGGCCCGGCTGATGCCTCGGACCGCAGCCGGGGTGACCCTCGGCCGGGCGGAGACGTGCGACGCGCTCTGGGAGGGGCAGGAGCCCGTGCTCCGGGAGTTCGTCAGCTACTCCGCGGACGAACTGCGCACCGTGCCCGATCCCGACGAAGGGCTCCCCGCACTCCACCGCCTGACCCGCTTCCTGCTGCTGCGCCGCCTCGACGGGGCACGTGGGGCCGGCGACGACCCCGGTACGTGGACCGGCGCGCACCGGGCGCTGCGTGCGGCGGCCGTCGCCCGCGGTGACCTGCGGGCCGTCGCGTACCACGACCTGGCGCTGGGGGACCTGTCCGCGGCGGTCGACTACCTGCGGGACCGTTTCGACGAGACGGGCGCCGACGGGTGGTGCGCCGACCTCGCATGGCTTCAGCGTGCCCCGTGCCGGTGGGACGGGGCCCTGCCCAAACCGGCCCGGGACCGGTACGAACGCCTCGTCGGCGTCGCGGAGGGCGATGCCGCACGGCGTGCCATCACGCGTCTGCTGGCGGCCGGCTGGATCACACCGCACCCCCGGCCCGACGGTGCTGCCCAGCCGTACGGGGACCCGCTGGGCGATCCGTACGCGGAGCTGTACCCCGACATCGTCGAGGAGTTCCTGACGCTCCGCCGGCCCATCGGCAACGAACACGACCGCCATGTGCTGTTGCGTATGGCCCAGCGGTACGAAAGGAAGCCGTGGTGGTAGCCCCCGACGACGACGCGTTCGTCCCCCCGCGCCCGCCCCGGCGCAAGGCTCCGTGGATCGCCGTGGGCGCGGTCGTCCTGGCCGGTGCGGTGTGGGGTGGCACGGAGGCGTACCAGGCCTGGCAGCACGACAAGGTGGAGTGCGCGCCGGGCATCTCGAAACAGGGGACCCGGGCGGAGTGCATCGGCGTGACGGACGGGTCGTTCGCCTTCGACCCGTCGCTCAAGGAGGTCATGGGCAAGATCGAGGCGGAGAACGTGCGCGTCGAGAAGTCGGGCAAGGAGTACGTGTCGATCGCGTACGTCGAGCCGCTGACCACCGTCAAGGGCGAGGAGGAGGCCAAGTACGGGCTGCGCGGCGAACTCATGGGCGCGTACCTCGCACAGCGCGAGCTCAACGACCCGGACCTCGGCGCGGGGCGCGGGGACCTGCCGCAGATACGTCTGCTCGTCGGTAACCTCGGGCTCCGCTCCGAACAGTGGCGGACGCTCACCGACGACCTCGTCGCGATGTCCCATGACGGCAACCACCTCGTCGCCGTGGCCGGGTTCGGGCAGAGCCGCGGCGGCACCCGGGCCGCGGTCGACGCCCTGCGTGACGCGGGTATCCCGATGATGGGCGCGACGGTCACCGCCGACAGCCTCTCCGACGCCGCGGACCCCGGCTTCTTCCGCACCTCGGCGCCCAACCGCGACCAGGCGCGGGGAGCGGCCAACTACCTCAGGGCGCAGCAGCGGAAGAACCCCGGTTACAAGGTCGCCGTCATACGTGACCGCAACGAGGACGACATCTACAACACGTCCATGTCGAGCGCCTTCCAGGAGGCCGCGGTGAGCCGGGGCCTGAGGACGGAGGGGGCGCCCCTGGAGTTCCTCTCCGGTGTGGACGGTGTCTCCAACGCCTTCTCGTCCGTCGCCGACAAGGTGTGCGACCTGGAGCCCGACGCGGTGTTCTTCGCGGGCCGGGGCGTCGACATCCGCAATTTCATCTACTCCATGTCGGCACCCGACCGGCGCTGCCCGGTCACCCTGGTCACGGGCGACGACGCGGTCGGCGCCTATTACGGCTCCCTGGAGAGCGAGTCCCGGCGCGAGAAGTTCCGTACGGAGTGGACCGACAGCAAGGTGACCGTGCTCTACACCTCGCTCGCCCACCCGGCGCTCGCCGGGGAGCTGTACGCCGAGGCGAACAACCCGCTGCCGGACTTCCTCTCCCTCTACCGCACCGAGTTCGGCGGCGCGGCCGACGGCACCATGCAGGTGCTCCAGGACGGTCAGGTGATCATGGGACACGACGCGGTCTGGACCCTGGGCATCGCGGTACGCAACGCGGCGGGTCCGGACGGCAAGGGTCAGGTCAACACGGGCGCCACCCTGCAGATGCTGCTCCAGCTCAGCGGCAGGTCGGCGGTGTCGGGCCTCAGCGGCCCGATCTCCTTCGCCTCCGACGGCAATCCGGACGGCAAGCCGATGGCGCTGGTACGCATGGAGCCCTCGGGCGTGTACACGTTCCGGGAGGTGCTGCGGCCGTAGGGCAGGCCGAGCCGGGCCGGCTAGGCCGACAGCGCCTCAGACGACCCGGAAGACAGCGCCGGGTGATGCGTGGTCGACGGGCCCGTCGAAGCGGGCGGAGGCACGCGCCACCGCGTCCCCCGGGGTGAGGGAGCGGCCGACGTGCGTCACGACCAACCGGCCTGCCCGGGCCGCCTCGGCGGTGTCACCGGCGTCCTCGGGTGTGTGGTGCACTCGTTCACCCTCGGCCCGCACCTGCGCGCTCTCGGCCTCGCACAACAGGAGGTCACACCGCTCGGCGAGGCTTGTGAGGTTGGCGCACGGCGCTGTGTCTCCCGAGTAGACCAACGACCTGTCCGAGGTCTCGACGCGCAGCGCGAAGGCGGGAATGCCGTGCGCCACCGCCCTGCTGATCAGGGTGAGCGCGCCGGCGTGCGCTTGATGCCCGTCGTGGAGTTCATGTACCTCGAAGGCCTCTTCGACCGGGCTGCGGGCCGAGGTGTTGGTGAGGAAGTGGGCCAGCCGGCCGGCGATGCCCGGCGGGCCGTACAGAGGGATCGGCGCGGCGAGCTCCACGTCCGCGAAGAGGGCGGCGTAGTAGGCGGTGAGCAGGTCGGCGCTGTGGTCGGCGTGCAGATGCGAGATCCAGATGGCGTCCAACTCATCGATTCGCGTGTGCCGTTGCAGCTGGGCCAGCGTCCCGCTTCCCGCGTCCACCCACACCCGGGTACCACGGTGCGACACCAGGTATCCGGAACACGGGTTGTCCACGCTCGCATACGGCGTGGCAGACCCCAGAACGGTGAGAAGAAGGTCGTCGGTCACACGGGAAGTCTATGAGCTGTCCCGTAGGGCGCCGGCTGCCGGTGACAGTCGCCGAGGGGCGCGGTGGAGCACCGGCTGCGCGCCTGGCGGGCCCACCGTTCCACGGTGCGTCCCCATGCCTCACGGTGAGCCCTCCGGGTGTCGGCGGGTGGTGCGTCGCTCTGTGTCGCCGGGGTCGGGGTCATTACGGCCCGGAGGTCCGGGCCGTCACGCTTCGCGCCGGGCGCGGAGAGGGGGCGAGGGGGCCGGGGATGATGTCCGGCGGGGGGGCCGGCCGGACATCACCTTCGCGCAGGGCCCGGGTTCAGCAGGTGCCGAGGTCCTGCCAGACACCCCACTGGCCGGTGGTGCCGGGCTCCTCGCCCGTCGTCCACCACTTGGCCTTCCAGGTGTGGCCCTTGTGCGAGACCTGCTGACCGCCGGTGTAGACCGTCGCGGTGGCCCACGGTGCGGACGCGCACTGGTTACCGGCTCCGCCGGTGACGGTGAGGGTGTACGTGGCCGTGTGACTCCCGGAGGCTCCCCTGCCGGTGACGCTGATGCGGTACGTGCCCGAGGCCGCGGCCCGCGTGGTGGTCAGGGTGAGCGTCGACGAGCCACCGGCCGTCACCGACGTGGGGCTGAGTGACGCGGTGACACCGGCGGGGGCTCCGCTGACGGTCAGGCCGACCTGCTGGGCGTCGCCCGACGTCACCGCGGTCCTCACCGTGGTGGTGGCCGAACTGCCCGCCGCCACCGACCCCGAGGCGGGTGTCGCCGTCACGGAGAAGTCGTCGCCCGGCGTCGTGGTGCCGCTGGTGAAGGGCGAGAAGATGTGGGTGAAGTCCCAGGTGTTCTGCTGGATGCCGGAGCAGTGGTCGGCTGCCGGGCCGCCGGGGCAGCCGCCGTTGTCCCGCTGGAGTGCCCAGAACGACAAGGTGTCGATGCCCTTGGCCACGGCCCAGTCGTACACCTGCGTGGCGTCGGCCAGGGTGAAGGTCTCGGCCGGCCCGAAGTCGTCGACGCCCGGCATCTCGGTGACGCCGATCATGCCCCACAGCTGGGTGGACGTCTTGTCCGGGTGCAGCCGGGCAAGTTGGTCGTGCAACCCCTGAGCGGCCGTCTCGGTGTCGTCGGCCATGTCGTGGGCGGCGTTGTCGTAGTAGTCGAAGGTCATGATGTTCACGACGTCGACGCGCGTGCCGTTGCTCACCGCGTTACGCAGCACGGCCAGCCCGCCGGCGGCCAGGCCGTCGGTGGTCGTCGGCAGCGTGTAGGAGATCTCCAGCGGGCGGCCCTCGGCCGCGGCCCACTCCTGGACGAGCTTGATGGCCTTGTTCCGGCGGTCGATGCCGGCGGCGTTGTCGAGCGCGTCGACCTCGATGTCCATGTCGAGCCGCGAGACGTCGTAGGTCGTGATGACCTTCTCGTACGCCGCGGCGATCTGGCCGACGTCGGTGCAGCTGTCGGCGATCTCCGTGCCGGTGGTGTCCGCCGTGTAACCGCCGAACGAGGGAATGACGTCCCCGCCGGCAGCCTGGATGGTCCTGATGTCGGCGCCGAAGCTGGCGGGGGCGATCGGCAGGCCCGTGTCGCCGTTCCAGTACGGCGTGCAGGAGCCCGGGGACGCGGTCTGGAGAAACGCCATGGTCAGGTGCTTGGCACCCGACTCGGCTGCCATCGCCGCGGGGCTCTCGCCGGTCCAGGACTCGAAGTAGGGAGCGAAGACGTGGGCCGGCAGCGGGGTCGCCGCCTGGGCGCTGCCGGCGCCCGTCACGGCCATGCCGGCTGCTGCCACCGTGGTGACGGCAGCGGTCGCGAGCGCGCGGACGGATCGTAAGCGTCTCATGTCTGTCCCAGCTGTAGGGGGGATGGCCGCGCACCCGCGGCCCTGTGCACCGGTGTCGGGGTACGGGATACCGCTCCCGCCGTCGACAAGTCAATGGTCTGGACCAAAAGAGGACTAGACCATTCGCGACGATGGCGGTACCCGCCCCTGGTCGGCGCACCACCGCGGGGCGGACCACTTCACGTGAGAAGTGGTCCGCCCCACGGGCCCGGCAGCGGCTCAGCTCAGCGGTTCACTCAGGTCGATCGCGCGCAGGGCGGCCGCCAGGGCCGGTCGGTCACCGGTGTCGAGGGCCGTGTCGGTCAGTTTGATGACGTGTTCGTCACCGTGGGCGAGGGCACGTTCGACGACCTCTTCGGCCGTGAAGGTGCCGGGTGGTGTGAACGGCACCGGCGCGTCGGACGCGTACATCGCGGTGACCGCGGCGGAGGCCGTCCAGGCCGCTCGCAGACTCGGCACCCACAGGGCGCGCGGAAGCGCGGGGAGCGTGCGCAGTACGGCGTTGGGCGCGGTGGCCGCGTGCACGAGCATCGTGGGTTCGCCGTGACCATGGGTGGCATACCGGTGGGTCGCCGCCCGCACCAGTTCGGTGAGGCGGCGCCGCGCCGCGTCGGGGTCCGTCACATCGGCCGCCCATACCGGCAGGCCCCGGATGCGGCCGAGCCGGTCGGGGAAGCCGCCCTCTCGTGCCGAGATGGGCGTCACCGCATCGAGGGCGGCGGTGGCGCTGCCCGCGCCGGGCAACGGGGCGAGGCCGGGGACGGGGTGATGGCGGGCCGCCCAGTAACCGAGACCGTGGGCGAGTTCGGCCCGACGTGGTGCCGTGCTTTCGCCGGCCAGCAGCGTGCGTACGGCGTGGCCCACCCGGATCACCGGGTGCGCGGAGCCCCCGTACATGCCGGGCAGGAGACGCGGCCACCACTGGGCGAGCACCTCGCGCCAATCACGCTCGGCGACCTCGTGGGAGAAGTAGCCGATCCAGTCGGCAGCCCGGCGGGGATCACCGAGCGCCTCGGGCCAGTTGGCGGCGGTGACGGGCTCGACGCCGGACGGGAAATCCTCCAGCCTGGGTGCGTACAGATCGAGCCACCGGTGCACCGCACGCGCCTGCCCGCGGGCCGCGAGTGCCTCGACCGCCATCGGTGCGTGGTTGGTCAGCCGCCCGAGCCGCTCGGGCCCCGACTCGTGCAGTCGCTGCAGTGCCTCGTCCAGTGCCCCTGTCTCATCCATGGACAGGACGCTATGCGGGGCAGGGCGGCGGCGTAACGGGCTGGAGGCGTAGGACGGGGCCTACGCCGTACGGCGGATGAGGTGTCCGCCCCGTCGTAGGCCCCGGTGACCGTTGCCGCACTCCGCTTCCCCTGGCCGTGCGCGTCTGCGCGTCCGTGCGCCTGCCGGCCCGAGAGCCCACGCGCCTGTACCGCTGTTCTCAGAAGAAGACCCCGCACCGCAGCAGCACGTTCGCGTACGGCCTCGCCTCCCCCGTCCGCACCACCAGACGGGCTCCGGAGGTGAGGGACTTGAGGGTCTCGTGCGGGACGTGGGTGAGGACGGGGAGGCGGGCGGACAGGAGGCGGGCCGTCTCCGGGTTGGCCTCCCGTACTTCCTCGGCCGCCGTCGCGGCCTCCACCACGATCTCGTCGAGCAGCCCGTCCAGGACCTCCGCGAAGGAGGGGACGCCGGCGCGGAAGGCGAGGTCGACGATCCGGGGGCCTGCGGGGACGGGCATGCCCACGTCGCAGACCAGCACGCCGTCGCCGTGCCCCAGTTCGGCCAGGGCCCCTGCCAGGTGGCGGTTGAGGATGCCTGACTTCTTCACCGTCCCCGGACCTCTTCCGCGGTCGGGAAGGATGCCTGCGCACCCTCCTTCGTGACGGCTGCCGCACCCACGCGAACGGCGAAGGTGGCGGCCTCCGGCAGCTCCTCCCCCAGGCCGAGACGCCAGGCCAGGGCGGCCGTGAACGCGTCACCCGCGCCCGTCGTGTCCACGGCCTCGACCGTGGGGCTCGGTACGCGCACGGGGCTGCCGCCCCGCGTGTCGGCGACCAGCGCGCCGGCCGCACCCAGGGTGATGACCACCGAGCGGGGGCCGAGCTCGATGAGCTCCCGCGCCCAGGACTCAGGTGTGTCTCCGGCTCCGTCCCCCAGGATGAAGCGCGCCTCGTGTTCGTTGACCACCAGTGGGTCGCAGGCCGCCAGCACCCCGGCGGGGAGCGGGGCCGGCGGGGACGGGTTGAGGACGAGCCGGGTGCCGGGCGCGAGGGTGCGTGCCGTCTCGGCGACGGTGTCCAGCGGGATCTCCAGCTGTACGGAGACGACCCGGGCGGCGGACAGCAGCGGGGCGGCAGCCCGGATGTCCTCGGGGGTGAGCCGGGCGTTGGCCCCCGGGGAGACGACGATGCTGTTGTCCCCCGAGGGGTCCACGGTGATCAGGGCCACCCCCGTGGGCGCCCCTCCGACGAGGACTCCGCCGGTGTCGACGCCCGCCGCCCGCTGCGACTCCAGCAGCAGCCGGCCGTGCGCGTCGTCCCCGACCCGGGCCAGCAGTGCCGTACGGGCTCCGAGGCGGGCGGCGGCGACCGCCTGGTTCGCGCCCTTGCCGCCCGGGTGGACGGCGAGGTCGGAGCCGAGCACCGTCTCCCCCGCCGCGGGGCGTCGGTCGACGCCGACGACCAGGTCGGCGTTGGCCGAACCGACGACCAGGAGGTCGTATGGGGAGAGGGCGGAGTCCTCGTTCTCGTGCATCTGTGCTGCTGCCTTCCGTGGGCGTGTGCGATCAGGAGAAGTCGGCGACGTTCTGGCGGGTGACGACCTTGACCGGCACCTTCACCGTGCTGTCGACCTTCTTGCCGTCGGCCGCCCGCACCGCGTTCCGCACGGCGATCCTGCCGAGCTCCTTCGGCTGCTGGGCCACGGACGCGTACAGCGTGCCCGCCTCCACGGCCTGCAGCCCGTCGGGGGTGCCGTCGAAGCCGACGACGGCGACGGACCTGCCGGCCTCGGAGCCGAGGGCCTTGACCGCCCCGAGTGCCATTTCGTCGTTCTCGGCGAAGACACCGGTGATGCCGGGGTGCCCCTGGAGCAGGTTGGTCATGACGTCCAGGCCCTTGGTGCGGTCGAAGTCGGCCGGCTGGGTGGCCACGACCTTGATGCCCGGGTACGCCTTGATGCCTGCGGCGAAGCCCGCGCCGCGCTCGCGGCTGGCGGACGTGCCCGCGGTGCCCTGCAGGACGACGATGTCACCCTTGCCGCCGAGCTTGCCGGCGAGCGCCTTGGCGGCGAGCTTGCCGCCCGCCACGTTGTCTGAGGCGACCAGCGTGGCCGTGTCCGCCTTGTTGACGCCGCGGTCGGCCGCCACCACCGGGATGCCGGCCTCGTTGGCGCTGCGGACGCCGGGTCCGACCGCGTCGGAGTCCACCGGGTTGACGATGATGGAGTCCACGCCGGAACTCGTGAAGTTCTGCAGCTGGTTGGCCTGCTGCGACGCGTCGTTCTGGGCGTCGGTGACCGTCAGGTCGATCCCGGCGGCCTCGGCCTCCGCCTGCGCGCCCGCCTTCATCTGGACGAAGAAGGGGTTGTTGAGGGTGGAGAGCGACATCCCGACCTTCGTGCTGCCGCCGGAGGAACCGGAGTTGAAGAAGGTCACGGCCGCGATGACGGCGGCCACGCAGACGACCGCGAGGCCGGCCCTGATGGCTCCCCTGCGGCCGGATCCCGGCGCCCCCGGGGCGGGCCCCGACGTGGCCCCAGCTCCCGAACCGGCCTTGCGGCGCAGCGTGTCGAGCAGCACCGCGAGGGCGATGACGACGCCGATGACGACCTGCTGCCAGAACGCGGACACCGAGAGGAGGTTGAGGCCATTGCGCAGCACGGCGAGGATCAGGGCACCGATCAGGGTGCCGGACGCCTTGCCGACCCCGCCGGCGAGGCTGGCACCGCCGATGACGACCGCGGCGATCGCGTCGAGCTCGTACCCCTGTGCGGCCTGCGGCTGGGCGGAGACCAGGCGGGACGCGAGGACGATGCCCGCGACTGCGGCGAAGAGTCCGGAGAGGGCGTAGATGGCCAGCTTCTGCTTCTTGACCCGCAGCCCGGAGAGCCGGGCCGCCTCCTCGTTGCCGCCGATCGCGTACATCGAACGGCCGATGTAGGTGCGGGCGAGGATGAGCGCCGTGACCAGGCCCATCACGATCATGACGATGACCGGGACGGGGAGCCAGCCGCCGAGGGTGTCGCCGAGGACGGAGACGGAGTCGGGGAACGCGATCGGGCTGCCCTGGGAGATCACCAGGGACAGGCCGCGGGCGACCGAGAGCATGGCCAGGGTCGCGATGAACGACGGCAGCTTCCCGTACGCGACGAGTGCGCCGTTGACGAAGCCGCAGGCGATGCCGGTGGCGACGGCGAGGACGACCGCCAGCCAGACGGGAACTCCGGCGGACGTCGCCGACCAGGCGAGGACCGTCGCGGAGAGCGCGGCGACCGAGCCGACGGAGAGGTCGATGCCCGCGGAGACGATGACGAAGGTGACGCCGAACGCGAGGATCGCGGTGACGGCCGCCTGCACGCCGACGTTCAGAAGGTTCTGGGTGGTGAGGAAGTCGCCGGAGAGCAGCGACATCGCCACCAGGAGGACGACCAGCGCCGTGAGGGCGCCGTTGTCGAGCAGGAGACGGCGGAGGGTGTGTCCGGCGCCGCCCGCGCCCGCCTTGCTCGGATGCGTGTCAGTGGCCACGGGGGCTCTCCTCTGCGTTCTCGGTGGGTGCGGTGACAGGTGGCACGCCGACGGCGAGGGCCATCACGGCGTCCTGGGTGGCTTCGTGGGCGGGGAGTTCGCCGGCGATCCGGCCGTGCGCCATGACGAGCACCCGGTCGCTCATGCCGAGGACCTCCGGCAGATCGCTGGAGATCATCAGGACCGCGTGGCCGGAGGCCGTCAGCTCGTTGACGAGCTGGTAGATCTCGACCTTGGCGCCGACGTCGATGCCCCGGGTCGGTTCGTCGAGGATCAGCACACGGGTGTCCGCGAGCAGCCACTTGCCGATGACGACCTTCTGCTGGTTGCCGCCGGAGAGTGTGCGGACGTGCTGGCCGAGGCCCGCCATCCGCACCCCGAGCTGCTCGGCGATCGCGGCGGCGGCGGTGCGCTGCCCCTTGAGGTCGACGAGGCCGGACCGGCTCGCCGACCGCAGGGTCACCAGTCCGAGGTTCTCCTGCACGGAGGCGTCGAGCACCAGGCCCTGGCCCTTGCGGTCCTCGGGGACGAGACCGATCCCCGCGCCCATGGCGGCGGTCACGTCGTGCTTGGCGAGCCGCTCGCCGAGTACGTCGACCGTGCCGGCGTCGTACGGGTCGGCGCCGAAGACGGCACGGGCCACCTCGGTCCGGCCGGCGCCGACGAGTCCGGCGAGGCCGACGACCTCGCCGGCCCTCACGTCGAAGCTGATGTCGTGGAAGACACCGTCGCGGGTGAGCCCGCGCACGGAGAGCAGGGGCCTGCCCGCTTCCGGCCGTTCACGGGGGTACTGCTGCTCGATGCTGCGTCCCACCATCAGCTGGACGAGTTCCGGTTCGGGGGTGGACGCGGGCACCTGGTCGATGCTCCGGCCGTCGCGCAGCACGGTGACGCGGTCGCCGAGGGCGGCGATCTCGTCGAGGTGGTGGGTGATGAAGACGATGCCGACGCCGTCCTCGCGGAGCTGCCGCACGATCCGGAACAGCTTGTCGACCTCCTCGGAGGTGAGCACGGCGGTCGGTTCGTCCATGATCAGGACGCGCGCGTCCAGGCTCAGCGCCTTGGCGATCTCGACCATCTGCAGCCGTGCGATGCCGAGTTCACGGACCCTGGTCCGGGGCGGGACGTGCAGGCCGACCCGGCGCAGCAGCACCTCGGCGTCGGCTTCCATGGTCCGCCGGTCGATCATCCCGTAGCGGCGCGGCTGGCGTCCGAGGAAGATGTTCTCGGCGACCGTCAGATCGGGTACCAGGTTGAACTCCTGGTAGATCGTGGCGATCCCGAGCTTCTCGGCGTCCTGGGCACCGTGGATGCGGACCTCCTCGCCCCGGGCGAAGATCCGGCCGCTGTCGGGGCGGTAGGCGCCCGAGAGCATCTTGATGAGGGTGCTCTTGCCCGCTCCGTTCTCACCGAGCAGGACGTGCACCTCCCCGCTGCGCAGGTCGAAGTCGACGCTGTCAAGGGCGACGACGCCGGGGAAGGTCTTGCGTACGCCTTCGATGCGCAGCAACTCCACTGACTCGCTCACACGTCCCTCCTCGGGTCGGGTGCGGGCAGGGCCGGCTCGCCGCAGGAGCTGCGTACGACGAGACGGGCGGGCAGGGTGACGGACTGCGGAGGCCGGCCCTCGACGATGTCGACGAGGGCCCGCACGGCGGCGCGGCCGAGGTCGCCGGTCGGCTGGGCGATGGCGGTGATCGGCGGCCCGGTGTGGACGAACCACGGGATGTCGTCGAAGGCCGCGATCCCGATGTCCTCGGGGACGCGCATGCCACGTGCGCGGATGGCGTCGAGCGCGCCGAGGGCCATGAGGTTGTCGGCGGCGAAGACGATCTGGGGCGGCTCGGGCAGGGACAGGAAGTGCTCGGTCGCACGCCGTCCGCTGGCCGCCTGGAAGTCACCCTGCCCGATGTACGCGTCGGGCAGGGCGAGGCCGTGCGTGCGCATCGCTGCGCGGAAGGCCTCGACACGCTCGTTGCCCGTGGTGGTTGCCGCGGGACCCGCGATGATGGCGAGCCTGCGGTGGCCGAGGGCGTACAGGTGGGCGACCAGGTCCTGGATCGCCCGGTGGCCGTCGGCGCGCACGACGGGGACGTCCACTCCGGGCATCCAGCGGTCGACGAAGACCATCGGGGTGCCGGTGCGCGCCACGTCCGTCAGCAGCGGGGAGTCCCCGTCCGCCGGCGAGACCAGAAGCCCGTCGATCCTGCGGTCCAGGAGCGTTCGGACGTGGTGGTCCTGCTGCTCGGGCCGCTCGTCGGCGTTGCCGATGATCACGCTGTAACCCAGAGCGCGGGCCTCCTCCTCCACGGAGCGGGCCAGCGCGGTGAAGTACGGGTTGAGTACGTCGCTGATGACCAGGCCGAGCGTGCGGGTCTGGTCGGTGCGCAGCGAACGGGCGACGGCGTTGGGCCGGTAGCCGAGGGCGTCGACGGCGGCGAGGACGCGTGTGCGCGCGTCGGGGCTGACGGAGGGATGGCTGTTCAGGACGCGGGAGACCGTGGCGACAGAGACTCCTGCCTGGGCCGCGACATCCTTGATGCTCGCCATTTCCGGACCACCTCCTTGTGGTTACCGTGAGCCTCGAGACCAGCGGACGGGGCCGTGGAATCGATTACACGGACGATTGGAATCGATTACACGGCCGAAAACAACCCCCGCCCCGGTGTCCGAGACCTGATCGTGATGCAAGCCGCCCCGAAGGGTTCGAGGAGCACCGAGGGCCGGCCCGCCGATCCGGCGGGGCATCGAGGCATCCCCTTCCGAGAGGACGCCGCACGGCACAGCGGCCGATCGCCGCCCCACCACCCGAAGGGCCGTCCGAGGGAAGGGCTCGGGCCCCGCCTTGTCGTCGGCGCCCGTCGACAGGAGCCCGCGGCGATAAGACCCGGCCATTAGCCTGTCCGGAAATAGCTGACACTTATTCGCCGCGGGGGACGGCACAATGCTGACGCCCCATCACCCGTACCGCAGAGGCCCGTCCGATAAAGGGGACACCGGCATCCCGGAGCGGTACAGCCGCTCCCGTCGAGGCCCTTTCCCTCCCGGACAACTCCCCCGGACGCAGCCGTTCGAACACGCCGCCCGAACGGTCAGGGACGAAACGGGGCGTGGGCGCACCACCGACAGCACCTGGTCACAGGGGTGCCTGCGAGGCCCGGGGCGGGTCGGAAGCCCGCGTACTTCGGATACGAGAAGTGAGGCGGTGGACGCCTCCATCCGCTCAATGGGCTTTCGGGGCGGAGGATTTCACTCATTCCACCACCGACTTCCGGACTCTTCACACGAGGTTTACCCGGCATGCGTTCTCGGCCTGTTAGCGTCGACGGAAACGGGGACGAAGTCCGGGAGGAGGCGCAGGGTGCGAGAGGCGACGGCCCGGTTCGTGTTCACGCTTCTGACCGCAATCCTGCTCGCCCTGCAAGGTCCCGGCCCCGCCGCCTCCGCCGCATCCGCCCACAGCGCCCAAGAGCCCGCCCCCGGCCCCCCGGTGGGGCATACGGTCCACGGCACGCACATGACCGCGGGGGAGGCCGGCCGGAATTTGGTCCCGTGCGATACGCCGGCCGAGGACGGGCCCGACCACGGTGCGCTGCGCACAAGGGACCGGCACCGCACCGCGGTCGGGGCCACCCCGGAGAGCCCTTCGCGGTCCCTCGTGACGGACGGCGCCGGGGACCGGTCCGCGGGCGCGGCACTCCCCGCCGCGGACGCCTCCCCTCGCGCACCGGAATCCTCGGCCTCCTCCTCCCCCGCAGTGCTCCAGGTGTTCCGCTGCTGAGCTGATCCGCGGCCGTCACGGATCCCGCCCCACACGCCCCGCCCCTTCGGGTGCGTCGCCGTGGGGCCATGCCGTCGTGCCCGCCGCGCCTCTGTTCCCGTACGCACACCGACGCGCACCAACCGCGCGCCAGGAGGAACAACCGGTATGCACATCCCCCTCGATCACGCCCGAACAATCCGCGAGCGGTCCGCGGAACCTCACGAGGCACGCGTCCGACCGTCCCACGACGCGCCCTGCGACCCCTTCCCGACGCCGTGAGGGCCGGGATGGACCACCGCACGGCGTTTCCCCACCTGCGGCAGGACTTCGCCGCGTCGATCGTCGTCTTCCTCGTCGCCCTGCCGCTGTGCGTGGGCGTCGCCGTGGCCTCCGGGGTACCTGCGGAACTGGGGCTGATCACCGGCATCGTCGGTGGTCTCGTCACGGGCTTCATGCGCGGCAGCAGCCTGCAGGTGTCAGGACCGGCAGCCGGCCTGACCGTGCTGGTCTTCGAAGCCGTGCAGGCCTTCGGGCTCGCCGCCCTCGGAGTGATCGTGCTGACCTCCGGGCTTCTTCAACTCCTCATGGGCGCACTGAGACTGGGGCGCTGGTTCCGGGCCATCTCCGTGTCCGTCGTGGAGGGCATGCTCGCCGGTATCGGACTCGTGATCATCGCGGGCCAGCTCTACGCGGCGGCGGGCATGGAGGCCCCGGCGTCCGGCCTGGACAAGGTGACCGGCCTCCCCGGGATCCTGGTCGATGCCGTCGGCAGCACCGCGGCACTCGCGTCGCTCGCGCTCGGCGCAGGCACCGTCGCGGTGATGGTGCTGTGGCCGCGGTTGCCCGAGCGGGTGAGAGCCGTCCCGGGCGCCCTGGCCGCGGTCGTGCTGGCCACACTCGCCTCGCTGGCGTTCAGCCTGCCCGTCGCCACCGTCGAGGTGCAGGGACTGCTCGGTGCCGTCCAGCTTCCCGGGGCCGACGCCTTCGGCCGGCTGGCGGACGTCGGCGTCCTCGGGACGGTCCTGGCCTTCACGCTGATCGCCTCGGCCGAGAGCCTGTTCAGCGCCGCCGCGGTCGACCGGCTCCACGACGGGCCACGCACGCAGTACGACAAGGAGCTGATGGCCCAGGGAACCGGCAACGCCGTGTGCGGGCTGCTGGGCGCGCTGCCGATGACCGCGGTCATCGTCCGTAGTTCGGCCAACGTCCACGCGGGCGCGAGGACCAAGGCGTCGAGGGTCCTGCACGGCGTGTGGCTGCTGCTGTTCGCGGCGCTGCTGCCCGCGGCCCTCGAAATCGTCCCGCTGCCCGCCCTGGCCGGCATCCTCGTGCATGCGGGCTGGAAACTGATCCCGCTGCGCACCGTCGTGACGCTGTGGCGCGGGCACCGGGGCGAGGTGCTGGTCCTGGTGGTCACAGCCGTGGCCATCGTCACGGTGAACATGTTCGAGGGCGTCCTGATCGGTTTGGCCCTTTCCGTGGCCAAGACGGCCTGGGACGCCTCGCACATCGCTCTGGACGTCGACGACGAGGGAGCCGGGCCCGTGCGGGCGCGCCTGTCGGGCAATGCCACGTTCCTGAGGCTGCCGAAGATACTGGACAGCCTGGAGGCACTGCCGCAGGACCGGCCCGTCGAGCTGGATCTCGCCGGCCTGACCCACCTCGACCATGCCTGCCGGGCGGCGCTGGAGAACTGGGCGGCACGGCACAGCGACCCCGGCACGCAGCCCGTGCAGCTGACCGAACCGGTGACGGCGAAGGCCCCCTCCACCTGATGCCGGTCACGCCCCGGCCGCCGGCCTCCGGGCCGGTGGCCGGGGCTTCCAGCGACCGGGCCTCCTGTTCCGTCCGGAACAGGAACGGCGACCCACGCGTTGTTCAGTTCGGCCTTCCGGCGGTCCGTCCGTGTCCAGGGGCGCGGATGTCGTGACGCCGGTCCCGGCCGCGGGGCAGATCCCGCTCGACGTCCGGTACGCCGGGGTCGGCTTCCGGGTCGGCGGGACCGCGCGGGGCCGTACTCGTCCGCGTCGGGCCCCGCAGCCGGATCCGGAAAGGGGGACGGCCCGCATCATGATCATGATGCGGGCCGTCTCGCCGTCACTGCCGGACACGAACGCGTCGGTGTCCTTCTGGTGTCCGAGGGGGGACTTGAACCCCCACGCCCGATAAAGGGCACTAGCACCTCAAGCTAGCGCGTCTGCCATTCCGCCACCCGGACAAGGTGTCTGTCGTCCACGAGGTGTTCCCCGTGGCGACAAAGAAAACAATACCAGGGGTTCGGGGCGGCTCTCACCTGCGTTTCCGGTGGTCAGTGCGGTGCGCTCCGGTTCGGGCAGCGGGCCGGGCCCGCCCGCCGCAGGGTGTGTACGGTGCGTGGCCCGGCGTGTACAAGGAGTCGTTCCGGGCTACCTTCGCGGGCATGAATGACCGTGCCCATCGACGGCCCCGCACGCTGTCCCCGTTGCGTGAGCACCTGCGCGACACGTTCTGGTTCGCCCCGACGGTGGGGCTGATCTGTTCCTACCTGGTGTGGTGGGGCCTGTCCGGCCTGGACACGCAGATCGTGACCCGCCTGCAGGAGGAGAAGGCCTACGACGAGATCCGGAGCCTGATCTCGTTCACCACCGACGCGAAGTCGATCGTCACCACGATCAGCTCGGCGATGATGACCTTCATCGGAGTCGTGTTCAGCATCTCCCTGGTGGCCGTGCAGATGGCCGCCGGGCAGCTCACGCCCAGGGTGGTGCGCATCTTCGTACGGAGCCGGATCAGCAAACTCACGCTGACGGTCTTCCTGGCGACGTTCGCGTTCTCGCTGCTCGTGCTCACGTCGTACGAGAGCGAGACCGATCCGCGCCGGATCGTGTCCGTCCCCCTGCTCCAGAGCCTGCTCACCGTGTTCATGGTCGGCCTGAGCCTGCTGCTGTTCATCGCCTACGTGACGTCCACCCTCCGCCTCATGCAGGTCGGCCCGGTCGTCGACCACATCGCACGCGAGTCCTTCCGGGTCCTCGGCCGGGTGTCGGGGGAGCCTGCGGGGGACGCGCCGCTCCCGCCGGAGACCGCGCGGATCACACATCAGGGGCGTGCCGGGGTCCTGCGGGACGTGAACGTGGCGCGCCTGGTGCGGGCCGCGCGCCGGCAGGGTGTCGTGCTGCGGCTGATCCCGCGGATCGGGGACTTCCTCGTCCCCGGCACACCGGTGTTCGCCGTGCACGGCGGGGAGACGCCGCCGCCGGCACATCGGCTGAGGTACACGGTCTTCGTGGGGGTCGAGCGGACGCTCCACCAGGATCTGACGTTCGGGCTGCGCCAGCTCTCCGACATCGCGCTGCGCGCGCTGTCGACCGCGGTCAACGATCCGACCACCGCCGTGCAGTGCCTGGACCGCATCGTGCAGTACCTCGCGGCCGTGGTGCACCGGCCTCTCGGACCCGTGCACCACCGCGACCACCGGGGCGACGTGCGGCTCGTCCAGGACGGCCCCGGCTGGACGGACGTCGTGGATCTCGCCTTCGAGGAGATCAGGTGGTGCGCTGCTGCCAGTCCGCAGGTCACCCGGCGTCTGCTGGCGGGGGTCGACGACCTGCTGCTGCTCGCTCCGGAGGGACGGCGGACGCCGCTGCTCAAGCACCGTGCGCTCCTCGTGCAGGCGGTGGAGCGCACGGTACCCGAGGCGGCCGAACGCCAGTTCGCCCTGCTGCCCGACCACCAGGGAATCGGCTGACGGGCGGGCGCCAGGGCCGTCGGCGGAGCCGGTTACGGGAGGAGGCGGTAGTCCGGGAAGTTGCCCGGCAGCCTCTCCCCCGCCGGGCCGTCCGTCACGGCCCGCACGAGCAGTTCACCGCCGACGAAGGCGCCGCGCCAGGAGCCGCCGAAGCCGCCGAAGAGCTCGTCACGGTCGCCCCGGGAACGGGGGGTGCCGTGTCCCGTCTGTACCACTCCGGGAACATCGGCTCGATGCCGTTCTTCCTGTGCTGCTCGATGATCTCCGGCTTCGGTGGCGGCGCCATCTTCCCGCTGTTCGCGGCGATGACCGCGGACTTCTTCGGGGAGAACAACAACGCGTCCAACTACGGCATGGTCTACAGCTCCAAGCTCGTCTCCGGGCTCGTCGGCTCGGGTATGGGCGCGGTCGTCGTCGGCAACTGGGGTTACGACGCCGCGTTCGCCATCGCCGGCGGCGTCGGTTTCGGCTCCGCCGTCCTCGCCTGCTTCCTGCGGGCGCCGGGCCGCCCGGACACGAAGGCCGGGCCGGTGGCCGGCGTGGCCGGCCAGGGGGCGACCTGACCCGGATCATCGTGCGCGCACAGCGGTACGGGGGCCCCGGCCGGGCCCCCGTACCGCTGTGCGCCGGGTTCAGTCCCCGCAGCGCCCTTCCCGGAGCGAGTGCAGGTGCTCGCTGGACTTGCGGGCGAAGGCGAAGGACTCGACCGGGTTGTCGTGCTCGGTCTGCCAGTGGTGGTAGGTACGGCCTCGGTGCGTGCGCTCCGTGACTCGGGTCAGGAACGTCTTGTAGTCGATGTCGCCGTCACCGACGTCCGTCATGTCGTAGCCGTCGCGGGCGGCGTCGTCCCTGGTTCCGTCCTTGACGTGGAAGAGGGGGTAGCGGTCGGGGCGCCTGAGCACGTAGTCGACGGGGTTGAAGGGGGCAGGGGTGCCGTCCACGCGCTTGCCGAAGCGGAACTGGGCGACGAAGGCCCAGTAGATGTCCATCTCCAGGTAGACGAGATCGGGGTCGGTCTCGGCGAGCAGGACGTCGTAGAGACGTACGCCCGGCTTGTCGGTGGCGAAGGAGAACTCCTCAGCGTGGTTGTGCTGGTAGAACTTCATGCCGCGCTTGCGGGCGGCGGCGCCGTAGGTGTTGAAGTCCTCGGCCGCGCGCTTCCAGCCGTCCACGGTCGAGCCGTAGCGGAAGGGTCCCGAGGCGGTGCCGATGTGCTTCAGGCCGAGGGCCTCGGCGTCGTCCAGGACCTTGGTGAGGTTCTGGGCGAAGGAGTAGGCGCCGGGGTTGTTGTCGTCGTAGTAGTTGACGTGGCTGCCGATGGGGTTGAGCCCGTGGTCCTTCGCCAGGCGCCTCAGCTGGGCGAGGGTGAGGGCGCCTGCGGAGCCCTGGGTGTATCCGGCGAACTCGATCTCGTCGTAGCCGTACTTCTCCAGTTCCGCGAAGACGGGACCGAAGCCGAGGGTGGAGACCTTGTCGCGGAGGCTGTACAGCTGGATGCCCAGCCGGCCGGGGGGCAGGACCGCACGGCCCCGGCCGTGGCCGTGGGTCTCGTGAGCGTGGCTGCCACGAGCGCTGCCGGTGGTGGCGGCCTGGGCGGTCGCGGCGCCGAGGAGGGTGGCCGCCGTGGCTCCGGCGGCGACGCCCAGGACGTTGCGGCGGCTGAGTCTGCGCGCGAGCTCGAGGTCCTTCGGGGTGCGGCTCATGATCACGAATCTCCCTCTGAAGGTGCGGACGGGGCGGACGGTCGGTGCAGTCCGGCGAGCTGGAGGAGCAGGGACTTCACCTCGGTGGCCTGGACTCGGCCGGGGAACGTGTGGGGGGTGGAGCAGAGGATGAGCGGACCTTCGTCGTCGCTCGTGGGCAGGCGGCCGTGGCTGCCGCGGATGGGTGAGGGATCCAGGGGGACGACCGCCATGCGGTAGCGCATCCCGAGCTTCTTGCGGGCGACCGCCGAGGCGGCCTTGACCCGGACATAGGGGTCCTGGGGGTCCATGAAGAGCTCTACGGGGTCGTAGCCCGGTTTGCGGTGGATCTCGACGAGCTGTGCGAAGTCCGGTGCGTGGTCGTCGTCGAGCCAGTAGTAGTACGTGAACCAGGCGTCCTTGTCCGCGACGGCGACGAGCTCGCCGGAGCGGGGGTGGTCCAGGTGGTGGGCCTTCTTGCCCTCGTCGTCCAGGAGCTGGTCGATGCCGGGCAGGTCCGCGAGGGCGGCCCTGGTGGCCTCGAGGTCCTCGGGCCGGCGCACGTAGATGTGGGCCAGCTGGTGGTCGGCGACGGCGAAGGCACGGGAGGCCATCGGGTCGAGGTACTCCATACCGTCCTGGGTGTGGACCTCCAGCAGGCCCGCGCGGCGCAGGGCGCGGTTGATGTCGACGGGCCGGTCCACACGGGTGATGCCGTACTCGGAGAGCGCGACTACGGTGCGGCCCTGGGCTCGTGCGTCGGCCAGGAGGGGGGCGACGGCCGTGTCGAGTTCGCCGGCGGCCCGGTGGGAGCGGGGGTCGTCGGGTCCGTAGCGCTGGAGGTCGTAGTCGAGGTGGGGCAGGTAGCACAGGGCCAGGTCGGGGGTGCGGGTGGCGAGGACGTGCCGGGTGGCGTCGATGATCCACTGCGAGGAGACGATGTCGGCGCCGGGTCCCCAGAAGTGGAAGAGGGGGAAGGTGCCGAGCTTGTCGGTGAGTTCGTCGTGCAGGGCGGGGGGCCGGGTGTAGCAGTCGGGTTCCTTGCGGCCGTCGGCGTAGTAGACGGGGCGGGGGGTGACGGTCCAGTCGGTATCGGCGCCCATCGCGTACCACCAGCAGATGTTGGCGACGGTGTACCCGGGGTGCGCGCGCCGGGCGGCGTCCCAGAGCTTGTCGCCCTCGACGAGCCCGTTGTGCTGGCGCCACAGCAGGACGTCGCCGAGTTCGCGGAAGTACCAGCCGTTGGCGACGATGCCGTGCTCGGCGGGCATGGTGCCGGTGAGGAAGGTGGACTGGGCGGCGCAGGTGACGGCGGGCAGGACGGTGGCCAGGGGGGCCTGGGAGCCTGCGCCGGCCATGGCCCGGAGGTTCGGCATGTGCTCCAGCAGCTGGGGGGTCAGGCCGACGACGTCCAGGACGAGGAGTGGGGTGGGCTGTGCGGTGGCGGTCATGGGAGCTCCTTCAGCCCGAGGTCGGTCAGGAGGTCGCGGGCGAGGGTGAGCTCGGCCGCGATGCCGTCGGCGAGCTGCGCACGGGTGCGCGGCCGCAGTTCGGCCGGGAGCGCCTGCCAGGTGTACGTCTCGACCTCCAGGTGGCGGGTGAGTGGCGCCGGTCCTCCCACGAGCCGGGTCAGGGCCGACCGGAGTACGGGGAGCGTCGAGGTGAGCGGGGGCGCGGGAGGAGCGTGCAGGGGTACGTGGAAGTGGGAGCGCCAGGGTGCCCCGTCGGGGAGGGCGCCGCCGGACACCGCCTCGTCGAGGTCGTCGGTGCCGCGCAGCCCGGCCGCGGTGAGGGTGCGGGTCTGGTGCAGGAAGCGGGGCTCGGCGAAGGCGGCCAGCGCTGCGCGGACCTCGGGCAGGTGCGGGTGCTGCGCGTGCAGCGCCGCGGACAGCTGGGCCTTGACGACGGGGATGCCGGCCGTGCGCAGGGCGTCGAGTGCGGTGTCCGGGTCCTCGAAGGAGGTCGCGAGGTGGCAGGTGTCGACGCAGATGCCGATGCGGTCGTGGCCCACCGCGGTGAGGGGGGCGATGGCGTCGGCCGTGGTCTCCACCGTGCAGCCCGGTTCGGGTTCGAGGCCGATCCTGATGGATTTGCCGGTCAGCTCGGCGAGGGCGTCGAGCCGCTGGGCGAGCGTGGTGAAGGCCCTCTCCGCGGTGGCGGCGGCCGTCGGGTCGGTGGCGTACGGGGTGCGCCAGGCGATCGGCAGGGTGGAGACGGTGCCCTCGGTGACGTCGTCGGGCAGGAGGGCGGCGAGCAGCCGGGCCAGGTCGGTGGTGTGGGCGAGCCGCTCGGGGTCGGTCCAGTCCGGCGTGTAGACCCGGTACTTGACCTCGTCCGCCCCGAAGCCCTCGTACGGGAAGCCGTTGAGGGTGACCACTTCGAGGCCGCGGTGCTCGAGTTCGGCGCGCAGCGAACGCAGGGCCGCCGGATCGTTGATCAGGGCGCGGGCGGCGTCCCTGGCGAGCCAGAGGCCGATGCCGAGGCGGTCCCGGCCGAGCCGCCTGCGTACGGGCTCGCAGTGGTCCCGCAGCTGGGCGCGGACTCCTGCGAGGGTCTCGGCGGGATGCACGTTGGTGCAGTAGGCGAGATGGACGGTGGAGCCGTCGGGGTGACGGAAGCGCATCGCTCACTCACCGCCGCGGAGTATGGAGTTGCCCTCGTGCAGCGGGTCCGGGGCGGCGATGTCGAGCTGGAGCCGGCCGCTCTGCCCGTAGAAGGCGACCGGATTGCGCCAGAGGACCTTGTCGACGTCGTCCTCGTCGAAGCCGGCCTTCAGCATGGTGTCGGCGACCTTGCGGGTCTTCAGCGGGTCGCTCCTCCCCCAGTCGGCCGCCGAGTTGACGAGGATCCTGTCGGTGCCGTGGTTCCTGAGGACGGTGACCATGCGGTCCTCGTCCATCTTGGTGTCGGGATAGATGGAGAAGCCCGCCCAGCACCCGCTGTCCAGGGCGTCCCGCACCGTCGTCTCGTTGAGGTGGTCGAGGAGGACGAGCTCCGGGGCGAGATCGGACTCGCGCACGACGTCGATGGTGCGGTGGAGCCCGGCGAGCTTGTCGCGGTGCGGGGTGTGGACGAGCGCCGGCAGGCCGTGGTCGGCGGCGAGCTGCAGCTGGGCGGCGAGGGCGGTGTCCTCGGCCGGGGTCATGGAGTCGTAGCCGATCTCACCGACGGCGACGACGGAGTCCTTGACGAGGTAGCGGGGCAGGGCCTCCAGGACGGGGGTGCAGCGGGGGTCGTTCGCCTCCTTGGGGTTGAGCGCGAGCGTGCAGTGGTGCGCGATGCCGTACTGGGAGGCACGGAAGGGTTCCCAGCCGAGGAGGGCGTCGAAGTAGTCGAAGAAGCTGGCCGGGGAGGTGCGGGGCTGGCCGAGCCAGAAGGAGGGTTCGACGAGGGCCCGGACTCCCGCGTCGTACATCGCCTGGTAGTCGTCCGTGGTGCGGGAGGTCATGTGGATGTGGGGGTCGAAGATACGCATCAGGACTCCTCCGTGGGGGCGGGGGCCGGGGCCGTCAGGGCGAGGACGGTCCGCAGGCCGTCGGGGACGGCGCGGCCGGCGGCCGTGCGTTCGGCGGCGAAGTCACCGAGCATGCGCGCCAGTTCGGCGTCGCCGTGGGCGCGGTCGCCGAGCCGGTCGACGGTGTCGACGGGGACCTCGATGAAGAGGCATTTGAGGACTGCGTGCCGCCAGCCGTGGGCGTCCAGGTGCGTGGCGCCGTACGGGCCGACGGCCGCGGCGACCAGCCGGGGGTCGTTGGTGCGCAGGGCGTCCTCGACGAGTGGGAGCGCGGCAGGTCCCAGGTCCAGCCGGTGCAGCGTGAGGAGGACGGCGCGGCGCTCGGCGGCGGTGCCCTGCTCGTAGAGTCTGGTCACGGCGGACAGGCCGGCGCGGGCCTCGACGAGCAGCAGCGCACGTACGGAGTCGGCGTACTCGAGTCCGCAGTGCCTGCCCGCGGAGGCGAACCGCAGCTCCCAGGGCGGGTTGCCGGTGCCTGAGCCGGGGTGGGCCGCGGCGTGTGCGGCCTCGGCGAGCGCTTCGTCGAGCCATGCCCTCGCCGCTCCGCGGAGCCGCTCGTCGAGTTCCTTGCGATCGATCAGCACGGTGCGGCTCCGTTCGTGGTCCCGGAGGCCGGGCGCAGGAATTCGATGGAGCGGCGGGCGAGTTCGGGACCGGCGTGGGAGTGACGGGGCAGTTCGACGACGGTGAGTCCGCCGTAGCCGGTGGCGGCGAGGGCTTCGAGCACGGGCGGGAAGTCGATCTCCCCCTCCCCGAAGGGCAGGTGCTCGTGCACCCCGCGCCGCATGTCCTCGATCTGCACGTGGCGGAGCCAGGGCGCGGCCTCCTTGACACAGTCGGCGGGCGGGGCGGGTTCCAGGCACTGGCAGTGGCCGATGTCGAGGGTGAGCCCGAGGGGTTCCGGGTCCCCGAGGAGGGCGCGCAGGTGGTGGAAGTCGGCGAGCGTGGCCAGCAGGTGGCCGGGTTCCGGCTCGATGGCGAGGGGGACGCCGGCGCGGGCCGCGGCGTCCAGTACGGGGGCGAGCGCGTCGGTCAGCCGGTGCCAGGCGGTCTCCGCGGTGGTGCCCGGCGGGGTGATGCCGCTGAAGCAGTGCACGGCGTGGGCGCCCAGTCCGGCGGCCACGTCGACGGCCCGTACGAGCAGCGCGGTGCGGGCCGCGCGGGCGTCGGGATCCGGGTCGAGGAGGGAGGGGCCGTGTTTGCGGCGGGGGTCGAGGACGTAGCGGGCGCCGGTCTCGACGGTGACGCCGAGGCCCAGCGAGGAGAGCCTGCGCGCCACGTGGCGGGTGCGGGCCACGAGGTCGGGGGCGAGGGGGTCCAGGTGCATGTGGTCCAGGGTCAGCCCGACGCCGTCGTATCCGAGGTCGGCGAGGAGCCCGAGGGCGTCGTCGAGGCGGAGGTCGGTCAGGCCGTTGGTGCCGTAGCCGAGGCGGAGGCTCATGTCGGGCTCACCTTCCGTGCGAGCTTCCGGGCAAGGGGGACGAGCGCCATGACCGCGAGTCCGCCGAGCGGCGCCCCGGCCTTGGCGGCCAGCGCCGCCTGGAGCGGGATCATGGCGCGGATGCCGCCGCCGACGGCGCGCTGGGTGAGGGGCGGGGAGGGGTTGAGGGCCGCGTGGAGCAGGGGTGTCGCGGCGGTACGCAGGTAGGCGCCGGCGAACGCGGTGCGCAGGAGCCGGTGGGCGGCGGCGCCGGGCTTCTCGGCCCCGTCCCGGACCGCTATCGGCTGCTCACCCGCCACGGCGGCGGCGAGCGCGGCGGTGGCGGTGAGCGCCGCGAGGGGGACGGTGGTGGAGCCGCCCTGTGCCTCGTGGCGGGAGACCTCGGTGATGGCGTACGTGTGCGCGCCGAGCAGCAGGGCGGCCCGGACCGGCCGTGTCGTCACCGTCCTCGTCCTCGTCCTCGTCGGGCCGGGCGTACCCACCGCGGCCGGCGTGTGCGCCGGACCTGTCGTCCGCGCCGGGCCCGCGGCGCTCGCCCGGCCGGCGGCGCCCGCAGGGCCCGTCGCCCCCGCCCGGACCGACGGTCGCGGCCCGCCCGTCGCCGTCGCGCCGAGCATCAGGTCCAGTGAGCGGGCGGTGGCCATGGCGGCCGGGCCCAGCTTCGTGTGCTTGAGGCGCAGGTCGTAGGCCCACACCGTGGCTGCCAGGCCGGATGCGACCGCCAGGGCCGGCCGGCCCGCGCGGGCGGCGAGGGCCAGGCCCGCCATGGTCAGGGCGCCCGCCACGGCCAGCGCGGCGCCCGGGGCGATACGGCCGGAGGGGATCGGGCGGTGCGGTCGGTCGATGGCGTCCTCGTCGCGGTCCACCCAGTCGTTGAGGGCCATCCCCGCCTCGTAGAGGCACAGGGACGCGCCGACCGCGAGCACGGTGCCCCGGTCGGGGCGCCGGCCGGCGGCGGCCGCCCCGGCCAGCGCGTCCCCGGGGATGGTGAACAGCGCGGACACCCGCAGCAGTTCGGCCCAGGCGCGCAGGTCCGTCCGGATACGGCGCCTGTCCGGTGCGGGCGCAGTCCCGCCCGCACCGGACAGGCCGTGCGGGGGCGCCGCGGGGCGGGCGCCGAGCAGACCCGGCACGCCTGCCAGGGCGCCGAACAGCCGCAGCGGGTTCACCGGGCGGCCCGCAGGCGCCCGGCGAAGTCCACCAGCGCCGCGTACTGTTCGGACAGCCCGGCCGGTCCGCCGTCCGGGTCCTTGAAGTAGAAGCCCAGCTCTGGGCGTGGCCCGGCCAGGCCGGCCTCGTGGGCGCGGGCCAGCAGCCGGGCGAGGTCGAGGACCAGCGGGGCGGCCAGGGCCGAGTCGCACCCCTGCCAGATCGTCTGGAGGATCATCCGCGAGCCGAGGAAGCCGTCGAAGGCGATGTGGTCCCAGGCCGTCTTCCAGTCCCCCATCGCCGGTACGTCGTCGATGTGGACCTCGCCCTCGGGGGCGGCGCCGAGCGTGTCGGCGAGCACCCGCGCCTTGCCCGCGTTCTTGGCGGCCGCGGCCGCCGGGTCGGCCAGCGCCGCCCCGTCGCCACCGCCCAGCAGGTTCGTGCCCGACCAGGCACGGACCGGCAGGGCCCGCTGGACGAACATCGGGGCGAGGACGGAACGGAGCAGCGTCTGGCCCGTCTTGCCGTCGCGGCCGGCGTGGGGGAGTCCGCAGGACGCCACGGCGTCCTGGAGGTGTGGGCTGTGCAGTCCGGTGGAGGGGGTGAAGTTGGCGTAGGCGCAGCCGGCGCGGAGGGCGGCTGCCGCGTAGAGGGAGCTGGCGGGCAGGCGTGTGTCGTCGTCGCCGGGTGCGGGCTCGGTCGATGCGACGTTGATGACGACCGTGCGGGCCAGGGAGTGGCGCCGCGCGAAGTCGCCGAGGTCGTCGGCGAACGCGGTGATGAGTTCCGCGTCGGTGCGGGTGTCACCGGGCAGGGGCCCGCCCGTGCGTATCTCCGCGTCGGCCGCCGTCAGTTCGGCCTCGACGGCGGAGGGCAGTCCGTGCGGGAGGACTCCGCCGGCCGCGAGTGCCTCGGCCCGCTTGGGCAGCGGGCAGTCGAGGGTGTCGTGTCCGCCGAAGACGAGGGAGGCCAGGGGTGGCAGCCCGCTGCCCGCGAAGGGCGGTGTCTCGGTGACCATGCCGGTCGCCGGGTGGAGGCCCGCCGCGACGGCGGCGCACCCCGCGGTGGCGGTGGTGGCGACGGAGCCGCGTGCTCCGATGAACCAGACTCCGGTACGAACGGCCTGTGCGGTCACGGACTGCCTCCCTGGGGGGATGAAGAGGGGGTGGAGGACGGTGGGCGGGGAGGGCGTGCTCCCCGCCCACCGCCGGCAGAGGCGGCCGCCCTACGTCGAGGGCAGCTCCTTCAGCTGGATGTTGCGGAAGGACACCTGGTCGTCGGCCCCGTGGTTCTGCAGGCCGATGTAGCCCTCCTTGAGGCTGCGGACCGGATCGGTGTTGGTGAAGTCGTTGATCTTCGCTCCGTTGAGGAAGACCTGGAGACGTTCGCCCTGGACCCGGATCTCGTAGCTGTTCCACTGGCCGGGCGGCCGCAGGACACGGTCGCGGGCCTTGAGGTCGGCCGACTTGAAGGTGTAGACGGCCCCGGTCGTGCGGTCCGCCGCGTCCGTGGCGTCGATCTGGACCTCGTAGCCCTTGTTCACCGCGGACCACGGGTCGTCGGACTCGGGGAAGCCGACGAAGACGCCGGAGTTGTCGTCGCCCGCCATCTTCCAGTCGAGCTTCAGCGAGTAGGAGTTCAGCTCCTTGGCCTGGTAGGTCAGCAGGCCCATGCCGCCCTGGGAGCGCAGTTCGCCGTCCACGACGTCGAACTTGCCGGGACCGCCCTGCTTCCATCCCTCCAGCGTCTTGCCGTTGAAGAGGGGCCGGTAGCCGGTGTCCGGCCTGCAGTCGGCCTTGACCTGGCCGGCCGCGTAGCGCAGCCCGCCGAGCAGGTGTGCGCGCATGGCCGGTTCGGCGTAGGACTCCTTGGTGTGGCCGAGGCCGGTGTAGAAGGAGCGGCCGCCCTGGTAGGCCTGGCACCAGGAGATCGGGTGGTCGCCCTTCATGGTGCCGCCGGTGTAGGTGGTCTCGTCGAGTGTGGCGAGGACCTGGGCCTTGTCCCGGGGGTTGGTGCGGTAGTTGTACCACTCGTCGGTGTGGTCCCAGGCCTCGTCCAGGTGCGCGGTCGCGGGGTGGTCGTGGTTCTCCACCCGGACGGTCGCGGGCTGGATCTGCGGGTGGGAGGAGAAGTACGCGCCGACGAGGCCGCCGTAGAACTCCCAGTCGTACTCGGTGTCGGCGGCGGCGTGGACGCCCATGTAACCGCCTCCGGTGGCGACGAAGTTCTCGAACGCCTTCTGCTGGGCGGTGTCGAGGACGTCACCCGTCGTCGAGAGGAAGACGACGGCGTCGTAGCGTGCCAGGTTGCTGGTGGTGAACTGGCCGGCCTCCTCTGTGGAGTCGACGGTGATGTTGGTGTCCTTGCCCAGCTCCTTCAGTGCGGCGATGCCGGTCGGGATCGAGTCGTGCCGGAAGCCGCCGGTCTTGGAGAAGACCAGGACGCGCTTGGCGGTCCGGTCGACCGGGCTGTCGGAGAGGCTGAAGTCGTCGACGTCGTAGAGCGCCCCGTCGCCGCCCTTGAAGACCAGGTAGAGCTCCGTGGCCTTCTTCGGGGCGCCGCGCAGCGGAACGTCGACGTCCTGGAACGTGTCCCAGCTGCCGGTCACCGGTATCGGTGCCGAGCCGAGGATCTTGCCGGTGGGCGACCCCGCACGCACCTCCAGGAAGCCTCCCGCGCCTGCGGAGGACGTACGGGCGGTGAGCTTGGTCGTGCCGTCGAGGATGTACGGGGTGAAGGAGATCCAGTCGTCGTTGTGGATGTCCCCGACGGTCCGGCCGCCGTGGGCGCTCGTCTTGCTCGGCGTGGTGATGCCGGAGGAGTTGTCGTAGTGCTCGGCCTGGCGGTGGCGCGGCTGGAGCTTGGCCTGGTCCCGGCCGGTCAGTGCGGCCTGGCCGCCTCCGCCGCCGTCGGTGTAGGACGCGGAGATGCCGCCGTAGATGTTGGCGTTCGGGTCGTGCCCGCCTTCCATCGCGGTCTTGACGGTGCCTTCGCAGCCGTGCTCGGTGGTGATGTCGTGCCCGTGGCTGTCGTGGCCCAGGGTGAACTTGACCTCGACCTTGGCGCAGTCGACGACGCCGTCCTCCGGGTCCTTGACGGTCACCTTGAAGGGAACCTCGTCACCGAACTCGAACATCTGGCCGTCGGCCGGGAACTGCATGTCCACGATGGGCGCGGTGTTGCCGACCGTCACGTGCACGCTGGCCGATCCGGTGCGCCCCGTGGGGTCCTTGGCGGTCACGGTGGCGGTGTAGGTGCCGTTCTTCTTGTACGTGTACGAGGGGTTGGCGGCCGTGGAGGTGCCCCCGTCGCCGAAGTCCCAGGCATACGTCAGGGCGTCGCCGTCACCGTCGGTGGTGCCGGCCGAGGAGAAGTTCACCCGGAGCGGTGCCACGCCGGAGGTCTTGTTCGACGAGGCCTCGGCGATGGGCGAGCGTCCGCCGGTGGCGTTCTCGATGCGGTACAGCGCCGAGTGCTCGTCGCCGCCGAACCAGGAGAGGCCGTAGTCCAGGACGTACAGCGCCCCGTCGGGCCCGAACGCCATGTCCATCACCTGTGTCCCGGTCCACGGGATGTCGTTGATGGACTGGACGGCGCCGTCGGCGTCCTGCTCGATCCGCTTGATCCACTGGCGGCCGAACTCTCCGGCGAAGACGTCCCCGTCGTAGGCCTCCGGGAACTTGACGGGTGAGTCGAGGTCCGCGTCGTAGTGGTAGACGGGCCCGCCCATCGGGGACTCGGAGCCGGTGCCGAACTCCGGTACGGACGCGCCGTCGTACGGGATCCAAGCGGCCTGCGCGGGCGGCAGGTCGACCAGGCCGGTGTTGTGCGCCGACTCGTTCTTCGGGGCCGCGCAGTCGAAGGCCGGTCCGGACGTCTGCGTCGCGAAGTCGTAGTCCCGGTAGGCGTCGTTGTCGCCGGTGCAGTAGGGCCAGCCGAAGTTTCCGGGTTTGGTCACCCGGGCGAACTCGACCTGTCCGGCGGGTCCGCGGTTCGGGTCTGCGGCACCCGCGTCGGGGCCGTAGTCACCGACGTACAGGATGCCGGTCGCCTTGTCGACACTGAAGCGGAAGGGGTTGCGGAAGCCCATCGCGTAGATCTCGGGGCGCGTCCTGTCCGTGCCCGGCGCGAAGAGGTTGCCCTCCGGGACGGTGTACGAGCCGTCGTCGGCCACCTTGATGCGCAGGATCTTCCCGCGGAGGTCGTTGGTGCTGCCCGCGGTGCGGCGGGCGTCGAACGCCGGGTTGCGGTCGGGCCGGTCGTCGAGCGGCGAGAAGCCGTCGGAGGCGAACGGGTTGGAGTCGTCGCCCGTGGAGAGGTAGAGGTTGCCCTGCGCGTCGAAGTCGATGTCGCCGCCCACGTGGCAGCACATGCCACGGGTGGTCGGGATGTCGAGGATCTTCTTCTCGCTGGCGTTGTCGAGGGTGCCGTCCTCGTTCAGCACGAAGCGGGAGAGGCGGTTCACACCGTCGAACTTCGCGAAGTCGGCGGCGGTGCCGTTCTCCGGCGCGTCGCCGGCGGGGGTGTCCAGCGGGGGCGCGTAGTAGAGGTAGATCGCCCGGTTCTCCGCGAAGCCGGGGTCGACCCCCACCCCTTGGAGGCCCTCCTCGTCGTGCGAGTAGACGGGGAGGGTGCCGGAGATCCGGGTGTTGCCCGCGCTGTCGGTGATCCGCAGCTCGCCACTGCGCGAGGTGTGCAGCACGCTGCGGTCGGGCAGCACGGCCAGCGAGATGGGCTCGCCGGTCTCGGCGGCGCCCTTGGCGAGCGTGACCTGCTGGAAGTCCTCGGCGGCGGCGTCCTGTGCGGCCGGGGAGACCGGGGTGCCGGCGGCGGTGGCGGGCGAGGAGCCCAGGGTGAGGGTGGCGGCTGCGAGCAGTCCACCGGTGAACAGGGCGAGTGTTTTTCGGGCGCGGAGCCGTTTGCTGCTTCTGTGCACGTGCGTCCTCCGGGAGGTGCCGGTTGCTCGGGCGGGTGCGTTTCTGCCGTTCCGCGCGGGGACTGCCGCGCTCGTCACCAGGGGCGGGTGAGCCCCTGGTGACGCGAGTCATGTCGTGTACACGTAGTGGACCGTAGCTGGGTTCGTCCGGTACGGAAAGCCCTTGTGCGGGTTGTGCGTCGAGCTTTTTCCCGCGTGTGGACAAAGGCGGTTTCGGGCATGGCGAACCGCCCGGCGGGCTTGACGTCGTCGAGCCACGTCGAGCCCCGCCGGCGATCGAGGCGCGGGGTCCCGGGGGCGGAGCCCCGGGACCCCGGACTACTCGCCGCCCCCGAACGCCGCGTCGAACGACGCGCTCGGCGGGTCGAAGTCGAACCGCTTCAGCGACGTGAGCGCCTCGGGCGCCCCCGTCAGCCGGTCCATGCCCGCGTCCTCCCACTCCACCGAGACCGGCCCCTGGTAGCCGATCGACCGGAGCATCCGGAAGACGTCCTCCCACGGCACGTCGCCGTGTCCGGCCGAGACGAAGTCCCAGCCGCGCCTCGGATCACCCCACGGCAGGTGGGATCCGAGACGCCCGTTGCGTCCGTCGAGGCGCTTTCGGGCCTCCTTGCAGTCCACGTGGTAGATCCGGTCCCGGAAGTCGTAGAGGAAGCCCACCGGGTCGAGGTCCTGCCACACGAAGTGGCTCGGGTCGAAGTTCAGCCCGAACGCGGGGCGGTGGTCCACGGCCTCCAGGGCCCGGTGCGTGGTCCAGTAGTCGTACGCGATCTCGCTCGGATGCACCTCGTGGGCGAAGCGCACCCCCTCCGCGTCGAAGACGTCCAGGATGGGGTTCCACCGCTCCGCGAAGTCCTCGTACCCGCGCTCGATCATGTGCGGTGGAACCGGCGGGAACATGGCGACCGTGTGCCAGATCGAGGAGCCGGTGAACCCGATGACCGTGTCGACGCCGAACGCGGCCGCCGCGCGGGCGGTGTTCCTGATCTCCTCGGCGGCCCGGCGGCGCACACCTTCGGCGTCCCCGTCCCCCCAGATCCGGGCGGGCAGGATGCCCTGGTGGCGTTCGTCGATCGGGTGGTCGCAGACGGCCTGACCCACCAGGTGGTTCGAGACGGCCCAGCACTTCAGGCCGTACTTGTCGAGCAGCTGCCGCCGCCCGTCCAGGTAGCCGGGGTCCGCCAGCGCCTTGTCGACTTCGAAGTGATCACCCCAGCAGGCGAGTTCGAGTCCGTCGTAACCGAATTCCCGGGCGAGCCGGCAGACCTCCTCCAGTGGCAGGTCGGCCCACTGGCCGGTGAAGAGGGTGAAGGGACGGGGCATGCGCCCAACCTCCTAGAAAGGGACCGGAGTGAGTACGGAGTTCTTGGCGGCGCTCTCCTCGACGGCGGCGAGCACCCGCTGCACCTGGAGGCCGTCGGCGAACGACGGCACAGGAGCGGCTCCTTCGGCGATCGTGCACACCACGTCACGGGCCTGGTGGACGAAGGTGTGCTCGTAGCCCAGTCCGTGGCCCGGCGGCCACCACGCCTCCAGGTAGGGGTGCTCGGGTTCCGTGACCAGGATCCGCCGGAAGCCGGCGGAGGTCGCGGGCTCCGTGTGGTCGTGGAAGGAGAGTTCGTTGAGCCGTTCCAGGTCGAAGGCGATCGAGCCCAGCTCTCCGTTGATCTCCAGCCGCAGGGCGTTCTTGCGGCCGGCCGCCATCCGGGTCGCCTCGAACGAGGCCAGCGCGCCGGAGGCCAGCCGCCCGGTGAACAGGGCCGCGTCGTCGACGGTGACCACCCCCCGTGCGGCACCGTCGGCGATGCCCGTGAGCCCGGCCGCGGAACCGGCGAGCACGGGCCGTTCCCGTACGAACGTCTCGCTCAGCGCCGACACACCGACCAGCAGCTCGCCGGCGAGGTACTGGGCGAGGTCGACGATGTGCGCCCCGAGGTCTCCCAGCGCACCCGAGCCGGCGTGCTCGCGCTCCAGCCGCCAGGTGAGGGGTGACTCGGGGTCGACCAGCCAGTCCTGGAGGTAGGTGGCCCGTACGTGCCGCAGGCGGCCCAGCCGGCCCTCCGCGATCAGGGAGCGGGCGTACGTGATGGCGGGCACCTTGCGGTAGTTGAAGCCGACGAGCGCCACCTGACCGCGGGCCGCGGCCCGCTCGGCGGCCTCGGCCATGGCCTCCGCCTCGGCGACCGTGTTGGCGAGCGGCTTCTCGCACAGCACGTGCTTGCCCGCCTCCAGCGCGGCGATGGCGATCTCCGCGTGGCTGTCGCCGGGTGTGCAGATGTCGACCAGCTGCACGTCGTCCCGGAGGATCAGGGCGCGCCAGTCGGTCTCAGCCGCCGCCCAGCCGTGGCGGGCCGCGGCGGCCTCGACGGCCGTACGGTCGCGTCCGCAGATCGCGGCGAGAGCGGGCCTCACCGGCAGGTCGAAGACGTGTCCCGCGGTCCGCCACCCCTGCGAGTGGGCGGCCCCCATGAACGCGTATCCGACCATGCCGACCCCGAGTGTCGTCGTCGGTCGCTCAACCGGCGGCGGTGCCTCGGTCTCCTGCTCCGTCTCTTCCCTACGGGCCATGCGGGCTTCCTCCTCGTCGGTGGTTCGGTGGCGGCAGCACGGTGCGGGATCAGCTGAAGCCCGTCGGCAGGTACTGGTCGACGTTGTCCTTGGTGACGACGGCCGAGTACAGGGTCAGCGAGCTCGGGATCTCCATCTCGGAGAGGCCTGCGATGCCCTTGCTCTGGCCGAGGGCGCGGGCCAGGTCGATGGCGGACGCGGCCATCGTCGGCGGGTACAGGACGGTGGCCTTCAGGACGCTGTTGCCGGCCTTGATGGCGTCCATCGCGGACTTCGCCCCGGCGCCGCCGACCATGATGAACTCGTCGCGGCCCGCCTGCTGGATGGCGCGCAGGGCTCCCACGCCCTGGTCGTCGTCGTGGTTCCACAGGGCGTCGAACTGCTTCTGCGCCTGGAGGAGCTGGGCCATCTTCGCCTGCCCGGACTCCACGGTGAAGTCCGCTGCCTGACGGGCCACCAGCTTCACGTTGGAGTAGTTCTTCAGCGCGTCGGCGAAGCCCTGGCTGCGCTGCTTGGTGAGCTCCAGATTGTCGATGCCCGCGAGCTCGACGACCTTGGCGTCGGCCTTGCCCTTGAGCTGCTCGCCGATGTAGTGCCCGGCGTTGAGCCCCATGCCGTAGTTGTCGCCGCCGACCCAGCAGCGGTAGGCCTGCGGGGAGGCGAAGACGCGGTCGAGGTTGACGACGGGGATGCCCGCCTTCATGGCCTCCAGGCCGACCTGGGTAAGTGCCTTCCCGTCCGCGGGGAGGACGACGAGGACATCGACCTTCTTGTTGATGAGGGTCTTGACCTGGCCGATCTGCGCTGCGGTGTCGTTGGAGCCCTCGGTGATCTCCAGGGTCACCTCGGAGTACTTCTCCGCCCGGGACTTGGCGTTCACGTTGATCGCGTTGAGCCAGCCGTGGTCGGCCTGGGGCCCGGCGAAGCCGATGGTGACGGGCGTGCCCGGCTTGTCGTCGGCGGCCGGCTGATTGCTCTGCGCGGTCGCCTTCTCCTTGGGCTCGTTGCTGGTACAGGCGGTGAGGAAGGCTCCCGCGGAGACGGCCGCGGTGCCGAAGAGCAGTCCTCTACGGCTGGTTTCTGGCATGGCTGTCAAACCCTTCATCCGGTGCGTGGCATGCGGAACAGCGGGCGGGGCGTGGGTGGACCGGGAGTCGCTCAGGTCTCGCCGTGGCGCGAGGTGCGGCGCTGGACCAGGACGGCGGCGACGATGATCGCGCCCTTGGCGATCTGCTGGACATCGCTCTGGAGGTTGTTGAGCGCGAAGATGTTGGTGATCGTGGTGAAGACGAGGACACCGAGCACGGAGCCGACGATCGTTCCGCGGCCCCCGCTCAGGAGGGTGCCACCGATGATCGCGGCGGCGATGGCGTCGAGTTCGTACAGGTTGCCGTTGGTGTTCTGGCCCGATCCCGACAGGATGATCAGCATGAAGGCGGCGATGCCGCAGCACAGGCCGGAGAGCAGGTAGAGGTAGAGCCGCTGGCGGCGTACGTCGATGCCGGCCAGCCGGGCGGCTTCGGCGTTGCCGCCGACCGCGACCGTGCGGCGCCCGAAGGTCGTCCGGTTCAGGATCAGCCATCCGGCCACGGTCACCGCGGCGAAGACGAGGACGAGCGGCGGGATGCCGAGGACGTACGCGTCGGGCAGGCCGAGGTCGAGGACGGACTGGACCGTCACGATCTGCGTCTTGCCGTCGGTGATCTGGAGGGCGAGTCCGCGGGCGGAGGCGAGCATCGCCAGGGTCGCGATGAACGGCACCATGCCGCCGTACGCGATGAGCAGCCCGTTGACCAGCCCGGCGGCGAGCCCGACGACCACGGCGGTGAAGAGGATGCCCGCGAAGCCGTACTCCTGGGTGGCGAGTGTGGTCGCCCACACGGAGGCGAGGGCGACCATCGCTCCGACGGACAGGTCGATGCCGCCGCTGGTGATGACGAAGGTCATGCCGACGGTGACGACCCCGATGACGGACGACTGCGTCAGGATCAGCTGGAGGTTCCCGGTGTCCAGGAACGCGTCCGGTTCGGTGAAGCCGCCGACGGCTATCAGGACGGCGAGGACGCCGAGCAGCGACAGGTTGCGGACGTCGGCGCGCACACCGAGTGCGCGCAGGCCGCCGCCCTGCTTCGGAGCCGGAGCGGCGGGGCCGGTCAGGGGCGCCTTCTCCGGCCCGTGGTGCTGCGCCGACGTTGCGGGCTGTGTCATGTCGTCGGGCTCCCTTCCATGACGAGGTCGAGTACACGGTGCTCGTCGAGCTCCCGGGCGTCGGCCGTGTGCACGACCCGGCCTTCACGGAGCACCAGCACCCGGTCGGCGAGGCCCAGCACTTCGGGCACTTCGCTGGAGACGAGCAGGACGGCGAGGCCTTCGTCGGCCAGCCGGCGGATCACGGCGTAGAGCTCGGCGCGGGCGCCGACGTCGACTCCGCGGGTGGGTTCGTCGAGCAGCAGAACCTTGCAGCCCCGCAGCAGCCAGCGGGCCAGGACCGCCTTCTGCTGGTTGCCGCCGGACAGGGTGCGGACGGCCGCGTCCGGGTTGTCGGGGCGCAGGGAGAGCTCCCGGGTGGCTGCCCTGGCGGCCGCGCGCTCGGCTCCCCGGTCGACCCAGCCGGCGCGGGCGAAGCGGGAGAGGGAGGAGACGGAGACGTTGCGGGTGACCGATTCGGTCAGCAGGAGGGCCTGTGCCTTGCGTTCCTCCGGGGCGAGCCCGATCCCCGCGGCGACGGCGGCCCGCACACTGCCGGGGCGCAGCGGTGTGCCGGCGACGGTGACGCGGCCCGTGGCCGGCTTGCGGGCGCCGTAGACGGTCTCCAGGATCTCGGAGCGTCCTGAGCCGACGAGACCCGCGAGGCCGACGATCTCGCCCGGCCTCAACTCCAGGTCCAGGGGCTCGAACTCACCCTTCCTGGAGAGGCCCTCGATCGTGAGTACGGGGTCGGCGGCGGGAGGTCCGAAGCCGGGTTCGGGACGCGGCGGAAACACGTACTCGACGTTGCGGCCGGTCATCATGGCAACGATGTCCCGGGTCGGGGTGGACTCGGCGGGGAGGCCGACGGCGACGGCCCGGCCGTCCTTGAGGACGGTCACCCGGTCACCGATGCGGCGGATCTCCTCCAGCCGGTGGGAGATGTAGACGACGGCCACACCGTCGGCGGTGAGGCCGTCGACGATGCGGAAGAGGTTGTCCACCTCGTCGGGGTCGAGCGCGGCGGACGGCTCGTCCATCACGATGAGCCGCACGTCGTGGGAGAGCGCCCGTGCCATGGAGACGATCTGCTGGTGGGCGGCGGACAGGTCACCGACCGCGCGCGCGGGGTCGATCTCCGGGTGGCCGAGGCGCTTCAGGAGCGCGGCGGCGGCGGCCTTGGCCTCGCGGGTGCGGACGACGAAGCCGGCGGTGGTGGGCTCGTGGCCCAGAAAGACGTTCTCCGCGACGGACAGGCCCCGCACCAGGTCGAGTTCCTGGTAGATGGTGGCGATGCCCAGGCGCATCGCGGTGATCGGCGAGGAGAGCTGGACGGGCTCGCCGCGCCAGGTGATGGCGCCGTCGTCCGGCTGGTGGGCCCCGGCAAGCACCTTGATGAGGGTGGACTTTCCGGCGCCGTTCTGACCGAGGAGGCAGTGCACTTCGCCGGCCTGGACCTCCAGGTCCACGCCGTCGAGGGCGCGCACACCGGGGAACGATTTGGTGATGCCGGACATCGTGAGCAGGGGTGGTTCTGGTGCCATGACGAATCCCCTCGGCGAATGGGGTCTCCCCTGCTCGAGCGAAGCCGAGAGCGTGGGGAAGGCCGGTGAGCGGGCAGGGCGCAGTGCCGGCGGTGCCGTACTGCTGACGGAACTGCTGGTCGGTGCTGCGGGGGGCGGTACTCGGTACGGGCTGTGCGCGGAGACTGCTGCGGGGGCGGTACTCGGTACGGGCTGTGCGCGGAGACTGCTGCGGGGGCGGTACTCGGTACGGGCTGTGCGCGGAGACTGCTGCGGGGGGCGGTACTCGGTGCGAACTGCTTACGGAGACTGCTGCGGGGCGCTTGCCGAACGGCGCACCGGCCCGGACGTCAGGCCGGCGAGAACAGGTGGTCGCTGATGAGTCTGGCCGCGCCGGTCACTCCGGCGACCGGCCCCAGCTCACCGAGGACGATGGGGAGGTTGCCCGTGGCCAGCGGGAGGGACTGCCGGTAGACCTGGGTGCGGATGCTGGCCAGCAGATTGTGGCCGAGCCCGGTCACTCCGCCGCCGATCACGACGAGCCCCGGGTTGAAGAAGCTGACGAGTCCCGCGATGACCTGTCCGACCCGGTTGCCGCCCTCGCGGATCAGGTCCAGGGCGGTGGGATCACCCGCCGCCGCGGCGGCCGCCACGTCGACGGCCGTGAGTCTTCCGGACGCGTCCAGCCGGGCCGCGAGCTCCACCGACAGGCCGGCACGGGCCGCGTCCTCGGCGTCGCGGGCGAGCGCCGCCCCGCTGAAGTGGGCTTCCAGGCAGCCCCGGTTGCCGCAGGCGCAGGCGCGCCCGTCGGGTTCCACCTGGATGTGGCCGATGTCGCCCGCGCTGCCCGTCGTCCCGCGGTAGACCTCGCCGCCGACGACGATGCCGCAGCCGATGCCGGTACCGATCTTGACGCAGAGGAAGTCGCCCACGGAACGGGCGACACCCGCGTGCTGCTCCCCCATCGCCATCAGGTTCACGTCGTTGTCGACCATGACGGGGCAGCCGAGTTCCTGGCTGAGTGCCTCCCGGACCGGGAAGCCGTCCCAGCCGGGCATGATCGGCGGTGCGACCGGGACGCCTTCGGGGAAGCGGACCGGCCCCGGTACGCCGATGCCGGCTCCGTCGAATCCCTCGGCGAGCCCGGAGACCCGGAGCTTGGCCGCCATGGCCAGCACCTGTTCGAAGATGGCGACGGGGCCCTCGCGTACGTCCATGGGGTGGTTGAGGTGTCCGAGAACCTCCAACTCGGCGTTGGTGACGGCCACGTCGACGGAGGTGGCGCCGATGTCGACGCCGAGGAAACGCAGTTCGGGGGCGAGCCGGATGTTGTGCGAACGACGCCCGCCTCGGGAGGCCGCCAGGCCGTCGGCGACGACGAGCCCGGTCTCCAGGAGACGGTCCACCTCGACGGCGAGCTTGGATCGCGAGAGGTCGACCTGGTCGCCCAGCTGCGCACGGGAGTTGGGTCCGTCGTCACGCAGGAGCCTCAGCAGTCGCGCCTGGTGTGTGTTCGCGGGTCGTGCCGTCATGCGTCTCACGCGTCCCTCCCCGCCACATCGGCCAGTCCGTCGGGCTTTCGAGGGGAACGTAGCAGCGGTTTACCCGAGTGGGAAGAAGTTGCGCATGAATCCGATCCAACTTTCTCCACACTCAGGACAAAGATGCGCCCCGGCGGACACACAGGGAGGCGGGCACGGAGAAGGCCGGGGCGGCGGCCCCGGCCTTCGTCACCGAGCGCTCAGTGTCCCTCGCGCTGGTGGTACGTCGTGCGCGTGTGCTCCGTGTGCGCCCGCATGACCTCGGTCGCGCGCTGTTCGTCACGGGAGGAGATCGCCTCGATCAGCGCGCGGTGCTCGATCCATGACTGGGTTCCGCGCTGCCGTGCCACCGGCGTGTAGTACCAGCGGACCCGGCGGTCCACCTGCGCCGCCAGCTCGGACAGGACGACGTTGCCGGCCAGCTCCATGACCTTGGCGTGGAAGGCGGCGTTCGTGACGACCGCCAGGTCCACGTCGTCGGCGGCCACCGCACGCTCACCCTGGGAACAGAGCTCTTCGAGGGCCTCGATGCCCGCCCGGCCGGAATTCGCCGCGGCGAGCCGGGCGGCCTCCGCCTCCAGGAGCGTACGCACGGAGAGCAGTTGGTCCGCCTCCTCCTCGGTGGGCTCGTGGACGAAGGCACCCTGCGCGGGACGCAGATCGACCCAACCCTCGGTGTTCAGCCGCTGGAGGGCCTCCCGCACCGGCTGGCGCGACACCCCGAGGTGGCCGGCCAGTTCGCTCTCCACGAGATGCCGGCCGGGGCCGAGCGCCCGCGTGGTGATCAGCTCGAGCAGCGCCTCGTAGACGCGCTCGCGCAGAGGACCGGGCCGCTCCAGCTTCGGCACCGTTCCTTGCGGCAGTCCTGCGGACAACATCGCGGTCCCCCTCCGGGCGCCGGGCAATTGCCTATCGTCTACAGTCTACCGAGCACAATGCCCTGGCGGGGCATGCTCAGGGGATACGAATCACTTGACCGGCGTACGAGAGGTTCCCGCCGAAGCCGAAGAGCAGGGCGGGAGCGCCGCTCTCGACCTCACCCCGCTCGACCAGCTTGGACAGTGCCATGGGGATCGACGCGGCCGAGGTGTTGCCGGAGTCCACCACGTCCCGGGCGATGACCGCGTTGACCGCTCCGATCCTCCTGGCGACGGGTTCGATGATCCGCAGGTTGGCCTGGTGCAACACGACGGCGGCGAGCTCCTCGGGAGTGACACCGGCCCGCTCGCAGACCGTGCGGGCGATGGGCGGCAACTGCGTCGTGGCCCAGCGGTAGACGGACTGCCCCTCCTGCGCGAAGCGCGGGGGGGTGCCCTCGATCCGCACGGCGTTGCCCATGCCGGGGACCGAGCCCCACAGGACGGGGCCGATCCCGGGCCGGCCGCCCGCGTCCGGGTCGGCGGTGACGACGGCGGCGCCCGCTCCGTCCCCCATCAGGACGCAGGTGGAGCGGTCGGTCCAGTCGACGATGTCGCCCATCTTGTCGGCGCCGATGACGAGGGCGCGGCTCGCGGCACCGGCCCGGATCGCGTGGTCGGCGGTGGCCAGCGCATGGGTGAAGCCGGAGCAGACGACGTTGATGTCCATCACGGCCGGCGAGCCCATGCCCAGGCGTGCGGCGACCCGGGCCGACATGCTCGGCGACCGGTCGATCGCCGTGGACGTGGCGACGAGAACCAGATCGATGTCGGCGGGCTGCAGTCCGGCCGTCGCGAGCGCCTTGGCCGCCGCGTGCGCCGCCAGCTCGTCGACCGGCTCGTCGGGACCGCCCAAGTGCCGGGTCCTGATGCCGACACGACTGGTGATCCACTCGTCGCTGGTGTCGACCATGGCCGCCAGGTCGTGGTTGGTGAGGACCTTGGCGGGCTGGTAGTGGCCGAGCGCCACGACACGTGAGCCGGTCATGTACGGGTTCCCCTCGCTACGAATGGCAGGAGTTCACCAGTCTTGGTTGCTACCGATCGGTACAGAGGCATGTAACCCGACAGGAATCCGGCCCCAGCCTTGGAGCGTCTCGAACAGCCCCGCGGGAACTTCTGGCGAGACTCCGGGAACGACGCGAGAAGGGCACCCGCTGTCACGAGTATTGACCCGCTTCGAAGGCATACTGTAGACAATATTCTGTCGACTTGACACCCTCGCTCGGTCCTCTCACCGAACGGAGAGCCCTGTGAAAGTCGCAGTTGTCGGCGCCGGTGCCATCGGTGCCTATGTCGGGGCCGCGCTGCACCGCGCCGGCGCCGAGGTCCACCTCATCGCCCGGGGTCCGCACCTGGCGGCCATGCGCCGCGACGGCGTGCGTGTGCTCAGCCCGCGCGGCGACTTCACCGCCCGGCCCGCCGCCACCGACGACCCGTCGGACGTCGGGCCCGTCGACTACGTCTTCCTCGGCCTCAAGGCCAACTCGTACGCACGCTCGGGCCCTCTGGTCCATCCGCTGATGCACGAGCGCACCGCCGTGGTCGCGGCACAGAACGGCATCCCCTGGTGGTACTTCCACGGCCTGCCCGGGCCCTACACCGGGCGCCGCCTCGACAGCGTCGACCCGGCGGGCTCGGTGAGCGCCACCCTGCCGCCGGAACGCGCCATCGGCTGCGTCGTCTACGCCGCCACGGAGATCGAGGCACCCGGCGTCGTACGCCACCTCGAAGGCACCCGGTTCTCCATCGGCGAGCCGGACCGCTCGGTGTCCACCCGCTGCCTGGACTTCAGCGAGGCCATGGTCGCGGGCGGGCTCAAGTGCCCCGTCGAACCCGACCTGCGCGACGACATCTGGATCAAGCTGCTCGGCAACATCTCCTTCAACCCGATCAGCGCGCTGGCCCGGGCCACCATGGGCCAGATCTGCCGCCACCCGGACACCCGCGCACTCGTGGAGTCGATGATGCGCGAGACCCTCACGGTGGCGGCCGCCGTCGGCTGCCACCCGCAGATCTCCGTGGAGCGGCGCATCGCGGGCGCGGAGCGCGTCGGTGACCACAAGACCTCGACCCTCCAGGACCTGGAGAAGGGCAAGCCCCTCGAACTCGACGTGCTGCTCGCGGCCGTCGTCGAGCTGGCCACGCTGGCCGAAACACCCGTCCCGACGCTGCGCGCCGTGCACGCACTCGCCGATCTCCTCGCCACCACCTCATCCTCGGCCCCAGCAGGGAGCGCGCCATGAACAGCGACCGCACGGGCGGCCCGAACCGCAAGGGCCGCCGCCCCAAGACGTACGAACGCCTCACCCACCCCCTCGTCCGGGGAAGCGACGGCGTGCTGCGCCGCGCGAGCTGGGAGGAGGCACTGGACCGGGCCGCTGCCGGGTTCCGGCGGACCCGGGACGCATACGGTCCCGACGCCTTCGCGATGCTGTCCTGCGCCCGTGCCACCAACGAGATGAACTACGTGGCACAGAAGTTCACCCGCGTCGTCATGGGCACCAACAACGTCGACTCCTGCAACCGCACCTGCCACGCACCCAGCGTCGCCGGCCTCTCCGCCGCCTTCGGTTCCGGCGGCGGAACCTCCTCGTACGAGGAGGTCGAGCACACCGACCTGATCGTGATGTGGGGATCCAACGCCCGCCTCGCGCACCCGATCTTCTTCCAGCACGTGCTGAAGGGCATCCGCAACGGGGCCCGGATGCACGCCGTCGACCCGCGTCGCACCTCGACCGCCGAGTGGGCGGAGAGCTGGCTCGGCCTCGATGTCGGCACCGACATCCCGCTGGCCCACGCCATCGGCCGCGAGATCATCCACGCGGGCCTGGTCAACCAGGCGTTCGTGCGGCGCGCGACCACCGGGTACGAGGAGTACGCCGCGCTCGTCGAGCCCTGGACCCTCACCGCCACCGAGAAGGTGACCGGCGTGCCGGCCCGGGCGATCCGGGAGCTCGCCCACGCCTACGCCACGGCCGAACGGGCCCAGCTGTGCTGGACGCTGGGCATCACCGAACACCACAACGGAATCGACAACGTCCGGGCGCTGATCAACCTCTCCCTGCTCACCGGACACGTCGGCCGGTACGGCTCCGGCGTCCAGCCCCTGCGCGGGCAGAACAACGTGCAGGGAGGTGGCGACATGGGCGCCATCCCCAACAAGCTGCCCGGCTTCCAGGACATCCTCGACACGCCGTCGCGGCAGAAGTTCGAGCGTTCCTGGGACGCGGTCATCCAGCCCCGGTACGGCAAGACGCTGACCGAGATGTTCGAGGCGATGGAGACGGGCGAACTGCGCGCCGTCTACTGCATCGGGGAGAATCCGGCACAGTCGGAGGCCGACAGCGACCAGGCGATACGCCGGCTGACGTCCCTCGACCACCTCGTGGTGCAGGACATCTTCCTGACGAGGACCGCCGGGCTGGCCGACGTCGTCCTGCCCGCCACGGCCGCCTGGGCGGAGACGGACGGCACGACGACCAACAGCGAACGGCGGGTGCAGCGGGTACGGGCCGCACTCGTGCCGCCCGGCGAGGCCCGCGAGGACATCGACATCATCTGCGCCATGGCCGGGCGCCTGGGCCACGCATGGAAGTTCGAGGGCGCCGAGGCCGTGTGGAACGAGCTGCGCTCCCTGTCCCCCGACCACTTCGGGATGACGTACGAGCGGCTGGCCGAGCACCAGGGGCTGCAGTGGCCCTGTCCCGATACCGAGGAGCTGCCGTCCAGCTTCCTGCACGCCCGGCTCTGGGAGACCGATCCGGTGCGGCGCGGTCCGGCCGCGCCCTTCGGCCTGGTGCGGCACGACCCGCCGGTCGACCTCACCGACGAGTCCTACCCGCTGCGCCTCACGACCGGGCGGCGACTGGACTCGTACAACACAGGTGTCCAGAGCGGAAGTTACGCCTCCCCGTTGCGCCGGGGCGAGTACATCGAGCTCTGCCCCGAGGACGCGGAGTCGTACGGCGTCTCCGTGGGTGAGGAGGTGCGGGTGTCCTCCCGGCGCGGCAGTGTCACCGCGCCCGTCTGGATCGATCCGGGGCTGCGGCCTGGCCTGGCCTTCATGACGATGCACTTCCCGGACGAGGTCGACACCAACCAGCTGACCATCGAGGCGAACTGCCCGATCGCCGGTACCGCCGAGTTCAAGGCCTCCGCCGTACGGATAGAGAAGCTGGTGCCCGCATGGACCTGAGATTCACCGACGCCGCACCCGACGCGGCCGAACGGGCCGCCGTGGACGACCTGCTGGGTCCACCGCCGTCCGGCTGGGAGGGCGGAACCGGACGCAGCGACGCGGACCTGCGCTGGGCGAGGGGTGGCGCCTCGGCTGCCAAGGACCGCCGCGACCAGTTGCTCCCCGCCCTGCACGCGGTCAACGACCGGGTGGGCTGGATCAGTGAGGGCGCGCTCAACTACATCTGCCGCCGGCTCACGGTGGCCCCGGCCGAGGCGTACGGCGTCGCGACGTTCTACGCGATGTTCTCCGTGCGGCCCCGCCCCGCGAAGGTGCTGCACGTCTGCACGGACCTGGCCTGCGCCGCCCGGGGTTCGGCAGCCCTGCGCGCCGAGCTGACGGACCGCATGGGATCGCCGGGCTCCCCGGCCGACGGCACGGTCTGGCAGGAGAGCCCCTGCCTGGGCCTGTGCGAACGCGCCCCGGCCGCACTGCTGCTACGGGCCGGCCAGGACCCGGCGCGGGACGGCCAGGACCCGGCGCCGGCCGGAGCGGACGGCTCCCGTCGCGCCGCGGTCGTCGCCCCCGCCACCGCGGCCGCCCTCGTCACCGCCGCCCGCGCCCCGGAGAAAGCCCCCCAGGAGCCTCCCGCCACCGCAGCCGTCCCCCAGGCCGGCGATCCCGCCCTCGTCCTCCTCAGGCGCATCGGCGTCGTGGACCCCGCCTCCCTGGACGACTACCGCGCACGCGGCGGCTACGCGGCCCTGCGCCGCGCCTTCGCGCTGGGCCCGTCGGGCGTCGTCCGCGAGGTCCTGGACGCCGGCCTGGTCGGCCGGGGCGGCGCCGCCTTCCCCACCGGACGCAAGTGGCAGGCCACGGCCCAGCAGGCCGACGGCCCCCACTACCTGGTCTGCAACGCCGACGAGAGCGAACCGGGCACCTTCAAGGACCGGGTGCTGATGGAGGGCGACCCGTACGCCCTGGTCGAGGCCATGACGATCGCCGGGTTCGCGATCGGCGCCCACCACGGGTACGTCTATCTGCGCGGCGAGTATCCCCGCGCGTACGAGTGTCTGAGTCACGCCGTGGCGAGCGCCCGCACCCGGGGGCTGCTGGGTCCCGATGTCCTCGGGCAGGGGTACGCCTTCGACATCGAGATCCGGCGCGGCGCGGGTGCGTACATCTGCGGCGAGGAGACCGCGATCTTCAACTCGATCGAAGGGCAGCGCGGCGAGCCGCGCTCCAAGCCGCCCTTCCCGGTGGAGAAGGGCCTCTTCGGGAAGCCGACCGCGGTGAACAACGTGGAGACCCTCGTCAACGTGCTGCCGATCCTCGAGCACGGAGCCGCCGCGTACGCCGCGACCGGCACGGGGACGTCCACCGGCACCAAACTGTTCTGCGTCTCCGGGCAGGTGGACCGCCCCGGCGTCTACGAACTGCCGTTCGGCGCGAGCCTGCGGGAGCTCCTCGTCCTCGCCGGGCCTCCTGAACGCCTGCGGGCGGTCCTCCTGGGCGGCGCCGCGGGCGGCTTCGTACGCCCTGACGAACTGGACGTCCCGCTCACCTTCGAGGGCACCCGCGCGGCCGGGACGACGCTGGGGTCCGGGGTGGTCCTGGTCCTGGACGAGTCGGTGGAACTCCCCCGTGTCCTGCTGCGCATCGCGGAGTTCTTCCGCGACGAGTCGTGCGGCCAGTGCGTGCCCTGCCGGGTGGGGACGGTCCGCCAGGAGGAGGCGCTCCACCGGATCGTGGACCGCACGGGCGCCGGGGCCGCCGACGACATCGCGCTGATGAGAGAGGTGGGGCAGGCCATGCGGGACGCCTCGATCTGCGGTCTGGGACAGACCGCCTGGAACGCCGTGGAGTCCGCCATCGACCGTCTGGGGGTCTACAAGTGACCGCTGTGCCGCTGCAGCCGCCGCGCCGCCTCGTCCCTTTCACGCTCGACGGCACGGAGACCCGGGTCCCGGAGGGCTCGACGATCCTGGACGCCTGCCGGTCGGCGGGCACGGACATCCCGACGCTGTGCCAGGGCGACACGCTCACCCCGAAGAACGCCTGCCGGGTGTGCGTGGTCGAGGTGGAAGGCGCCCGCACGCTCGCCCCGGCCTGCTCCCGGCGCGCCGAGGAGGGTATGACGGTGCTGACGGACACCGAACGGGTCCGGCACAGCCGGAAGGTGGTCCTGGAGCTGCTGGCCTCCTCCACGGATCTGTCGACGACCCCGCGGGCCGCCGAGTGGATCAAGGAGTACGAGGCGAAGCCCGGCCGCTTCGGTGCGGACGCCGCCCGGGTCGACGAGCAGCCGAAGATCGACAACGACCTCTACGTCCGTGACTACGACAAGTGCATCCTCTGCTACAAGTGCGTCGACGCCTGCGGTGAGCAGTGGCAGAACACGTTCGCCATCGCCGTCGCGGGGCGCGGTTTCGACGCGCGCGTCTCCACCGAGCACGACGCCCCGCTCACCGACTCGGCCTGTGTCTTCTGCGGCAACTGCATCGAGGTGTGCCCCACGGGTGCTCTGTCGTTCAGCACGGAGTTCGGCATGCGTGCCGCCGGGACGTGGGACGAGCCGGCCCAGACGCGCACGACGACCGTCTGCGCCTACTGCGGCGTCGGCTGCAACGTCACACTGCACGTGCAGGAGAACGAGATCGTCAAGGTCACCTCGCCCCACGACAACCCGGTGACCCATGGCAACCTCTGTATCAAGGGCCGCTTCGGCTTCCAACACGTACAGAATCGGGATTGACGGCTATGGGACGGGTCACCGAGCGCCGCCGCACCATCCGCATCCGGGACGGGGCGGTCACCACCCGCCCCGACACGCTCGTCGCCGAGGAGCCCCTGGAGATCCGGCTGAACGGCAGGCCGCTCGCCATCACGATGCGCACCCCCGGCGACGACTTCGCGCTCGCGGCCGGTTTCCTGGTGAGCGAGGGCGTGATCGGTGCGGGCTCCGAGGTGCAGTCGATCGTGTACTGCGCCGGGGCGACGGCCGATGGAGTGAACACGTACAACGTCGTGGACGTGCGGCTCGCGCCCGGCGTCGTGGTCCCCGACATCACCCTCGAACGCAACGTCTACACCACGTCCTCCTGCGGGCTGTGCGGCAAGGCCAGCCTCGACGCCGTCCGCACCACGACCCGCCATCCCGTCGCCGACACTCCCCCGGTCCGGGTGACGCCCGCGCTGCTCGCCACCCTCCCCGACCGGCTGCGCGAGGCACAGCGGGTGTTCGACCGGACCGGGGGCCTGCACGCCGCGGCGCTCTTCTCGGAGGAGGGCGAGCTCCTCGACGTCCGGGAGGACGTCGGTCGCCACAACGCGGTCGACAAACTGGTGGGGCGGGCCCTGACGGACGACCGGCTGCCACTCTCCCGGGCGATCCTGCTCGTGTCGGGGCGCGCCTCCTTCGAACTGGCGCAGAAGGCGGTGATGGCCGGGATCCCGATGCTCGCCGCGGTCTCCGCTCCGTCGTCGCTGGCCGTGGACCTCGCGGCCGAGAGCGGACTGACCCTCGTCGGCTTCCTGCGGGGCCCGTCCATGAACGTGTACGCGGGTGACCACCGCATCGCCCTGGAGGCGACGGTGGGCGGGCGCTGAGGCGCCCACCCGCTGCACGGGTCAGCGGACCGGCCGGCGGGGAGCGCCCCCTGCGCCGGCCGGCCCCTACCCCGGTGGGCTCGGCCCACCGCGGCGCGCTCAGCCCACCGCGACGGGCGCGGGCGACACCGGCTCCTGCCCGGGCAGCGGGTCGCGCGAGCGACGCTTGGCGATCACCGCGCAGACCATCAGCTGCATCTGGTGGAAGAGCATGAGGGGCAGCACCGCCAGGCTCGCGTGGGCGCCGAACAGGACGCTCGCCATCGGCAGCCCCGCGGCCAGGCTCTTCTTCGATCCGGCGAACTGGATCGCGATCCTGTCCCCCCGCCCGAAGCCGAGCCGCTTCGCCCCGTACCAGCTCAGCGCCAGCATGAGGGCGAGCAGCGCCGCCTCGGCGGCGACGAGCGCACCGAGCCGGAGCGGGGTGACCTGGTGCCACACGCCGGTGACCATGCCTTCGCTGAACGCCGTGTAGACCACGAGCAGGATCGATCCCCGGTCGGCGTAACCCAGTGCCTCGCGGTGCCTGGCGATGAAGCCGCCGACCCAGCGGCGCAGGAGCTGCCCCGCCAGGAAAGGCACCAGGAGCTGCAGGACGATCTTCATCAGGGAGTCCGCCGAGAAGCCTCCCGCGCCGCCGCCGAGCAGGAGCGCGGCGAGGAGCGGGGTGAGCAGGATGCCGGCGAGGCTGGAGAAGGATCCCGCGCAGATCGCCGCCGGCACGTTGCCGCGGGCGATGGAGGTGAAGGCGATCGAGGACTGGATCGTCGACGGGACCAGGCACAGGAAGAGGAAGCCGTCCTGGAGCTGCGGGGTCAGCACGTACGGGACGAGCCCGTGGCTCGCGAGCCCCAGCAGCGGGAACACCACGAAGGTGCAGGCCAGGACGGTGACATGGAGCCGCCAGTGCTTCAGCCCGTCCAGTGCCTCGGTGGTGGACAGGCGCGCCCCGTACAGGAAGAAGAGGAGGGCGACCGCCCCGGTGGACGCGCCGCCTGCCACATCGGCGCCGGCGCCCGACGCGGGCAGCAGGGCCGCGAGCACCACCGTGCCGATCAGCGCCAGGATGTACGGGTCCACCGGCAGCCAGGACGGCGGCTTCGGTGTTCGGCGGATACGGCGGCTGGTGCGGCAGCTCATGTGCTCCGTGCTCTCTCGGCGGGGTCGTGTCCTCCCCATCGTGCTCCGCTCCGGGGCGATCGGGAATCCGGTACACCGCTCTGACTGCCATCACGGATCGCGATAACCTGTGCCATGTGTACGACCCCGTCCAGCTCCGGACCTTCCTGGCAGTCGCCCAGACGCTGAGCTTCACCCAGGCCGCGCGCCGGCTCGGCGTCCGGCAGTCGACGGTCAGCCAGCACGTGCGTCGCCTGGAGGCGGAGGCGGGCCGCCAGCTGTTCAGCCGGGACACGCACCGGGTCGACCTCACCGAGGACGGCGAGGCCATGCTCGGGTTCGCCCGCACGATCCTGCAGGCCAACGAGCGGGCGGCGGCGTTCTTCGCCGGGACGCGGCTGCGCGGGCGGCTGCGCTTCGGGGCGTCCGAGGACTTCGTCCTGACCCGGCTGCCGGAGATCCTGGAGTCCTTCCGGCGCGAGCATCCCGAGGTCGATCTCGAACTGACCGTGGAGCTGTCCGGGACGCTGCACCGGCAGCTGGCGGCGGGCCGGCTGGATCTGGTGCTGGCCAAGCGGCGGACCGGGGACACCCATGGCGAGCTGGTGTGGCGGGACACGCTGGCCTGGATCGGTGCCCCGAACCTGCGGATCGATCCGGAGCGCCCGCTGCCGCTCATCGCCTTCCCGCCGCCGGGCATCACGCGGGCGCGGGCCCTGGAGGTGCTGGAGGAACACGGCAGGTCCTGGCGGTTCGCCTGTACGAGTACGAGTCTGAGCGGTCTCGTCGCGGCGGCCCGTGCCGGCCTGGGCGTGATGGCGCACACCCGTGGGCTGATCCCGCCGGGCCTGGCCCCGGTACCCCCCAGGGCGGGGCTGCCCGACCTCGGTGACGTGGACTTCGTGCTGCTGCACGGGCGGAGCAGGGACGCCGCCCAGGAGGCGGCCGGCGCGCTGGCCGCGGCCGTCCTCGCGGGAGCGGACCGGCTGCACCGCGGGCCGGTCGTGCCCGCGCACCCGGGGGGCGCGTAGCGGCCCGGTGCACGACGGCGGATGCGGCGGGTCGTGAGCGCGGGGTACAGATTCGGTGGAGATTCCCGCGCCCGCTACTTACCCCGTGGTCAGAAGTGCGCCCGGGCCTTGCCCATCTGGCCTGATTTTCTGTGGCCGGCCTGTGCGGATGTGATGGTTTCCGGATACTTCGGACTCTCCCGCTACCGCTCCGTGTGGGGTAGCGTCGCGGCGCCGTGCGGAGCGCCACAAGGAGCAGGTCATTGCGCGAGTTCACTGTCCCACCCATGGCCGCTGCCCCTCAAGTCGGCGGTCTTGCCGACACCGTCTTCGACCACGCCGAGACCGATCCGCACCGGGTCGCCCTCGGCCGCAAGGACGCGGAGGGACGGTGGCACGACGTCTCCGCGGCCACCTTCCGCGACGAGGTCATGTCCCTCGCCAAGGGGCTTATCGCGCACGGGGTCCGGTTCGGCGACCGGGTCGCCCTGATGTCCCGTACGCGCTACGAGTGGACGCTCTTCGACTTCGCGCTCTGGGCGGTGGGTGCCCAGTCGGTGCCCGTCTACCCGACGTCGTCGGCCGAGCAGGTCCTGTGGATGCTGCATGACGCCGAGGTCGCGGCCGTCATGGTGGAGCACGAGGACCACGCGATGACGATCGGCTCGGTGATCGACCGGCTGCCGCACCTGAAGCGGCTCTGGCAGCTGGACGCGGAGGCGGTGACCGAGCTCGTCCAGGCCGGGGTCCAGATCGACGACGAGGTGGTGCACCGGCACAGACGCGCCGTGACGCCCGAGTCGGTGGCGACCGTCATCTACACCTCGGGCACCACCGGCCGCCCCAAGGGTTGTGTGATCACGCACGCCAACTTCATGTTCGAGGCCGACACCATGGTCGGCCGCTGGCACCCGGTGTTCCACTCCAAGCCGGGTGAGGAGGCCGCCACGCTCCTCTTCCTGCCCCTGGCCCACGTCTTCGGGCGCATGGTGGAGATCGCGGCGCTGCGGGGCCGGGTGAAGCTGGGCCACCAGCCCGAGCTGTCGGCGAAGGCACTGATGCCCGACCTGGTGGCGTTCCGGCCCACGTTCATCCTGGCGGTGCCGTACATCTTCGAGAAGGTCTTCAACGGCGCACGGCGCAAGGCGGAGTCGGAGGGGCGGGCCGGGCCGTTCGACAAGGCCGTCGACATCGCGGTGAAGTACGCGGAGGCGATGGAGGAACGGGCCTTCGGGACGGGCCCAGGACCGTCGGCCGGGCTGCGGATGCAGCACCAGTTCTTCGACAAGGTCGTCTACAAGAAGGTCCGCGACGCGATGGGCGGACGGGTCAGGCACGCGATGTCGGGCGGATCCGGCATGGAGCGGCGGCTGGGTCTGTTCTTCGCGGGGGCGGGCGTCACGGTCTACGAGGGCTACGGCCTCACCGAGTCGACCGCCGCGGCGACGGCCAATCCGCCCGAGCGCACCCGCTACGGCACCGTCGGCCAGCCGATCCCGGGCTCCACCGTGCACATCGCGCAGGACGGGGAAATCTGGGTCCACGGCGCCAACGTGTTCTCCGGTTACCTGGGCGACCCCGAGGCCACCGCCGCGGTGCTGCAGGACGGCTGGCTGGCCACCGGCGATCTCGGCGCGCTCGACGAGGACGGTTATCTGACCATCACCGGGCGCAAGAAGGAGATTCTGGTGACGTCCGGCGGCAAGAGCGTGTCGCCTGCCGGACTGGAGGAGCGGGTGCGTGCGCACCCGCTGGTGGCGCAGTGCATCGTGGTGGGCAACGACCGGCCCTACATCTCCGCGCTCGTGACCGTCGACCAGGAGTCGGTGGACCACTGGCTCGCCATGCAGGGCAGGGCGCCGATGCGGGCCGCCGACCTGGTGCGCGACCCCGATCTGGAGATGGAGGTCCGCCGGGCTGTGGTGGCCGCCAACACCGCCGTGTCACAGGCCGAGTCCATCCGGACGTTCCGGATCCTGGCGCACCAGTTCACCGAGGAGCACGGCATGCTCACGCCCTCGCTGAAGCTGAAGCGGAAGGCGATCGAGACGGCGTACGCGGCCGAGGTCGACGCACTCTACCGCTGAGTCCGGACCGTCCCTGACGCTACATCAGCCGTTTTCGCCGCGCGCGTTCATCCCTTCCCCGCAGGTGGGAATGCCTGGGCTTCGTCGATCGTTCCCCTGGGGAGTACCAACCGACGACGTAAGGATCGACCGCTCGTGAGCCAGGTCCCCTCCATCACCCTGAACAACGGCCTCGAGATGCCGCAGCTCGGCTTCGGTGTCTGGCAGGTGCCGGACGACGAGGCCACGACGGCCGTGGCCACGGCCATCGAGTCCGGGTACCGGAGTATCGACACCGCCGCGATCTACGGGAACGAGGTGGGCACCGGCAAGGGCGTCGCCGCCTCCGGTGTACCGCGCGAGGAACTCTTCATCACCACGAAGCTGTGGAACGCCGACCAGGGCTTCGACTCCACGCTGCGCGCCTTCGACGCCTCGCTGGACAAGCTGGGTCTGGAGTACGTCGACCTCTACCTCATCCACTGGCCGCTGCCGGTCAAGGACGCGTACGTCGACACGTACAAGGCCCTGGAGAAGATCCACGCCGACGGCCGCGCGAAGTCCATCGGTGTGTCGAACTTCCTGCCGTCCCACCTGGAGCGGCTGATGGGCGAGACCTCCGTCGTGCCCGCGGTCAACCAGATCGAGCTGCACCCGCAGTTCCAGCAGGCGGAGTTGCGCGCCTTCCACGCCCGGCACGGCATCGTCACCGAGGCCTGGTCGCCGCTGGGGCAGGGCAAGGGCCTCGGGGTGCCGACCGTCGCCGCGATCGCGCACAAGCACGGCCGGACCCCGGCCCAGGTGGTGCTGCGCTGGCACCTGCAGACCGGCCACGTCGCGATCCCGAAGTCCGTGACCCCGTCGCGGATCGTGGAGAACCTGGACGTGTTCGGTTTCGAGCTGGACGCCGACGACCTGGCCGCGTTCGCGGCCCTCGACGACAACCTGCGCATCGGCGCGGACCCGGCCGTGTTCGACGCCGGCGCCTGACGCGCACGACACGGAGCCCTCGCCGCGGATACGGTGAGGGCTCCTCCGTCATCACCTACGCCGAAGGAACCGGACCATGAGCGGGGACACCGCGCCCGTCGTCGAGGCGGGTCCGCACCGTCTGCGCAATGTGGGCAGCGGGCTGCTGCTCGAGGTCGCCGACGGCTCCATGGCCGGCGGAGCCGACGTCCGGCAGGGCAAGGACAGCGGCGCCGCCTCCCAGCACTGGCACCTCAGCCCTGTCCATGAGGGCGCCGCACTGTTCCACCTGGTCAACGCGCACAGCGGAAAGCGGCTGGACGTCGCGGGCGCCTCCACGGAGAACGGCGCGAACGTCCAGCAGTGGAGGGCCAACAACTTCGGCGCCCAGGAATGGCTCATCGAGCGGCATCCGGAATCACCGGGCACGGTGACGCTGGTCAGCTTCGTCAGCGGCCTCCTCCTGGAGGTCGCCGACGGGGCCAACGAGGACGGTGCCGACGTGCGGCAGTGGGAGGACACCGACTCCCCCGGCCAGTGGTGGCGGCTGGAGGCCGTGCCCGCCTGAGCCCGGACCGTCAGGACCGGGCCCGCCTGGCGACGTGCACGGTCCGCACGGACAGGGTGAACACGTCCTGGCGCCGGCGCAGGCCGGCGGGGTCGGCGGGGTCGAGCAGCCGGTCGAGCGTCGCGACGTCCTCGTCCGTGAGCAGGTCGGTGAGCACCTCACGCCTACGCGTGAAGTCCGCCACCGCCCGGTCGAGGGCCACCCCGCCCAGCGGGGCCGGGAGATCGAGCAGGAAGCTGCGGGCGCCCTGGGGTTCCAGGCCCACGGCCGCGAACAGGCCGCGCCAGTCCTCGGTCTCCCGCCGGGTGTCCGGCAGCGAGGCGCGCATGTCCTCGAACCAGTCCTCCCGGATCGCCTCGAGCCGCGTCTCCAGCCCCGGCCTGCCGATCCCGATGTCACGCGGGAGGTACCGGGCGGTCAGCCCGCCCTCGGCAAGGGCCACGGTGCCACCGGGACGGAGCAGAGCCGCGAAGCCCGCCAGCGCACCCCGCTGGTCACCGAGGTGGTGCAGGGTGTTGCCCGCCCAGATGAGATCGGCCTGGTCCAGCGTCCCGAGATCCCGTGGAAGGTCCGCGCGGACGGTGCGTACGCGCCCCGCCAGGCCGTTGCGCTCCGCGCGCGCCCGGGTGCGCTCCAGCAGGGCCGGGGTGCCGTCCACCGCGACGACCTCCGCCTCGGGGAAGACGCCGGCCAGCAGGCAGGTGATCACGCCCGGGCCGCTGCCGATGTCGAGGACCCTGCGCACCTGCGGCGCCGCGGGCAGCCCCGCGATCCAGCGGGCGGCCGCCTCGTACTGCGGAAGGCTCAGTTCGGCCTCCTGCTCGAGCATCGTGCCCATGACGCCCCAGTCGAAGTCATCGGTGTCATGGGCGTGCCCGTGCGCGTGTCCAGCGCTCAGCGCGCGCCCGGTGCCGTGATCGTGTCCGGCGCCCTGCGCCTGCCCGGTGCCGTGATCGTGGGCGGCGTGACCGGCGCCGTGGGCGTGTGCGGTGTGCTTGCTCATGGAACCAGCTTCCCCGCGAACGGTGCCCGAGGCGAGTTTTCTTGCTGTTCCGGCAAGCGGCTTTCCCATTGCCGCAGACCTGCGATCGGCGCCCCGCTCGCGAATCGCCAGGAGCCCGCTCAGCGCCGGAGGCCGGCAACCGGCACACCGGGTCGCCAGGGGGCGGTCGGGGCCGGGCCGTGCGGCGAGGTGGTCCGCCATGAGCCGGCCGGTCGCGGGTCCCGGCAGAACGAGCCGTGAGGTGTGGTGGCCACCCAGGACCACCCGGGCCGTCGGCAGCGGGGAGCCTGTGGTGGCCACCCAGGACCACCCGGCGTCCGCAGCGGGGAGCGGCCACGGGCCGTGGTCCGCGAACTCCTCCGCGCACGGCCCGGGCGGCGGCCGCGGCGCGGGGCCCCCACCCCCGGGTGGCGTCGTGGGCGGCGGCCGCGACGTCGCGGGCCGGCACGGGACGGGCCTTTATCGGGCGATCAGCGTGCAGAACGACCGGCTGCGTATTGCCGGTGACCACCGGCGGCCATAACGTGCCTGCATGGAGCTGGAGTTGCGTCATCTGCGCACCGTACGGGCCATTGCCGACACCGGCAGCCTCACCAAGGCCGCTGCCGCTCTGGGGCTCGCCCAGCCGGCGCTCAGTGCCCAGTTGCGGCGGATCGAGAAGGCGCTCGGCGGCCCGCTCTTCGACCGGGACCACACGGGGGCCCGGCCCACTCCGCTCGGCGAACTGGTCCTCGACCGGGCCCGGGTGGTGCTGCCCGCGGTGAGCGAACTGCAGGAGGAGGCGGTGCGGTTCGCCAACGCCCGGGCCACCGTGGAGCGTTTCCGGCTCGGCGGCACGCACGGCCCGCTGCTCGGCGGTCTGGTCGACCGGCTGGCCGCCGCGCACCCCACGGCGCCGGTGACGACGTACACCTCGTGGTCGGTGGCGGAGATCGCCTCGTTGCTGGTGGACGGCCGGCTCGACTTCGCCCTGATAGGTACCTGCGGGGAGAGCCCGCCGCCCATGGCGGACCGGCTCCTGTGGCAGGTCATCGGCATCGACCCCGTGTTCGTGATGCTGCCCGACAGCCATCCGCTGGCCGACGAGCCGGAGCTCGAACTCTCCGCGCTGGCGGGCGAGTGCTGGGCCGACGTGCCGGGCGACGGTTGTTTCGCCGACTGTTTCGCCACCGCCTGCGCGCGGGCGGGCTTCACCCCCGTGTCGGTCTACGAGACCGACACCTCCTCCGTGGTCCACCTGGTCCAGGTGGGCCGCGCGATCGGGCTGTGCCGGGCCACGTTCCCGCCGACGCCCGGCGTGGTGACCCGCCCCGTCGCCGGCTCGCCACTGAGCTGGCGCCATCTGCTGGGCAGGCATCCTCGGTCCCCCGCCGCCGAAGCCGCGGCCGGTGCGGTGAGCGGGCACACCCGCTCCGCGTACGCGCAGGCGGTGCGGCGGAGCGACAGCTACGTGCGCTGGCTCGCCGCTCATCCCCGCTTCGGACCGGCGCTCTGACACGTGGCGCCGGTCCGTCGTCCCGGGTGCGGTTACTGCGCGCCGTGCCCCGCGGCGACCGCCTCCACCCGCCGGGCGAGTGCCAGGTCCTTGCCGGTGACCTTGCCGCCCGCGTCGTGCGAGTTCACGGCCAGGCGCACGGTGTCGTAGCCCAGGGTCAGGTCCGAGTGGTGGTCGAGCTCGTCCTGGATCCGGGCGACGTGGACGGTCATCGCGGCCGCGGCGAAGTGCGAGGGGAGCCGGTAGGTGCGGGTGATCCGGTCCCCTTCCAGCCGCCAGCCGGGCAGGTCACGCAGCCCGGTCTCGATGTCGTGCGCGGACAGCGGCTCAGGGGGCATGAGTGGCTCCTGTGTGGGGCGTTGCGGACAGCAGTGACCGTGACGCTACGGTCTTCCCATGACGACTGTCGCGCTCGACACGGGGGTAGGGCCGCTACTGCGCGGCTGGCGGGAGCAACGGCGGATCAGCCAGCTGGAGCTGGCCCTGCGCGCGGATTCCTCGGCCCGGCACATCTCGTTCGTCGAGACGGGCCGCGCGCGTCCCAGCGAGGAGATGATCCTGCGGCTGGCCGAGCACCTCGACGTCCCGGTCCGGGAACGCAACGCCCTGCTGGTGGTGGCCGGTTACGCGCCCCGCTTCGGACAGACGGCGCTCGACGACCCGGCGATGGACGCGGTACGCGAGGCCCTGGAGCGGCTCCTCCAGGGCTACGAGCCGTATCCGGCCCTCGTCGTCGACGCCACGTACACGGTGGTGGCCGCCAACAGGGGGATGCAGCTGCTGCTGGAGGGCGTCTCGCCGGAGTTGCTGGCCCCGCCGCTGAACGCCATGCGGATCACCCTGCACCCCATGGGCCTGGCCCCCCGCATTCTGAATTTGCCCGAGTGGCGTGCCGACCTGCTGGCGCAGATGGCGCGCCAGATCGCCCTGCACCGCTCCCCCGAACTCCGTTCGCTGTACGACGAGGTGGCGGCCTACCCCGTGTCCGGGCCGCCGGAGGACCGGGCGGCGGGCGGGGCGGCCGGGGCCGGCGCGGGGCTGCCGTCGCTCGCGCTGCCGTTGCGGATGAGCCACCGCGGGCGTGAGCTCTCCTTCCTCTCGTCCATCGCGACGTTCAACACACCGATGGACGTCACCGTGGCCGAACTCGCCATCGAGACCTTCCTGCCGGCCGACCGGGCCACCGCCGAGCACCTGCACGCGCTCATGGCGTGACGGGCCCGCCCGGCCTCTGCCTCCGGCGCACCGGTCCGGCCTGCCGGCCCGGCGGGGCCCGGCAGGCCGGACCGGCGGGGCCCGGCAGGCCGGACCGGTGCGCTACACCCGCGCCCCGTTGTCGAGCGACTTGCCGGGCCGCCGGGCGGATCCGGATGACGGGCGCCCCGGGCCCCGCTTCCGGGCCGGGGGCGGGGCCTTGCTGCTCCGTTCCAGGACGAGCGCTCCCGGGACGGCGGTCATGACGGAGGAGTACGTCCCCACGCAGATCCCGATGAGCAGGGCGAGGGCGAAGTCGGCGAGCGAGTCCCCGCCCAGCACCGCGAGGGCGATGAGGATGAACAACGCGCCCATGCCGGTGTTGACCGTGCGCGGCACGGTCTGCAGCACGGCCCGGCCGGCGATGTCGGCGATCGGTGCACGACGGTTCCTGCCCCACAGCTCGCGCACCCGGTCGAAGACGACCACCGAGTCGTTGACCGAGTAGCCGATGACGGTCAGCAGGGCGGCCAGGAAGATTCCGTCGACGGGACGCCCGAGCCAGGCGAAGGCGCCGATCAGGATGACGACGTCGTGGACCAGTGCGCCGACCGACGCCACCGCGAACGTCCAGCGGAAACGGGCAGCCAGGTAGGCGAGCTGGACGAACACGGCGACGGCCAGGGCGATCAGGGCGTTGCGCCGCAGTTCGTCACCGAGGCTGGGGCCGATCAGCTCGTCCCGCATCTTGGTGGCCTCACCCCCTTCCGCGGCGAGTGCTGCCCGCAGGGCGTGTTCCCCGTCGTCGTCCAGCTCCCCGACCCGTACGGAGAGGTCGCTCTCGCCCGCGGTCGTGACCTCGGCCGCACCGAATCCTGCGGCTGCGACGGCCTCGCGGGCGGTGTCGACGTCCACGGGCCGGCCGGTGGAGTACTCGACGAGCCGTCCCCCGGTGAACTCCACACCGAGATCGACGCCGCGGACGACGATGCCGAGGACGGCGACCGCGACGAGGGCCGCCGAGACCGTCAGCCAGCGGCGGGGCGACCGGAACAGGTGCGGGTCGCGGCTGTTCAGCCAGGTCCGGATCCGGCCCGGCCGGGCGATGCCGTTGACACCCGGGTAGTCGCGGACGAAGCGGCTGCCCGCCGCCGTCTCGGTGAGCGCGCGGGCGACGACGAGCGCGGAGAACATCGAGGCGATGACGCCGATGGCGAGCGTGACACCGAAGCCCTTGACCGGTCCGGAGCCGAGGAGGAAGAGCAGGCCGGCGGCGATGAGGGTGGTGACGTTGGAGTCCGCGACCGCGCTCCAGGCGTTGCGGAATCCGGCGGTCAGCGCGGAGCGCAGCGAACGCCTGGGGTGGGCCGCACTCTCCTCGCGGGCCCGTTCGAAGACGAGGACGTTCGCATCGACCGCCATGCCGATCGCCAGGACGAACCCGGCGAGGCCGGGAAGGGTGAGGGTGACTCCGAGGACGACGAGCGCGGCGTACGAGATCACGCCGTAGGCGGCCAGGGCGAGGGCGGCGAGCCCGCCGAAGAGCCGGTACATGAAGGTGATGAAGAGCGCGGTGGCCGCGGCCCCGATGAGGGCCGCCCGGGCGCCGGCGTCGATGGCGGCGGCGCCGAGGGTCGGGCCCACGGTCCGCTGTTCGACGACCTCCACGGGGACGGGGAGGGCGCCGCCCTTGACGAGCAGGGCGAGGTCCCGGGCTTCGGCGGCGCTGAAGGAGCCGGTGATCCGAGTGGATCCGGAGGGCAGGCCCACCTTGCAGCCGATCGACGGATCGACCTGGGGGGAGGAGATGACCTTCCCGTCGAGGACGATCGCGACCCGGCGCCGTTCGTCTCCGGCCGGGTGGCAGGCGGCCTCCGCGGTCAGGGCCGTCCACTGCTTGCCCGCGTTCTCGTGGAAGTCGAGCGACACGGTCCATCCCGCACCCTGCTGGGCGTCGAAGTCCGCGGTGGCGTCCTCGACGCCTGCGCCGGACAGCCGCACGGGGCCGAGAGCGAGCAGACCGCCCTGTTCGTCGGGCAGCGTCGGACCGGCCTTCGCCGTCCTGCCTTCCGTGCTCCCTTCCTGCTTCTGCGCGGTCCCCGGCCCCTGGACCGCGTGGAAGCCGAGCTGGGCGGTTCTGCCGAGCACATCGGCGGCCTCACGCGGGTCCTGGACGTCGGGCAGTTCGACGATGATCCGGTTCTCGCCGGAGCGGGTCAGGGTCGGTTCGGTGATGCCGAGTGAGTCGATGCGCCGGCGGAGCACCTCCAGGGTGCGTTCGGTGCTGTCGCGGTCCGCCTTCGCGGTGTCCGAGTCCTTCGCCTGCAGCACCATCCGGGTGCCGCCCTGGAGATCCAGGCCGAGTCTGGGTGACATGGTCAGCGTGATGAACACGGAGGCGAGCAGGACGGCGGCAGCCAGAACCGCTCGCACCGTGGTGGCGCGAGTCATGGGGATTCCTCCGGGAGGGCGTCGTCCGCCCTCCTCTCAGAGGGTGCGGGACGACGGGTCTGTGGAGCAGGACCGGCGAAGGGCCGGCTGACCGGCCCTCTCCGTGGGAGGGCCCCGCACCCCGGGCAGCTTCGTCCTGCTGCGGCCGGGGGCGCGGAACACGGCGCCTGCCACCCCCCGGCGCACGGCGCGCGGGACGAGCAGGGCGGGGGCGCGAGGCGGCAGCGCGCCGTGGCCGGGCGGGGGGAAGTGCTGCGGGGCGTGCGGGCGGTCGGATCCTGCGCGGGGGCCGGGCGCCGGCGCGGTCTCGGCCGGCCACGCAGAGGCCGCCGCTTCGGCCGGCGCGGAAACGACGAGGCCGGGCGGGACGGAGCGCCGGTCACTCCGGGTGCCGGCCGCGAGGGCGGCGCCGGCTGTCGGCGACGCGAGGGCCGTGATGACGGTGGCGGTGTTCGCCGGTGCGGGCCCGGGCGCTGACCCGGGAAGCTCAGGTCCAGGAAGTGCGGCCCCGGGCGCGTGCCCGGTGAGTCCCCGGACGGGGAGGACGGCGTAGTCGGCGGGCGCGCCGCCGACGACGATGAGGACGGCGAGCAGGAGCGCGGCGAAGGCGTCGCGCACCCGGGCGCCCGGCCGCCCCCCTGGGGGCGCGTTTCCCCGGGGCGCCCCCGGGAAGGGGCTCACCTCAGCCGGCCCGGGAGTGCGGACGCCGCAGGCGTACCGGCGTGGTGCAGTACGGAGGCCAGGATCAGCCCGGCACCCCGTACGACCGCGGTCGAGGGGTCCTCGTCGAGACGCACCCGCACCCCCAGGCGTCCCGCGATCCGGTGGGTGACGTCGGGGCGCAGCGCACCGCCTCCGGTGAGCACGGGGCCCCGGCGCAACGCGCCACGTACCGCTCCGTGCTTGTCCTGCCGCCACATGCCCATGATCATGTCGAGCACGTTCCGGACGAGTTCCGCAGGCAGCGCGGCCGGCTCCAGGTCACTCAGGCCCGTTTCGGCCTGGCGGGCGTCGGCGACCAGCCCGTCGACGAGCAGCGTGACCTCGGTCAGCTCGGCGCCCATGTCGACGACGAGCAGCGGCCCCCCGGCGCCCGGCCCGGTACAGGCCGCGGCTGCCCGGGCACTGTCGAGGACCACGACGCCGGACGGACCGAGCGCCTCGAGCAGTTCCCTCGCCAGGCCGCGGTGTTCCGGTCCGGCCAGCACCGGATGGCTGAGGACGATCACGCTGCCGTGACGGTCCTCGCCCAGCGTTCTGTCGGCGAGGCGCCGGAGCAACCTGCCGCAGGCCTCCGGGTCGACGATGCGGCCACGCCGGACCGGCCGGCCGGTCCCGTCGTCCCATGAGGAACCCGGGACGAGTCCCTGCCCGGGAACCCAGGCCCGCGCCGCCGAGCTGCCCAGATCGATGGCCAGCCCACGTGAGGCTCCGTGGTGGTGCGCCTCATCGGCGTGCCCGCCATGCCCCAAGTGGACCGGCCGGCCGCGCCGCCGTCCGTCGCGCACAGAACGCATCGCCCCTCGCCCCCGGCTTGACGCCGCAGCCGCTCACCACTCACTGACCCGCTGATAGCGAGGCATGACCGAACCCTCACTATGCAATATCGGGCATGGGAACGCCACTGCTTCGATGATTCCAAGGACGACGAGGTAGGGGCCGACGAGCGCCCGCCCGACCCGGCAGGGGGAGCCAACGGGCGCCCGCCCCTCACCGTCTCGTGTCCCTGTCACACCTGCGGAGTCAGGAAGTCCGAGATCAGCTCCGCGAACGCGTCCGGCGAGGTGATCGTGACGCCCAGGTCCTCGGCCTTGGTCCGCTTGGATCCGGCCTTCTCCCCGGCCACCAGCAGACTCGTGCGCTTGGAGACGCCGGAGGAGGACTTCCCGCCGGCGCGCTCGATCAGTTCGTTCATCTCGTTGCGTGAGAGCTTCTCCAGGGCGCCGGTCATGGCGCCGGTGACCACCACGGTCATGCCGTCGAGCGGCAGCCCGCCCGGCCGGTCCCCGGCTCCTTCCTCGCCCTCCGCAGCGGCCCCGGGCTCCGGCGGAGGAGTGGCTCCCGGCTCCGTCATGTTGACCCCGGCCGCCACCAGCTTGCCGATCAGCGGCGCAAGCTCCCCGAGTTCCGTGACGACCGCCGCGGCCTTCTCCTTGCCGATGCCGTCGACCTGCTGCAGCGTCTCGGCGTCGGCGGCGACGATCCGGTCCATCGTCGCGAAGTGGCGGGCGATGCGGCGGGACATGGAACGGCCCGTGCCGCGGACGCCGAGGGCGCAGAAGACGCGGGAGAGCGGGCGGCCCCGGGCCGTGTCGATGGCGGCGAGCAGCTTGTCCGTGGAGGTCTCGCCCATCCGTTCCAGCGAGAGCAGCTGCTCCCGTTCGAGCGTGAAGAGATCGGCGAGGTCCTGGACGAGGCCCGCCTCGACGAGCTGGACGACCCTGGTGCCGCCGAGGCCCTCGATGTCGAGCTGGTCGCGCCCCGCGGCGTACGACACGGAGGCGACCAGGCGGCAGTCGCGGCCACGGACGCAGCGCCAGCGCTGCTCGCTCGTGTCGATCTCCGAGCCGCACTGCGGGCAGGTCTGCGGGAACTCGATCGGCTTCTCGTCACCCGTCCGCAGGTGCGCCACGGGCGCTTCGATGCGGGGGATGATGTCACCCGCCTTGTAGACCATCACCTGGTCGCCCAGGCGCAGATCGCGGCGGGTGATGTCGGCGGGGTTGTGCAGCGTGGCGTAGCTGACGGTGGATCCGTCGATCTCCACGGGCTCCAGCACGGCGCGCGGCGCGATGATGCCCGTCCTGCCGACGTTCCACTCGACGTCCAGGAGCCGGGTGACCTTCTCCACGGCCGGGAGTTTGTAGGCGATGGCCCACCGCGGGGCCCGTGTCCCGGAGCCGGCGTCGGCCTGGTCGGCCGCGAGGTCCGCCTTGATCACGATGCCGTCGATGCCGAAGGGCAGCGAGGCGCGCAGCGAGGCGATCTCCTCGACCCGGGCCTGCACCTCCTCGACCGTGGAGACGGTGCGCGGCGCCACCGCCGTGTCCGCCGCGGTGTGCACGCCGAGCCCGGCGACGTACTCCAGCAGCTTGCTGTGCGGGAGTTCGGCCAGGGAGGTGGTCGACCCGCCCGAACCGGGCAGCGCCGGCGCGCCGTAGGCGAAGAAGGTCATCTCGACGCGGTAGGGCCGGTCCTTGGCACGCAGGGTGCCCGCCGCGCCGTTGCGCGGATTGGCGAAGGGGGCGCCGCCGTGTTGCGTCCGCGCCGTGTTGGCCTGCTCGAACTGCTCCTCGGTCATGAGGATCTCGCCGCGCACCTCGAGGGTGACGGGAGCGTCCAGCTGCCCGGGAAGGCCGAGCACCGTACCGATCGCGTGCGAGACGTCCTCGCCCGCCGTCCCGTCCCCACGGGTGATCAGCTGCTCCAGACGGCCCTGCCGGTAGCGCGCGGCGACGGCCAGACCGTCGAGCTTGGGCTCCACGCTCCAGGCCGTGACGGGTCTGCCGATCCGGCGTTCCAGGGAAGCGGTCCACGTGACGAACTGGTCGGCGGAGAAGACGTTGTCCAGCGAGAGCATCGGAACCGTGTGGGGCACGTCTCCTACGGCGGCGCCGCCCGCGACCTTTCCCGTCGGCGAGGCGGCCAGCGTCTGATGGGGATGCTCCTGCTCGTAGGCCGCGATCGCCCGCGCCAGCCGGTCGTACGCGTCGTCGTCGAGCGTGCTCTCGCCCGTTGCGTAGTACGCGGCGGCGGCCTGCGTCGCCTGCTCCACCGCGGCGGCATAGGCGGCGGCGTCGGCGAGCGCGACAGCTGAGTTCGTCGTCATGGCCACCATCCTGCCGCCCACCACTGACAATGCCTTCGGCCACACTTCCCACCACGTTGGCGATAGAGCGCTCTCCCATATCCACCTGCGCCAAGTCCATTCAATTTGCAGGTAGTTAGGGGTGGCGTCCGCACACTTGACATGCCTGGGTCACGCTTCTACTTTCGGGCGAGAGAGCGCTCTCTACCGTGATCGGACGACCGGTCAAGGAACCCCACTTCCTCAGTCAGGAGTGCCGTGCTCTTCCGCAACCGACGCACGAGCGAACACCGCGGTCGCAGGACCCTGCCGCCGTGGCGCTACAGAATCGCGGGGCTCGCCGCCGCCGCCCTCGCCCTGTCCTTCGTCCACGCACAGGTGGGCAACGCGGCCGCCGAGCAGAGCCCGCAGAACGCGCCGAAGGCCGCGGCCGACGTCGTGCGCGTCGCCGAGTTCCTCGCCGAGTGCCCCTACACGCACCGGGCCCCCGACGACCCGATCGTGCTGCCCAACCTGCCGGGCGCCTCGCACATGCACAGCTTCTTCGGCAACGTCTCCACGAACGCCCGCTCCGACCTGGCGTCCCTGGAGAGGGCCGGCACCAGCTGCGCGCCGGCCACCGACCTGTCCTCGTACTGGGTGCCCACCCTCTACGACGGCAACAAGGAGGTCGAGCCCACCGGCACCACCTTCTACTACCTCGGGGAGGGCGTTCGGGACGACATCATCCGGACGATCCGGCCCTTCCCCCGTGGTCTGCGGATCGTCGCGGGGAACGCCAAGGCGACCGGCCCCGACGACAACACGATCTCCCGCTGGTCGTGTCTGCACCACGGCGAGGTGAACCCGTCCCACGACTTCGTCAACTGCCCCGCCGGCTCGATGATGGAGTCCTATCTGGACTTCCCGCAGTGCTGGAACGGCCGGGACCTGGACTCGGCCGATCACAAGAGTCACATGGCCTACCCGGTGGGTGGGGCCTGCCCGTCCACCCACCCCGTCCCGGTACCCAAGCTGCGTCAGGTCCTGCGTTACCCGGTCAACGGCGACCCGGCCCGCTTCAGACTGGCATCGGGGCGCGGCTACACGATGCACGGTGACTTCTTCAACGTCTGGCCCGAGGCGGAAATGGCGCAGCGGGTGCGCGACTGCATCAACGCCATCATCAAGTGCGGTGCCAACGGCACTCCCTGACCCCTCGTCCGTCCACACGGCCACCACCGGTGCCTGTCCGGAGCACGCGCTCCGGACAGGCACCCCACCCAAGGACACTGCATTGAAGGCGGCTTCCCACCTCCCGGCGTCGATCCTCGTCCCCCTCCTGCTGCTCCTCACCGCTGCGACGTCCTGCTCCGCCGGGCCTGAAGCCGTTCCCGGGGCCGGCCCGAGGACCGGAGCACACGCCCCCTCGACACCCGGTACCGGGAACCCGACCGACTCCGCGTGGGTCCAGCTGATGGTTCCCATGGACGAACGGGCCCTGTCCCTGCTGGCCCTCGCGGCGCACCGGACCGCCGACCCCCGGCTGCGCCCCTGGGCGGCCGGCCTGCGTACAGCCCTGGCCGCCGAGCTGACGGCACTGCGCCACCTGCGCGACCGGATGGGACTGCCGGACACCGATGTGCACGAGGGGCACGACATGCCGGGCATGGTGACGGACACGGACCTCGAGCGGGCCCGTACGACCGTGGGCGCGCCGTTCGACCGGCTGCTCGTGGACCAGGTCCGCGAGCACTTGCGGCAGTCGCAGCAGGTGTCTCGCTCCGAGACGGCGGCGGGCGGCGACGCCGAGGCCAGGGAACGGGCCCGGGCGCTGGTGGCCGCGCGCCGGGACCAGCTGGCCGCCCTGGCCGAACTCCCCGCACCCCGGCCTCCGGGGCAGGGCGCCGGCGTGTGACCACCGGCAGGGCGCTGACGTGCCGGGACCCTCCACGCCCCCCTCGGGCCACCCGGTATAAAGACTGCATGACTGTCGACGTCCCGCCGCCCCTGCGCCCAGCCACCCTGGAGGACGTGGCCGCGGTGGCGGGCGTCTCCCGGGCCACGGTCTCGCGGGTGATCAACGGCGCTCCCACGGTGGATCCGGCCCTGCGCCAGGTCGTGGAGGAGGCGGTGGCCACCACGGGCTACGTCCCCAACCGTGCCGCTCGTTCACTGGTGACCCGGCGGACCGACTCGATCGCGCTGGTCGTGTCCGAGCGTGAACGGCGCCCGGACTCCGAGCCGTTCGTCGGCCGGATGTTCTCCGACCCGCACTTCGGGCGCGTGGTCGCCGGACTGCTCGAGGTCCTGCGCCCGGCAGGCATCCAGATGGTGCTGATGCTGGCCGACGACGAGGCCTCGCGCAATCAGCTGCTCTCCTACCTGCGCCAGGGCCATGTCGACGGGGTGGTGCTGATCTCGTCGCACGGCGACGACCCGTTGCCCGGCCTCCTCCGTGACACCCGGCTGCCCGCCGTGCTGGCCGCCAGGCCCCGGCGTCCTTCGCCTCTGACCTACGTGGAGGCCGACCAGCGCGCGGGGGCGCAGCTGGCCGCCGACCACCTGGTGTCCCTGGGGCGGCGGCGCGTCGCCACGGTCGCGGGCCCGCAGGACATGCCCGCGGGGCGGGCACGGCTGACCGGCTTCCTGGATGCGCTGACCCGGCACGGCGTCGAGGACGTGGTGAGCGCCGAGGGCGACTTCACCCAGGCGGGCGGGGCCTCGGCGATGCGGCGGCTGCTGGGCGAGCGGCCGGATCTGGACGCGGTGTTCATCGCCTCGGACCTGATGGCGCTGGGTGCCCTGCCCGTGCTGCTGCGGGCGGGCCGGGACGTGCCCTCGGACGTGGCGGTCGTGGGCTTCGACGACAGCAGCGCCGCGGTGGCCTGCGACCCGCCCTTGACGACCGTGCGGCAGCCGGTGGAGGAGATGGCGGCGGAGATGGCCCGGCTCCTGCTGGAGCAGATCGGCAAGCCGGGCGGGCCGGCACCGTCCGTCATCTTCCAGCCGACCCTGGTACGCCGCGATTCGGCGTGACCCGCACCCCTCAGCCGCGGGCGCCAGGCACGACGTCCCCCTCGCCCGGCACGACGACCTCCTCGCCCGGCACGGTGTCCCCCGACCCCGGTACCGCACCGTCCGGGTGAGGCACGGCGTCCCTCGGACCCGGCACACCGTCCCTCAGGCCCCGGCACACCGTCCCTCAGGCCCGGCACACCGTCCCTCAGGCCCGGCACGGCGTCCCTCAGGCCCGGCACCGTGCTGTCCGGGCCCGGCACCGCGTCGACCACGGTCGCGAAAGGTTCGTCCGCCGGCCCGGGACCCATGTAGCTCTCGGGCAGCAGAGGTACCTGGGGCCCGGAGAGTTCCTGCAGCCAGCGCGCCAGCACGCGGTGCACGGACTCGGCGCCCACCGGCTCGGCCGGTATCGCCTCCCCCGGTGCGGCATCCGCCGCCATGGCGTCGAGCGGGTCCGTCAGTGTGCGCGGCCAGAGCAGGAAGGGCCGCGACTGTGCGCCGCCGAGCCCGCCGTGCGAGCCGATCTGCTCCTCGAACGCGTGGACGCGTCCGGTGTCGGGGTCGTACATCGAGTTGACCATGACATCGGCGACGTGCGGGAAACCGTCGGTGCGCCGCACCGCATCCGCTGCCCCCGGCCCGTATCCGGCGAGCGGCCCCTCGTCGTCCCTCAGCTCCGACACCGGGACCTCGGCGCCACCGTGCCCCAGCACCACGGAACCGTGCCGTTCGCTCCGTACGAGCAGGAAGCCGATGCCGGGGTGGTCGGCGAGCGTGCTGAGCAGTGCCGGGTGGCGGCGGTCGAGCTGTTCGCGCGAGGCCCGTCCCTCGATGTCGGGGAAGGACAGCAGCCCGAGGTTGCCCGAGGCGAGCACGACGGGGTCCGACGCCGTGGCGGGGTGTTCCGCCTCCTTGTCGCCGACCGGCCGGTGCAGGGCGATGCGCACGGCGTCCCGGGCCTCGGAGGCACTGCGGGTGCGCTGCGCCCGGCGGGGTACGGTCAGCCCGCATCCCGCCCGTACGAGGTCCTTGAGCGTGAGTCCGTAACGCCCGGCGAAGGTCTCCCCCGGGCTCTGGCCGTGGTCGGAGAGCAGCACGATCCGGTAGGTCCGGGGGGTGTGCTCGGCGACGTCCGTGATCAGGCCGAGCGAGCGGTCGAGGCGCTGGAGGACCTTCTCCGCGTCCCTGCTGTGCGGACCGGAGTGGTGGGCCACCTCGTCGTAGGCGACGAGGTCGGCGTAGACGGCCGTGCGGCCCGCGAACATGTCGCCGATCACGGCCGCGACCACCACGTCTCGTTCGACGACGGTCGCGAAGGCCCTGATGAACGGGTACAGCCCACCGCGCTTGACCCGGGGCGTCACCCTCCGCACCCGGGCCCTGGTGGACTGGCAGACCTCGCGGACCACCTCGGCGACGAAGGAGAGAGCGGTGCGGACCGCGTTGGCGGGGTCGGAGAAGTAGGCGAAGTAGCCGGCGCGCGAGCGGCGCCCCTTTCCCAGCCTGGCGGCCATCGACAGCACGAGGGCGAGCTGGTCGGCGCCGCCGCTGAAGAGGTTGCCCCGGCTCGCCCCGTCGACGGTGAGCAGGCCGCCGTCGTGGGTGCGGGCGATGGCCCTGCGCTGGAGTTCCAGCGCGCTGGCGGGCCTGCTGGAGACCATGACGGTGCCGGTCTCCTTCTCGTACCAGCGGAAGGCGGGCACGTCGAAGTTGCTGCCGTGCAGGATGCCGAGCTGGCTGGCGCCGGTCTGGCTCGACCAGTCCGTGGTCCAGGGCGTGAGCCGGTGGCCCGCCTCGTCGGCCAGCCGGGCGGCCACCGTGGGCATGAGGCCGGCAGCCGCCGCCCGCGCGAGGACGTCGTGGCCCACTCCGTCGAGCTGCACGAACACGATGCCGGGCGGTCCGCCGCGCCCGCCGTCCGCGGTCCCCGGCGTCCCGCTGCGCCGGCGGCGGCGGTCGGCGAGGCGGGAGAGCCTGCGCCGGTAGGCGTCGTCGTCGCGGACCGCCAGGGCGGTGGAGGTCGCCGACGCGACGGCGGACATGACGGCCGCCACGACGACGGCGTTCTCCGGGTCGGCGGCCCCACGCCCGTCCGGGATGAGCCGCAGCGCGAGCAGCAGCAGCGACCCGTTGAGGAAGAAGACGAGCCCGCCCAGCACCAGGGCGGGGACGATGAGCAGCGCCCTGACCAGGACGGGCCATACCAGGGCGGAGAGCAGGCCGAAGGCACCCGCGCCCCAGGCCGCGGTGAACGCGGTCCTCGTGACGCTGTCGCCGTCGCCGGACTGGAGCTGGAAGTCGGGCAGGATGCCGGCGAGCGCCAGCATGGTGAGCGTGGAGACCGCCCACACCGCGACCACGCGCAGGAGGGTGCTTCCCGCCGTACGCCATCGCCCGTCAACCACGCCGTTCCACCTCACGTCCGGGCCCAGGTGTCGGCGTGGGCCCGCGCCCAGCCTTTCACAGCCGGTCCGGACGCCGTCCGGTGGCCGGGAACCGCCGTACCCGGAGGCGGCCTCTACCCGTACGACGCCGGCGACGCCCGCCGTGCCTGCCCCTCCCCGCACGGGCGTCGCGGCCGGATCCTACCCATCGGGCGGCTTCCCGTACCCGCGCGTGCCCGCATCGGAGCCGGCGGGAGGAAGCACACCGGCGTGGCAGGGGCGCGGAACGCATGGGTCGGCGCGTTCGGAACAGGCTGGACGAGGGCCGGGGGCCCGGCACGATGCGAACGGGAGGGCCTACGCTCGTACGCGGACGGCGGCAGCGGCGGCACGGGTGAGGAGGCGGGACGGTGGAGGTCACGTGGTGGGGGCATGCCACCTGCACGATCGAGGACGCCGGGGTCCGGGTGCTGACGGATCCGCTGTTCGTACGGCGCTTCGCGCATCTGCGCCGGCGCCGGGGCGCCGTTCCGCCGCCCGAGGCCGCGGTGGCCGACGCGGTCCTGATCTCCCATCTGCACTCCGACCACCTGCACCTGCCTTCCCTGGCCCGCCTCGCTCCCGGCAGCCTGCTGATCGTGCCGAGGGGTGCCGTCGGGGCCGTGCCGGGTCTGCGGGTGCTGCGCCGGATGCGCAGGCTGCGGATCACCGAGGTCGGCCCGGGCGACGTGGTCCGCGTGGGCGGGGTGCTGATCCGGGCGGTCGTGGCCCTGCACGACGGCCGGAGGCTTCCGGTGGGTCCGCACCGCGTCCCGGCCCTGGGGTACGTGGTAGAGGGTGAGGCGCGCACCTATTTCGCCGGGGACACCGGGCTGTTCGACGGCATGGCCGAAGCGGTGGGGCCGGTGGACGTGGCGCTGCTGCCGGTCGGCGGCTGGGGCCCGAATCTGGGCCACCACCATCTCGACGCCGCCCGCGCCGCCCAGGTCCTGACGTTGCTGGCGCCGCGGTCGGCGGTGCCCGTGCACTACGGCACGTACTGGCCGATCGGGATGGACGCGGTCCGGCCGCACGAGTTCCACTCCCCGGGGGACGAATTCGTCCGGCACGCGGCGCTGGTGGCGCCCGAGGTGGCGGTGCACCGGCTGGGGCACGGCGAGCATGTGAGGCCGGAGGCCCGTAGGTGATACAGGAGTTGGTGCGGCAGCTGCCGACGGCGTCGACCCAGCAGGCCGCGGGCTACCCGACGTTGTTCCTGTTCGTGGCGCTGGGTTCGCTGGTGCCGGTGGTGCCGACCGGGGCGCTGGTGAGCTCGGCCGCCGTGGTGGCGTTCCACCAGACGTCACCGTTCGCCCTGCTCGTGGTGTTCGGTGTGGCCTCGGCCGCCGCGTTCCTCGGGGACGTATGCCTGTACTGGCTGGGGCAGCGCGGGGTGCGGTCCAAGAACGGCTCGCGGTGGCTGAAGGCGATCACCGGACGGGCCGCTCCGGACCGTCTGGCGCAGGCGCAGGAGAAGCTGGAGGAGCACGGCACGGTGGTGCTGGTGCTGTCGCGGCTGGTGCCTGCCGGGCGGATTCCGGTGATGCTGGCCTGCCTGCTCGGCCGGATGCCTCTGCGGCAGTTCGCCCGTGGTGACGTGCCGGCGTGCCTGGCGTGGGCCGTGACGTACCAGCTGATCGGGCTCCTGGGTGGTTCGCTCTTCGCGGAGCCCTGGCAGGGAGTGGTCGCGGCGGTCGTCCTGACGCTGCTGATCAGCGGGACGCCGGCGCTCTGGCGGCGGCTGCGGACTCGCTTCGCGCACTGACCGCCGGCTCCGTGTCTCAAGCGCCCAGGACACGGGAGCCGCCGACCGGCAGGTCCCAGAGGCTGTCGCGGGGGTGACCGGCCCGGCGCCAGGCGGTACGGAGCCGGGTCAGCGGCTCGAGCACGGGTTCGGCCGAAAGAAGGAACGTCGCCCAGTGCATCGGTGCCATCGCCCGGGCGCCGAGATCCTCGTAGGCCTGTACGGCTTCCTCGGGGTCGGTGTGCACGTCCGAGAGCCACCAGCGCGGCTCGTACGCCCCGATCGGCAGCATCGCGAGGTCGAGTCCGGGGTAGCGGCGGCCGATCTCCCGGAACCAGTGGCCGTAACCGGTGTCCCCGGCGAAGTAGATCCGCTGTCCCAGCCCGTCGCCGATCACCCAGCCGCCCCACAGGGAACGGCAGGTGTCCAGCAGGGTGCGCTTGGACCAGTGGTGGGAAGGCACGAAGTCGAAACGGACGCCGTGCAGCTCCGCCGACTCCCACCAGTCGAGTTCGGTGACGCAGGTGAACCTGCGGCGCCGGCACCAGCGTCCGACCCCGGCCGGGACGAAGAGGGGGGTGTCCCTGGGCAGTCTGCGCAGGGTGGGGGCGTCCAGGTGGTCGTAGTGGTTGTGGCTGATGAGGACCGCGTCCACCGGGGGCAGCTCGTCCCAGGCCACGCCGACCGGGGTGATCCTGGCCGGGGTGCCGAGGATGCGGCGCGACCAGACGGGGTCGGTGAGGACGGTGAGCCCGCCGACGCGGACGATCCAGCTGGCGTGTCCGGCCCAGGTGACCGCCGTGGTGTCCACGCCCACGGCGGGCAGCGGTGCGGGCGCGTAGGGCAGCCGGTGGATGCCCCGGAGCCCTTCGGCGTTGGGCCGGAGGGCTCGCTCGCGCGCCAGGCGGGTCATGCCCCTGACACCCGGGAGCGGAGCGGTGAGGCGGTCCGCGAAGCTGCGGGGCCAGGTACGGCGCTCACCGAGCGGGCGCCGCGCGTCGACGGGGCTGCCGATGGGCACGGGGCCGGCACCGGCGGGCGAGCGCTCGGTCTGTTCCGTCATCGAGAGGCTCCCGTCATCGGAGTTCGTCGAGGGCTGCTGCGAAAATGCTCAGTGCTCGGGCGACATGGGGCAATTCCAAGGGCTCCACCGCAGTGAGGGACTCCGTCTGCTCCTGGGGGGTCGAGCCGAGCAGCGGCCCGGTACCGAGCCGCACCCGGAGCGCGCCCAGCTCGTCCCCGAACCGATGGCCGCCGGGGGCGGGGGCGCCGAGTCGCTCCGTCAGGTACTCCTCCAGTTCCATGGAGTCCGTGACGCCCCGGTCGGCCAGCCGGGAACGGAGCGGGCCGAGATCGGCGTAGAGGTGGCGGCCGGCCTGCGGCGGCCTGGCCAGCGCACCGCAGGTGAGCACGGCCCGGTGGGCGGCCGAGGCGACCTGGGCGTGCAGGGCGGCGGCCTGCCTGCTCCGGACGGTCACGGCCTCGGGTTCACCCAGCGCGTGCGCGGCCGCGCGGGCCACGGGTTCCGCGACGAGGGCCCCGAGGGCGGTGAGGACGTCGAGGACGCGGGCGCGCCGGGCGGCCGCGCGTGCGGCGGCCGGGAATCGGGCGACGGCGACCGGCCAGGCGGAGGGGGTCAGCGAACCGGCCAGATCGGTGAGGACGGTGACGTCGTCGGGGCACATCTCGGCGGGACTGACCAGGACGGTGTCGTGGGGCCGGTGCAGCGTGTCGCGCCAGGTCTCGTCACTGACGATGTGCAGGCCCTCGGCGACGGCGGCCTCGCAGGCCTCCCTGACCAGCTCCGGCGGGGCGACGGTCGCGGTCGGGTCGTCGACGACCGAGAGCAGGAGCAGCCGGGGCCTCCCGCCCTCCGCGCGCACTCTGCGGACGGTTTCCAGCAGGGCGTACGGGTCGGGGATGCCGCCGCATTCCGCCGGGGTCGGCACATGGTAGGCGGGCCGTCCGAGCAGGCGCGCCTGCGGCGTCCAGGAGGCCGGGCAGGGGCGGGGCATGAGCACGTCTCCGCCGTAGGCGGCGATCAGCGCGAGCAGGAGGGGCTGCGCGCCCGGGGCGGCGGCGATGTCCTGCGGGGTGCAGTGCAGGCCCCGCCGGTGCCAGTAGGCGCAGGCCGCCTCCCGCAGGCTCGTTCCGCCACCGGGTGGCTCGGGCCTGGGGCAGGCCGCCGACGCGGCCAGTACGCCGGAGAGCTCGGGCAGGACGGGAAGACCGGGGTCGGGCGCCGGGGGGCCGTACCGGACCGGACCGTGGTTCTCCCCGACGGGACGGGACCGCTCGCTCGAGTGCATCCAGGGCCCTCCTCCGCCTGCCGACACCCTCAGGCCCCTTTATACGGAGGTTCTCCGCGGCCCGCCCCCGCACCCGGCCACCGCGGGCGTGCGGAAGGTCATCCCGCGAACGGTGTCCCCGGCAGACCGCGCCCCGCGTCCGGCACCACCAGCAGGGAACCCGACAGCGGATGGGGGGCGTCCTGCCCGGTCCGCGCGGTGGAGATGTACAGGTCACGGAGGTCCGCTCCGCCGAACGCGCACGCGGTGGGCCGCCGCACCGGCAGGCCCACCACCAGGTCCGGCCGGCCGTCAGGGGTGTAGCGCCGCACCGCCGCACCGTCCCAGAAGGCGACCCAGACGCAGCCGTCGGCGTCCACCGTCAGCCCGTCGGGCCATCCGGAGTCAGGCTCCACGGTGACGAACGGGCGACGGTTCGCGACGCGCGGACCGTCCACGTCGAACACGTCGATCCGCCGCGTCGGGGTGTCGATGTAGTACATGAGCCGGCCGTCCGGGCTCCAGCCGGTGCCGTTGCCGACCGTCACCGCGTCCGGGACGACCGTCACCGTGCCGTCCGGCGCGATCCGGGACAGGCTGCCGCCCGCCTCGCGTTCGTCGTACCGCATGGTGCCCGCCCAGAGGGCGCCGTCCGGCGCCACGGCCGCGTCGTTGCCCCGGCGCCCGGGGACGGGGTCGTGGACCAGCCAGGAGAAGGCCCCGTCGGCGTCGTACAGCCCCGTGCCGTCACGCAGGTTGACGACGAGCCCGCCACCGGCCCGCGGTTTGGCCGCACCGACGTGCTGTCCGGTGGTCATGACCGTGCGGCGCCCGGTCGACGGGTCGTACGTGTGGACGCGGGCGGAGAGTATGTCCACCCAGATCAGCCGCCCGGTCGCCGGGTCCCAGGTCGGGCCCTCGCCGAGCTCGGCCTGCTCACGCACGGCCACCTCCCAGGCGGACGTCACGCCTGCCCCCGGTGGTGTCCGAGCCTGCCGGACAGCGCGTCGGCGCCGCCCGAGGCGAGCTGGGCGAGCTCCGCCTCGCGCTCCTCGCTCCAGCGGATCATCGGTACGGAGATAGAGAGCGCGGCGACGACACGGCCGGAACGGTCCCGGACCGGCGCGGCCACACAGCTCACGTCCGGATTGGACTCACGGTGCTCGACCGCTATGCCCCGCTTGCGCACCACGGCGAGCGCGGCCCGCAGCTCCGCGGCGTCGGTGAGGCTGTTGTCGGTCATGGCGACGAGTTCGCGTCCGTCGAGGCGTGCGTCGAGCTCCGCCTCCGGGAGCGCGGCCAGCAGCAGCTTGCCGACGGATGTGCAGTGGGCGGGCAGCTTGCGGCCGGCGGCCGAGACCATGCGGACCGCGTGGGTGGAGTCCACCTTGGCGATGTAGATGACCTCGGTGTCCTCCAGGATCGCCACATGGACCGTCTCACCACAGGTCTCGGCGACCTCGCGGGCCACCTGCTGGCCCTCCGCCGCCAGGTCGAGCTGTTCGGCGTACCGGCTGCCGAGCTGGTACGTGCGCACGCCGAGGCGGTAGCGGCCCGGCTGTCCGGGGACCGTGACCAGGTAGGACCGGGCCGCGAGGGTGGTGAGCAGTTCGTGCACGGTGGTTCGTGGCAGTTGGAGCTTGCGCGTCACCTCGGGAGCGGAGAGGGTTCCCTCGCCCTGGAGGAACAGCTCGAGTACATCCAGCGCCCTGGTCACCGCAGGGACGAGTCGTCCCATGTTCGCCCACCCATCGTGTTCGACACTCCGGCCAATGACCGGAATAACGAACGCAGGCTAGCGGCAGGGAACTTGTCCGGGCAACGTACGCGACGCGGCGATGGGGTAGGGCACAGGAGTGATTCGCCGTATGTGTACCGATATATTTGGATTACTCCGTGGTGCGATGGGCGCGCCTCCTGATTCGCCGCCCGGCGCCAGGGTATTCGCTGTCCCATGCCCACACCGAGCAGTCCTCCCTCGCCGCGCCGCTGGCGCGGCTGGCTCCACGAGCGCGATCTGGCCGCCTTCCGGAGCGTGGCCGAGAGACATTGGCCCGGCGCCGAACCCGTCCTGCCCCGGCTGAGCCGCAGCGCCAATCACGGGCTGCTGTGGTTCGGGGCCGCCGCGGGCATGGCGGCGCTGGGCACCAGCGCGCGGTCCCGCCGGGCGGCGCTGCGCGGGGTCGCCTCGCTGGCCGTCGCCTCCGCCGCGATCAACACGGTGGGCAAGGGGGCGGTACGCAGGGAGCGCCCGATCCTGGACATGGTTCCGGTGATACGGCAGCTGAAGCGGCAGCCGTTCACCACGTCCTTCCCGTCGGGGCACGCCGCGTCGGCGGCCGCGTTCGCGACGGGTGTCGCCCTCGAGTCGAAGGGCTGGGGTGCGGTCGTGGCGCCGGTGGCGGCGGCCGTGGCCGCGTCCCGCGTCTACACCGGCGTCCACTATCCGAGCGACGTACTGGCCGGCGCGGTGCTGGGCGTGGGGGCGGCGTTCGCGCTGCGGGGCGTCGTACCGACCCGTGGACAGCTGCCGGCCCCGGGCCGGCCGCCCGGTGAGGCCCCGGCCCTGCCCGCCGGGCAGGGCCTGGCGGTGGTCGTCAACCGGGAGTCGGGCTCGGCGCCCGCGGCGGCGGCCCTCATCCGGGACGTGCTGCCCCTGGCCGAGGTGACGGTGTGCGCCCCGGCCGAACTGCCGGAGTGCCTGGAGCAGGCGGCGGGCCGGAGCGAGGCGCTCGGTGTCTGCGGGGGTGACGGCACCGTCAACATGGCGGCGGCCGTGGCGGCGACGCACGGCCTGCCGCTCGCCGTCTTCCCCGGCGGGACCCTCAACCACTTCGCGTACGACCTCGGCATCGAGACGGTGCACGACACCGCGGCGGCACTCGCCTCGGGGGACGCGGTCCGGGCCGACCTGGGCCGCTTCCGGCCGGGACCGCAGGGGCCGGACGGGGCGCCCGGTTACTTCCTCAACGCCTTCAGCCTCGGGGTGTACCCGGAGCTGGTACGAACCCGGGAGCACTGGGCACCCAGGATCGGCGGCTGGCCCGCAGGGGTCCTGGCCGCAGCCGAGGCCCTGCGCGGCGCCCGCCCCCTGACCGCCGAACTCCAAGGCAGGAAAAGGCCGTTGTGGCTGCTCTTCGTGGGCAACGGGCTGTTCCGGCGCGTCGGCCCGGCCCCCGGCCGCCGGCACAACCTGGCGGACGGACTGCTGGACGTACGGGTGGTGCACGGCGGCCGGACGCCGGGACTGCGCCTCCTGGCGGCAGCCGTCGCCGGGCCGCTGACCCGTTCACCGGTGCACGCCGCGGTACGGCGGCGCAGGGTGCGGATCTCCGGCCTCGCACCGGGCACCCCCTACGCGTACGACGGTGAAGTGGCGCACTCGCACGGCGAGTTGCTGGTCGACAAACTGCCGGAGGCGCTCACGGTCTACTGCCCCATGCACTTCTGAGCCCACCGGGCCGACATACCGAACAGCGAGACGTGCCGAATAGTGAGACGTCCATCTCAAGATACGACATGGCGGCGTACTGTCGTTCCACCGCTTGCGACTGAAGTCCGAGAGAGGACGTACGGCCATGCCTGAGGAAACCGCCGTCTACACCCATGGGCACCACGAATCGGTGCTGCGTTCCCACCAGTGGCGGACCGCCGCCAATTCGGCTGCCTACCTGGTCGCCGAACTCCGCCCGGGTCAGGCGGTCCTGGACGTCGGCTGCGGGCCCGGCACCATCACGGCCGACATCGCAGGACTCGTCGCACCGGGCCGGGTGACCGCCGTGGACACCGGCCGCGGCATCCTGGACAAGGCGGCCTCGGTGGCGGCCGGACGCGGCCTGGACAACGTCGAGTTCGCCACCGGAGACGTCCACGCACTGGACTTCCCCGACGACTCCTTCGACGTGGTGCACGCCCATCAGGTGCTGCAGCACGTGGGCGACCCCGTGCAGGCGCTGCGCGAGATGCGGCGGGTATGCCGGCCCGGCGGCATCGTGGCCGCGCGCGACAGCGACTACGCGGCGATGACGTGGTACCCGGCCACGGCGGGAATGACGCGATGGCAGGAGCTGTACGGCCGGGTGGCCCGCGCCAACGGCGGTGAGCCCGACGCCGGGCGCCGGCTGCTGTCCTGGGCCCGCCGGGCCGGGTTCACCGACATCACCCCGACCGCCGCGGCCTGGTGTTTCGCCACCCCGGAGGACCGTGCCTGGTGGAGCGGCCTGTGGGCGGACCGTACGACGGCCTCGGCGTACGCGAAGCTGGCGGTGGACGGCGGGCATGCGAGCCCCGGGCAGCTGACGGAGATCGCGGACGCCTGGCGCGCGTGGGGCGAGGAGGCCGACGGGTGGTTCATGGTGCCGCACGGAGAGGTGCTCTGCCGGGCATGACGCCCGGTGGGTGGCCGGGCCGGGGAATCGATCACATCCCCGGGGGCCGCCAACTACCCTGATGGGCATGGACATCCTGGGAACCACGCTGCGCATCTGCGTAGACGACCTGGAGGCCTCGGTGGCCTTCTACGAGGGCCTGACCAGCACTCCGGCGCAGCGCTTCGAGCGCGGCGGGGTCTCGGTCGCCGCGATCGGCTGCTTTCTGCTGATGAGCGGCCCGGAGACGGAGCTGGAGATCTTGCGGAAGGTCACCGCGACGATCGCCGTCAAGGACGTCGACGAGGCCCATGCTGCACTGACGAGGGTGGGCGCGAGGATCGTCGCCGGTCCGGTGCCGACCCCGGCAGGCCGCAACCTGATCGCCCTGCACCCGGACGGCTCCGTGTTCGAGTACGTCGACCGGAACGCGCACGCCTGAACCGTTCAGCTGCTCGACGTCATGGAAGTCCCCGGTCGGCACCTCCGCGCAGTTCCGCAGGACGAAGCCGGTCTGCTCGGGGTCGTGGACCGGTGCGTCAGGCATGCGCCGGCGCAGCGGCCACGAGCGTCGTCTTCCCGCTGCGGGAGGCACAGTTGACCCGGATGATCACCGGGGCGACTTCTCCGGCTCCGGTCCGGTGAGGGCGGCGACGACCAGGTCGGCGAGCAGGGCGCCGGCACTGCCGTCGGGGTCCAGGTCGGGGTCGTAGATCGTGACGTTGAGCCCCGCGCAGTGCGGCGAGCGGACCAGGGTGCGCAGCAGCGGTTCGAGTTCCTCCGGGAGCAGCCCGCCGTCGTCGGGGCTGTCGACGGCGGGCATGACGCCCGGGTCGAGCGCATCGGCGTCGAGGTGCACCCAGAAGCCGTCCAGGGCCTGGACCTCCAGCGTCCGGACCACGGCGCGGGCGATGTCGTCGGCGCCCCGCTCCCTGATCTCCCCGACCGTCGCATGCGTGATCTTCAGCGCGGTCAGCTCGGCACGGTCCTCGTCCCCGTCGCGCATACCGAGGAGCCGGATGTCCTCGTCCCTGAGGTAGGGCCCGAGCCCTTCCAGGTCGGCGAGGTCCGCCTGGCCGCGCCCGGTGGCGAGGGCGAGCTCCTCACCGGCGGCGGCGCCGATCCGGGTGCTGTTGCCGGGGTGCCGGAAGTCCGCCGAGCCGTCGATCGCGGCGAGCCCGTAGCGTCCGATGCGGCGCAGGGCGAGGGTGGCGCCGAGCTGGATGGAGCAGTCGCCCCCGAGGACGAGCGGGAATGCGCCGGCCTTGACGTGGCCCTCGATACGGTCGGCGAGAGTGCGGGTGTAACGGGCGAGCGCGGCGGCGTTGAAGACCCCGTCGCCCTCCTGCCAGTCACCGCGGTCATAGCGCGGAGGGACGACGACACCGCCCTCGAACGCCCCGAGGCGCTGCACGATCCGCTGCTCGCGCAGCGCACCGGCCAGTTTGCAGCAACCGGGCACGGTGCCGGGGGCCGGGGGCCTCAGCCCCAGGTTGGACGGGGCGTCGAGGACCACGATATTCCGCATGCGCGCCATCCTTGCCGTCGTACCCTTCGTCTTCAACGGGTGTCGAGCAGAGGACGGCAGGACGATGGGCACGCAGCACACGTACCGGGTGATCGTGCGGGGAACCTGGGAGGGGCTGCCGGAGAGCGACCGCTTCCGGTTGCTGGCGGAGGTGGAGGAGCACGGCCTCGCGGCCATGCGCTTCACCGAGGAGGGTTCGCTCACCTACGACGCCGCGCTGAAGCACTTCAGTTTCCGGTACGTGGTGACCTCGGACGCCGAGGACGGCGACGAGATGGCGGCGGCGATCGCCGAGGACCGCGCGCAGACGACGCTGCGGGAACGGGGCCTCGGTCACGGCGAGCTGCGCTCCACCGTCACGGACCTGGACACGATGAAGATCAACTACAAGGGGCGGCGGGGGCCGGGCGCGGTGTGACGGCGCACAGGAGGCTGCTGTCGCCGGACGGCGGGCCGCCGAAGGGCAGGCTCCACCAAGAGCCGGCCCACCCGTCGTCCGCGGTCCACGTCACCCCCTCACCATGTGGGCCGTCCACCGCTTCCCGAACCCGCGCTTCGTTGTCACAGCCGTTGCCTCTGCGTCAGACGATCGGGCGTCAGACCATCGGGCGTCAGACCACCGGGCGTCAGACCACCGGGGCGAAGAAGAAGGTGTCGCGGCTGCGGAACGTCCCGTTCTCGGAGAACGTGAAGAAGTCGGCGAAGCGCAGTGACACCTGCCGCTCGTCCTGCAGCGTTCCCTCGAACGTGCCGTACACCGCCGCAGCGTCCTCGTGCACCAGCACGGCCCTCACCGGACCTCCAGGAAGCCCGACTCGTACGCGATCACCACGGCCTGGGTGCGGTCCCGGGCACCCAGTTTGGCGAGGGTGCTGCTGACGTGGGTCTTGACCGTCTGCACCCCCAGACACAGCTCCGCCGCGATCTCCGCGTTCGACATCCCCTGCCCCATCAGGCGCAGCACCTCGGCCTCTCGTTCAGTGAACTGCACGTGGCCCAGCGCGCTCTTGGAGGCCCTCTTGAGCCTCCCCGAGACCAGGCCGCGGATGGCGGTGGGAAAGAGCACCGAGTCCCCCGTGGCCACGGTGTGCACCGCCTGGACGATCTCGGCCGGCCGGGAGCGCTTGAGCAGAAATCCCGAAGCCCCCTCCCGCAGCGCTTCGTAGACGTAGTCGTCGCGCTCGAAGGTGGTGATCATCAGGACGCGCGGCGGATCCGGGACGGTCGCCATCAGTTCGCGGGTGGCGGTGATGCCGTCGACCCGGGGCATCCGGACATCCATGATCACCACGTCCGGCCGCAGTTCCAGCACCTTGGCGACGACCTCGGAACCGTCGGACGCCTCGCCGACGACGGTGATCCCGTCGCTGTTGCCGAGGATGGCGGACATTCCGGTCCGCACGAGTTCTTCGTCGTCGACGAGCAGGACAGAGATGGTCATGTCAGGATCCCAATCGTAGGGGCAGGGAGGCGCTGACGATCCAGCGCCCCGACTCGGCTCCGGCAGCGGCATTGCCGCCCAGGAGTGCGGCTCTCTCCCGCAGGCTGCGCAGGCCCTTCCCCGTACCTGACGTCTGCCCGGCTGTCTCCACCAGCGTATTCGCCACGGAAAGCTCCAACTGTTCCTCCCTTATCTCCAGAACGACGTCCACGGCCGACCCGGGGGCGTGCTTCATGGCGTTGGTCAGCGACTCCTGAAGGATGCGGTACGCCTCGCGGGTGACCACGCCCGGCACCCCCTCGAAGCTCGCGGCCGCGCGGCACGTGACGATCACCCCCGCCGCGCGGCTCGCCTCCAGCAGTGGGCCGATGTCCGCCAGCGTAGGAGCCGCCGTATGGGCGGTGCCGCCCTCCTCCTGCTCCTTCAGATAGCCCAGCGTGCGCTCCAGGTCCTCCAGGGCGCGCCGGCCGACCTCCTCGATGGCGGTCAGCGCGCGGACCGCGAAGTCCTTGTTCACATCGATCAGTTCGCGAGCGGCGCTGGCCTGGAGGACGGTCGCCGTGAGGGCGTGGCCGATGGAGTCGTGCAGTTCGCCGGCGAGCCGGTTGCGGGCCAGCAGGTCGTCCGCCCGGCGCTCCGCATCCGCGAGCCGTTCCGCGGCGGACGGCCCCAGCAACCTCTTGGCGAACGCGAGTTGCAGCTTCCCGGCGCCGACGAGGACGGCACCGAGGAGCAGCAGCAGGGGTGGGACGAACACCAGGTACCAGATGTGCTCGCGGCCCCCCGGAATGTCGAGTCCCAGGACCCGGCGGGTCTGCTCGGCCGCGGGTACGGTCGCCACGGTCCCGGTCACCGACAGCAGCTGGGCGAGAACGCTCACGACGAGGAGCCCCCACCACACCCGAGCGACGAGCCACACACTGGTGCGCCAGCGTGCGGCGAAACCCTTCCCCCCAGCCAGGCTGATCTCGTTCTCGTCCGTCGGCGCGAGCAGTTGCCGGGCCTGGATCCCCTCCGCGCGCCGCACACCCGGCAGCATCCCGAGGAGCAGCAGGACGGGCAGGGGGACGAGCGCCGAGGCGATGAGGGTCCGTGGGAGGGACGGCGAGAAGCCGGGATAGATCAGCACGCACACCGGTCCCACGGCCGCGCCGATGAGCAGATGCAGGCCTCGGGTGTAGGTACGCCCCTTGGCCATGACGGAGAGATGCGTGGTCAACGGTGGCCTGACAGCCATCTCGGGTTCCTCCCTCCCCGGAGGGAGGAGATTCCCGCCCCCGGGGGATCCGCTGCGCGCGGTGAAACGATTGACTCAGGGACATGAAGAGCGACAAGGAATCCACGAACAATACGGGAGCCGGACCCGCCATCGACGTGACAGGTCTGGTCAAGACCTACGGTGACAAGACCGTGGTGAACGGTCTGACCTTCCAGGTACAGGCCGGAGTGGTCACCGGTTTCCTCGGCCCCAACGGTGCCGGGAAGTCGACGACCATGCGGATGATGCTCGGTCTCGACCGACCGACCGAAGGCCGGGTGCTCATCTCGGGCCGGGCCTACGAAGACCTGGGCGAACCGCTGCGGCACGTCGGTGCCCTGCTGGACGCGGGAGCCGTCCACCCCGGCCGGACCGCTCGCGATCACCTGCTCTGCATCGCCCGCGCCAACCGCATCCCCGACTCCCGGGTCGAGGAGGTGCTGGAGCAGGTCGGCATGACGGCCACGGCCAAGCGGCGCATCGGTGGTTTCTCCCTGGGCATGCGCCAGCGTCTGGGCATCGCCGCAGCGCTGCTCGGCGACCCGCAGGTGCTGATTCTGGACGAGCCGGTGAACGGCCTCGACCCCGAGGGCATCCGCTGGCTGCGGCACTTCCTGAAGGACCTGACGGCGCAGGGCCGGGCGGTGTTCATCTCCAGCCACCTGATGACCGAGATGGCGCTGCTCGCCGACCGCCTGATCATCATCGGCAAGGGCAGCCTGCTGGCCGACGTCTCCATGGCCAAGTTCGCCGAGGAGTACGGACGCAGCCGGGTACGGGTGAGGTCCACCGAGCCGGTGCGGCTGCAGGCGGCCCTGGTACGCAAGGGCCTGCGCGTGGAGTCCGTCGCCGACCACAGCCTGGAGGTGTACGCGGTCGGAGCCGACGAGGTCGGCCGGATCGCCGCTCACGAAGGAACCCCCGTCCTGGAGTTGTCGCAGGTCGAGGACTCATTGGAAGACGCTTTCATGCGCATGACCGCCGACTCGGTGGAATACGCGGCACGACCCCTGGGAGAGGTGGCCTGAACATGTCCGTCAACGCAGTTCTCTACTCGGAGTGGACGAAGATCCGCTCGGTTCGTTCGGTCGCCTGGGCCCTGCCCCTGTCCGCCGTCCTCCTCATCGGCATCGGCGCAGGCGTGTGCGGCTCGGTCGGCGCCGCCGAGTCCGACGCCGAGAGCTTCGACCCGGTCCAGCTCGGCTTCTACGGTCTCTTCTTCGCTCATGTCGTCGTGATCGCCTTCGCGGTCCTGGTGGTGGGCAACGAGTACAACACCGGTGCCATCCGCACATCCCTGGCCACCGTGCCCCGGCGCGGTCTCTTCTACGGCGCCAAGCTGACCACCGCGGCGGCCCTGGCCCTCGTGGCAGGAGCGGTCGCCTCGGCCGGCACCTTCTTCGCCTCGCAGAGCTTGCTGGGCGAACACGGTGTCGCGTTCGGTGACGAAGGCACCGTCCGCGCGGTCATCTCCGGCGCCCTCTACTTCCCGCTCCTGGCCATCATGTGCATGGGCATCACCGCGATGCTCCGCAGCCAGATGCTCTCCATGGGCCTCCTGGTGCCGGTGCTCTTCCTCGTCTCCCCCGTCCTGGCCGAGATCCCGGGCCTGCGCGAACTGGCCTGGTACCTGCCGGACCGCGCCGGCCAGTACGCCCTGCGGGTCAACCTCGACCCGGCCGCTCCGTACAGCCCGGTGACCGGCCTGCTGATCCTGGCGCTCTGGGCGGCCGCGGGGGCGGTGGGCGGCTGGCTCGTGCTCCGCAAGCGCGACGCGTGAGCGCGGGCAGGCAACCGAGCAGCAGCTCCGGGAGGCCGCTGGATACAGCGGGAGGGGACGGCGGAACCACCTGCCCTCCCCTTCCGTCGTTCACGGCTCCCGGGCGTGGAGCCGTGTGAGCGGCAGGAACGCGTATCCGTCACCGGCCTCCGCCGGGGGTTCCAGCAGTTGCCGGTCGACCAGCTGCTCCAGCTCCTCCTCGGCCTCCCATGCCCCGCGGCGCAGGACCACGGCCGCCTCACGCGCCGTGAACGCCCGGACGGCGCCTCGTGCCAGAACACGCAGCGTCTCCCGCAGGGCCGGCCCCGGGCCGTCGTGCGCGAGGGGACCCAACTGGACCAGCCGAACTCCATGATGTCGACCCGGCTGCCGTCGTCCACCGGGAGTTCGTAGGCGGCGCCGCGCCGCAAGACGGCCATGCCGAGCAGCACTCCTTCCCCGGCGCACCGGTCGGCCGTCGCTATGCGTTCGGCGATCGAACCGGATACCTGCAACTCGATGTCCGCGCGGGTTGACGTTCCACCGTCTTCCTGCGGGCGGACCCGCTGCCCGCCGTCCCGGCGGGATCCGGCGCGCCCCCCTCTTCCGGCTGGCCCGCTTCCCCCGCCCCGCGCCGCCGCGGCAGCCCTCGACAGCCGGTTTCGCGAGCGCCCTGGTGGCCGCCGTCCCCGCACGGGTGCCCGGGCGGGCCGTCCGGACCCTCCTGTCGATCGCTCGTGGGGTGGCACCGCCGGGTCGGGCGCTTTCGCGGCACGGACCGAGGAGGGTGAGCCGCATGACGCACTGGCTTTTCGGCGACCAGCTCGGACCACACTTTCTGCCGTCGGACGACGCCGGCCCCGGCGATGACACGCCGCTGCTGATGATCGAGGCGCTGTCCGTGTTCCGGCGGCGCCGCTTCCACCGTGCCAAGGCCCATCTGGTCCTGTCGGCCATGCGGCACCGTGCGGCCGAGCTGGGCGACCGGATCACGTACGTCAAGGCGGACACCTACCGGCAGGGGCTCGCGCGAGCGGTCGGCGACTCCGCCGTCAGCGTGCATCACCCGACGTCCCGCGCGGCCCTGCGGTTCGTCCGCTCCCTGCCGCAGGTGACGGTGGGCCCGGCGCGCGGCTTCCTCGTCCGGACGACGGATTTCACGGCGTGGGCCGACGGGCAGGGCGGCGAGCGGCTGCGGCAGGAGGACTTCTACCGGTGGGTGCGGCACGGGCACGATCTGCTGATGGAGGGCGACCGGCCCGCCGGTGGCCGGTGGAACCTCGACCACGACAACCGGCAGTCGCCGCCCCGCAAAGAAGCCACATTGCCGGTGCCCGGCCCCTACCGTCCCCGTGAGGACGCGATCGACGACGAGGTACGGCGGGATCTGGACCGCTGGGAGAAGGACGGCAGCGTCTCCTTCGTCGGCCGGGACGGGCCCCGCCTGTTTCCGGCCACGCGCACGGAGGCCCGTCGCGCTCTGGAGCGTTTCGTCGAACAGCGGCTGCGCACCTTCGGTCCGTACGAGGACGCCATGCTCGCCGCCGACCCCGTGATGAGCCACAGCCTGCTGTCCTCCTCGCTCAACCTCGGCCTCCTCGATCCGGCGGAGTGCGTCGAGCGGGCCGAGACGGCCTGGCGGGAGGGCCGGGCTCCACTCAACAGCGTCGAGGGCTTCGTCCGTCAGGTCGCCGGCTGGCGTGAGTACGTGTGGCAGCTCTACTGGTACTTCGGCGAGGACTACCGGCACTCCAACGTCCTGGGTCACACCGCCCCCCTGCCCGGATGGTGGAACGACCTGGAGGCGGACGACGTACGGGCACGCTGCCTGGCCACGGTCCTGGCCCAGGTGCGCGACACCGGATGGACCCATCACATCCCCAGGCTGATGGTGCTGGGGAACTACGCGCTGCAGCGCGGATGGGACCCCGCGGAGCTCACGGACTGGTTCCACCGGTGCTTCGTCGACGGCTACGACTGGGTGATGCTGCCCAATGTCGTCGGCATGTCCCAGTACGCGGACGGCGGCCGGATGACCACGAAGCCGTACTCGTCCGGGGGCGCCTACATCAACCGGATGAGCGACATGTGCGGGCCCTGCGTCTACCGCCCCACCGATCGGGTCGGCGAACACGCCTGCCCCTACACGGCCGGTTACTGGGCCTTCATGGACCGGCACCGGGCCCGTCTGGAGCACAACCACCGCACGGGGCAGGCGGTGCGGGGCCTGGACCGGCTGAACGATCTGGCCGACGTACTCGCCCAGGAACGGACGCGCGGTGAGGGGCCGCCCTGACGAGGCCGTCCGCCGGCCTGCGCGTGGGCTCGCCGGCGCCAGGGTTCCGGGCCGGGAGCCTGTGCCGGCACACGATCGGCGTCGGTTCGGCCAGGGGCGGCGCCGAGCTCGCGATCACGCCTTCCTCGGGTCGCGGGCGGGCAGCGCACACGCCGCCGTGCCCCCGGGAAGACGATGCCGGTTGTCCGCCACGAGCCGGTACACACCGTGGGCCACCCATCTCAGCGGCGCCAGGGTGAGCAGGGCCCCCAGCACCGGCCATCCCGCCCGCGAACGGAGAAGGAGCTTGGCGACGGCCTCGGATCCGCCGTACACCGGCCCGGCCGGGGTCACCCACAGCACCTCGTGCTCAGCACGCTGCTGCGTCGTACCGAGCGCTTCCAGATCCGCCCACTGCCAGGGGACGGTCACGCAGCGTGGACCGAGGAGTCGCTGCACGACCTTCACCGAGGTGGTGCAGAAGCCGCAGTCCCCGTCGTAGACGAGCACGGGTCGAGTCCGCACGGTCACCTCCCACGCCGGTACCGGAAGCTCATGCAGTCGACGCTACCTCGGCCCGGACCCCAGGCGTGCCGGGCCGGGCCGGCAGCCGGGGCCCTCCCGGGTCGTGCCCCGCCCCCGCGCGCGACGACGGGCCGCGCCCCGGACGACCGGTCCTCATTCGCCGGTCCTCCGCCGTGCGTGCCTATGGTGGAGGGGGCCGCCTGCCGCCGGAGCGCGCTTCGCAGCGGCGGGCCCCGCGTGGCCCTCGTACCGTCGGCCGCCGAACGACAGATCCCGGAGCAGCTATGGACACCCCTCAGCGACACGGCGTGGTTCAGGATCCCGACGCACTGTTCGACCTCGGGGAACTCCGCACCGGACCGGAGGTGCGACGGGCTGCCGGACCGCTCGTCCGTGACTCGGAGCAAGCTCGCCGCATGCTGTCGGTGCGGGAGATCCATGCCGAGCCCGGGGCGGCGGCCTCACCGCGGGGCAGGCAGATCCTCGCGAGGTTCCCGGACGCCGTTGTCCTGCCCACCAGCTCGCACTGGCGCATCCCGGCCCTGCACGGCAACCAGGGCAACGCCGAACGCTGGGTGAGGATCAAGAGCACGGTCCTGGTGCTCGGTGAGAAGAAGACCCTCACCGTCCGGCCCAACGGCCGGTCGGCCGACTGGATCGCTCCGGGAGCCGCCAACGGTTGTGCCATGGCCTGCGCCTACTGCTACGTCCCGCGGCGCAAGGGCTACGCGAATCCGATCACCGTCTTCACCAACGTCGACCGCATCATCGCCCGGCTGGCACGCCACGTCGCCGGCCAGGGACGCAAGAGCGAACCGAACCAGTGCGACCCGAGCGCCTGGGTCTACGACGTGGGAGAGAACAACGACTGCTCGGTCGACGCGCTGATCAGTGAGAACACCGCTGACCTGGTGCACGCCTTCGCCCGGTGGCCCACGGCCAAGGCGTCGTTCGCGACCAAGTTCGTCAATCCCGACCTCCTGCTGCTCGATCCCCGTGGCCGGACCCGGATCCGGTTCTCCCTGATGCCGCCGGACGACTCGCGGCTGCTGGACATCCGTACCAGCCCGGTCGAGAGCCGCATCGCGGCGGCAGCGGACTTCGTCGAGGCCGGGTACGAGGTCCACTTCAACCTCTCCCCCGTCGTCATCAGGCCCGGCTGGGAGCAGGCGTGGTCACTGCTCCTGCAGCACATGGACGACGTCCTGCCCCTCGCGGTCAAGGAGCAGGCGGCGGCCGAGGTCATCATGCTGACGCACAACCGCGACCTGCACGACGTCAACATGGCCTGGCACCCGCGCGCGGAGGACGCGATCTGGCGACCCGACATCCAGCAGGCCAAACGCTCGGAGAACGGCAGCTGGAACGTGCGGTACCGCAATGCCACCAAGGCCGCGGCGGTGGAGACCGTGCGCGACCTGGTGCGCACCCACGCCCCGTGGCTTCCGATCCGTTACGCGTTCTGACCCCCGGCCGCGACGGACGGCCGCCGACGGGACCGCCGGAGGTCCCCGGCCGGGCGGCGAACTGGAGAGGAACATCAGCCGGCACCACCCGGCCGGACCGCAGCGCGCCTGCGTGTGAGCCGGCCGGGAGCCCGGGCCGTCCGGGGCACTTCCGCCGGAGCCGGCCGTCAGCCGACCACCGGCAGCTCCAGGACCCCCGTGTCCTGCGGTGCGCTGACGACCGTGACCGGTTTGATGCCCCGGTTGCCGAAGTACGCCGTGTCGCCGGCGGCGATGACGAACTTCAGCCGGTGGCCCGCCTCGTACCGGTGCACGATGCCCGGGAGTTCCACCGTGAACGGGCGGGTCACGTCCGGGACGCGCACCGGCGCCACCAGGCGGTTCACCAGCTTCTGGGTGCCGTCGGGCGCCACGTCGTACACCTTGGCGAACAGAACCAGCTTGTCCGCGGCGTCACCGCTGTTCTGGACCCGTTCCGTCTTCGGCGAGACGACCTCCAGGGTGGCCTTCGGCGCGCCGACGACGTCCAGCGGTGCGGCGAGCGGGGCACTGGTCCAGCCGAGGTAGGTGCCCGCGGTGTCGTACGGTGCGGGGTCCGGGATTCCGATGAGTCCGGCCAGCGAGCTCTCGGAATGGCTGGTCGGCAGCAGCCAGTTGGTGTACTGGCGGCTGCCACGGACGACCTTCGACCGGCTGTCCACCAGGGCACCGTCCCCGGAGAGGTACATCGTCCGCGAGAGGCCCGGCACGGCGGCTGCCGTGCCGTAGCCGCTCGTCCAGTCGCGGTAGTAGGCGAAGGCGGGCCCGGTGTCGGCGTCCTGGTCGTGGTGGAGGTAGCGGTCGAACCAGCCGAGGATCCGCTGTCCGACGTAGCTGGTCTCCAGATTGCCCGTGGCGAGGTCCAGTTCGCCCGCCACCTGGCCGCCGCTGTGGCCCCACGCCTGCCAGATCATCTTCGTCGTGGTGCCCTGGGCCTCGAGCGCCCGGTAGGTGGCGGTGGCCTCGTTGAGGTTGAAGAGGCTGTCGGCCTGGCCCTGGACGAGCAGGGTGGGCGCGGTGACGCCGGGCAGGTACGAGGCGGGCGAGACGCTGCGCGCGTACGTCAGCATCGCGTCGGTCCTGTCGGCCGGATAGCGGCCGGAGTTCAGGAGGCGGATGGTGTCGCAGGCCCGGGGGGCGAAGTGCAGGCAGGTGAGGCTGCCGAAGCGGGACGGGTCGAGGCTCGGCACCAGGAGCGGCTGGCCCTCGCCCATCAGGTAGAAGCCGTTGGTCCACTGCCACTTGAAGACACCGGGGGTGTCCGAGGAGACGCCCCGGGACGCCCCGGCCGCATTGGGGGCGAGCGAGTACGCCAGGTCGTTCCAGGTGATCAGCGGGACGAGTGCGTCGACCCGGTGGTCGACGGAAGCGGTGGCGAGCTGGACGGCACCGCCGTACGAGCCGCCGATCATGCCGACCCTGGGGTCCCCCGGGCCGTCGTCCGTCACGTAGTCGGCTTCGGTGCCGTCGTCGGCGGCGCGTGTCCCGGCGAGGAAGTCGACGAGCCCGGAGGCGGCCTTGCCGTCGATCGCCGGGTCGTCGAGCGTGATGAGGCAGCCGGAGCCACCGAACCCCAGGCCGGAGTAGACGAGGCTCACGTAGCCCCGGGAGGCGAAGGCCTTGCCGATGGCGTCGGTGGAGCCGTCGGACTTGCTGCCGCCGAAGCCGTTGGTCGCGAGGACCGCGGGGGCGGGGTGCTGGGCGTCGACGCCGGACGGGCGGTAGAGATCCGCGTCGACGGTGCAGGACCGGTCACCCGCGCGCACGGTGAACTTCAGCGGTGTGACGGTGTATTCGGAAGCGGCCGACGCGTGGGTGGCTCCCAGCAGGGCGAGGGGGGCCGTGAGCGCCGCCCCCGCGAGGAAGGTGAGTGGACGGCGGAACCTGGAGACAGCGCGCGACACGTGGACCTCCGTACCGAGGAACCTTACCGACTGGTAAGTACCGGGCTGGACCATGGTGTGACACACGTCATACCGCTGTCAACGCACGTGTCCAGCGTTTCTGACGGCTGAGCAGTCCGGCGGCGGGGCGCGGCGCTTCAGACCAGTGCGGGCACCTCGACGGTCAGTGTGCAACGACCGCCGTCCGCCGGTGCGTCCAGCACCGCCGGCACGCCCAGCGGGACGGTCAGCGCCGTGGGGCAGTGGCCGAAACCCAGCTCTTCGACGACCGGAACACCGAGTCCGCCGAGCCGGTCGGCGAGCACGGCCCGCACCTGCTCGTACGGTCCGCACTGCTCCCACGAGCCGCAGACGACCCCGGATATCCCCTCGAACGCCCCGCTGCGCAGCAGCCGGGTGAGAACACCATCGAGCCGGTACGGATCCTCCATGATGTCCTCGATCATCAGCAGCCCACCCTGCGCACGGGTGCGCGCCTGCGGGGTTCCCGCGTCGGCGGCGAGCAGGCTCACGCAGCCCCCGTAGGTGATCCCCCGGGCCGTGCCGGGCACCAGGGCGGCCGCCGTTCCCAGACCGAGCACGCGCACCGTCTCGGGCTCGAACAGGGTGGAGCGCAGGGCTTCCTGGGTGACGGCGTCCTTGAGGAACACCTCGGCCGCGACCATGGGCCCGTGCAGTGTCGAGAATCCGGCCCGCAGTGCGAACGCCTCGTGCAGCACGGTGATGTCGCTGTACCCGACGAACACCTTGGGGCCGGCCTCCCGTATCGCCGGCCAGTCCAGGAGGTCGACCATGCGATGTGCGCCGTAACCGCCCCGGGCGCACAGCACGGCGTCCACCGACGGGTCGCACCAGGCGTCCTGAAGGTCCCGGGCACGGGCCTCGTCCGTACCGGCGAGGTGGTCCAGCGCCGGGTGGGTGTCCAGGACATGGGCGCCCACCACCGGGTCGAGGTCCCAGCCGCGCAGCAGGTCGAGGCCCCTCGCCAGGCGGTCGGGAGGGACGGGACCGCTGGGCGCGACGACCGCGACCCGGGCGCCGGGCCGCAGCCGGGCCGGCCGGGCGAGGGGGCGGAGGCTCACTTCGTCAGCTCCAGTCGTGGCACGTCGGGGCGGTCGAGGCGGAACGTCTGGGAGTAGAGCGAGAGTTCGGCCTCCAGCGCCCGCCTCAGGGTATCCGCGCGGCGGAAGCCGTGGCTCTCGCCCTCGAAGGCCAGGTACGCGTGCGGAATGCCGCGGCCCTCGACCGCCGCGATGAACCGTTCGCACTGGGCGGGTGGGCAGATCGGGTCGTCCAGCCCCTGGAGCAGGACGAACGGCGCCGTCAACCGGTCGGCGTGGTTGACGGGCGAGCGCTCCCGGTAGCGCTCGGGCACCTCGGCGAACGGGCCGACGAGCGACTCGAGGTACCGGGACTCGAAGTCGTGCGTCTCACCGGTCGCCCACCCCTCCAGGTCGAGGATCGGATAGCTGATCGCCCCGCAGGCGTACACGTCCGTCGTCGTCAGGGAGGCGGCGGCGGTCCACCCGCCGGCGCTGCCGCCCCGGACGGCCAGCCGGTCACGGTCGGCCGACCCCTCGGCGGCCAGCGCCAGGGCGACGGCCGCGCAGTCCTCCACGTCGACGACGCCCCACTGTCCGCGGAGCCGTTCGCGGTAGGCACGGCCGTAGCCGGTGGAGCCGCCGTGGTCGACCTCGACGACGCCGATGCCGCGTGAGGTGAAGTAGGCGATCTCCAGGTCGAGTACGAGCGGGGATCGCCCGGTGGGCCCGCCGTGCACCCAGACGGCGTAGGGCGGCAGCTCGTCGTCGGGCCCGGTGCGGTCGGGGTGGTGCGGCGGATACACGTGCGCGTGGATGTCGCGGCCGCCGGGCCCGGTGAAGGTGCGGATCCGCGGCTCGGGGTAGTAGGCCGGGTCGACGGCGTCCCGGTGGGGTACGCCGATGGCCCGGGTGTGGCCCGTCGCGGTGTCCAGCTCCACCACCTCGTAGGAGGTGCGGGGGCTCGCGGCGATGCCGAAGACCCTGGTGTCCTGCACGGCCAGTGTCTCGGCCCACGCCGTCCAGGGGCCGACGGCGTCGACGAGTTCGCCGGTCTCGGGGTCGAGCACCCCCAACGCGGTGGTGCCCCGGCCGTGGACGACGGCGATCAGGCCGTTGCCGAGGAGGTGGAACCAGCGCTGGCCGATCTTCCAGAGCGGTCCGCCGAACTCCTCGCCCCGGCCGGAACAGAGCCGGCTGCTGGGGACGACCGCGCCGGCGACGGCGTCGGGCCTGATGCGATGCAGCTCCCACCAGCCACCGATGTCGGAGACGAACACCAGAGAGCCGTCCCCGTCCCACTCCACCTGGACGACCGATTCGTCGGTGCCGCCCACGAGTGGCCGCACAGCGGTGAAGGAGCCTTCCCCGGTCACCTCGGCGATCATCACGACGGTTCCGTCCCACGGCATCCGCGGATGGTCCCACGCGATCCAGGCGGCCCTGCGGCCGTCGTGGGAGAGCCTGGGGCCGGTGACGAACCGGTGCCGGTCGTCGCTGAGTTCGCGTACGGCGCCGCGGTCGCCGGCCGCCGAGCCGTCCAGCGGAACCGCTGCGATCACCCGTCGCACATCGGTGGGTGACTCGCCGGTGAACTCCTCCAGGACGCACCAGACCTCGTCCCGTCCGGGCGGCAGTTGCGGATCGACCCACCGCAGGCCGCCGCCGGTGCCGGACAGCGGGGTGAGCGGCCATGGCGCCTCCGGCCCGTCGGGGGCGTAGGCGTAGAGGCGCTGGTCGGCGTGGTGCACGAACACGACCAGCGGCCCGCCCTCCTCGCGCGCCCGGGCGGCCCACGGCACTCCGCCGTACTCGATCACACGGCTGCGGGGGTTCCACGGCTCGGGGAGGACGGAGTCGATGGTGCCGTCGGCCCGGCGGCGCACCAGGGCGCGGCGGCCGCCCTCGGCGGGTCGCGGTTCCGTCCACCACACCTCGTCGCCGACACTGCCGACGAACTCGGGCCGCCCGTCGTGTGCGGCGGCGAGTGCCGCGTCGATCGGTGACGGCCACGTTCCGTACGCCGCTGTGGTCACCATGGTCGATCCCCCCGTCGGTCAGGCGCTGCGCAGGAAGTGGTCCAGGACCCGGACGCCGAAGTGCAGGGCGTCGACGGGGACCCGCTCGTCGACACCGTGGAACAGCGCCTGGTAGTCGAAGCCGACGGGCAGCTTCAGAGGGGAGAAGCCGTAACCGGTGATGCCGAGGCGGGAGAACTGCTTGGCGTCCGTGCCGCCCGACATGCAGTAGGGGACGACGTGGGCCCCCGGGTCGAACAACTCGACCGCGGCACGCATCTTCGCGTACGTCGGGGAGCCGACGGGTGCCTGCAGGGCCACTTCCCGGTGGTCGTACTCCCAGGTGACGCCGGGCCCGGTCAGCCGGTCCAGGGTCTCGCGGAACTCGTCCTCCCCGCCGGGGACCATGCGGCCGTCGATGCGGGCGGTGGCCCGGCCGGGGATGACGTTGACCTTGTAACCGGCTTCCAGCATCGTCGGGTTGGAGCTGTTGCGGACGGTCGGCTCGACGAGGGCGGCGGCGGGGCCGAGCTTGCCCAGCAGCTCGTCCACGTCGAATCCGGGTGCGTCGAGGTCGACGGGGATGTTGTGGAGCGCGGCGATCTCCGTGAGGGCGGCCCGTACGGTCGGGGTGAGGCGCACCGGCCACTCGTGCGCGCCGATCCGGGCGACGGCTGCGGCGAGCGCGCTGACGGCGTTGGCCCGGTTCACCTTCGAACCGTGCCCGGCCTTGCCCTCGGCGGTCAGTTTCAGCCAGCCCGTACCGCGTTCTCCCGCGGCGATGGGGTAGAGCGACATCCCGGGCCCGGCGTGGAAGGTGAAGGCCCCGGACTCGCTGATGCCCTCCGTGCACCCCTCGAAGAGCTCGGGGTGCACGTCGGCCAGGAAGCCGGAGCCGTCGTTCGCGCTGGCCTCCTCGTCGGCGGTGTAGGCGATGACGATGTCCCGGCGCGGACGGACACCGGCACGCGCCCATGCCCGGACGACGGCGAGGACCATGGCGTCCATGTTCTTCATGTCGACGGCGCCGCGCCCCCACACGACCCCGTCGCGCACCTCACCGGAGAACGGGTGCACCGTCCAGTCACCGGCCTCGGCGGGTACCACGTCGAGATGACCGTGTACGAGGAGCGCGTCGGCGGAGGGGTCGCTGCCCGGGATCCGGGCGACCACGTTCGTCCGCCCGGGGGTGCGCTCCAGGAGGGCCGGCTCGACTCCGGCGTCGGCCAGCCGTTCGGCGACGTACTCGGCGGCCGGGCGTTCCCGGCAGTCGCCGTCGCCCCGGTTGGTGGTGTCGATGCGGATCAGTTCGGAGGTGAACGTCACCGATTCGTCGAGCGCCCGGCCGTCGACCGGTCCGGACGGGTTGGTCACGTCAGCCATACTGCTCCTCCACGGCGGACGACACGATCGTCGTGACCGCCTTGAACGTGCGAATTCCGTCGTACATGTTCCCGCTGGTGTAGGCGACACGCCGCTCACCGGTCGGCGCCACGCCGGGTACGACCGTCGCGGCCGCGGCCAGATGCTCGGCGTCGAACTCCAGCTCCACAGTGAAGGAGTCTCCCACCACGGGCGTGCCGCGCACGGCGAGCGCGGTCGCCTCCTTGGCTGCGGCCCGGATGTCGGCGGCCGTCCGGGCCGGGGTGCGGCAGACCGCGGCGTAGCGCGAGACGTGGTCCTTCACGGCCACCTTGCGGGCGCCTGGCGCGTAGGTGTCGGCGTCCTTGCAGGTCAGGTCGTCGCCGGTGACCAGGACGACGGGCACGCCGTACTCCGCCGCCACATGGGCGTTCAGCAGACCCTCGCTCGCGCGGACGCCGTTCAGCCAGACGCCGGTGACGGAGTTGGCGAGGTAGGTGTGGGCGAGCACGCCCTCCGTACCGGCGCCGGTGTGGTAGCCGACGAAGGCGACGCCGTCGACGTCGCCGTGCTGGATGCCCTCGACCATGGAGAGGGACTTGTGCTTCCCGGTGAGCATCTGGACACGGTCGTCGAGTCGCTCCAGGAGCAGGTTGCGCATGCTCCAGTGGGCCTCGTTGACGAGCACCTCGTCGGCGCCCCCGTCGAAGAAGCCGAGTGCCGCCGCGTTCACGTCGGACGTGAACATGGAGCGGCACCGCTCCCACTGCGGGGTGCCGGGCAGCACGTCGGCCGGCCAGGTCACTCCGGTGGCGCCCTCCATGTCGGCGCTGACGAGGATCTTCACGGTGCGCGGTCCTGTCGCTGGTCGGTCGCTCCTCTTCCCGCGCCGCGGGAAGAGGATCTTCGTGCCGCCTCACCGTACGCGCCGCGACCGCGGCGGACCAGAGCTCCGGGCATCTGCCAACGGTCCAGTCCGGTGGTGCCGTCCGCCGCGGGGCCCCGGCCTGCGGCCGGCACCACCGCCGGCCGCCGCGGTCGCCGGATCAGGGGCGGCCGATGCCTTTCACGAGCTCCTCGATCCGGGCGAGCTCCTCCTGGCCGAACTCGAGGTTCGCGGCCGCCGCGACGCTGTTCTCCAGCTGGGCGACGCTGCTCGCGCCGACGACCGCGGAGGTGACCCGGCCGCCGCGCAGCACCCAGGCCAGCGCTATCTGGGCCAGCGACTGGCCGCGCTCCCGGGCCAGCTCGTTCAGCGCGCCCAGGCGGTCCACCAGTTCGGGGGTGACCGCGTCGGCGGACAGGAACGGGCTCGCGCCCGCCGCCCGGGACCCCTCCGGGATGCCCCCCAGATAGCGGTCGGAGAGGATGCCCTGCTCCAGCGGCGAATAGGCGATGGAACCCGTGCCCAGCTCGTCCAGGGTGTCCAGCAGGCCGTCCTCGACCCAGCGGTCCAGCATCGAGTAGCGCGGCTGGTGGATGAGGAGCGGGGTGCCCAGCTCGTTCAGGATCCGGGCGGCCTCGCGGGTCTGCTCGGCGGAGTAGTTGGAGATGCCGGCGTAGAGCGCCTTGCCCTGGCGCACCGCGGTGTCGAGCGCGCCCATCGTCTCCTCGAGCGGGGTGTCGGGGTCGAAGCGGTGCGAGTAGAAGATGTCGACGTAGTCGAGTCCCAGCCGGGTCAGGCTCTGGTCCAGGGACGAGCGCAGGTTCTTGCGGGACCCCCACTCGCCGTACGGGCCCTCCCACATGTGGTAGCCCGCCTTCGTGGAGATGACGATCTCGTCCCTGAGGTGGGCGAAGTCCGTCTTCAGGGCCCGGCCCATGGCGATCTCGGCGGAGCCGGGCGGCGGGCCGTAGTTGTTGGCCAGGTCGAAGTGGGTGATGCCCAGGTCGAAGGCCCTGCGCAGGATCGCGGCCTGGGTCTCGGGGGTCCGGTCGCCTCCGAAGTTGTGCCAGAGCCCGAGGGACAGCGCGGGAAGCAGCAGGCCGCTGCGTCCGGTGCGCCGGTAGGGCATGGCGGTGTAGCGGTCGGCGGACGGAAGGTACATGCGAGCACTCCGCGGGAGAGGTCCGGGGAACGCGCCAGGTCTGGTGCGCCTTTCCCAGCCTGACGGAGAACGATCCAGCGGTCCAACAGGAGATTCCGCTGGGATTCATCGCTAGGATCGCTCAATCATGGAACTGCGTCAGCTGGAGCACTTCGTCGCCGTCGCCGAGGAACGGCACTTCACGCGCGCGGCGGAGCGTCTCGCCGTGTCCCAGTCCGGGCTGTCCGCGTCCGTACGGGCGCTGGAGCACGAGCTGAGGACGCCCCTGTTCAGCCGCACCACGCGCACCGTGCGGCTCACCGAGGCGGGGCAGGCCCTGCTGGTGGAGGCGGAACGCACGCTGGCCGGGGCCCGGGCGGCCCGGGACGCCGTCGACGCCGTACGGGGGTTGCTGCGCGGCACCCTGACCCTCGGGGTCGAGCAGTGCGTGGCCGGTGTCAGCCCCGCACGGCTGCTCGCGGCCTTCCACCGGGAGCACCCGCACATGGAGATCCGGCTGCGGCAGGAGGGGACGTCCAGCCTGCTGGAGGGGGTGGCCGGCGGGCGCCTGGATCTCGCGTTCGCCGCCACCGTCAGCCCGCCGGAGTGGCGGGGTGAGCTGATGCCGCTGGCACGGGAGGCCATGGTCGTCCTGTGCGAGCCGGGCCACCGTCTGGCGCGGGAGGGACCGCGGGTGGCGTGGGCCGCGCTGCGGGGCGAGCCGTTCATCGACTTCCACCCGGACTGGGGGCCGAGGCGCGCGGCGGACGAGGCCTTCGCCGCGGCCGGGGTGCGCCGCACGGTGGCGCTCGAGGTCAACGACGTGCACAGCCTGCTGGAGCTGGTGCACGAGGGTCTCGGCATCGCGGTGGTGCCCCACCACTTCTCGCGCAAGCCGGAGGCCGCGGGGCTCGTTGCCGTGGAAATCGACGGTGTCCACGACGTCGCGTACGAGAGCGTGGTGGTCCTCCCGCCGGCCGGGGCGATGAGTCCGGGGGCCAGGGCGCTGATGGCCCTGGTACGGGAGGCCCCGCTGCGCTGAGGTCGCCGCCCGGCGCTCCGGCGCACGCGCAGCGGCCGCTCAGCCGCCCAGTGCCTCGGCGAACGCGCCCGCCTCCTGCTCGACCCCGCTGCACGTGTCCGAGGCCGTCGTCGCGTCCGTGCCGTCGGGGCACGCCCGGTCGCGGAAGGCGGCCCACACGGAGAGCTCGCCGACACCCCGGCGGGTGGCGAAGCTACGCAGGGACGCGGCGTCGGCCAGGGTGAACGTCTCCCCCGCGACGTCGTTCACCCCGATCATCACGGTGACGTGCAGCGCCTTCCAGGCCGCTTCGTCCGGCAGCCCCAGGAGGTCGGCGAGCTGGCCGTGGGCCGCGGTGGCCGCCTGTTCGGCGTAGTCGCCCATGTCACCGTCGTGGGTGGTGCTGTAGTTCATCGCCATGATGTTCACCGCCGAGACGTCGACGCCCTGTCCGGCCGCGTCCTCGATCACGGCGAGCCCGGTGTCCTCGAGCCCGTCGGGCATCACCGGCAGGGTGTACGTGACGTCCAGGCCGCGTTCCTTCTGGAGGAGGACGAGGGCCTCGTCGCGGCGGGTGATCGAGGCGGTGTCCGTGAGCGCGTCGCCCTCGATGTCGAAGTCGGCCTCGGTGGCCCCCACCGCGTCCAGCACCGTCGCGTAGGCGTCGGCCAGTTCCCGCGCGCTGTCGCATGCCAGCGCCGCCTCGGTGCCGGCGGCGCCGCCGAAGGAGACCCGGATGCCGGCGCCCGTGCCGGTGAGCTTCTCGGCGCGGGCTTCGACCGCGTCACTGCCGACCGGCGTGGTGCCGCCCCAGAGCGGCGTGCAGCCCGACGCCCCGGAGGTGACGAAGGCCAGGTTGTACGCGTCGGGCGACCCCGCTCCGTCGGTGTCGGCCGCTGTCGTGGCGCTGACGTACGGCGTGTAGGCGGTCCGCGCGGTCGTCGGCGGGGGCGTCACCGAACCGTTCGCCTGATCGGCGACGCCGCCCGTGGCGCAGCCCGAGCAGGCGAGGCCGAGCGCGATCGGCCCGGCAAGGACCGAGGAAACGCGTGTGCGCCTTTGCATGACGTATGTGCACCTGCTCTCGGTGAGTCGCCCGGAATGGCAGCAGGTGCTGCCGGGACACCATGAACCTCTCACACCGGGGGCCCGTCGCAAGACACAGGAAACCCATGGGGAAGGCCGGCACGCCGCCGCCGTTCGTGCCCAACTCCCCTGCTGGAGCGGTCTCCGAGGGCCCGGCGGAGGCGTATCGCACCCGCCCGCACTCTCAGCGGCCCCACAGGTTCACGGCCGTTCCACAGCGTGCGGCCAGGAAAGCTCCAGACTTCGCACAACGAGCTTCGCCACCATGCGCACATGCAATCCGACCCCGTCATCGAGAAAGACCCGGCACCACGCGGCCGACGCCGGGCACACGCCGGTCCGGCCCGCTCGACGGAGCGGCGCGGCGCGACCGTACAGCCCCAGGAGGGGCCCGTCTTCGTGGACAGCTCCGGGCGCCGGGCCAAGCTGCTCCGCCGCGCGGGCACGCTGCTGGGCGTCGTCTGCGTGGGTTACGCCGCCGTGCTCGGGCTCGCCTTCATGGGTGGCATCTCCGTGGCTCCCTCCCGGTTGCTCCCCTTCGACGGCGGCCCGGCCGCCGAAGCCGGCCCGGGCGGGCGGGCGCAAGCCGGGTACGGCATGCCGCCGGCCGGCACCGCGCCTCCGAGCGGCGCGCCGGGCGGCATACCGACGCCGCCCGCGTCCGCCCGGGCGACGGCATCCGGTGAGGCGAGCTGATGGCCGCTTCCCGCCGCCGGCACGCCACTCCCGGCGTGATCGGCCGCGTCCGGCGCCAGGCCGTTCCCGGGCCCCGCGTGATCATGGCCCTGCTCCTCTTGCTGGCGCTCGTCAGCGTGATGCTGCTGGACGGCTACCTGCGCGCCGAGGTCGGCGACGACCGGCGGGTGCGGTCCGCAGCCTCCGCGGACACGGTGCCCGGCGACGTGCTGGAGGGCGGACCGCTGCTGAGCTTCCCCGGCGGCACCGCCCGCACGCAGTCGGTGCCGGACAAGACGATCGTGCTGACCTTCGACGACGGCCCCGACCCCGAGTGGAGCGACAAGGTCCTGGACATCCTGGGGGAGAACGACGTTCCGGGCACCTTCTTCCTCGTCGGCTCGATGATCTCGCGCTATCCGGACGTCGTACGCAGGATGGTCGACGAGGGCAACGAGGTGGGGGTGCACACCTTCACCCATGTCGACCTCTCCTATCAGAGCGAGGCCCGCGTCAAGCGGGAGATCGCCCAGACGCAGCTCGCCCTGGCGGGCGCCGCGGGTATCACGACGACCCTGTTCCGCGCCCCGTACTCCTCGAAGACCGACGCGATCGACGACTACAGCTGGCCCGTCTACAAGCGTCTCGGCGCGATGGGCTACACCAGCGTGTTCATCGACACCGACAGCGAGGACTGGCAGCAGCCCGGAGTCGACAAGATCGTCAAGTGGGCGACACCCGAGAAGGGCAAGGGTGCCTCGGTGCTCTTCCACGATGCGGGCGGCGACCGCTCCGAGACGCTGGCCGCGCTGCCGGAGTACATCAGGAAGATGAAGGCGAAGGGGTACACCTTCACCACCGTCAGCGGCGCCCAGCAGCAGGCCGGCCCGGACGCCGCGCAAGGCGGCGACGCACAGGACGGCGCCGCACCGGCGGGTGGCCCCGCGCAGGCGGGTGCCTCCCGGGGCAACGCCGAGCAGGCCGCCCACCGCCGGGCGGACACGGCCTCCGAGTGGGAGGGCCGCGCCCTGCTCGCCGCGGTCGCGGTCGCGGAATGGACGGTGCCGGGCCTGGCGGTGGTGCTGGGTGTCGTCGGGGTGGCCGTCCTGGGCCGCTTCGGCATGATGCTCCTGCTCGCCCGGCGCCACCACCGGCAGCGCAACGGACGCCGGTTCACCTGGGGCCCCGAGGTGAGTGGGCCGGTGAGCGTGATCGTGCCCGCCTACAACGAGAAGGAATGCATCGCCGGTACGCTCAACTCCCTCGCCGCGAGCACCCACCCGATCGAGATCGTGGTCGTCGACGACGGCTCGACCGACGGCACGGCGGAGATAGCCGAATCACTCGGACTGCCCAATGTCCGGGTGATCCGGCAGGAGAACGCCGGCAAGCCTGCCGCTCTCAACAACGGTGTGCGGCAGGCGCGTCACGACATCGTCGTGATGATGGACGGGGACACCGTCTTCGAGCCCGACGCGGTGCACCAGCTCGTCCAGCCGTTCGCCGACTCCCGGATCGGCGCCGTCGCGGGCAACGCGAAGGTCGGTAACCGGTCGACGATGATCGGCGCCTGGCAGCACATCGAGTACGTGATGGGCTTCAACCTGGACCGCAGGATGTACGACCTGCTGGGCTGCATGCCCACCATCCCCGGCGCCATCGGGGCGTTCCGCCGCCAGGCGGTCCTGGAGGCCGGCGGGATGAGCGAGGAAACGCTGGCCGAGGACACCGACATCACCATCGCGCTGCACCGCGCCGGCTGGCGGGTCGTCTACGCCGAGCACGCCCGCGCCTGGACCGAGGCCCCGGCGTCCCTGGGACAGTTGTGGCGTCAGCGCTACCGGTGGAGCTACGGCACGATGCAGGCGCTGTGGAAGCACCGCCGGTCCGTGACCGACCGGGGCCCCTCCGGGCGGTTCGGCCGGGTCGGCATGCCGCTGGTCGTCCTCTTCCAGATCGTCACCCCGGTCTTCGCGCCGCTCATCGACGTCTTCACGCTCTACGCGATGGTCTTCGTGGACTTCCGTGCCTCGCTGCTCGCCTGGCTGGCGGTCCTGGCCGTGCAGCTGTTCTGCGCGGCGTACGCCTTCCGGCTCGACCGGGAGAAGTACCGGTTCCTGCTGATGCTGCCGCTCCAGCAGCTCGCGTACCGGCAGCTGATGTACCTCGTGCTGATCCACTCCTGTGTCACCGCCGCGACCGGCGGCCGGCTGCGCTGGCAGAAGCTGAAGCGCACCGGCGAAGTGGGCACGCCCCCGGCGGGCGTGTCGTAATGGGTGGCGCGCACCGCAGGACGGCGCTCGCGCCGTCCCCCGCGGCCGTCACGGGTACCGGCGGCCGGGACCGGTCCTTCGACGTACTGCGGGCCGTCGCGCTCGTCCGGGTGGTGTCCTACCACACCTTCGAGTGGCCCTGGCTCGGGTTCGTCTTCCCGTCCATGGGCGTGATGTTCGCGCTCGCCGGCTCGCTCATGGCCCGTTCGCTGGAGCGGCCGGCTCCCGGGGTGCTGCGCAGCCGGCTCCGGAGGCTGCTGATTCCGGTGTGGCTCTTCGGTCTGCTGCTCGGTGCGGCGATGCTGCTGCACGGCTGGGTGCCGGGGCCTGATGCCCTGTACTGGGTGTTCCCGGTCGGTGATCCGCCCGGAAACGCTTGGGGTGAGCAGGCCTGGGCGGTGCTCTGGTACCTGCGCGCGTACCTCTGGTTCGTGCTGCTCTCGCCGCTGCTGCTGCGCCTGTTCCGGCTCGCTCCCCTTGCGGCGCTCGCGCTGGCGCTGGTGCCCGTCGCGGTGCTGGAGACGGTCACGGGCGTGCCGGAGGGGCGGCTGGGCAATGGGCTCAGTGACCTTTCGGCGTTCCTGTTCTGCTGGCTGCTGGGCTTCGCGCACCGCGACGGCGTCCTCGACCGGTTGCGCCGTTCCGGGGTCCTCGCCGCAGGCGTGGCCCTCATGGTGGCGGGAACCTGGTGGGCGGTGGGCCACCCGGTGGACGGCACGGTCGACCTGGACGGCATTCCGCTCGCCCAGGCCCTGTGGTCGGCGGGGTTCGTGCTGCTCCTGCTGCGCTGCCGGCCCCGCTTCGGCGCTCTCGCGCGTCACCCGGTGGCCGACCGTGCCGTCACGGTGTTCAACGCCCGCGCCGTGACGGTGTACCTCTGGCACGAGGTGGCGCTCATGGCCGCGGTACCGGTGGTCGACCTGATGTGGGAGGTGCCGGCGCTCGAGCGGCATCTGGCACTGGACAGCCTGTGGGTGCAGTTCGGTGTCGCCTGGGTGCTGGTGGCCGTGGCCGTCCTCTGCTTCGGCTGGGTCGAGGACGTGGCGGCAGGACGGCGGCCCCGCCTGGTGCCGTGAGCTCGGCGGGTGCGGGCTCCCGCGCACCCGCCGCAGGCCTCAGTCCTCGTGCCCCAGCTGGAGGTCGCGTTCGGTCCGGCCGCCGCCGGGCACCTGGAGCACCGTGGCGACCGGCGGGTAGCCGGCCGCGATCACGGTGTACTCACCGGTCGACAGGTCGATGAAGCGGAACGCTCCGTCGGGCCCGGTGGTCAGGGTGCCGGCCACGTTCCCCGCCGCGTCGAGCAGGGTGACCCGGGCGTCCTCGACCACCCGCCCGCCGGGGGCGCGTACGACTCCGCGCAGGACGGCGCCGCCGGCCAGTTCGATGTCCTGCCGGGTCTCACGCGCCGCCTGCACACTGACCGGCAGCGCGGCGGGGCGGAAGGCCGGGGCGCTGGCCGCCAGGGTGTACTCGCCCGCCACGAGTTCCGCGATCACATAACCGCCCTCCCGCCCGGTGCGTGTGGTCGCGACGACTTCTCCGCGCACATCGGTGAGGGTGACGGCGGCGTCGCGCACCGGCGCTCCGTCGGGTGTGACGACCGCGCCGGCGAGCCGTCCTGCCCCTCCGAGGACCACGTCGAGGTCCACGGGCCGCTCTCCGACCGTGACGCTGACCGCCTGCGGCTGGTGACCGCCCGCGGCGGCGATCAGCACGTACGAGCCGGCGCCGGGCACGCTCAGCGCGTAGCGGCCGTCCTCGCCGCTGGCACCCCGTCCGACCTGCTGCCCCTGGCCGTCGATGAGGGTGAGTGCGGCCCGGGCCACCGTCGTGCCGTCAGGGTGCTGGACGCTTCCGCAGACCGGGAGCCCCGCGAGGCGGGTGGGGTGTGACGGGCCCTGGACGGCGCGGGCCGTCGGGATCGTCGTCTGCGTGGTGGCCGGGTCGGCGGCCGGATGGGGGGTGTGGTGGGACACCAGCGGTTTCTCCTTGAGGAAGAAGGCGAGGAACAGGCCGAGCAGGAGCACCGGCACGAGGTACAGGAAGATCCGTGGCATGGCGTCGGCGTACGCCTGGATGTAGGCGTCTCGCAGGGCGGGCTCCATGGCGTGGACCAGTTGCGGGGTGATGGACTCCGGATCGGGCAGGCTGGCGCCGGACGGAAGCCGCACCTCGAGGGCGTCCGCGAGGCGTCCCGCGAACAGGGTTCCGAAGATCGCGGCGCCGACGCTGCCGCCGATCTGCCGGAAGTAGTTGTGGGCGCTGGTGGCGGTGCCGAGGTCTCCGGGGCGTACGGAGTTCTGCACGGCCAGCACCAGGACGGACATGACGAGGCCGATCCCGATCCCCAGGACCGCCTGCCAGATGCCGTACTCCAGCGCCGAGGTGCCGGTGCCGAGGAAGGACAGCAACCACATGCCGACGGCCGAGACGGCCGCGCCCACCAGCGGGTAGACGCGGTAGCGGCCGGTGCGCGAGACCAGCTGCCCGGAGACGACGGAGGCGATGACGATGCCGCCCATCATGGGCAGCATCAGCAGCCCCGACTCGGTGGCGGACACCCCCTCCACCATCTGCAGATAGGTCGGCAGGTAGCTGGCGGCCCCGAAGAGCGCGACGCCGACGACCGCGCCCACCAGCGAGGTGACGCCGAAGACGGAGTCACGGAACAGGCGCAGCGGGATGATGGGTTCGGCGGCCCGGTGCTCGACCACGAGGAAGAGCAGCGCCGTCCCGGCGGCCCCGGCGGCCAGCCCGAGAACGGTCCGCGAGCCCCAGGCGTATTCGGTGCCGCCCCAGCTGGTGAGCAGCACCAGGCAGGTCGACGCGGCGGCCAGCAGCAGCGCCCCCAGCACGTCGAGGCGGGGGCGGACGGCCGGTTTGGGCAGCTTCAGTACGAGCGCGATGACGGCGAGGGTGACGAGGCCGAACGGCACGTTGATGTAGAAGCACCAGCGCCAGGAGGCGTGGTCGGTGAAGAATCCGCCGAGGAGCGGTCCCGCCACGGATGCGAGACCGAAGACCGCCCCGATGAGGCCCATGTAGCGGCCGCGCTCCCGGGCCGGGACGATGTCCGCGATGATCGCCTGGACGCCGATCATGAGCCCGCCGCCGCCGATGCCCTGGACGGCCCGGAAGGCGATGAGCTCGTCCATGGTGCGCGACCAGCCCGCGAGGGCGGATCCGATGATGAAGACGACGATCGCGAACTGGAAGACGCCCTTGCGGCCGAAGAGGTCGCCGAGCTTCCCGTAGACCGGCAGGCCGATCGTGGAGGCGAGCAGATAGGCGGTGACCGCCCAGGACATCTTGTCCAGGCCGTGCAGCTCGCCGACGATCTTGGGGAGGGCGGTGGCGACGATCATCTGGTCGAGCGCCGCGAGCAGCAGGGTGAGCATCAGCCCGAGGAAGACCAGACGGACCCGCCGGGGGGTGGCCTCCTCGGGCGGGGAGGCCGGCGGTGCGGCGGCCGGTGCGTCCGGTGGTGGCGCGGGTTCGGCCGCGGGGCCTCCCGCACCGTCCGGCTCGTCCTTCACCAGAGTGATCCCACCCACCACGTGACGCTCCCCTCATCGCAGCTGCGCCGCCCATTTCTCGCATCAGGCTGCAAGGCGGGGCAAACGCGACCGGGCGTACGCACGGCGCACACTGAGGGCTTATGCGCCGGTGGGAGGCGTTGCGGCGCACAACCGGCCGTCCCGGAGAACCACCCGTTCCGGTGAGGCCGGCCGTGACGCCGACAGCGGGCGCGGGAGCGTTACTTCTCGATCTCGGTGGCGAGGTTCTGCAGCAGTTCGTCGTAGATCCGGCCGAGCCCCTTGGGCGCGAAGGTCTTCTCGAAGAACCCGCCGATGCCGCCCGCCCCGTTCCAGACGGTCGACACGACGGCCCGGGACCTGCCCTCGCCGGCCGGGGTGACGGTCCAGGTGGTGACCATCGAGGAGTTGCGGTCCTTCTCCACGAGCTGCCCGTCCGTCGGCTCATGGACCTCCAGCAGGCAGTCGCGGACCCGCTTGCTGGTGGCTTGGAGCTTCCAGTGCACGAGGGTTCCCTCGCCGTCTCCGCCCTCGCGCACCTCGTACTCGCTGAAGTGACCGGTCAGCACCTTGCCCCGGACCTCCTTGTAGTCGGCCAGCGCATCGAACACCGTCTCTGCGTCCGCCGCGATGATCCGCTCCGTCGTGGCCTCGACCTGCGCCATGCCTACTCCTCCAGCACTCGGTTGTTCGGGGTCCCGCTGAGCCAACCACCTCGGGCACGGACCCTCAAAATCGGGCCCGGTATCCGGCCGCGCACGATCAAGGGAACATATGTTCTATTCTCTGCGCAGTGCTACCGAGGAGGCGTCCATGCGCTGGGACAACCTGGCAGAAAACACCGCACAGAGCCCGACATCCGAGCTCGGTGCGCTTTTCGCCGCGGACGCGGTGACCACGCGCACCTTCGACACCCCCGAATGGCGGGGGATCACCTTCCACGAGATCCGGGCCCGCTCGATCGTGAACCGGGTGCCCGGCGCCTCACGGATGCCGTTCGAGTGGACGGTGAATCCGTACCGGGGCTGTTCCCACGCCTGCGTCTACTGCTTCGCCCGCAAGACCCACAGCTATCTGGACCTGGACACCGGCCTCGGCTTCGACTCACAGATCGTCGTCAAGACCAACGCCGCCGAGCTGCTCGACCGCCACCTCTCATCCCGCCAATGGCGGGGCGCACACATCGCGATGGGCACCAACGTCGACTGCTACCAGCGGGCCGAGGATGGTTGCACACTCGCAGTAGGGCCCTCTGGCCAGGCAAAAGCCCCCGCCATGCACCACGGGGGAAGTGCACAACGGGGGCCGCACCGACTCCCTGAACTGTCTTGCTCGCCGTCGCTCAGCGAGTCGGCATAGGTCCCGCACTGGTGGGCCCAGAGGGTCCGGGGGAACGTCCACCAGGGCGGGGGCTTACCAGCGGATCAGTTCAGCGTCACCGCCAACACAGGCCGGGCAGGGACGCTTGAACGTAAAGCCGCACAGGTCGCATCTGGCGAAGCCACAGCACCCGTCACACCAGATGGCGCGGTGGCCAGCGCACGTTCCGCACAGGTCCCCGTCAGTCCACAGCGACCAGCGGGGCTCACCTCCGGTCCTGCCAGCACGCGGCTTGGGGTGCACTGGGGCTTGCCCCTCCGGGCGCACTCCCGAACGCCTCACAAGGGCCGTACGTGGCCTCTCCGGGGCCGTAGTCATCAGTGCCCGTCAGGGTGCCTAGCCATCAGGACGTTGCAATCCGTGATGGTCGTCTGGTCATTGCCAGCGCGGGCCTGGTCTCGAACCCTGGCTAGCAAAGTAGGTGACCCCCTATGCCATACCGCCCCCGGCGTCCCTGCCCTGTGCTGCCCAACTGCCCCAACTCCATAGCCGGTAAGGAACGGGCCTGCCCTACCATGTGCACATGCTGACTGCCCGACGCGCCGAGAAGGGGACCAGCGCATGGGGAACTGCACCAGCGCATGAGGGCAGCCGGGTTCACGGGCATCGACGACACGGAGGCGTTGGCGGAGGGCTAGCAGGTCACGGACTTCGACGACGCCGGACGGCCCAGCCTCGCGAACCTCGTCCAACGAACGGGGGCGCCGGCCGTCATGGTGTCCTTCCTCGACAGCGATGTGGGTTTCATCGAGGCCCTCACGCCGGACGGGAACAGCTGGGAGGGCCTGCTCAACCGGGGGATGGCGAAGAGCTACGAGATACCTCTGGAGCACTTCCCCATCGAACCGGCCGTGGCCGGCGCTCTCACCTGGTCGGCCGCTGCCGGACTGACGCCCGACGAGGAAGCCATCCGGCAGACGCTCACCGGTCGGCCCTGTTCGCGGAAGAGCTCTCCTCAGCCCTCATGATTGCCCTGGGGCTGCCCGGCGCAACCTAGCCCTTCAAGCCAGGACCTGGGGAATCACGTGAACTTACCCCTCGGGAATAACGCGATCGTCCACACGGCGGACAGGGCCTGCCGCTACCCGGAGAACAACGCCACCTTCGTTCGCTACGACGAGGCCCTCGACGCCGGATGGTCCATCGCCAGCGGCGTCGTCGAAGGAGCAGCACGTCATCTGGTGGCCGACCGTCTCGATATCACCGGCAGTCGGTGGAGCGTCCCCGGCGTCGGAGCCGTCCCGACCCTGGGGCTCTCATCAGCAACGGCGGTACTGGACCTTCCACACCCACAAAGAACACGAACGCCTCTACCCCCGGCCCGACCAGCCCGACTACGAACTCCTGGCCTGACCGGCGCGACCTCACTTCAGAAGAGCCACACCCAAACCCGTTCGGGCTCCGCAGCGATGGGGGAAACCGTCGCCTGACGCCATTGGACCTGTCCCGCGGCCGCGACGACGGGCGGCTCGTCCGTGCTCCTCCACCGGGCGGCAGGAGAACGGCGGAGCGGTCCGAACTCGACGAACTCGCCCGGGCCCGGGCCGAGCGGGCCCGGGCGACGGTACGGCGCCGTGTGTACGAACTGCTGCGTGAGCGGCCCGAGGGCTTCCCGAGGTGGAGGTCGAAGGGGTGCCGCTGACCGGCTGGACCGTGATCGACAGCGACGGGACGCTGATTCCGGCACCGTCAGGGCAGCTACGGCATCGTCAGCGCCTACATCAGGGAAGAAACGCACGTCAAACCCCGGCCGGTTCACCGCACAACCCTGGCACCCCATCTGGTGGCCAGAAGGAGGTGGCCTTTTCCACGGTGTACCGGCGGCGCCCCCGGCGTACAGAACGCGCCATGCGGCAGCGGAGAGTGACAGGAAAGATTCGCGGATGGCCGGGGATCTACTGGCGTCCGGCCCAGGCCGACACAAGAATGGCCGCATGGGCAGCGGCCATGACGCGCACGTTTTGCAGGACAGGGTCTGGTGCGCGCGCCGTGCCCGCCCGTTTCTCCCTGACAGCGTCGGTCCCACACCCCTGGAGAGAGTCACGTGCACCTCAGAGAAATCTGGCGATTCCCCGTGAAGTCCATGCGCGGCGAGCGGCTGAAAAACGTCGAACTCACCGAGAACGGTCTGACCGGCGACCGGCACATCCACATCCGTGACTCCCGCGGCCTGCTGACGGCCCGGGCGCGTTCCCGACTGCTCGGCCTCTCCGCGACCACGGCGATGGACGGCAGCGTGCTCGTCGACGGCCACCCCTGGGACAGCCCGGAGGCAGCGGAGTTGGTGCGGGGCGCGGCCGGCCCCGACGCGGAAGCCGTCTACTACAGCGGGCGCGAGCGGTTCGACGTCCTCAACCTCACCGTCATCACCGACGGCGCCGCCGAAGCCCTCGGCCACGATCCGCGTCGGCTCCGCTCCAACCTGGTGATCGGCGGTGTCCCCGGCCTCGCCGAACGCGACTGGCCCGGCCGCACCCTCCACATCGGAGACACCGTCATCGGCGTCTGCAAGCTGCGCTCCCGCTGCGTCATGACGACCATCGACCCCGACACCGGAGAGCGCGACCACGACGTCCTGCGCGATATCCACCGGCTGTACGACGGCGTCTTCGCGCTCGACTGTTGGGTGGCCTCGCCCGGGACCATCGCCGAGGGCGACGAGGTCAGACTGACCGACGAGCAGTGGCCGGAGCCGGTCCGCGGCGGCTGGATCGTCGGGGCGCCGTACCTGGTGCCCTGAGCCCAGACCGTACTTTGTCTTCCTCACGCCTCGTGTCCACACGCTCTCTCCGACCTCTATGCCTCTACTGAGGAAGTTCATCGTGATTCGTGCAGGTCACCGGACCTGGTGTGACAAGTCGTTGGGGTGCTCGTTCAGCTCATCGCGGTGATCGTCGCGAGGAGATCGTCCGTCACCGCGCGACTTGGTGGTGCGTCAGCACCACCAGGGTTCGCACAAGCTCGGTCGCATGTCGCGGGTGCAGGCGCACCTTGGCCAGGATCCCGAAGGTCTTCAGGCTCGCGAAGTCGTGCTCAACCGGCGCTCGCAGGCTGCTGATCAGCCGGTTCACGACCTTCTTCGGTGACGACAGGCGCTTGCCCCCGCTTGCCTGGAACCCCGTGATGACCGCCGGCTACTCCCCGGCCCCGTCCTCCAGACCGACGAACCCCAGGTCGGCCACCGCACCCAGCTGAAGCTCCCGCAGCCGCGTGCACAGCTTCTCGTAGCGGGCGGCCGTGATCTCGTACAGGAAGTTGCGCATTACGTCCTCGCACAGGTCCGGGTGCGAGGGCCGCAGTCGGCTCCAGTCCCGCGAGTCGACTGCCGCCCATCGGTCGTCGGTGAACTTCTGGCCGCAGTCGGCGCGCACCGGCCGCTGCGCCTCCCGTTCCACGGCTTCCTGCTCCGCGCGGCGCCGTTCCTGCTCGCGGGCCGCCTTGCGGCGGCGGGCGAGGGCAGCGTCCCGGCGGGGGTTGCCGATCGCCTCCAGCAGCGGCTCGTGGTGGTCGCGGCCGAAGCGCCGGAACGCGGGGCCGGCCGGACTGTACTCGCAGCAGCTCCGGTGTGGTCGCCACGACCGGGATGCGGCCGTCGTAGGAGTGGTAGCCGCCTTCGCGATGCCACCGGCCCTGCCAGTGGGTACGGGTGAGGTCGGCGACCTTGACCATCTGGCTCTTGGCGGAGCGCTTGCCTCCTTGGTGGAAGACGAGCACGCACCTGTCCACGCGGCAGCGGCACCGTCTTCCTCGCCTCGCTCCGCGCCTTGCCGGACCGCTTCCTCGGCTGCTGTCCGGGTGCCGTCTTCGCGGCCTTCTGTGCCGGGGTCTGTCCCACGCGCGGATCGTAGAAGCGGCAGGCAGGCGACGACGACCGCGAGCCACAGCCGCCACGTACGGACCGACCGGGCGCGCTCTTGGCGGCGGCCCGTCTTGCGGGGGCGGATCAGAGGAAGGACGCCAGGCCGGCGAGGAGCCGGTCCACGTCCTGCGCCGTGTTGTACGGAGCGATGCCGGCCCGCAGGGCGGGGCCCTCCAGTTTCAGCGCCGTGAAGGGCTCATACGCGTAGAACTGCCCGGCCGTCGCCAGCACGTTCCGCGACGCCAGGTGGATCTGTGCCTCGCGCTCGTCACGGCCCACCAGCGTCATCAGCAGCGTCGGGGTCCGCTCCGCAGCCCTGGAGTGCAGCGTGACCGCGTCGCCGAAGGACCGAAGACCTTCCTCAAGGCGCGTACGGAGCGTCGACTCGTGCTCGTGCAGCGCGGTCAGCGACGAGGCCAGCCGCTCTCTGCGCGTGGTCCCGGCGCCCGGGTCCACCGCGGCGAGGAAGTCCACGGCGGCGCGGGCGCCCGCCAGGATCTCGTAGGGCAGCGTGCCGAACTCGAAGCGCTCCGGCACCTCGTCGGAGGAGGGAAGCAACTTGTCCGGTCGGAGCGTCTCGAGGAGTTCGGGCGCGGCCGCCAGCACGCCGCAGTGCGGGCCGAGGAACTTGTAGGGCGAGCAGACGAAGAAGTCCGCCCCGAGTGCCGGCACGTCCACCAGTTCGTGCGCGGCGTAGTGCACTCCGTCGACGTGGACCAGAGCGCCGATCTCGTGGGCCCGGTCGGCGATGTGGCGGACGGGCGGCTTGGTGCCCAGGACGTTGGAGGCCGCCGTGATCGCGACCAGCCGGGTGCGCGGGGAGAGGGCCCGCTCGAAGGACTCCAGGTCGACCTCGGCCGTCGCCGGGTCGATCTCGATCCAGCGGACCATGGCGCCCGCGTGCTCGGCGGCCTGGATCCACGGCCGCACGTTGGTGTCGTGGTCCAGGCGGCTCACGACGACCTCGTCCCCCGCCCGCCACTCCTGTGCGAGGGTGCGCGAGAACTCGTAGGTCAGCTGGGTGGCGCTGCGGCCGTGGACGATCCCGCCGGCGGGCATGTTCAGCAGGTCCGCGTAGGCGGAACGGAACGCGGCGACGGCGCGTTCGGCGTTGAGTTCGGAGGGGCTGACGGTCCCTCGGTTGGACAGCGGTCCGGTCAGCGTCTTCGCGATGGCGTCGGCGACGGGTCGGGGCGTCTGGGTTCCACCCGGCCCGTCGAAGAAGGCGAGACCCCCGTCGAGCGAGGGGAAGTGGGCCCGGAGGGCGGTGATGTCGATGGCCATGGCCTCTGCTTTCTGTCGGGCGGCGTCGGTGGTGCACGCGTGGCAGGGCGGGGCGGGGCGCCCTGTGGGGCACGCCCCCAGCGCCGGTCCGCGTGCCGGGATCGGGGCACGGCTGAGCGGCCCCGGTGCCGGGTCGTCGGTCCGGACACCGGGGACGGGGGTGTTCTCCGATCGTGCCGAGCTTGCGTCTGATCGACAAGGACGCCCCCGGGGGAGGCGGGACGGACCTACCGGGTCACACCGTACGAACCGGCGGCGGGCCGGACGACGGCACGGTCGGCGGCCGTCCGCGTCGCGGCGGTGGCCGGAGGGCGCACGGAGCTGATGTCGTGCGCGTACGTGCCCACCGAGTTGGCGATGACGTCGATGTTTTCCTCGAGCATCGTTGGGCTGATGTTGTTGATGTCGTCACGCGCCCCGTGGTAGTTCGGGTCGAACGTGGCCCCCGCCGTACCCCCGAAGACGGCCGCCTCGGCGGGCGTCTTGAGCGCCTCCGCGCCGGCGAACGTTCCGCCGGCGGGGATACCGGCGTCGAGGAACGGGCCGTAGTCGAAGCGGGCGACGAACGGGGTGCCCGCGTGCGGCCGGCCCTGCTTGCCGAGGAACGCGGCTATGTTCTGCTCCAGGCGGTCCGAGCCCGCGGGCGCGCTCTGGGTGTTGGCGCCGTCGGAGTTGTCGCCGTCGTAGACGAACATGGCGCCGTTCGTGGAGGCGATCAGCTCGAAGTTCAGGTAGAGCTTGATCTCCTGTTTGTCGAGCGGCAGAAGGTTCGCGACGTAGTGGTGCGAGCCGACCAGGCCGCTCTCCGCAGCGGACCACCAGGCGAACCGCACCTTGTTGCGGAGGTTCTTCTCCTGCTTCGCCAGCTTCAGCGCGACGTCCAGCAGGGCGGCCGAGCCGGAGCCGTTGTCGTTGATGCCGGGACCGGCGTGCACCGAGTCCAGGGAGGCGCCGAGCATGACCGTCTCGGCGGCGTTGCCGCGCGCGGTCTCGGCGACGACGTTGTTGGTGGAACGGTTCTCCTGGAGCTGGCGGATCTCGATGGAGACGTTGACCGGGCCCGCGGCGAGGTCCGCAGCGAGCTTCTCGCCCTCGGCCTTACTGATGCCGCCGGTGGGAATCTTCGCGGCGGACGGGTCGCCGAGGGTGCCCGAGAGGGGACCGTACCCGGCGTCGATGTTGTTGTAGATGAGGGCGCCGATCGCGCCCGCGGCGGCGGCCTGCTGCTGCTTGACGGCGAAGGCGCAGCCTCCCCGCTTGATCAGGGCGATCCTGCCCGTGTAGCTGCCGGAGGCGAAGTCGCCCGGCTCGCAGCCGGTGGTGCCGTCTGCGTCGACCGGGACGGCCGCGAGGTCGGCGCGGATACCGCCGGCCGGCGTCGACGTGGTGTACGTCAGCGCGCGTATCTCGATGTCGTGCGGGGCGGGCGTCACAGTGGAGAGTTTTTCGGCCAACGTCTGCGTGTAGACGAAGTCGAACCTCTGGTACTCGACGTTGAAGCCCGCCTTCTTCAACTGCTGGTAGACGTAGGCGGCCGAGGCGTCGTGGCCGAGCGAGCCGGCGACGCGGTGACCGCCGGCCGAGTCGGCTATCGCCTGGAACTTCTTCAGGTGCGTTAAGGCGTCCTTGGCCGACGCCTCGCGTACCAGCGCCCTGGAGAGCGCGGCGGCGTCCTGGCCCGGCCGGTGCTGCCAGGAGGAGGCAGGAGAGGCGGAGGCCAGCAGGAGCGGGGTCGCGAGAGCAACTGCGGCCAGGGCGGTCACGGCTCTGCGAGCTGATGCGTTCACAGAAGTCCTTCCCATGCGAACAAAGTTGAGGGGAAGTTAGCGATCCCTGAGGGACTTTGTGAACAGAATGCCGGAACTCATCTCATCTGATGCACAGTTGTGGTTGTCTCGCGGAGGGTGGATGCACGGAGGTGAAGTTCCCCCTTGTCACCGCGGTCGTCCGGGAGCTCGGCGTGAGTTCCGAGGGCCTTCGCGGCTGGGTGAAGCAGGCGAATATTGACCGTGACGAGGGGCGCCCGGCGCGCTGACCACGGCGGAGAGGGAAGAGCTCCAGCGGCTGCGCAGGGAAAGCCGGGAACAGCAGCAGCCGATCGAGATCTTGATAACGCGATCTGGGACGCCGGGTGTGGCGTCAGCAGCCGGGGCCCCCGTATCACCGGAGTGATGGTTCGGGGCCTCCCCGCCGCCTCTGGCCACACCCCCATGGCCAGGTCGTAGGGATTCCGCCCACCTGGGACGGATCGCATACGGGATATGCGTCGCCGCCCAGGACGCGAAAGCGGAGGAACCAGTGCACCCAAGACCGTTCGGGGCGCGCTGGTGAGACAACTGGCGGGGTGGTGGTGCCGCGGCTGTTCTCGTAGTCGAAGTGGCCGAGGTAGCGGTCCATGGAGGAGACGGTCAGCCCGGTCTCCTCCCGCGTATCGCGGCGGGCCGCGCCCAGGATACTTTCCCCTGCGTCCACATGCCCGGAGGGGATCTCCCACATAAGTCTCCCGGGCTTTCCCCTGTGCGGAGGTTCCCCGGCCTCCCTCGTCGATTCGGCCCTCTGTAGCGGGCCGCCCGCAGTAGAGTCGGCCGACCGCGACGCGGAGCGACCGGAGGGCGGACCATGGCCGACTACCACGACGGGGAACTCGCCGTTCAGCACCGGGCGGGACTGCGCGATCCGGCGGCCGGCTCGCTCCGCGCCATCCGCGACACGGTGCCCGACGCCGCGGCGGTGTTCCTGACCCGGCAGCCGATGATCGTCGTCGGTGCCGCCGACGCGTCCGGACGGCTCTGGAGCACTCTACTCACCGGCGAGCCCGGCTTCCTCGGGGTGCCGGACCCCCGGACCCTGACGATCGGCGCGCTGCCCGCGGCCGACGACCCGCTCGGCGCGGTGCTGCGGGAGAGCGGCTCCCAGGTCGGCATGATCGCCATCGAACCGGCCGCCCGGCGCCGTATCCGCCTCAACGGGATCTCGGCGCCCGAGGCCGACGGCGTACGGGTCGCTCTCGACCAGGTGATCGGCAACTGCCCCAAGTACCTCCAGAAGCGGAACTACGCTCTGCTCCCGCCGGACCGGGGCGGCCGTCGAGCGGCGATCCGCCAGGGGGACGCGCTGACCACCGTCCAGCAGCTCACCCTCGCCACCTCCGACAGCTTCTTCATCGCCACCGCCTCCCCGAACGGTGACGCGGACGCCTCGCACCGGGGCGGCAACCCCGGCTTCCTCCAGGTGCTCTCGCCCACCCGGCTGCGCTGGCCCGACTATGCGGGCAACGCCATGTTCCTCACTCTGGGGAACCTCGAACTGCACCCGCAGGCGGGCTTGTTGGTGCCCGACTGGGAGACCGGCGCGCTCCTTCAGCTCTCCGGTACCGCCCACACCGTCTGGGACGGCGCCGAGGCGGCCGCCGTACCGGGTGCGCAGCGCATCGTGGAGTTCCGTATCGAGGCCGTCCAGGAGACCCAGAACGCGGTACCGCTGCGCTGGAGCGAGCCGGACTTTTCCCGGTTCAACCCGCCGGTGGTCCCGGGGTAGTCAGCAGCACGGGCTGCGTGGCATCGGCCGCGGACCCCGCCACCCCGGCCTTCTGCTCCAACAGCCCGGCGACGACGGCTTCGAGGCCCGTCCGGTGGTCGTCCCGGGAGGTCAGTCCGGCCCACCGCCTGCCGACCGCGTTCAGCCGGGGGAAATACACCGAGTCCAGGAACTCCAGGGAGTGTTCACGGTACTCCGGGTGCTCCGCCCGGGCCTGGACGCGCTCCCGGCTGACGCGGATGGCCAGTTCGCCCGTTGTGTAGTGCCAGATCACGCGGTAGGCGTACACGGCGTCCTCCAGATCCATCCCGCACTCGACCGCCGCGTCGATGATGCTCTCCACGATCCACAGCGCGGACTCGCTGACGAAGTCGTCGAAGGAGAGAACCTCCACGATCCACGGACAGTCCGCGAGGAGGTCGTGCAGTACCTGGGCGGAGGCGAGGAGGCGGGTGCGCGGTTCGCTCGGCAGCTCCGGGCGCGGGTAGCGCCTGGCATGCGCGTCGAGCAGCAGCAGAAGGAGCTCGTCCTTGTCCTGCACATGGTGGTAGAGGGCCATGGCCGTACTGGACATCTCTCTGGCCAGCCGGCGCATGGACAGGTGCTCCGGGCCCTCCGTGTCGAGAATGCGCTGTGCGGCGACGAGTATCGCCTCCTGGGAGAGACGTGGCGGGCGGCCGGTTCGGCCGGGGCGTTGTTCGCGGGACTCCATACATCCATCTTTCTTCGCGAGGCAACCTGCTAACCGGCCGGATCGGGCCGGTTGTTCCGGCCGCTCCGGTGAATCCGCGTCCTGGGCAGGAAAGGCGGCGACGTCATACCGGGCGGTAAACCTCTGGAAGGGAAAGGTTGACAGAAGGGTGCTGCACATAAACTGGACGGCCGGAGAATGTGCGGCCACCGCAGTGAAGTGCGCGTACGCGTCGGGGATCACCTCGCGTGCCGCCACGGGGATGCCACACAGGGCGAGTTGCCCCGCAGCGACAGTGCAAAAAGGCGTGAGTGACAACCAACTATCGCCCCGCTACTGTTATCTTACGCGTACGTCTTATGGATACAGGCATGGCTGGAAGAGAGGCGCCTGAAGTGGTCATCGACGGCGAGGCCGTGTTGATCGTTAAGGCAGGGACGGGCTGGGAAAGGGAACGAGCCGCCCGCGATCCTGTCGGGTGTCTGAATTCCACCCGATGTCCCCGGCGGGAAATCGCCGGGGAAACGTCCACACGTTGCGCGATGTCGCGGGCGTGTCTGGGCCACTGGCCCTGAGCTGCGCCGGCTCGGTTCCCGGGCGCGACCACCTGGAGCCGTCCCGCTCCACCGCCCGGCCCGCCCTTCCCGGAGGGCTTCCGGGTCGGACTGATCGGTCCCGGAGCCATCTCGTGGATCCGGGCACCGTCGCGGCGCCTTTGGGGCGCCCCACCGGGGCCGTGCGCGAGCCGCACCCCGGACCATCACCCAGCCACCGTACCTACGCGGTGCGGTGCGCACTCATCACGATCTCTGGAGGCGACCGAGTGTTGGCCACGTCGGGGGAACCGTTGCGCATACAGCTCTTAGGGCCGGTACGTGTATGGCGGCAGGGCCAGGAGGTGCCTCTGGGTCCGCCCAAACAGCGCGCGGTGCTCGCTCTGCTCGCCAGCCGGGCGGGCGAGGTGGTCGGTGTCGACAACATTGTCGACGCGCTCTGGGACGATGACCTCCCGCAGACCGCGACGAACGCAGTCCACACCTACGTGGCCGGGCTGCGGCGCGCACTGGAGCCGGGGCGCAGCAGGCGCGAGGCGGGAGCGATCCTCACCTCGGTCTCCGGCGGCTACTGCCTGCGGATGGAACCGGAGCAGGTGGACGCCACGCTCTTCACCCGCCGCCACGCCCGGGCCCGCAGGTCGCGGATCGGGGGGAGCCCGGACGAGGCCGTGCTGTGCTACGAGGAGGCCCTCGCGCTCTGGCGCGGTGACGCGTACTCCGGGGTTCCGGGACCGTTCGCCGCCGTGGAGCGGACCCGGCTGCGGGACCTCAGGCTGACCGCCATCGAGGAGTGGGCCGCCGACATGCTGGAGGCGGGGCGCCACGCGGAGGTGGTCACCGAACTCTCCGCCGCCGTGGGCGAGGAGCCCCTGCGCGAGAAGCTGCGCTGGCTGCTGATGCTCACCCTCTACCGCAGCGGACGCCAGGCGCACGCCCTGGCCGTCTACACCGAGACCCGGCAGCTGCTCAACCAGGAGCTGGGCATTGAGCCGGGCCCCGAACTGCGCAGCCTGCACCAGCAGATTCTGGCCGGTCACCCGGCCCTGCGCCGGAAGGGGGACGCCGCGGCGGTCAGACCTCCGCGAAGACACGCGGGCGGTGCCCCCGACCTCTCCCGACCGGTACAACTTCCCCCGCTGGCACGCGGCTTCGCCGGACGCACCGCTGACCTCACACGCCTGGAAGAGCTGTTGGACCACGAGCGCGGCGGGTACGGCGCGAGCACCCCCATCGCCGTTGTCGACGGCCCCGCGGGCGTCGGCAAGACGGCGTTCGTGCTGGAGCTGGCCCACCGGCTGCTGGACCGCTTCCCGGACGGACAGCTCTATGTGGACCTGTGCGGCACGGGCCGTCAGGGCCGGCCGCTGACTGCGTCGGACGCACTGGAACAACTTCTGGCCAGCCTCGGCGTGGAGCGCTCGCGAATGCCCGCCGACGTGGCCGGCCGTACCACGCTCTACCGCAGCCTCCTGCACGGCCGCCGGATGCTCGTGGTGCTGGACGAGGCGCTCGGCGCCGACCAGTTGAGGCCGCTGATACCGCGCGGTTCGTCCTGCGTCCTGGCCACCAGCAGGCAGCGGTTCAGCGGACTGGCCGCCCGCGACGGCGCCCATGTGCTCACGATGGGCCCGCTGGCCGACCATGATGCGGCGACCCTGCTCACCAGCCTCTGCGGGGGCAGGCTCCGGGGGCAGGAGGCGGCCGCGGTGCGGCTGGTACGGCTGTGCGGCGGACTGCCGCTGGCCCTGCGGATCGCGGCCGAGGAACTGTCGGCCAACCCTGCCGTCCCGCTGTCCGTCATTATCGAACGGTTCGCCGCCGCCTGCGCGGAGCACGAGTCGCCGCCGAACCGCGAGGCGGCCCCGGTCCGCCCGGTCGAGTGGGAATCCGGGCCCGGGAGCGGGAGAGAGACGCCGACGTCCGTGCAGGACGACCGGGCGGAGGCCCGCGCCGTCGTCCTGCGGTAGTGGATGGCCGGCGGGGCGGACGCGGTTCACCGCACCCGCCCGCCGGAGACAGGGGACAAGCAGCTGGGTCAGGCCGGAAGCTCCTCCGGCCCGGTCGGCATGGTGCGGAGCTTCCCGACGGGCGACAGGATGATGGGGACAAGCATCGCTGCGGAGAGCACCCCCGCCAACCAGAGCGCCGCGTGCAGCCCCAGCACCCCGGCCAGCAGCCCGCCGACCGGGCCGCCGAGCGCCCCGCCGCCGTACAGCAGCATCCGCATCGCGGCCGTCATCCGGCCCATCAACGGCTGCGGGGTGATGCTCTGCCGCAGACTCACGATGATCACGTTGGAGATGCTGGAGCCGAAGTACTCCAGGAAGAACGAGGCGACGAACAGGCCCACCAGCAGCCACGAGGGGCCGCCCGCCGCCGGGATCAGCAGCGGGCCCAGGAAGATGATGGAGACCGACACCCGGTAGGCCGTCCCCACCGACAGGCGGCGCACCACCATCCCGGCGATCAGTGCACCGATCAGGCCGCCCACCGCTGCCGCGCCCATGACGAAGCCGACCGTCGCCGCCGACAGCTCCTTGTCCCGCACCGCGTACAGCAGGAACAGCGACTGCACCATGGTGAGGAAGAAGTTGCAGGAGCAGCCGACGAGCCCGATCGCGCGCAGCCACCGGTTGCCGAACACCCAGCGCAGCCCTTCCGCCAGCTCGGTGCGCAACTGCCGCTTCGTGGTGCGGGCGGGAGGGTCCGGCTCCGGCGCCCGGACCAGCAGCAGCGAGATCACCGAAAGGGCGTACGAGAAGGCGTTGGCGGCCATCGCCGCGGGTGCCGAGAAGGCGGTTACCAGCGTGCCCGCGATACCGGGGCCAGCCACATCGGCCGACGACAGCGTGGCGTTCAGCTTGGTGTTGGCCTCCAGCAGGCTGCGCCGGTCCTTCACCAGCACCGGTACGTACGACATCCAGCTGACATCGAAGAGCACCGCCGCCGTGCCGACCCCGAGCGCCAGCACGTACAGCAGCGGCAGCGTCAACAGGCCGAAGTGGTACAGCAGCGGCACCAGGCCGATGAGAAACATCCGGACGATGTTGGCGCCCAGCATCACCGGGCGTTTGCGCACCCGGTCCACCCATACGCCGAAGACGAGGGCGAGCACCAGGAACGGCACCAGCTGGGCGAAGCGGAGCATGCCGAGCTGTCCGGGACCCACCTGGAAGACCAGGACCGCGGTGAGCGGCAGGGCGAGGTTGGCTATCTGGGTGCCGTACAGGGAGAGGCCTTCCCCTACCCAGAACACCATGAAGTCCCGGTTGTGCCACAGGCTGCGGGGCGGCGGAGCCTCCGCCTCCTTCGCCGTGGCGGTGCGCCCATCGGTACGGCCGCTGTCCTCGCTCACACCGAAGCTCCCCTGCGCAGTATCTGGTTGACGATGTCCGCGATGGCCGGGAGCCCCGGCTCCCGCCAGATGGAGTGGTGGTCGCCCGGCACGGTGTGCTCGGTGAGCCGGCTCGCGTACGGCTCCCAGCGCAGCAGGTGCGGCTCCGACTTCTCGGCCTTGACCAGGGTGGTCGGGCCATCGTGTACGCCGTCGATGATGTGGTCCACCATCGCGTGGGCGTGGGCCCGGAACAGGGTGAACCGCTCCAGCAGGAACTCCGCGTCGAACTCCTCCGGTACGGTTCCGGAATCCGCGATGGCCTCCAGCCGCTCCTGCGGCCCGGCCTCCGGATCGAATGCCGCCAGCGCCTTGTCCAGCTCCGGTGCCCCGCCGCTCACCAGCCCCAGGAAGTCGTGGAGGAAGTACCGGACCAGAGCGGGCCCCGGTGGGAAGGGCTGGGTGCCGGGCAGCGCCGCGTCGATGACGACCAGCAGCGGCACCTCCTCACCTTCGGCGGCCAGGAGCCGGGCCATCTCGAAGGCCACGACGCCGCCCAGGGACCAGCCGAGCAGCTGGTAGGGCCCGTGCGGGCGGGCTGCCCTGAGCGTGGCGGTGTGCACCTCGGCCAGTTCCCGGATCGACTGGACGGGCTCGTCGATCCCGTCGAAACCGGGGGCCTCGAAGCCGAACACGGGTGACCCGGGGTCGATGCGCCGGGCCAGGTCGGCGTAGCAGTACGGCGACCCGGAGACCGGGTGGATGCAGTACACGGGCGGCAGGTCGCCGTCCGCGCGGAGCGGGACGAGGCTGTCTTCGGGGATGGCGGTCACCGTTTCCGGCCTCCGTCGTTCGGTGCGGTGGAGTGTGTGGTGGAGCTCAGGAGCTGATCGATGGCGGCGGCGACACCGCTGACGGTGCCACCGCCGTGGAGCAGACGTACGTTCACCTTGATCCCGAAGTGTTTGCTGAGCCGGTTGACCGTCCGCACGGCCTGGAGCGAGTCGCCACCGGCCGCGAGGAAGGAGCTGTTCGCCCCGATCTTCGGGGCCGATAGTACGGTGGAGAAGATGTCGGCGACCGCTTTCTCGGTCGGGGTGGTCGGCGCGACGTAGGCCGCCTCCCGGTCCTCCGGGGGCGGCGGTGCGGGCAGCGCCTTGCGATCGGTCTTGCCGTTGGCGGAGAGCGGCAGCCGGTCCAGTACGAGGACCGCGCCCGGCACCATGAACTGCGGCAGGGAGCCCGCTAGATGGGCGCTGATCACCCGGGGCCGGACCGTCCGACCCGGCTCCGGGACGACGTAGCCGACCAGCCGCAGGTCACCGGCCGCGTCCTTGCGGGTGGCGACAACCGCCTCCCTGACCGTCTCGTGGGACCTCAACGCGGCCTCGATCTCGCCGAGTTCGATGCGGTGGCCGTTCACCTTCACCTGGAAGTCGGACCGGCCGAGCAGTTCGATCAGCCCGTCGGGGCCGTGCCGGGCCACATCGCCCGTCCGGTAGAGGCGTTCGCCCGTGACCTCGCCGCAGGACCAGTCGAAGAACCGCTCCCCGGTCAGCTCGGGCCGGTCGAGGTACCCGGTGGCCAGGCCGATGCCCGCCAGATGGAGTTCACCCGGGACACCGGGCGGCACCGGTTGGAGGGCGGAGTCCAGGACGTACGTGCGCTGGTTGGCCATCGGCCGTCCGTACGGGATGCTCGTCCACCCCGGGTCGACCTCGCCCACCTCGTACAGCGTGGAGTGGATCGAGGACTCCGTGGCCCCGCCGAGCGCCACGAACCGCAGGCCCGGAGCGGCCCTGCGCGTCCGGCCGGGCAGTGAGAGCGGCACCCAGTCCCCGCCCAGCAGCGCCAGGCGCAGGGCGTCGAGCGGCGGGGCTCCACTCTGCTCCAGCTGCTCGACGACCAGTTCGAGGAGGGCGGGCGCCGAGTTCCAGACCGTGATCCGGTGCGCGGCCAGCAGATCGGCCCAGTGCTGCGGGTCCTTGGCGAGCGCGGGCTCGGGCAGCACGACCGTGCCCCCGGCCACCGTCAGCCCGAGGAACTCGTAGACGGACATGTCGAAGCTGGGCGACGACAGCGCGAGCACCCTGTCCCCGGGGCCCACCGAGAAGCGGGAGTTGAGGTCCGCGATGTTGTTCATCACCCCGCGGTGGCGCAGCGCGATCGGCTTGGGCGCGCCGGTCGACCCCGAGGTGTGGATGACGTACGCAAGGTCCCCGGGCGCCACCCCGCTGCGGACGTTCTCCGGCGAAGCGGAGGCCCACAGGGCGGCGTCCCGGTCCAGCTCCACGATCTGCGGGCCGGCCTCGGCGAGCCGCGACGAGAGCCCACTCCGGCTGACGATCACCGCACACGAGGTGCCGGTGACCATCGCCGCGATCCGCAGCTCCGGATAGTCCGGGTCCAACGGCACATAGGCAGAACCCGACTTGAGGACCCCCAGCACCGCCACGAGCAGGTCGGGCGACCGGTCCAGGCAGATGCCCACCCGGCCACCGGGGCCCGCGCCGAGCCCGCGCAGATGACGCGCCAGCCGGTTCGCCGCCGCGTTGACCTCGCCGTACGTCCACTCTTCCGCGCCCCTGACCAGGGCGACGGCCTCGGAGTCGGCGGCCGCCCGCTCCTCGAACGCCTCGTGCAGGCAGCGTTCGTAGGGGAGTTCGGTTGCCGTGTCGTTCCAGTCGACCAGAGTGCGGCGCAGCTCGCCGTCGGTGAGCAGCCGCAGCCGGGAGACGGCGACGTCCGGGCGGCTGAGGGCGTCCTCCACCAGCGTACGGAAGTGGGTGAGCAGGCGCAGGATGGTGTCCGGGTCGAACAGCGTGGCATCGTAGCGCAGCTGCACGATGCGGTGGACGTAGGATCCGTCACTGCGCGGCAGCAACACCAGTTCGAAGTCGGCCGGCTGCCCGCCGTCCGTCACCGGCTCGCGGCCGTCCAGGACGGATCGGGCCAGCCCGGCCGGTGTCGTCCCCTCGCCGAGAGCACAGCTCAGCCGGAAGGAGCCCGCACCGGGCGTGCGGACGCGGAAGCCGAACTCCTCCTGGCCCGTGTACCGGTGGAGCAGCGCGGCGAACCCGGCGAGCAGCAGCTCCTCCGGGGCCGCCCCGCCCGCGCCGTCGAACACCACCCGCTGCCGGGCGCTGCACCCGGCGGGCACGCTCTGCCGCGGCCGGTCGGTCGGCAGCAGCGCGGGCGGCGCCGAACCGTGCCCGACGCCCCTTTCTCCGTCGAGCGTCACGGCACCTCTCCCGCCCGCAGGCCAAAGACCGCGGGAACAGCGGAGACCGGCCCGTCGAGCACCCCGGACACCGGCCCGAGCGGCAGCGGATAGCGGGCACACAGCTCCGCCACCCCCGCCCGCACCGCGTCGCGCTCCCCGGCGTCCAGGACGTACTCCCGCTCGCCCCGGACCACCGTCGCCTCGAGGACCCGGTGCAGCAGCGCGGCGCAACTGCGCATACCGGCCGGGCCCATGCCCCGCTGGGCCAGGATGTTGGTGCCCAGGCGCAGCCCGCTGGTGACGAGCGGCGGCCGGGTGTCGTCCGGGACCCGGTTGCGGTTGGCGAGGATCCCGCACTCCTCCAGGGCACGTTCGGCGATCACCCCGGTCATCGGCCGGCCCGTCAGGTCGATCAGCACCATGTGGTTGTCGGTGCCGCCGGTCAGGACCCGGTGGCCCAGCGCTGTCAGGGAGTCCGCGAGGGCCGCCGCGTTGTCGACGACCAGCCGCATCGTCTCCTTGAACGCAGGCTCCGCGACCAGGGCGAGGGCCCGCGCCTTCGCGGCGATGGCCGCCGGACTCGGCGTGCCCTGCGACAGCGGGAAGACCGCCCGCTGCATCAGCCGCGACAGCGGGGTGCGGCCGTCGGGACCGGGCGTGGCGTGCTCACGCCCGATCAGGATCAGCCCGCCGCGCGGACCGCCGAGTTGCTTGTACGTACTGGTCGTCGTGGCGTGCGCCAGGTCGATCGGCGTGGGGTGCTCCCCGGCCGCCACCAGCCCGGCGATGTGCGAGATGTCGGCGACGAGGTACGCGCCCACCGAGTCCGCGATCGCCCGGAAGCGGGCGAAGTCGAGCGTACGGGGGTGGGCACTGGTCCCCGCGATGAGCACGCTCGGCCGGTGCTCCTCGGCCAGCGCCGCCACCTGTTCGTAGTCGATCCGGCCCTCGTCGTCCAGCCCGTAGTGCACGGCCCGGTAGTACATCCCGGTCACCGAGGCCGGGGAGCCGTGGGTGAGGTGCCCCCCGGAGTCCAGGTCCAGGGCGAGTATGGTCCCGCCGGGGCGGACCAGCGCGGCCAGCACCGCCTGGTTCGCCGAGGAGCAGGAGTGCGGCTGGACGTTGGCGTACGCCGCGCCGAAGGCCTGCTTGGCCCGCTCGACGGCGAGCCGCTCCACCAGATCGAACTGCGAGGCCCCTGGGTGGTAGCGGGCCCCCGGGTAGCCCTCCGCCGTGACGTTGGAGAGCGCCGCTCCGGCGGCCGCCAGCACCGACGGGTCCGCGATGCTGGTGGACGCCACCATGGCGAGCGTCGCGTGCTGCAGCACCACCTCGGCGTCCAGCAGCCGTGCCAGCTCGGGGTCGGCCGCACTGAGCGCCGCCGCCCCCCGGTGCAGCAGCTCCGCCTGCGGCGGGACGGGTTCAGGCACGGGTTCCGGCCACCTTTCCGGCCTTCGCCACCAGCTCGTCGATGGCCGTCGAGAGCGCGCCGACCGTGGCACCGCCGTACAGCAGACGGACGTTGACCTTCACCTTGAAGTGTTTGTTCAGCCGGCTCACCGCCCGCATCGCCTGGAGCGAGTTGCCGCCCAGCTCGAAGAAGCTGGCGCCGGTGCCGACGCGCTCCTGCGCCAGTACGGTCCCGAAGACCTCGACGACCTTCTCCTCGGTCAGGGTGACGGGGGCGATGTACGAGTCCGCCGCGCCGCCCACGCTGACCGGCGCGGGCAGCGCCGACCGGTTGATCTTGCGCGCCGGGGTCAACGGGAACTCGCCCAGCTCCACCCAGGCGGTCGGCACCATGTACTCGGGCATCGTGCGCCCCAGGTGGTCCCGCAGCTCCGCCACCGTCGGAGACTGGTCCCCGAGGACCGTGTAGTACGCGACGAGCTGCTTCTCCCCGTCGTCCTCGCGCAGCAGGACCAGCGCCATCCGGACCTTCGGGTGGGTCAGCAGCCCCGACTCGATCTCACCGAGCTCGATGCGCAGACCGCGCAGCTTCACCTGGTTGTCGAGGCGCCCGATGAAGTCGATCTGGAGGTCGGGCGTCCAGCGCACCAGGTCGCCGGTGCGGTAGACGCGCCCCTCGCCCAGGAACGGGTCGGGGACGAACTTTTCGTCCGTCAGCTCCGGCAGGTTGAGGTAGCCGCGCGACAGGCCCTCGTCCCCGCCGATCAGCAACTCACCCGGGACGCCGACCGGCATCAGGTTGAACTCCTTGTCGACCACGTAGTGCAGCCGGCTAAACTCCGGCCGCCCGATCGGCGGCGAGGACTTCCACTCGCGGTGCTCGCACAGGTACTCCGTGGTCGCCACCGACGCCTCGGTCGGCCCGTAGAGGTTCACGAACTTGCGGCCCGGCAGGTTCCACTTGTTGACCAGCTCGGCCGGGAGCGCCTCCGCCCCGCCCATGATGTATTTGAGGTCCGGGTACGGCTCCGCCTCCACCAGCGAGAGGATCGCCGGGGACAGCCCCGCGTAGGTGACCCGCTGATCGCGCATCAGCGCCCCCAGCGATTCCGGGGACGAGGCGTCTTCGGGCGCCACGAGCACGATCACGGAACCGCTGATCAGCCCGGCGAAGATCTCGCCCTGCGACATGTCGAAGGTGAGCGCGGGCAGTTGGAGCAGCCGGTCCTCGTGGCCCCACTCGCCGAAGGTGCGCCGGTAGGCCTCGATGAACATGCGCAGCCCGCGCTGTTCGATCATCACGCCCTTCGGCTTGCCGGTCGATCCGGAGGTGTAGAGGACGTAGATGAGGGATGCGGGCTCCGCCCACTCCTCCAGTGGTACATCGTCGGGCTCGGCCTCCACGGTTGCCCACTCGGTGTCGATCCGCAGGACCTCCCACCCGCTGGAGGGCGGCAGATCACCGACGGAGGCGTCCCGGGTGATGACGAGCGGCGCCGCGGTGTCCCGCAGCATGTGATCCAGGCGCGCGTTCGGGTGCGAGGGGTCGATGATCGTGTACGCGGACCCGGAGACCATCACGCCGATGATCGCCACCAGGGCGTCCAGATCGCGGTCCATCGCGATCGCGACGACCTGCTCCTGCTTCACGCCCCGGGAGCGGATGTGCCGCGCCAGCTTGTCGGCCCGCCGCATCAGCTCGCTGTACGTCATCTCCTTGCCGCGGCAGACGGCGGCGACCAGCTGAGGGTGCTCACGCGCGATCCGGGCGATGGTGGTGTGCACCGGCTCGGTCGGGTAGTCGAAGTCGGCCCCGCGCCCCGCTTCCAGCAGCTCGCGGCGCTCTTCCTCGGAAAGCAGGGGGAGCTTGCTGACCGGGGTGTCCGGGTCGGCCGCCGCCGCGGCCAGCACGGTCCGGAAGTGCTGGACCATCGCCTCCACCCGGCGGCGGTCGTACAGGTCGGTGACGTACTCGACGATGAGCCGCAGCCGGTTCGCGCCCTCGATGAAGCTGAAGGACAGGTCGAAGCGGGAGCGCCCGCCGGAGACCACGATCGACTCGGTCTCCAGCCCGTCCAGCTGGAGCGCGTCCCCGGTCGTCGTCTCGCCGAGCAGCTGGACGGCGATCTGGAACAGCGGGTTGCGCCCCGCGTCCCGCACCGGCTGCACCCGGTCGACGACATGGTCGAAGGGCACGTCCTGGTTGTCGTACAAGTCCAGGTTGTTGTCGGCGATACGCTCGATCAGCTCGGCGAAGGTGATCCCGCCGGAGAGATCCGAGCGCAGCACCGTCATATTGATGAACAGGCCGACGGTGTCTTCCAGTTCGGGATCAGTACGGCCGAGCATCGGCACGCCGATCGCGATGTCGTCCTGACCGCTGTACCGGCTCAGCACCACCTTGAGCGCGGCTGCCATCACCATGTACAGCGAAGCGCCCTGCTCCTGCGCCAGGGAACGCGCCTGGCCCAGCAGGTCGGGCGGGAAACTGACGGTGAAGGTCTCGCCGTTACGGGTGGGCTCCGCCGGGCGGACCCGGTCGGCGGGCAGCTCCAGCGCCTCCAGACCGGCCAGCCGCTCCTGCCAGAAGTCCAGCTCGCTCTCCCACTGCCCCGAGGCGCGCTGCTCCCGCTGGCGCTCCACATGGTCGGCGTAGGTGGCCGGCGGAGCCGGCAGATCGGGGGTAAGGCCCGCCCTGAGCTGCCGGTACGCCTCGGAGATGTCCCGGCTGATCACACCGCCGGACCAACCGTCCGTGACGATGTGGTGGTAATTCAGGGAGAGCACGTGCTCGTCGTCGGCCAGTTTGAACAGCTGGAACCGGCGCACCGGACCCGCCGCCAGGTCGAACGGGGTGTCCGCCTCCGCCCGCAGCGCCTCGTCGAGCGCACGCTCCCGCTCATCGGGCGTGAGCCCCGACAGGTCGGTGAGTGGCAGAGGGGTGTCCTCGGCCGGAGCGACGACTTGGTACGGGATGCCGTCCACCGCGTGCAGGGTCACCCGCAGCTGGTCGTGGCGGGCCACGAGGAGGTTCAGCGCCCCCTCCAGCGCGGGCAGGTCCAGCGGGCCGCGCAGCCGGTAGGCAGTGGGGACGTTGTAGGTGGTCTCCCCGGGGTTCATCTGGTCCAGGAACCACAACTGCTCCTGCCCGAAGGACAGATGCATACGGGGCTCGTCAGCGTCCGACGCGCTCATGGTCACAGGACTCCGTTCGGCAGATTGCTGTTCTGTCCGCTGAGTGCCGCAGCGGACGGGGGATCTTTGGGGGAGGGGCGGAGCAGCGGTTCGATCCGTCTCAGTCCCTCGGTCACGGCCTCGGGATCGCGGGCGAAACAGATCCGGAAGCCGTCCGAGGCCCCGAGGGTCTCGCCCGGCATCAGCAGCACCCCGGCGTCCAGCACCCGGCGGCACAGCGCGAGCGGCTGCTCCCCGGTGGTCAGCCGGAGCCAGGCGAAGGGGGTGTTCTCGGGCTCCACGAGCTGCACGGCGTCGGCGTTGCGCTCCGCGAAGTCCCGTACGAGCTTGAGCCCCTGGCCGGTCAGCTCCGCGTAATGGCGCAGATACCGGTCCCGGTGGTCCAGGACATCACAGGCCAGAGTCTCGCAGAGGACCGAATTAGCAATGGTGGAAAGGAACTTGCGCCGCGCGCACCCCTCGACGACCTCCGGCGGCCCGTACAGCCAGCCGACGCGCAGCCCGGGGAAGCCGTACACCTTGGAGAGGCTGGAGACGGAGATCACCCGATCGCTGCCGCGCGCGGGGGAGTCCTTCAGGTCCAGCGCGTACTCCTCGTCGAGCAGCAGATGGGCGTCGTGCCGCTCCGCCAGCTCCAGCAACCCCTTCAGGTCCGCGTCGGCGATCCGCCGACCGGTGGGGTTGCAGGGGGAGTTGGCGACGATCAGCCGCAGACCGGGGCCGGCCAGCGCGGCGGCGGCCTCCACGTCGAAGGTCAGATCCTTGCGGTAGGGGGCGCAGTCGACCTGGCAACCCAGATCGGCGGTGATGTCCCAGGACTGCTGCCAGCCCGGGCGGAAGACGATCACCTGCGAACCGGGAGCGAGCAGGGAGGCATAGACGAGGTAGAGGGCCTGCTGTGCCCCCTGGGTGATCAGTACGGAGGCGGTGTCACCGTCGTAGAGGGCCGCGACCCGGTCGCGCAGCGCGCCGATGCCCCGGTCATGGCCGTAGTCCAGCTCCAGGCCCGGGGGCACGGAGAGCTGGTCGAACCGCCCGGGGAGCATGTTGCTGTCCCCGAGGTCGATGTCGAAGCGCCCCGCGGCGTCCTCGAACACCCACCGCTGCATCGGGTAGTCGCCAGCCGTTGCGGCTGCGGCGGTCACTGGACGGTCTCCGGGGTGCGGTCCAGCCGGGCGCGCAGTGGTGGGGCGAACACACCGGTCGCCACCTGCTGGGCGTCCCCGGTCAAGGTCACCGCGCCGTCCGGGGCGATGGCGACACTCACGCTGCCGCCGGACATCCTGACCTCCACCCGGTCGTCGCAGAGCCCCAGTTCGCGGGCGGCGGAGGCAGCGGCGCAGGCGCTGCTGCCCGAGGCCAGCGCGTAGCCGGCGCCGCGTTCGTACACCTCGATCTCCAGGACGTCGCGGCTCACCACCCGCAGGAACTGCACATTGGTGCGGTGCGGGAAGCGGGCGTGTCCGGCGATCTCGGGTCCCAGGCTCCGGGCGAGTTCGGCGGTCGGCTCGGCCACGGGCACCACAGTGTGCGGGTTCCCGTTGTGAAGAGCGGTCACCGTCAGCTTCCGCTCCCCGACCGTCAGCGGTACGGAGAGCGTCGGTCCCTCGGCGGGGGTGCCGTCCTCGTTCAGCAGCGGCAGTGCGGCGGCGTCGAACCGGGGCCTGCCCAGACCGACTTGAACCCGTCCGGTCGCCGCGTCGAGGATCTGTACGGGGCTGTCGCCCGCAGCGGTGCGGAGCGTGAACGCCTCACCGCCCGCCCAGGTCTCCGGCTCCCGCTCGGCCAGGTGCAGGGCAAACATCCGCAGCCCGTTGCCGCTGCGCTCGCAGACGGAGCCGTCCGAGTTGAACAGGGCCAGCGGTACCGGGACCCCGGGGCGGGGCTCCTCCAGCGGTCCGTGCAGCACCCCGTCCGCGCCGATGCCGAAGTGCCGGTCGCAGACGAGCCGTACGGACTCGGGGGAGACGGGGACGTCGGTGTAGCGGGGGTCGATCACCACGTAGTCGTTGCCCAATGCCTGATACTTGAAGAAGTCGGTCATGACTCGTCTCAGGTAGGTGGCGGGGGACGGGGCCGTTCCCTGCGAGGTCCGGACGGGAACGGCCCCGTACGTCAGTCCTCTTGGTCGTCGAGGGCCGCGGCGTCGTGCTCGTCGCCGTACCACTTCTCCGCCCAGCGGGAGAAGGCGATGATCACAATGTCGCGGTGACCGGGCCCGCCATCGGCGGAGAGGACGTCGGTGACGTCATGGGCAAGCGCACGATCGTCCAGCAGGACCGCCTGGCCGGCGTCGAGAGTGCCCGACCAGAAGGGCTCGTCCGCCCCCGGGTTCCACAGCCGGGTGGTGCCGCCCGCCACGTTCACCTTGTTCAGGATCGCGATCATGACGAACTCGTGCCCGTCGTGGTGCACCCCTTCCGGAGTGAGCGGGCCGGGCTTGCCGCCCTCGGCACGGGTCCGGTTCTGGTGGACGTTGATCTGCCACGGCTCGGACCGGTCCAGGCCGAGTTCGCGGATGCCTTCGGCGATCAGCGGGGTGAAGTCCACCTCGATCGGATCGTAGACGCGGCGGATGCCGCCGCCGACCGGGTTGAACTTCTTGAACGTGGTGTAGTCGCGGTGCGGAAGCCGCTTGAACGACCAGCTCTCGTTCTCGACGGGAGTGAGCTTGTACTGCGAGAACCGCTTGAAGCGGGTCCCGTTGCCCATGTAGTCGTCGACCGGGCATCGGTCGTAGCTGGGCAGGATGTCGGGTGCGACCTCCGGCAGGTCGACGACGGTGAATCCTTGGCTGCCGAGCGGCATGTGCTCTCCCCTCCTGGTGAGTGGTGTCGGAATCAGCCGGCGATCGACGGCATGCGCTCGTCCAGATACGTCGCCGAGGAGTTGAGCCGCCACAGGATGCCGCGGGCGATGGCCCGGCGCATCCGGGCGGACTCGGCGGCGGGCAGCACCACGTTGTGGAACCAGCCCTGAGCGTGCTGGGAGTCGATGGTGACGTGCAGCCGGTGGTAGACGATGCCGACTTCGGGCAGGCCCAGCCGCTCCCAGGCGTGCACGACCTGGACGAATCGGTCCGGCGCCATCCACTCGGTCATGCCGAGGTAGCCGACGGCCTCCGGGTACAGGGCGCGGTAACGGCACAGCAGCACGGCGAGGTTGCCGTTGAGGAGCGAGTTGGCGGTGAGCGAGCGCTCCAGCTCCTCGTCCGGGATCTCGAAGACCTCGAAGATCTTGTTGAAGAGAGTGGTGTGGACCTGGGCGTGGTCGCCGTTGCCCATCTCGTCCCAGAAGTTGGAGGCGATCTCCATCTTCGCCGCACCCGCCGTGCCGACCTGCATCATCGCCAGCAGATCGTCGAAGCGGCCGTCGACCACGGACTCCTGCATCACGTAGTTGCGCAGGTCGTCCTCGGTGGCGCGGTTGCGGATGAACTCATGGTAGTACGGGTGCTTGTACACCCGGTGGTCGCGGGCGATCGCCTTCAGCCAGGAGAGATAGGCCCGCGGTTCGGTGGGCGCCTCCTCCAGTAGCCCCGGCTCGATCAGCCGGTCCTGCGCCTCGGCGGTCGCGGACTCCAACAGCCGCCCCATCTCGTGCACGACGGTCGAGCCCTCGGCGGTCTCCTGTTCGGAGATCTTGGTGTGCAGCCGGTAGAGACGGTCGAGCAGGAACTGCTGCGCGTACACGGCGTGCGGGTCATTGTCGGCCGCGGCCTTGTTGATCTCAGCCACCCGGCCGAGCAGGGCGGTGCGCGCATCGCCCGAGAACTGTGCGTCGACCTTGTCGGGCGCCTTCGCGAGTAACGCGGTGACCTCGTCGACGGTGGTCAGAAAGCGGGTGGCGGGCTCGGTCTCGGCCCGGGAAGTACCAACTTCGAGCATCTGCTTCCCCTTAAATTCACCTGATGCCTGTGCCGTGCCGTACGTGTCGTGCGGGTAGCCGTCTGTCGCGCTGAGGAAGGAGGGAGGACGAAGGGGGATCGCGCCGCACACAGCCCGGACGTACGGGGCCAGGTGTGTGCCAGAACGGTAGAGGCGGAGAATGAGCTGCAGGTCAGGCGGTCTCCGGCCTCGTACCTGGTGAGGTGGCGGGGAGCGAATAGCCGTGCTTCTCATGCGGTGCGCCGCCCATACTGCACGCAGACCTCTGGGCAGACTCTGTATGCGGTCTATACGGATTCCGGCCACCGGGCGGGGCGCGTGGTGAGAGCGGCCGGACCCGGGCGCGGGCATGCCGAAAGGGCGCGGAGTACGGGACCGTATCCGTACTCCGCGCCCTCATTCAGGGGTGACGCAAAGGTATTACTCAGGGTGACAGGGACTGCGGCGGCGGCGATCGGCCCCGGGTGAGGGCGTCTCCTTCAGGTTCAGGAGACGGTCCCCGGGGTGCTTCACCACCGAACTGGCATCGCACAGCCGCCGCGGCCTCGTCGTCCTGCCCGCGCCGCGCGGCACCCCTCTCCGGGTGCGCGGTACGGGCAGGGTCTGTGGGCCCAGGGGTGTCCGGCGGATCAGGCCTCGGTGTTGCACGGCGCTTTCAAAGTCAGTGACTGGGCGTCACCTCATGAAGAAGGTGCCCGTCCTGCGACACGTCGGCGCTGATCTCCGCGACGAGGACGGCCGGGGCGGTGGTCCCGGTTGACAGCGGCCGGTCCGCTCCCTGGCGTTCGGTCTACAACCTGATTAATATTCACATACACGGACGAGGAAGGATCCGGCGGCTCAAGGTCTGCACCGTCGCCGGACTGCTCTTTCCCGGGGCTGCCCAGGCCATCGAGCTCAAGCGCCGCCGGGTGGACCGCAAGACCGGGAAAATCAGCATCAAGACCGTGTACGCGGTCACCAGCCTGAATGCCGAACAGGCCACCCCCGCCCAGCTCGCCTCCTTGATCCGTGGGCACTGGTCGGTCGAAGCACCGCACCACGTCAGAGACACCACCTTCGCCGAGGACGCCTCACAGCTTCGGACGGGCAACGCGCTCCGCGCCATGGCCACCTGGCGCAACCTCGCCATCGGAGCCCTCCGCCTCGCCGGCCGCCACGGCATCACCGCCGCCCTCAGGCGAAACGCCCGCGACGCCACCCGGCCACTGCGAATCCTGGACATTCCATGATCAGAAAAACGCCAGTGTCCAACGGGCCGAAGGCCGCTACCGCCCGATGCCCGGCATCATCTCGGCGCTGCGCGACCACGCGAACCCCTTCTCGATCCTCACGAAGGGCACCCTGATCCTGCGTGACCTGGACCTGCTGCGACGGGCGGCCGAGGTCACCGAGGTCGGCATCTCCGTCTCCGTGGGCTTCACCGACCGCGAGCTGTGGCGCACCGTCGAACCGGGCACCCCCTCCCCCGAGCGCCGGCTCGACGTCGTCCGCACCCTGGCCGACCACGGCATCGAATGCTCGGTGCTCATGGCGCCGGTCATCCCCTTCCTCGGCGACGGCCCCGACCAGCTGCGCGCGACGGTCCGGGCCGTCGCCGAGGCCGGTGCCGCCTCGGTGACCCCCCTGGTGCTGCACCTGCGGCCCGGCGCCCGCGAGTGGTACATGCGGTGGCTCGGGCAGCACCACCCGCACCTGGTGCGGCGGTACGAGCGGATGTACGCGGGCGAGGCGTACGCGCCCACCTGGTACCAGCGCCGCATCACGCGCCGCGTGCACGAACTGGCCGCCGAGTTCGGGATCGGCCCCGCGCACCGGGGCGACTCCCGCCGGATCGCCGTGCGCGAGGAGGCGGCCGCCCTGCCGGACGAGCCCGGGCCCACCCAGCTGACCCTGCTCTGACCGCACCACCGCCTGTTGACCAAACGGGTCAACTCTTGCCGGAATCTGTCCCTCCGCACCCGGATGCGGGGAGCATGCGGCCGTGGCTGTACCCCTCACAGCCCCGATCCCCACCACGGGAGGCCGTATGACGAAACGTGCAGGCATTCTGGTCGCAGTCGGTGCCACCCTCGCCGGGCTGGTCACCGCGGCACCGTCCACCGCACAGCAGCCCCCTCGGGCTGCCGCGCCGCCGAAGTGGACCGCCTGCGCGACGCAGGCGTATCCCACCCTCCAGTGCTCGACCGTCCGCGCGCCGCTGGACCATGACATGCCGTCAGGCCGCCAGGTCACCCTCGCCCTCTCCCGGATCCCCCACACGGCGAAGACGTCACAGGGCCCACTGCTGGTCAACCCGGGCGGCCCCGGCGGGAGTGGACTCTCGATGGCGGGCTTCGTGGCGTCCTCGCTGCCCGAGAAGCTCGCCGCGCAGTACGACGTGATCGGGTTCGACCCGCGCGGGGTCGGGAGGAGCACCCCCGCCCTGGACTGCGCGCCGAAGCACTTCGACCCGGTGCGCCCCGACACCGTGCCGGACTCCTACGCGGCCGAGAAGACCAACCGCGACCGGGCGGCCGCCTTCGCCGCCGCCTGCGGCAGGACCCACGGCGACCTGCTGCCGTTCATGGACACCGTGAGCGCCGCCAAGGACCTCGACGTCATCCGCCGGGCCCTCGGCGCGCAGCGGATCAACTATTTCGGCTACTCCTACGGCACCTACCTCGGCGCGGTGTACGCCAAGCTGTTCCCGGAGCACGTGCGGCGCCTGGTGCTCGACTCGATCGTCGACCCCCGGGGCGTCTGGTACGAGGACAACCTGGGCCAGGACTACGCGTTCGACGCCCGCCACAAGGCGTTCGCCGCGTGGGTGGCGAAGAACGACGCGACCTACCGGCTCGGCACCGACCCGGCAGAGGTGGAAGCCGCCTGGTACCGGATGCGCGACGCCGTGAAGAAGCACCCCGCGGCCGGCAAGGTCGGTCCGGGCGAACTGGAGGACACCTTCCTGCCCGGCGGCTACTACGACGGCTACTGGCCCCACCTCGCCGAGGCGTTCGCGGCGTACGTGAACGGCAAGGACGAGGACGCGCTCGCCGCCGCGTACGAGAACTTCGGCGAGGTGGACTCCTCCGGCGACAACGGTTACTCGGTGTACACGGCCGTGCAGTGCCGCGACGCGGCCTGGCCCCGGACCTGGAGCACCTGGCGCAACGACACCTGGCAGGCGCACCGCAAGGCACCCTTCATGACATGGAACAACACCTGGTACAACGCCCCCTGTGCCACCTGGCCGGTGGAGCCGCTGACTCCGGTCCGGGTCACCAACCACAGGATCCCGCCGGCGCTACTGCTCCAGGCCACCGATGACGCGGCCACCCCGTACGAGGGCGGCGTCGCCATGCACGGCGAGCTCAGGGGTTCCGGCCTGGTCGTCGAGCAGGGCGGCGGCAACCACGGCATCAGCCTGAGCGGCAACAGCTGTCTGGACGCCTACCTGGTGGACTACCTCACCGACGGCACCGTCCCGAGGGCCGGCGGAAACGGGGCCGACGCGGTCTGCGACGCCCAGCCCGACCCGCAGCCACTGACGGCCGCGAAGACCGGCTCGGACACGAAGGGCAGCACGCTGCACGGGCTGCTCGGCTTCCGCGGCTGAGACGTACGGCAGCCCTCCTCCGGGGCGTACGCCGGAAGGGGTCGTGGACGACACGGCCCACTCCCGCGTACGCCCCGGCGTTACGCGGAGTCACTGCCTGTACCGCCGGCGCTCAGCGCACCGGCAGCCGGCTGAGGGCCGCTGCCGCCGCCGCAGCGAGGCGCGGGTGGGGCAGCGCCGCCTCCAGGACCGGGCGGGCCGCCCCGTCACCCAGGCTTCCGAGCCCTTCGACGCAGGCGAGCGCGACGCGCCAGTGCGGCTCCTGCGGCGCCAGCAGGCCCCGCAGGGTGCTGACGAGGGCAGGCACGGATTCCGGAGCCCGCAGGGCGGTGAGCAGCCGCACCGGGTGCAGGGCGTAGGCCGTCCGCAGCGTGTTCGTGGCGAGTGCCGCCGCGGCCCTGGGGGTCCGGGGGTCGCCGAGGAGCAGCAGCGCGTGGGCGGACGAGACGCAGCGCTCGGGGTCGCGGTGGTTGAGCAGCAGGACCAGCGCCTCGAAGGCCCGGCGGTCGCCCCGGCAGCCGAGCCGGAACGCCGCGAGCTCATGGGCCCAGAGGGGGCGTTCGCGCTCGACGAGGACGCGGGCGAGCTCCTCGGCGTCCTCGGTGGCGAGCAGTTGGTGAAAGGCCGCCGACTCTTCCGCCTCGCCCCGGAGCCGGTCGGTCAGCGAGCGGAACTCCTCGTCCATGACGCACAGTTTACCGCCGCATACGGACAGTGCCGCACGGCGGGGATGGAGAAGTGTGTGCCAGCGCACAGACCGCCAGGGCTGGCGCGCTCGTTACCCGCCGGTTAACCTCATGTGAGCGGGACACCCTCCCGCCGGCTCCGGTGGCCTGGTGACGCAGCCACCCGGAGTGCTTGTCGGTTCGGCAGCTTTGCGAGACGCGACTCCGGGACAGAGTCCGTCACCTTTCCCCGGTCCCGGTGCTTTCCGAGCACCCGGGACCCGTGCACCACGACACGCAACCCCCGCACGCCGAGCGCCGGTTCATCTCAGCGGCCCGCGCGCCCGGGTGCTCCTCACAGCCGTCACTCACCCTGGAGTCCCGTGATGGACACCCCGCTCAGCACCATTGCCGTCGTCGGTCTCGGCACCATGGGAACCGGCATCGCCGAGGTCCTGGCCCGTGCGGGCCGCGAGGTCATCGGCATCGACGTCAGCGAAGCCGCCGCCCTTCAGGCCGTCGTCTCCCTGGAGGCCTCCACCGCGCGGGCCGTGAACCGTGAGCGGATCACCGAGCAGGAGCGGCGCGACATCCTCGCCCGGTTCCGTACGTTCACCGATCTGCAGGCCGCCGCGGACGCGGAACTGGTCATCGAGGTCGTGCCGGAGACGTACGAGATCAAGCAGCAGGTCTTCCGGGATCTCGATGCGGTCGTCTCCCCCACCGCGATCCTCGCCACGGGCACCAACGCCCTGTCCGTGACCCGGCTGGCGGCCGAGTCGCAGCACCCCGAGCGCGTTCTGGGCATGCACTTCTTCAACCCGGCCCCGGCGATGAAGCTCGTCGAGGTGGTCTCCTCGGTGCTGACCGCGCCGCCGGCCGTGGAGAGCGTGACGCGCCTGGCGCGTGAGCTGGGCAAGGAGCCGGTCGCGGTCGGCGACCGGCCGGGTTTCGTCGCGGACGGACTGCTGTTCGGCTACCTCAACCAGGCCGCGGCGATGTACGAGGCGAACTACGCCTCCCGTGAGGACATCGACGCCGCGATGAAGCTGGGCTGCGGGCTGCCGATGGGCCCCCTCGCCCTGCTCGACCTGATCGGCATCGACACCGCCCGCACGGTGCTGGAGGCCATGTACGCGGCGTCGCACGACCGGCTGCACGCACCCGCGCCCGTGCTCGGGCAGCTCAGTGAGGCCGGGCTGACCGGCCGCAAGGCGGGGCGCGGTTTCTACACGTACGACACCCCGGGCGGCCAGAGCACGGTGCCGGACGCCCGGACGCCGTCGGCCGGTGCGGGCGAGGTGGCCGGACGCGAGGTCTCCGCGGTGGGTGTCGCGGGCTCCGGGACGATGGCCTCGGGCATCGCGGAGGTCTTCGCCAAGGCCGGGTACGCCGTGGTCCTCGCCGCGCGCAGCCAGGAGAAGGCGGACACCGCCAAGGCCCGGATCGCGAAGTCGCTGGAGCGCTCGGTCACCAAGGGACGGCTCACGGAGACGGCCCGCGACGAGGCGCTCGCCCGGATCACGGCGGCCGGTTCGCTGGACGCCCTCGCCGACGTGGACCTCGCGGTCGAGGCGGTCGCCGAGGACCTGGAGATCAAGCAGCAGCTGTTCGTCACGCTGGACAAGGTCTGCAAGCCGGGCGCCGTGCTGGCCACCACGACGTCCTCGCTGCCGGTCGTGGCGGTCGCACGGGTGACCTCACGCCCCCAGGACGTCGTCGGCATGCACTTCTTCAACCCGGCACCCGCGATGAAGCTGGTCGAGGTGGTGCGCACGGTGCTGACGGCCGACGACGTGCACGCCACCGTCCGCGAGGTCTGCCTTAAGGTGCGCAAGCACCCGGTGGACTGCGGCGACCGGGCCGGCTTCATCGTCAACGCGCTGCTGTTCCCCTACCTCAACAACGCGATCAAGATGGTCGAGGAGCACTACGCGACGCTCGACGACATCGACGCGGCGATGAAGCTGGGCGGCGGATACCCGATGGGCCCGTTCGAACTCCTGGACGTGGTCGGACTCGACGTCTCGCTCGCCATCGAGAAGGTCCTGCACAGCGAGTTCCGCGACCCAGGCCTGGCCCCTGCGCCACTGCTCGAGCATCTGGTGGCCGCGGGCTGCCTCGGCCGCAAGACGGGGCGCGGCTTCCGCGAATATGCCCGCCGCTGAGCAGTCGGCGGCAGGCGACACCACGAAGCCTGCCGCCGGCCCCGCCGGCGTCGGGGCCGGGTGGGGCGGGCTGCTGGGGCCCTCGGACGACCCGCCCCCACAGGCGCACTCCCCGGCACGGATGAGTTACGTTCACACCATGTCCCAACCCGCCAAGTCCCCCCGTTCCTCCGCCGCGTCCGACGCCCCGGAAAGTGCCGCAGGCACCCGCGCCGCCGCGCAGCGGCTCAAGATGCGCCGCGAACTGGCCGCCGCGGCGATGGAACTGTTCGCCACGAAGGGGTACGAGGCGACGACGGTCGACGAGATCGCGGGCGCTGCCGGAGTGGCCCGGCGTACGTTCTTCCGCCACTTCCGTTCCAAGGAGGAGGCGATCTTCCCGGACCACGACGACACCCTCGTCAGGGCCGAAGCCGTCCTCAACGCGGCACCCGCGCACGAGCACCCGCTCGACACCGTGTGCCGCGGCATCAAGGAAGTCATGAAGATGTACGCGGCGAAGCCCGCGGTCTCCGTGGCCCGCTACAAGCTGACCCGTGAGGTGCCGACACTGCGGGAGGCGGAGATCGCGTCGGTGGCCCGCTACGAGCGCTTGTTCACCCGCTATCTGCTGGGCCATTTCGACGAGCGTGACCACCACGTGGGCAACGACGACCCGCTGCTGGCCGAGGTGGCCGCCTCCGCCGTCGTCACCGCGCACAACCACGTGCTTCGGCGCTGGCTGCGGGCGGACGGCCAGGGGGACGTGGAGGCGCAGCTGGACCACGCCTTCGCGATCGTGCGGGACACGTTCGGTTCCGGTATCGGGGCCGGGCGGGCGGTCGGCGGCGAAACCACGAAGGCCCCGGCGGCCACGGTGACCGCCCAGGGGGAGGTGCTGGTCGCGGTGGCGCGTACCGACGCGCCGCTCGACGAGGTGATGCGCACGATCCAGCAGGCGCTGAAGGAGCTCTGAGCGCGCCGCCCTGCTACGCGTCCGCCGACGGCCGGACGGCCGCCGCCGCGTGCCAGGGCAGAGGCGCGCCCTCCTCGCTCCACGCAGACAGGGACTCCAGGTCCACGCAGAGGATGCCGCACTGTCCGGCGTACTCCAGGGCGGGTTCGGTGAACGTGCTCGTGGTGACGACGACGGCGACCTCCGCCTCGTGCACGGCGTAGCAGGTGCCGCCGAAGCGCTGCAGGTCCTGGGATCCGACCTTGTTGTCGGGTCCGTACTGCTTGCACTGGATCACCAGGCGGCGCCGGTCGGGGGTGGTGGCGACGACGTCGGCCCCGAGGTCACCGGCGCCGCCGACGACCTCGACCTCCGTGCAGCCGTCCCGCCTGCAGAGGCCGGCGATCGCCTCCTCGAAGGCGTACGGGTCCATGTCCAGGTAGTCGACCGGCTCCGGGCGTGGCCGCGGCTCCGGTTCCCGGACCGCCGCGTCGAGCTCCGCGAGCCCCGTGTCCACCATGTCGTACGCGGCCTCGACGACCGCTGCGGCCCCCTTGGCCGCCACCCTGCGGTTGTGGCGGCGGCGCAGGAACGCGGCGGTCACGGCGGCCAGGGCGGTCACCGTCGCCACGGCGACGGCCGGGTGCCGCAGGGCGCTCTGCCAGGCCGTCCGCAGGGCCAGCCCGGCGCCGCAGAGCAGCAAGGCGGCGAGAACGAAGCCGAGCGCCGTGCGGCGCAAGCTGAAAGCGGGCCGGTCGTTCCTCGGAACGCGCCTGCGGACCGGTATCGCCATCGGTGCCCCCTGTTCACTGTGGTGTGCGCGTCGGTGCGCGCTTCTGTCTGTCGTCCGTCGGTCAGCCCAAGATCACTTCCGTCTGCCCCCGGGGGCCTGACTTGACGCAGGCAGCCGCGAAACCCGTTTGTGCGGTGGGCGGGTGCGTGCTCGGGTGGGCCCATGGACCCTGCTGAGCTGCTTGCCCTGTTCGACCACGAGATGCGGGAGCACGCACGCCCGGACGGCCCGGGGGTGCGGGTGGAACGCGACGGCCCCCTCGTGCGCCAGGTGGGGGGCGCCGACGACTGGAACGGGGTCGTCTGGTCCGCACCGGACATGGACGCCACGGCGGCCGACGCGGCGATCGCCGCGCAGGTCGCGTACTACACGGCTCTGGGCCACGACGAGTTCGAGTGGAAGTGCTACGCCCACGACCGGCCGCGCGACCTCGGGCGGCGGCTGCTCGCCGCCGGTTTCACCCCACAGGACGCGGAAACCCTGCTGATCGCCCCCGTCGCGGACCTTCCCACCGCCTCGGCTCTCCCCCAGGGGGTCGAGCTGCACACGGTGGCCGACGCGGCCGGTGTGGAGCTGATGGTCCGGGCCCACGAGGCGGCCTTCGGCAGCGACGGGGCACGGCTGCGCCACCGCGCCCTGGCACGCCTCGCCGATGCCCCCGGCACCTTCGTCGCGGTCGTGGCCCTGGCGGACGGCCGGCCGGTGAGCTCGGCGCGCATGGAACTCTCGCCCGGCACCGGGTTCGCCGGGCTGTGGGGTGGCGGGACAGCCCCTCGGTGGCGGGGCAGGGGCATCTACCGGGCCCTGGTCGCCCACCGGGCGCGCACCGCCGCGGAACGCGGCTACCGCCACCTCCAGGTGGACGCGACCGACCGGTCGGCCCCGATCCTGCGCCGGCTCGGCTTCACCGCCCTGAGCACGACGACGCCGTACGTGTACCGCACCACGCCGTAGCCACCACAACAGGGGGACCGAACCGGCATACCGCGCATGATGTTGCTCATGCGTGCCACCGCGATGACAACTGAGAGAAATTGTTGGCACTGGGTGCCTTGCCACCTGTCACGCAGTGCCATACGTTGAAGGTGTCCGGGCGGCCGGCGTGCAGAGACCTCTCGCACGTCGGCTGTCCCCGCAAACCACGTGTCTGCGCGCCCGGGCGCCTGCGTCACAGGCAACCCCTTCTGCTCCACCGAGCAGGCCGAAGCACCACCCGCCGAACCGACGGCACACCTCCACACCGCTCAGCTCCCCTGTCCACAGGGGCCCTCCGGCGTTCCCTCGACGCCGGGGACCCGATCTGCCGGAGGCATCACCGTGAAGGAAATCCTGGACGCGATCCAATCGCACGACAGCACCGCTGCGGACTTCGCGGCCCTGTCACTCCCCGAGTCGTACCGCGCGGTGACCGTGCACAAGGACGAGGCGGAGATGTTCGCCGGGGTCGACAGCCGCGACAAGGACCCGCGCAAGTCCCTCCACGTGGAGGACGTGCCGGTGCCCGAGCTCGGCCCGGGCGAGGCCCTGGTGGCGGTCATGGCCAGCTCCGTGAACTACAACTCCGTCTGGACCTCGATCTTCGAGCCGGTCTCGACCTTCGGCTTCCTGGAGCGGTACGGCAGGCTCAGCGACCTCAGCAAGCGCCACGACCTCCCGTACCACGTCATCGGCTCCGACCTGGCGGGCGTCGTCCTGCGCACCGGCCCCGGCGTCAACGCCTGGAACCCGGGGGACGAGGTCGTCGCGCACTGCCTCTCGGTCGAGCTGGAGTCCTCCGACGGCCACAACGACACGATGCTCGACCCCGAGCAGCGCATCTGGGGCTTCGAGACCAACTTCGGCGGCCTCGCGGAGATCGCGCTCGTCAAGTCCAACCAGCTGATGCCCAAGCCGAAGCACCTCAGCTGGGAGGAGGCCGCGGCTCCGGGCCTGGTCAACTCCACCGCGTACCGCCAGCTCGTCTCGCGCAACGGCGCGGGCATGAAGCAGGGCGACAACGTGCTGATCTGGGGTGCGAGCGGCGGACTCGGTTCGTACGCCACGCAGTTCGCCCTGGCGGGCGGCGCCAACCCGATCTGCGTCGTCTCCAGCGACCAGAAGGCCGAGATCTGCCGGAAGATGGGCGCGACCGCGATCATCGACCGCAACGCCGAGGACTACAAGTTCTGGAAGGACGAGCACAACCAGGACCCGCGCGAGTGGAAGAGGTTCGGCAAGCGCATCCGTGAGCTGACCGGCGGCGAGGACGTCGACATCGTCTTCGAGCACCCGGGCCGCGAGACCTTCGGCGCCAGCGTCTACGTGACCCGCAAGGGCGGCACGATCGTCACCTGCGCGTCCACCTCCGGCTACAACCACGAGTACGACAACCGCTACCTGTGGATGTCGCTGAAGAAGATCGTCGGCTCGCACTTCGCCAACTACCGCGAGGCCTGGGAGGCCAACCGGCTGATCGCCAAGGGCAAGATCCACCCGACGCTCTCCAAGGTCTACTCCCTCGAGGACACCGGCCAGGCCGCGTACGACGTCCACCGCAACCTGCACCAGGGCAAGGTCGGCGTCCTCGCGCTGGCACCCCGCGAGGGCATGGGCGTGCGCGACACGGAACTCCGCGAACAGCACATCGACGCCATCAACCGCTTCCGCAACGTCTGAGGTCGACGATGACCGAACGTCAGAAGGACCGTCCGTGGCTCATGCGGACGTACGCCGGTCACTCGACCGCCGAGGCGTCCAACGAGCTCTACCGGCGCAACCTCGCCAAGGGCCAGACGGGTCTGTCGGTCGCCTTCGATCTGCCCACGCAGACCGGTTACGACCCCGACCACGTCCTCGCCCGCGGCGAGGTGGGCCGGGTCGGCGTGCCCGTCTCGCACCTCGGTGACATGCGGCGGCTGTTCCAGGACATCCCCCTGGAGCAGATGAACACCTCGATGACGATCAACGCCACCGCGATGTGGCTGCTGGCGCTCTACCAGGTGGTCGCCGAGGAGCAGGGGGCCGACCCCGACAAGCTCCAGGGCACGACACAGAACGACATCGTGAAGGAGTACCTGTCCCGGGGGACGCACGTCTTCCCGCCGGGCCCTTCGCTGCGGCTGACGACCGACATGATCACGTACACGGTCAACCGCATCCCGAAGTGGAACCCGATCAACATCTGCAGTTACCACCTGCAGGAGGCGGGGGCCACACCGGTCCAGGAGATCGCGTACGCCATGTCGACGGCCGTAGCGGTCCTCGACGCGGTGCGCGACTCCGGCCAGGTGCCCGAGGAGCGGTTCGGCGACGTCGTGGCCCGTATCTCCTTCTTCGTGAACGCGGGCGTCCGCTTCGTCGAGGAGATGTGCAAGATGCGCGCTTTCGGCCGCATCTGGGACCGGGTCACGCGCGAGCGCTACGGCATCACGGACCCCAAGCAGCGCCGCTTCCGCTACGGGGTGCAGGTCAACTCCCTGGGGCTGACCGAGGCGCAGCCGGAGAACAACGTCCAGCGCATCGTGCTGGAGATGCTGGCCGTCACCCTCTCCAAGGACGCCCGCGCCCGCGCGGTGCAGCTCCCCGCCTGGAACGAGGCTCTGGGGCTGCCCCGGCCGTGGGACCAGCAGTGGTCGCTCCGCATCCAGCAGGTGCTCGCCCATGAGAGCGACCTGCTGGAGTACGAGGACATCTTCGCGGGTTCACACGTCATCGAGGCCAAGGTCGACGAGCTGGTCACCGATTCGCTGGCCGAGATCGACCGGATCCAGCAGATGGGCGGCGCGATGGCCGCCGTCGAGTCCGGCTACCTCAAGTCGGAACTGGTCTCCTCGCACGCGGCGCGACGGGCCCGGATCGAGGCCGGCGAGGAGAAGATCGTCGGTGTCAACATCTACGAGACGACCGAGCCCAATCCGCTGACCGCCGACCTGGACGCGGCGATCATGACGGTGGACCCCGAGAACGAGGCCCGGGTCGTCGCCGCGCTGCACGAGTGGCGCGACAACCGCGACGAGGCGCGCGCGACCGAGGCGCTGGCCGCTCTGAAGAAGGCCGCCGCCGGAACCGCGAACATGATGGAGGCGACCGTCGAGTGCGCACGGGCGGGCGTCACCACGGGCGAGTGGGCCTGGGCCCTGCGTGACGTGTTCGGCGAGTTCCGGGCGCCGACCGGCGTCTCGTCCGCGCCGCTCGCCGTCACCGCCGAGCCCGGCACCCCGCTCGCCCTGGTCCGCGAGAAGGTGACCCGCACCGCCGGGGACCTCGGCGTCGGGCGGCTGCGCCTGCTGGTCGGCAAGCCCGGCCTGGACGGGCACTCCAACGGCGCCGAACAGATCGCCGTACGCGCCAGGGACGCCGGCTTCGAGGTGGTCTACCAGGGGATCAGGCTGACGCCCGAGCAGATCACCGACGCCGCGCTGGCCGAGGACGTGCACTGCGTGGGCCTGTCCATCCTGTCCGGCTCGCACGCCGAACTGGTGCCGGACGTGCTGAACCGGCTGCGTGAGGCCGGGGCGCCGGACATCCCGGTGATCGCGGGCGGCATCATTCCCCCGGCGGACGCCGCAGCCCTGATCGCCGTGGGCGTCGCCGCGGTCTTCACCCCGAAGGACTTCGGAATCACCGAGATCATCGGCCGTATCGTCGACGAGATCCGGAAAGCGAACAAGCTCGACCCTCTGGAGGTCCCCGCATGACCACGCCCTCGTCCCCCGTGAACCGGCTGCGCCCGCGCCGCTCCTGCCTCGCGGTGCCCGGCTCCAACCCGAGGTTCCTCGAGAAGGCCCAGGGCCTGCCGGCCGACCAGGTCTTCCTGGACCTGGAGGACGCCTGCGCGCCGCTCGCCAAGGAAGGCGCCCGCCACCACATCGTCGACGCGCTGAACAACGGCGACTGGACGGGCAAGACCCGGGTCGTGCGGGTCAACGACTGGACGACGCACTGGACCTACCGCGACGTCATCACGGTCGTCGAGGGCGCGGGCCCGAACCTCGACTGCATCATGCTGCCGAAGGTCCAGGACGCCCAGCAGGTCGTCGCGCTGGACCTGCTGCTCACGCAGATCGAGAAGACGATGGGCTTCGAGGTCGGGAAGATCGGCATCGAGGCACAGATCGAGAACGCCAAGGGCCTGGTGAACATCGACGACATCGCCGCCGCTTCGCCCCGCCTGGAGACGCTGATCTTCGGCCCGGCCGACTTCATGGCCTCGATCAACATGAAGACCCTGGTCGTGGGCCAGCAGCCGCCCGGCTACCCGGCGGACGCCTACCACTACATCCTGATGCGCATCCTGATGGCGGCCCGTACGCACGACCTCCAGGCGATCGACGGCCCGTTCCTGCAGATCCGCGACGTGGACGCGTACCGCGAGGTCGCGGGCCGTGCCGCCGCGCTGGGCTTCGACGGCAAGTGGGTCCTGCACCCCGGTCAGGTCGACGCCGCGAACGAGGTGTTCTCGCCCTCGCAGGAGGACTACGACCACGCCGAGCTCATCCTCGACGCGTACGACTGGTGCACCTCCGAGGAGGGCGGCAAGAAGGGCTCGGCGATGCTCGGCGACGAGATGATCGACGAGGCCAGCCGCAAGATGGCCCTGGTCATCGCGGGCAAGGGCCGCGCGGCCGGCATGCAGCGCACCTCCAAGTTCGAAGCACCGGAGGCCTGACCATGCAGTTCGGACGCACTTACGAGGAGTTCGAGGTCGGTGCCGTCTACAAGCACTGGCCCGGCAAGACGGTCACGGAATACGACGACCACCTCTTCTGCCTGCTGACCATGAATCACCACCCGCTGCACATGGACAGCAACTACGCCGAGAAGACGACGGATTTCAAGAAGAACGTTGTCGTGGGCAACTACATCTATTCGCTGCTGCTCGGCATGTCGGTGCCGGACGTCTCCGGAAAGGCGATCGCCAATCTGGAGGTGGAGTCGCTGAAGCACGTCGCGCCGACCTTCCACGGCGACACCGTCTACGGCGAGACGACCGTCCTCGGCAAGACGCCGTCGAGGTCCAAGAGCGACCGCGGCATCGTTCACGTGGAGACGAAGGGCTACAAGCAGGACGGCACGCTGGTCTGCGTGTTCCGCCGCAAGGTGATGGTCCCCACCGAGACGTACATCGAGGAGCGCGGCGGAGAGCAGCCCGGCCGCCCGGAGCTGAATCAGCCGCCGAGCAAGAACGTGGAGAAGTAGCCATGAGCCGACTCGCGCAGACCGCCGGTCTGACCGATGTCCAGCAGGAAATCCTCTCGACGGTCCGGAACTTCGTGGACAAGGAGATCATTCCTGTCGCCACACAGCTGGAGCACCGCGACGAGTACCCGACGGAGATCGTCGAAGGGCTCAAGGAACTCGGCCTGTTCGGGCTGATGATTCCCGAGGAGTACGGCGGTCTGGGCGAGTCGCTCCTCACGTACGCGTTGTGCGTCGAGGAGATCGCCCGCGGCTGGATGAGCGTGTCCGGCATCATCAACACGCACTTCATCGTGGCGTACATGCTCAAGCAGCACGGCACGCAGGAGCAGAAGGACACGTTCCTGCCGCGGATGGCGCTGGGCGAGGTCCGCGGAGCGTTCTCGATGTCCGAGCCGGCGCTCGGCTCCGACGTGTCCGCGATCACGTCCAAGGGCGTCAGGGAGGGTGACGAGTACGTCCTGAACGGCCAGAAGATGTGGCTGACGAACGGCGGTACGTCCACGCTGGTCGCCGTTCTGTGCCGGAGTGACGAAGGACACCCCGAGGGAACGGCTCCGCACAAGTCGATGACGACCTTCCTGGTGGAGAAGGAGGCGGGCTTCGGGGAGGTCCGCCCCGGTCTCACCATCCCGGGGAAGATCGACAAGATGGGCTACAAGGGCGTCGACACGACCGAGCTCATCATGGACGGACTACGCATTCCGGCCAATCGCGTACTGGGCGGCACGACCGGCCGGGGTTTTTACCAAATGATGGACGGCGTCGAGGTCGGGCGCGTGAATGTCGCCGCGCGTGGCTGCGGTGTCGCGCAGCGTGCCTTCGAACTGGGTGTTTCGTACGCCCAGCAGCGTCACACCTTCGGCAAGGCCATCGCCCAGCACCAGGCGATCCAGTTCAAACTGGCTGAAATGGCCACCAAGGTCGAAGCGGCCCATGCGATGATGGTGAACGCAGCACGCAAAAAGGACTCCGGGGAACGGAATGACCTGGAGGCAGGGATGGCGAAGTACCTCGCCTCCGAGTACTGCAAGGAAGTCGTCGAGGACGCCTTCCGTATCCACGGCGGTTACGGCTTCTCCAAGGAGTACGAGATCGAGCGCCTCTACCGCGAGGCCCCGATGCTGCTGATCGGTGAAGGTACCGCCGAGATCCAGAAAATGATCATCGGTCGCCGGCTCCTCGAGGAGTACCGGCTCCAGGGCTGATTATCCCTTTCGAGGTGGTTTAGTGGCGAAGAAGATCACACCGAGTCACCCTCGTCGGGAGCCTGTCAGCCGTCCGACTCGGCTGCTGGCTTGCCCAGTTGCCGCTCGCACCCGATAGCATCGCCGGAAAGCCGCCGTCCCCCCGTTGCCAGCGCGGCATCATCCGCTACGAAGGTCATCCATGCCCGACAGCCAAACCTCCGCACCGCGCGGCGGGGTCCGCCTTGCGCGCGGAGCATCGCCGTGGCTCCTCCCGACCGTCGCCACCGCGGCACTCACCCTCGCCCGGGCCCGCCGGTCCGGGCGCTGGGCCGCCGTGGCCGTGCCCACCACCGCGCTCGCGGCGGGCATGCTGTGGTTCTTCCGCGACCCCGAGCGCGAGATCACCCAGGGCCGGGTCATCTCGCCGGCCGACGGCGTGGTGCAGAGCATCATGCCGTGGAAGGACGGGCGCACCCGCGTCGCGATCTTCATGAGCCCACTCAATGTCCACGTCAACCGGGCACCGCTGTCCGGCACCGTGACATCGGTGGAGCACATCCCGGGTGGGTTCGTCCCCGCGTTCAACAAGGAGAGCGAGAACAACGAGCGCGTTGTCTGGCACTTCGACACCGAGCTCGGTGACATCGAGATGGTGCAGATCGCAGGAGCGGTCGCCCGTCGCATCGTGCCGTACCTCCCTCAGGGCACGAAGGTGGAGCAGGGCGAACGCATCGGCCTGATCCGGTTCGGCTCGCGCGTCGACATCTACCTTCCGGAAGGTATCGATGTCGCGGTCGAGGTCGGCCAGGCCACCACCGCGGGGGTGACTCGAATTGACCGTGATTGATCCTGATACACAGGCCGGCTGGGTTCCGGAGGCCGCGGAGGACGAGGACGCCGACGGCACGCAGGACATGCCCCTGTCGATGAGGCTGTCGATAGCGGACACCCTCACGCTGGGTAACGCCACGTGCGGCTTCATGGCGGTGTACTTCACCACCACGGGGATCCTCATCCCGCACCTCACGGGCAGCGACGAGTCGGGCATGGCCCGGCACTCCGCCGCCACCGCGGTGATCCTCATGCTCATGGCGGCCGTGTTCGACCTCTTCGACGGGCTCGTGGCGCGCAAGCTGCGGTCCTCGCCGATGGGGGCGGAGCTGGACAATCTCTCCGACCTGATCAGCTTCGGGCTGGCCCCGGCCTACTTCGTCCTGGTGTACGGGATGGTCGCGGACGACGCGCACCAGAGGGTGTCGGCGCTCGCGGCGATCGTGGTGCTGCTGGCCGTGGTGCTCAGGCTCGCCAGATTCTCCTGCGTGACGCTGAAGGACGGCATGTTCCAGGGCATGCCGAGCCCCTTCGGAGCGCTCACGGTCGTCTCGATCGTGCTCCTGGAGCTGCCCTTCGTACCGACGCTGCTCGCCATCGTCGGAGTGGCGTGGCTGATGGTCAGCCGGGTCGAGTACCCGAAGCCGCGGGGTGTCCTGGCGGTTGCGATGCTCAGCTGGATCGTGGCCGCGATGGGCCTGCTGGCCGCGTGGGCGTTCGACGCCCCCGGCGGTCAGCTGCTCCTGCAGACCGGCTGCGCGCTGCAGGTGGTCCTGGGTGCGGTGATCCCGCTCTTCGCCACGGCGCGGCGGGTGAACACCTTCCGCGACAACCGGCGCGAGGCGAGGGCGGCGCAGCTCCCGTAGCCGCTCGGAAAGAACCTTCACGAGGGCCCGGATGCTCCCCGGCATCCGGGCCCTCGTGCGTCCGGGCGCATTTCCGTGTCCCGCGTACACAGGGGGCGTATCGTCCCGTATATGTCGCATTCCGTGCCGGCTACCCGGGCGCTCGCCCCGGGGAGGGGGTGAGGGCGTGCCGGACCACACCGCCTCCTCCTCCGCCGCCATGGGTTCCGGCACGGAACTCCTGGAGAGTGCCGTGGCCCATGTCGTGCGGGAGACCGGCGCCTCGGTCGCCATGCTGTACCTGCTTCCGAGGAACGAGAGCGTGCTCCAGCTGACCGTGCTGGCCGGGGTGCCCGGCCAGCTGGCCACCCCCTGGACCCGGGTCCCGCTGACCTCGCCGATGCCGGTGGCCGACGCCGTGCGCCACAGGAGCCTGATCTGGCTCGGCAGCCAGGAGGAACTGGCACGGCGCTATCCGCGCCCCGCGCTCGTACTCCCGTACCAGTTCGCGCTGGGCGCCGCACCGATCCGTACCGGCACGACGGACCGGGGCGGGCTCGTGCTGCTGTGGCCCGGCTCGCACCCGCCGGAACTGCCTCCCGGGGAGCGTGAGGCCGTCCTCACCGGCTGTCACGGCATCGGGATGCTCCTGCAGCAGGCCGAGAGCAGCGGTTACCCGGTACGCCCGGGGAGCCAGCCCCGGGTACTGCCACCACCGGTATCGCGCCCTCCCGGGCCGGTCGAGGGTGCGGCCGCCGTGGAGTTCGTCGAGCGGCTTCCCGGCGGGAGCTGTGCGCTCGCCCTGGACGGGACCATCACCTTCCTCAACGACTCCGCCGCGGCTCTCCTGGGAGTCCCGGCCTCCGAGCTGCTGGGCACCCTGCCCTGGGTCTCCCTGCCCTGGCTCGACAACCCGTCCGTCGAGGACAACTACCGGGCCGCGGTCATCAGCCGCCAGCAGACGGCCTTCACCGCTCTGCGGCCACCGGACCGGTGGCTGTCCTTCCACCTCTTCCCGAACGCCACCGGGCTCAGCGTCCGCATCCTGCCCGGCACGCAGCCCGACCACGCCGACGAGCTGCCGCCGCCGCTGCCCCCGAGGTCGGCCGTACCGAACCGGGCGACCGCCCTGTACCACCTGATGCACCTGGCAGCGACGCTCACCGAGGCGGTAGGCACCCGGGACGTGATCGAGCTGGCCGGTGACCAGCTCATGCCGGCCTTCCGGATCCAGTCCCTCGTCGTGCTGACCTCGGCGCAGGGGCGGTTGCGGATCGAGGGCCGCCGCGGCAGTCATCCGGCGCTGATGGACCGCTTCGACGGCGCCCCGCTGACCGCGGACACCCCCGCCGCCCGCGTGCTCGTGACCGGCGTCCCCGGCTTCTTCGCCGACTTCGCGGAACTGCGGCGCGCCTACCCGGCCGCGGGCCTCCGCGACGCCGTCGCCGCCTGCGCCTTCCTCCCGCTGATCGTCTCCGGACGTCCCGTCGGCTCGCTGGTCCTCGCCTACGACCGGCCCCACACGTTCGAGCCCGAGGAACGCGCCCTGCTGACCTCGATCGCGGGTCTGCTCGCCCAGGCCCTCGACCGTGCCCGCCTCTACGACACCAAGGACCGGCTGGCGCACAGCCTGCAGGCCCACCTGCTGCCCCACACCCTGCCCACGATCTCCGGTCTCGACGTCGCCGCCCGCTATCTCCCGGCCACCAAGGGAATGGGCATCGGCGGGGACTTCTACGACCTGATCCGGCTGGACGACACGACGGCGGCGGCGGCCATCGGTGACGTACAGGGCCACAACGTGAACGCCGCCGCGCTGATGGGCCAGGTCCGCACCGCCGTCCACGCCTCGGCCGGCGCACCGCCCGACGAGGTGCTGGCGCGGACCAACCGGCTGCTCACCGACCTCGATCCGGGTCTGTTCACGAGCTGCCTGTACGTCCATCTGGATCTGGCGGGGCACACCGCCCTTCTGGCGACCGCGGGCCATCCCCCACCCCTGCTGCGGCAGCCCGACGGCCGCACCGAGGCGCTCGGTCTGACCCCCGGCCTGCTGCTCGGCATCGACCCGGCGTCCCGTTACCCGACGGCCGAGGTCCAGCTCCCGCCCGGCGCGGCACTCGCCCTGTTCACCGACGGGCTGGTGGAGGCCCCGGGCGTCGACTTCGACGATGCCACCGCCGCGCTGGCCGAGCTCTTCGCCCTGGCCCTGGACCAGACCATGGACGAAGTCGCCGACACCCTGGTGCGGTACGCCGAGCGCTTCACGCCCGGCAGCGACGACATCGCCCTGCTCCTCATCAACGCCCTGGGCACGGACCGATGAGGTCCGCCGGCCGGGGTCGGTGAACGGCTCTTCCGTGGAGTCCCGGGGCGCCGAGGCGGTGGGGTTCATCGGCACCCCGGGACGGTCACAGGTGGTGCTGCGGCCAGGGATCAGCCGCCGTAGAGGTCGGTCAGGTCGATGCCCGTGGTGCTCGCCGGGCCGCCGAGCCTGACCTGGTGGTCCAGGCCGACGAACTTGCCACCCGACTGCCAGAGGGCGGGCTTGAGCATCGCGTACTTGGCCTCGTCCCAGGTCGCCCAGTCGTAACCCAGCAGGCCGCCCGTGTCGCCGGAGTTCGGGTTGATGCACCAGAACGTCTGGTGGATGCCGTTCTCCACGATCAGGTCGCGCAACGCCGTCATCCACTTCTGGTTCGGGCCGTTGTCGAGGTGCCCGCCCCACTCGCCGATGAACAGCGGCGCGGTGCCGTTCTTGTGCAGGTAGAGCCAGTTCGGGCCCCAGACGTCACGTTCCAGTGTGCTGCGGTTCCACTCGCCCTGGAACCAGGGCTGCTGGTAGACGAGGGGGCCGTAGTCGTGCGGGGAGTAGACCAACTGGTCCTGCTGTGCGCCGAGGTTCACGGGGTGGTCCCTGGCTCCGCGCAGGTTCCCGCCCCACCACATCCCGTGGTAGTCCGTGGCCGCCGTGGAGGACCAGTTCGCACCGTCCTTGGGATAGATCTCGATGCCCTCGCACAGGACGAGGACGTTCGGGTTGACGGCGAGGATCCGCTTGCCGGCGGTCTCACAGGTGTACTTGAAGTTGTCCTGGTCGCTGGAGCCGTCCCACTTGGCCCGCGGGCTCTCGGACTGCTTTCCGTGCGGCTCGTTCTTGATGTCCATCGCGACGAGGGTGTCGTCGTTCCGGTAACGGGCGGTGACCCACTCCCAGGCCGAGTAGAACTGCTCGGTGGTGATCGCACCCTTCCACCACACGGGGTACACATGGCCGGAGTTGTCGGCCTCCGCACTGTGGACGTCGAGCATCACCTTGATGCCGTACTTCTTGGCCACGGCGAGGAAGGCGTCGAACACCTGCAGGGTCGTCCTGTCCTTGAGCTCCGGGTTGGCCCAGGTGTTGACGGCGCTGGAGACGGCCGCCTGTCCGTTCTTCCACTCCAGCAGGAGCTGGGTGGAGATCGGCACACGGACGATGTTGATCCCCCGCTCCGCCATCTGCCGTGTGATCGTGTCGAGGTTGGCGGACCAGAGACCGTGGAAGACCCGCTCGGTCGCGTTGAAACCGAACCAGTTGGCGCCGGTGAGCCAGACCCGGTTGCCCTGCTCGTCGACGATGCGGTTGCCCTCGGTGTGGAGCCAGTCGTCGCCGTCGGCGGCCGCCGCGGGGGCCACCGGCACGGGCGCCGGTGCGACCGTCGCCGCCCGGGCGGTCGTCGGGCCGGACAGGGTCATCAGCACCGCGGTCGCCGTCACGGCCGCGCCGAGGGCCGCGCCCAGCCGCTTTCTCATGGGTGACTTCATCCGTCGTCGCCTTTCAGGGGGTAAGGCAGGCAGAGGATCTTGGGAGCGCTCCCATTCGTTGCTCACATGAAGCCAGCGGGACGGATGCACTGTCAATGGGCATGTCAATCTTCACTTCTTGAAGTGACGTGCGGGCCGGACGGACGGCCCGGGACGCGACCGGCGCCGTGCGGGGCGGCCGGGGACACGACCCTCGGTGACCCCATGCGCACCGGGGTGGCCGACGTCTCAACCGCGCTCGCGGAGATACGCCTCCAGGTACGCCCCCAGCTCCGCGGCCCCGGTCAGCATCGCCCGCCCACGGGCGGACAGCCGGCCGCGCCAGTCTCCCAGTGCGGCCTCCAGCGGCTCCAGCCCGCCGGCCGCCCGCACCTGGGTGATCAGCGGGGCGATCCGCTCCAGCGGGTAACCGCCGCGCCTGAGCTGGTGGGCCAGCCGGGCGTCCCGTACGTCGGCCGCGCTGTAGACGCGGTACCCGGTCCGCGGGTCGCGGCGCGGGCTCACCAGCCCGGCGCGCTCCCAGGCGCGCAGCGTCGCGGGCCGGATGCCGAGCTGTCCCGCCAGTGGCCCGATGAACGTGCCGGCCGGCCCGGCCGCCCCGGCCGGCTCGGACCCCGCCCCGGCCGGCTCGGATCCCGCCCCGGCCTCGGTCGCCGCGAGAGGTCCCAGGTCGCGCAGGGCGCTCTCGACGGCCTGGAGGGTTCCCCGGTCGTCGAGGAGCTGGACATGGCTCTCGTCGATGAGGCGGAACGCCTCGTCGACCGCATCCCGGTTCACGGCCCGCATGATCGACGTCGCCGTCCGGTGGCCGTGGCCGGGCACCAGGGCGAGGAACGCGCGCAGGGCTTGCGCGTGCAGCGAGGTGTAGGTGCGGTAGCCGTGGGGTGTGCGACCGGCTTCCGGAAGGATGCCGAACTCCTCGTAGTTCCTGACGGCTTGCGTGGACAGCCCGTGCGCGCGTGCCAGATCGACCGGCCGTAGTCTCTCGCCGTGTTGAAGCTTTTTCCCCATGGGCCCCGACGGTATCGCAGGAAAGTCTCAACCGAGTCTTCAACGATACCGTTGAGGGTATGGCTACTGACATCAAGCGCACCACCTCTGCCGTCGAGGCTGCCGCCGTCATGAGGCTGCTCCCGTCCCGGCCCCGGCTGCTCGCCCTGGGCGAGCCCACCCACGGAGAGGACGCTCTGCTCGAGCTGCGCAACGAGCTCTTCCGGCAGCTCGTCGAACAGGAGGGTTACGGGACGATAGCGATCGAGAGCGACTGCATGACGGGCCTGATCGTGGACGACTACGTCACCTCGGGCACGGGCACCCTCGACGAGGTCATGGAGCACGGATTCAGCCACGGCTGGGGTGCCTCCACCGCCAACCGCGAGCTCGTGCGCTGGATGCGCGCCCACAACGAGGAGCGGCCCGCATCCGAGCGGATCCGCTTCGCCGGCTTCGACGGCCCCTTGGAGATCACCGGCGCCGCGAGCCCGGGACAGGCCCTCACCGCACTCCACGGCCACCTCTCGGCCCAGGTGGACGCGGACCTGCTCCCGTGCACCACCGAAACGCTCGAGCGCCTGCTCGGCACGGACGACCGGTGGACCGAGCCCGCGGCGATGACGGACCCGTCCCGGTCCGTCGGGCAGTCGGCCGAAGCCGGGGAACTGCGGTTGCTCGCCGACGACCTGGTGGCGTTGCTCGACGCGCAGACGCCGCACCTGATCACGGCGACCTCACGGGAGGAACGGGATCGGGCGCGTCTGTACGGGCGCACCGCGACCGGCCTGTTGCGCTACCACCACTGGATGGCGGACACCTCCCCGGCCCGTCTGACCCGGCTGGTGGGCCTGCGGGACCAGATGATGGCCCACAACCTCCTCGCCCTCGCCGAACGGGGCCCGGTGTTCGCGCATGCCCACAACTCCCACCTCCAGCGGGAGAAGAGCACGATGCACATGGGCGGGGTGCCGCTGGAGTGGTGGAGCGCCGGTGCGCTGGTGAGCGCCCGGCTCGGTGAGGACTACGCCTTCGTGGCCACGGCCCTCGGCACGATCCGTCACCAGGGGGTGGACACTCCGCCGCAGGACACCCTCGAAGGACTCCTCTACGCACTCCCGGAGGACCGCTGCGTCATCCACGCCGGGCGACTGGCCACGGCCCTCGGCGCATCGCAGCCCGCTCCCCGCGTGTCCCCCTGGTTCGGCTACGCGCCGTTCGACCCGTCCCATCTGGCGGACAGTGACGGCATCGTGTTCGTCAAGGACGTGCCGCGGCGCCGATGAAGGCGTCCCGCGCCTCCGGTGCCCCTATCGGCGGTCCGGAGCAGGCCTCCCGTGGCGGGCCGCCCCGGGCGAGCGAGCGGACGCGGACACGCCGGCGGCGCCCCGGCTTCCGGCCGGCGCCTCCCCGGGTGTGAGCCGGACGGCGGCGGACACCACCTGCCCCTGCCACGGACGGCCGGGCGCCGGCCCTCTCCCACCAGCGGCGTTCCCGGCCCGGCGCCCTCCACGACGCGGACGCACCCCATACCGGGACACGGAACACGCACAGGGAGGGAAGAGCTCAATTTTCCCGACTCCGCGTCGTGAATTTGAGCGTAGAACACGAAATCTTGCGCAGACCGTGGACTTCCTTGCGGTGTTGCTCCTAGCCTGTGGGGCGTCCGCAGAGCCCCCACGAGCCGCAAGGACGTCCCCCGTGACTCCACACCGAAGACGACGCCTGCTCAGCCGCTCCCTGTCCGCCTCCCTCTCCCTGGCCCTCACCGCCGTGGGCACCGCCGCGGCGGTCGTACTGGCCGGCGCCCCCGCGGCCCAGGCCGCCGGTGTCCCCGCACCGTCGCCCGTCGGGATACCGGGCCGGGGCGCCACCGTTCCGTTCACCGAGCAGGAGGCCGAGTACGCCGCCACCAACGGCTCGCTCATCGGGCCCGGACGCCTCTACGGCACGCTGCCCTCGGAGGCGTCGGGCCGGCAGGCCGTGACGCTCGACGCGGCCGGCGAGTACGTGGAGTTCACGCTCACCGCCCCGGCGAACGCGATGACCTTCCGCTACTCGCTCCCGGACAACTCCGCCGGAACCGGCCGGGACGCCTCCCTCGACCTGCGGGTGAACGGCTCGTCCCTCAAGAGCGTGCCGGTGACCTCCAAGTACGGCTGGTACTACGGGGGTTATCCCTTCAACAACAACCCGGGCGACACCAACCCGCACCACTTCTACGACGAGACCCGGACCATGTTCGGCTCCACCCTGGCCGCCGGTACGAAGGTGCGGCTCCAGGTGACCTCCACCGCCACCTCGCCGTCCTTCACCATCGACCTGGCGGACTTCGAGAAGGTCGGCGCCCCGGTCGGCAGACCGTCGGGAGCACTGGATGTGGTGGGCGACTTCGGCGCCGACCCGACGGGCGCCGCGGACTCCACCGCGAAGATCCAGGCCGCGGTCGATGCGGGCCGCGCCCAGGGCAGGGAGGTGTACATCCCGCAGGGCACCTTCAAGGTCACCGACCACATCGTCGTCGACCGGGTGACCCTGCGCGGTGCCGGCCCCTGGTACAGCGTGCTGACCGGGCGCCACGCCACGGACCGCAGCAAGGCGGTCGGGGTGTACGGGAAGTACTCGGCGCAGGGCGGCAGCAGCAACGTCACCCTGAAGGACTTCGCCGTCATCGGCGACATCCGTGAGCGGGTGGACAACGACCAGGTCAACGCCATCGGCGGGGCCATGTCCCACTCGGTCGTCGACAACGTCTGGATGCAGCACACCAAGTGCGGCGCCTGGATGGACGGTCCGATGGACGACTTCACCATCAGGAACAGCCGGATCCTGGACCAGACCGCCGACGGCGTGAACTTCCACTACGGCGTCACGAACTCCACGGTGACCAACACCTTCGTCCGCAACACAGGGGACGACGGGCTGGCCATGTGGGCGGAGAACGTACCGAACGTGAACAACAAGTTCACGTTCAACACCGTGATCCTGCCGATCCTGGCCAACAACATCGTCACGTACGGCGGCAAGGACATCACGATCTCCGACAACGTCATGTCGGACACCGTCACCAACGGCGGCGGCCTGCACATCGCCAATCGGTATCCCGGTGTCAACTCCGGTCAGGGTACCGCCGTGGCGGGCACGCACACCGCGGCACGCAACACGCTGATCCGGACCGGGAACAACGACTACAACTGGCACTTCGGGGTCGGCGCGATCTGGTTCAGCGGGCTCAACGAGCCGATCAGCAACGCGACCGTCAACATCACCGACAGCGAGATCCTGGACAGCTCCTACGCGGCCATCCACCTGATCGAGGGCGCGAGCAACGGGCTGCACTTCGACAACATCAAGATCGACGGTGCCGGTACGTACGCCCTGCAGATCCAGTCCCCCGGCACGGCGTCGTTCAACAGGGTCGTCGCCACGCACATCGCCCAGCCCAACCCGATCCACAACTGTGTCGGCAGCGGCTTCCAGATCACCCAGGGCACCGGCAACTCGGGCTGGTACGCGAACCCGCCCGCCTGCACCGGTGTCTGGCCCGACCCGGTATGGACCAACGGCGGGGTGCCCGGAGGCTCCGGCCCCACCGACCCGACCGACCCCACGGACCCGACCGACCCGCCCGAGGAGACGGGAAACCTCGCCCAGGGACGTCCGGTCACCGAAACCAGCCACGCCGACGTGTACGGGGCGGCCAACGCCGTCGACGGAAATGCGAACAGCTACTGGGAAAGCCGCAACAACGCCTTCCCGCAGTCCGTCACCGTGGACCTCGGCGCTCCGAAGGCGGTGAAGAGGCTGGTGCTGAAGCTGCCCCCGGCCGCCGCGTGGGCGACCCGCACCCAGACGATCGGGGTGTCGGGCAGCACCGACAACTCGGCGTACACCGCGCTGAAGGCACCGGCGGGATACACGTTCGACCCGTCGAGCGGGAACACCGCCACCATCAGCCTTCCTGGGACGCCGGTCCGCCACCTCCGGCTCACCTTCACCGCGAACACCGGCTGGCCGGCCGGCCAGCTGTCCGAACTGGAGGCCTACACCCACTGATCGTGCCCGCACGGCGACGGGCCCGGCCCCCGTGGCCGGGCCCGTCGCCGTGCGGGCACGATCAGGAACGCGTGAAGGTCTCCGCGGCCGGGGCGACCTCGGCCGGGCGGACGACCTTGAGCCCACCCGAGGACTTCGCGTCCGGCTTCATGACGACGGTCTCCCGGCTGGACGGCGCCTCCGGGTCGGTGAAGTCGTGCTCGACCCCGAAGTCACCGAAGCCCTTGACGGAGAGCAGCGCCTTGTCGACACCGGCACGGGTGAGGTCCTTGGACGCGCAGGACTTCTTCAGCGCCTCACCGAAGAGGGACGCCGCCTGGTAACCGGCGATGACCCCGTTGTCCAGGCCGTCCTTCGGGTACTCCGCCGCGTACGCCCCGGCGAGGTCGGACGTGCCCTTTGCGGGGTCGCCGATGGGCAGCGAGGGTGCGCCGATGTAGTAGTCCTTCTGCAGGGCCGCACCGGCCTGGGTGGCGAGGAGCTGCGGCGCGTAGGCGGAGTTGTTGCCGACGACCGGGACGTCGAAGCCGGTGGCCGCCGCGACGCCGACCAGCGAGGCCGCCTGGCGGGGTCCGGCGCTGACGACGATCGCCTTGACGCCGGCCTGCTTGAGCGCCGAGACCTGGGCGGTCATGTCGTTGTCGGTGGGCTTGATCTTCTGCTCGACGATCGTCAGCCCCGCTTCCTTCGCCGCGTGCTTGGAGCCGGCGAGGGCGTTCTCGCCGTAGTCGCCCTCGAAGTAGACGTGGCCGATCTTGTCGCCCTTGGCGATGCGCTTCTCGTCGAGGAGGTAGTCGATCAGGTTGATCGTCTCGATGTCGTAGGTGGCGCCGATGACCCGGATGTACTTGGAGCCGAGCAGGTTCGCCGACCAGGCCTGCGGCAGTACGACCGCCTTGTCCTGACCGTCGATGCGCTGTTCGACGGCGGCGACGAAGGGTGAGCCGAGGAACTGGGAGAAGCCCAGGACGTTCGGCTCCAGTTCGGTGTAGGCCGCGACCGCCTTCTGCGGGTCGTAGCCGTGGTCACGGATGGTCAGCTCGATCTGCCGGTCACAGATGCCGCCCGCGGCGTTGGTCTGCTTCACCCACAGCTGCTGGGCCTGGGTGACGCTCTTGCCCAGCGAGGCGTACACGCCGGTCATGTCGGTGAGGGCACCGAGGGTGATCTTCGTGTCGGTGACCCCCTCGCCCGTCTTCACACCGCTCTTGTCCGCGGCCGTGTCGTCTCCCGACTTCGCCTTCTCGCTGCACCCCGTCACGGCGAGGGTGAGGGTCGCGAGGACCGCTCCGTAGACACGCAGTTTCATTTCTTCTCCCCAGATTTCTTCGGACGCGCAATGCCGCCGGGCAGGAACAGGACGACCGCGACCACCGCGGCGCCGTACAGGTAGCGGGACGCCTCACCTGGTGCGATGCCGCCCGTACCGGGGGCGGAGACCAAGGGGAGGGAGTCGCTGTAGTGGGTCAGCACCTGCGGGAGCAGCGAGACGAACGCGGCGCCGACGACGGCTCCCGCGACGCTGCCGAGCCCGCCGATGACGATCATGGCCAGGTACTCGAGGGACAGGACCATGCCGAAGTACTCGGGCACGGTCCGCTGGAAGACCAGGGCGAGCAGGACACCCGCGAGCCCCGCGTACATGGAGGACAGGACGAACACCGCGGCCCGGTACCGTGCCACGGGGACGCCCATCACACCGGCGGCGATCCGGTGGTCACGGATGGCGTTCAGCGCACGGCCCGGCCTGCTCCGCAGCACGCCGCGGGCGAAGAGACCGCCGGCGGCGAGGGCGAGCAGGGCCACGTACCAGAGCTTCTCGGAGGACTGGAAGGGCACTGCCGCGACGACCACTTCGGTGTCGTCGAACGTGAAGCCGAACAGCGACAGCGGGGGCACGGAACGGCCGTTGAAGCCGCCGGTGAGCGAACCCGCGTTGAAGAGCACGTGCTGGCCGATGAAGATCAGCGCGAGCGTGGCGATGCCGAGGTAGGCGCCGCGCAGCCGGCCCGCGATCGGGCTGAACAGTCCGCCCGCGGCACCCGCCAGCAGGACGGCGAGGATCGCGGCGAGCCAGGTCGGCAGGCCGAGCCCGCTGATCTCGTGGCCGTTCTCCGAGTTGCTCTCCCCCGCGAGGACGCTGTAGCCGTACGCGCCGACGGCGAGGAAGAACGCGTGGCCCATGGAGAGCTGGCCGGTGCTGCCGGTGAGCAGGTTGAGGCCGATGGCGCCGATCGCGGCGGCCATCGCGAAGAGTCCTGCCTGCAGCCAGAAGCGGTCCAGGTAGAAGGGGAGCAGCAGGAGCAGGACGGATCCGGCGAGCCAGAGATAGGTGCGGGGCCGCCGCAGACCCGCGGCGAGCGGCTTCGGGGAACCGGCGGCCGGCGCGGTGGACGCGTCGGCGTCCCTGACGGTGGTGGACGTGGCCTCAGACACGGGCGAGCTCCTTCGTGCCGAACAGTCCCGCCGGCCTGATGAGCAGGACGGCGATCATCACGAGGTAGGGCGCGAGGTCCCCGATACCGCGTCCGAGGAAGGACAGGTCGCTCTGGTAGCCGGTGGCGAGCGACTCGGTGACCCCGACGACGAGGCCTCCGACCAGGGCGCCCGTCGTGGAGTCCAGGCCGCCGAGGATCGCGGCGGGGAACGCCTTGAGCGCCGCGAAGGAGGTGGCCCGCTCCAGCCCCGGGGTGGGAAAGACGGTCAGGAAGAGGGCCGCGACCGCGGCGAGGGCCCCGGCGACCGCCCAGGCCGAGAGCGAGACCCGGCCGAGCCTGATCCCCATCAGGGCCGCCGTCTGCGGGTTCTCCGCGGCGGCCCGCATCGACACGCCCCAGGAGGTGTAGCGGAAGGCGAGGAGGAACAGAGTGATGAGCAGTCCGGCGACGACGAAGGCCGCGATGCGGGTCTGTGCCAGGGTGACGCCGCCGACGGTGACGACGCCGTCGCCCCACGGGTCGCCGAGGGCGAGGACCTCCGTACCCATCCGCCGGGTGAGTTCGGTGGTGATGAGGATGTCGACGCCGATGGTGACGATGGCGAGGACGCTGTGGTCACTGCCCCGGTAGCGGCGCATCACGAGGAACTCGACGGCGGCGCCGACGACCGCGGCGCCCGCGATGCCGACGGCGAGCGCGGGCCAGAAACCGATGTCGTCGTGGAGGACCGCGGTGACGTAACCGCCCGCCAGCAGCAGGGAGGCGTGCGCGAAGTTGACGACCTCGGTGGCCTTGAAGATGACGACGAAACCGAGCGCGATCAGTGCGTAGACCGATCCGATGGCGAGTCCGCCGAGGAGGAGTTCGATGAAGGTGGTCATTCCTGAGTCCCCAAGTAGGCCTGGACGACGGCCGGATCGTTCTGCACCTCGGCGGGCCGCCCGCCGGCGATCCTGCGCCCGAAGTCGAGTACGGTCACCGCGTCCGCGAGCCGCATCACCACGCCCATGTCGTGTTCGACCAGCACGATCGAGATGCCCAGGCTGTCGCGTACGTCGGCGACGACGGCCGCGACGCGGCGCCGCTCGTCGGCCGTCATGCCGGCGACGGGTTCGTCGAGAAGCAGCACCTGCGGTTCCATGCAGAGCGCCCTGCCGAGCTCGACGAGCTTCTGCTTCCCGTACGGAAGGATCCCGGCGGGCGTCTCCAGCTCCTTCTCCAGGCCGATGAACTCGGCGATCTCCCGGACCCGCGCACGGTGCAGGCGGCCCTCGCGGGCCGCCGACGGCAGCCGCAGTCCGGCTGCCACGAAGCCGGTGCGGGTGAGGCGGTGCCGGCCCAGCAGCAGGCTGTCGGCGACCGTGGCGTGCGGGGGCAGGGCCAGGTTCTGGAAGGTGCGGGCCACGCCGAGGCCGGCGATCCGGTGCGGGGCGAGCCCGGTGAGTTCGGTGGAACCGAGGTGGACGGAGCCGGAGGTGGCGCGGTAGACGCCGGAGAGCACGTTGAAGGTGGTGGACTTGCCGGCGCCGTTGGGCCCGATGACGGCGTGCACGCTGCCCGGTTCGACGGTGAAGGAGACCGCGTCCAGGGCGGTGAGGCCGGCGAAGCGCACGGTCACCTCGCGGACGGCGAGCGCGGCCGGGGCGGTGGCCGGCGCCGTGGTGGCGGGGGCGGCGCTCATGCGGACCACCTGCTCAGCGACCGCGACGGGCCGGCGACAGCCTGCGTCGCGTCCTCGGCGGCCGTCTCGTCGACCACGCCCAGGTAGCGCCTGCGTACCTCGTCGGAGGCGGCGAGCTCGTCGGCCGGTCCGTGGAGGGCGACCTCACCGACGTCCAGGACGTACGCGGTGGAGGCGAGCCGCAGCGCGATGGCCGCGTTCTGCTCGACGAGCATCACGGAGGTGCCGCCCGCGTTGATCTCCTGGATGGTCTCGGCGATCCGGGTGGCCATCAGCGGCGCGAGGCCGAGGGACGGCTCGTCCAGGAGCAGCAGCCTGGGGCCGGCCATCAGGGCCCGTCCCATGGCCAGCATCTGCTGCTCGCCACCGGACAGCAGGCCGGCCCGCTGGTGCGCCCGCTGGCCGAGGACCGGGAACAGTTCGTGCACGCGTTCGAGTGCGGCGGCGACGGTCCTGCGCCCGCCGCGGGCCCCGAGCGCGCCGGCCCGCAGATTGTCGGCCACCGTCATCCGGGCGAACACCTGCCTGCCCTCCGGCACCTGGATCACCCCGGCGGCCACCACCTGGGCGGGGCGCAACCCGTCCAGGGGCCGGCCGTCGAAGCGGATGCTGCCCGTGCCCGTCCCGCGGTGGAAGCCGAGGGTCCGCGATACGGCCCGCAGCAGCGTGGTCTTGCCGGCGCCGTTGCCACCGAGAACGGCGGTGATAGCGCCGGCCGGCACGTCGACGGAGACGTCGCGCAGTGCCCGTACCGGGCCGTAGCCCACGGACAGTCCGCGGATCTCGAGCGTTGCCATGCGTCCTCCTCCTTCCGACTGGTCGTTGTGGTGCCACAGACCAGCAGGGGGCGCGCCGCGCGTCCACGGGGTACGGCGCACTCGCTGCGGCTGACCAGCGATCCGAGGGGGCGGTTGTGCACGCGCACAGTGGGATTCGATCCGCTGTCCGCCCCCGCGCGGCCGGTGGCATCCTCACCAGCCATGAGCGGCTCGGCCGCACACGGGCCGTCCGACGGCCGCAGATCGGAGTGGGAACATGCAGCGGCGCAGTGACGAGCAGGGCCAGGCGCTGCTCGACGCCCTGCTGGAGGGGCGGCCGCAGGAGCCGGGTCTCGCGGCCCGCGCGGCCGCCGCCCTCGGGCTGCCGGAGCAGGGCCGCTACACGGTGGTGGTGTTCCGGGCGGGCGGGTGCGGGCCGGCGGACCTGAGCACGGCGGCGGACGGCATGCGGTTCTTCCGGCGGACGCGGGCCGACTGCGAGATCCTCGTCGTCGCCCTCGCGGACCACGACCCGGCCGGGCTCGCCCCGTTGCTGGCGCGGTGGTGTCCGGGCCCCGGCGGGATCGGTCCGCCGGTGGACGGCCTCGCCGAACTGGGGGCGGCCCGCCGGCTGGCCGATGTGGCGTTGCTGACCTGCCCACCGGGCACGGCGGGGATCGTACGGCTGGAGGAGCGGCTGCCGGCGGCGCTGGTGGCGAGCCAGCCGGAGCTGTCGGCACGGCTGCTCGCCGACGTCTTCGGGCCGCTGCTGGCCCTGGACCCGGCGGACCGTGCGCTGCTGGTGCGGACGCTGGACGCGTGGCTGGAGTGCGGGGGGTCGGCGGGGCGGGCGGCGGGCCGCCTGTACTGCCACCGCAACACGGTGCTCAACCGTCTGCGGCGGCTGGAGCAGCTGACGGCCCGGTCCCTGTCACAGCCGCGGGAACTGGTCGAGATGATGCTGGCCCTGTACGCGTTCGAGCTGTCGGCGCCGCTGTGAGAGGGCGGGCCGCCGCCGCCCCGCACAGGCTCGGGGCCGCCGCCCCGGACGGGCGCCGCCCCGCGGTGCCGGGCACCGCGGGGCGGGGTCGCCTCAGGACAGGAAGTCGCGGGCGATCGACTCGGCCACGCGTTCCAGCAGGGGGCCCGCCTGTGCCATGGAGACCGCCGGGTCGGGTTCCAGCTCCGACAGGGCGTAGGCCCGGCGGATGCCGGCCCGGCCCAGAGCCTCGGCCGGCAGGGCCAGACGCCCGCAGACGGCGACGACCTCCACGCCGGCCGCGCGGGCCGCCGCGGCCACGCCCGCCGGGGCCTTGCCGTGCAGGGTCTGCTCGTCGAGCGAGCCCTCGCCCGTCACGACGAGCGTGGCCCGGGCGAGCGCCGGGGCGAAGCCCAGGACGTCGAGCATGACGTCGATACCGGGCCGGAAGCGTGCGCCCAGGGCGACCAGGGCCCCGTAACCGATGCCGCCGGCGGCGCCGGCTCCGGGGAGCTCGGCGTGTTCGGGCCCCAGTACGGAGGCGTAGTGCGCGAGCGCCGCGTCCAGGACCGCGATGTCCTCCTCGGTGGCGCCCTTCTGACGCCCGTACACCTCGGGCGCGCCCTTCGGCCCGGTGAGCGGGTTGTCCACGTCGCTGGCCAGGATCAGGTCGATGTCCGCCACCCGCGGGTCCAGCCCCGACAGGTCGGCCTCGGCCAGGTCGGCGAGCCCGCCGCCGCCGGGGCCGACGGGCTTGCCGTCCGCGTCCAGGAAGCGGGCCCCGAGGGCGGCGAGCATGCCCGCGCCGCCGTCGGTCGTCGCGCTGCCGCCCACACCGAACACGATCGTCCGGGCACCCGCGTCCAGCGCGGCCGCCAGCAGTTCACCGGAGCCGTACGTGGTCGCCGTGAGCGGGGCGAACTCCCCGGCCGGCAGGTGCTGGAGGCCGGACGCCTCCGCCATCTCCACCACGGCGGTGGTCCCGCGTACCGCGTAGGACGCGTCCACCGGCGTCCCCAGCGGCCCGGTCACCCGCGCCTCACGGCGCTCGAATCCGGCGGCCACCGCCGCCGCGACCGTGCCGTCGCCGCCGTCCGCGACGGGCAGGGTCTCGACCTGCACATCGGGTACGACGCGCCGCAGCCCGGCCGTCACCCGCTCCGCGACCTGTACGGCCGTGAGCGAGCCCTTGAACTTGTCCGCCGCGACGAGCACGCGGGCGGTCTTCATCACTGCTCCGTCCGTCACCTTGCATCCCTTGCTTTCGAACAGGCAGTCGCGCCGCCCCGACCCTATCCGGCCCACCCCCCGTCTGCCCATGGCCACCGGAACCCGGCCCGCGGTGCCCGTACGCTGCCAGGCGTGACCACCACTAACTACGCCACCTACATCGCGGGCCTGCCCCGGGTCCTCGCCGCGGCCGCCTCGCTGTTCCGGGACGGGACCGGACGGATCCTGCTCGTCGAGCCGAACTACCGCGCGGGCTGGGCGCTGCCCGGCGGCACGGTCGAGTCCGACGCGGGCGAGGGTCCCCGGCAGGCCGCGCGCAGGGAGACGGCGGAGGAGATCGGCCTCGATCTGGAGCCGGGCCGGCTGCTCGCGGTCGACTGGGCGCGCGGCACCGCCCGCCCACCGATCGCCGCGTACCTGTACGACGGCGGTGTCCTGTCCGACGAGCAGTTCGCGGCGATCCGGCTCCAGGAGGCGGAGCTGCTGTCCTGGAAGCTCGTGGAGCGCGCCGCCCTCGACGGGTACCTCCCGGGCCCGCTCGGGCTGCGGGTGCGGGCGGCGCTGGACGTGCTGGACTCCGGGGCGGGCACGGCCGAGCTGGAGGACGGCGAACCGGCCGCCCGCTGAGGGCTCAGCCCTGCGGGTCCTGAGGCCGGGCGTCGGCCTCCCGACGCGCGTCGTCGTGGGCGGCCGCCCGCGCCTCGGTGCGGTGGCCGCGCGCGATGTAGTCGCGCACGACGAGTTCGACGGCGTCCTGCGGGTTGCCCACCCCCGCGAGGACCATGACTTCCACGACGAGTTCGGCGTCCAGAGCAACGGTGACCTTGGCCATGGGGCGGACCCTATGGGGTGCCGGCGGAAATGTCATCGCGGCGGGCACGACCCGGCAGGTGCGGCCCTTCGCCTGTCCGGCGGGCATCGCGGCCGGACAGGGGCCCGGCTCGTCGTCGTGGACGCGGAGCCGGGCCCGTACGGCGAACCGGGGCCGGGGCGACGATCCGCGCATCCATCGGGACGGCGCTCCCGGCGCCGCCGGACCGGCTGTCCGCGGAGGGCCGGCCCGGACCGGTCCGGCCCGGGGCCGTCAGCGCTCCAGCTCCGCCCGTACGCGGCGCGAGGGGCGGAAGACGTACAGGTCGAGGATGTCCGGCGGGTCCGCGAGGCCCGGGCCGCCGTCCTGGGCCCAGCTGACGATGTCGTCGACGGCGTGGGGGTCGTTGACCAGCCCGAGCCATACGGGCCGCCCACCGGCCCGGCGCCCCTCGGCCGACGGCTGTACGACGATGACGTTGCCCTGTTCGCAGGCGTCCAGGCACTCCACGGCACGCACGGTGGCGCTCCCGTCGAGTGACCGCCGCAGGTGCGCCAGCTGGCCGGCGTGGTCCACACCGGGGATCTTCGGGGTACCGCAGCAGCAGCCCCGGCAGACGCTGACGGTGGGCCGGGCCGGCCCGGGTTCGCCGGCGGTCCGGCGCGTGCGACGGCTCATGCGGGGGCACTCCCGGTGGTGTCACGGATGATCACCCCGAGACTGTACCGATCGCTGCCGTGCAGGCCCGGTGGGGTATCGTGGACGGCTGCGAAGGGGAGTAGCCCCGAAAACCGGTCGTCGACACACTGGAGCCTCCGGGTTCCCGGTGGCCGGGCTCGTAGATCCTTACGGGTGGGCGAGACCTTCGGTCAGGTATGACACGCCCGCGCCCTGCGGGCGTCGCCGTCATGCCGGGCCGTGGTCCTCCTGAAGCCCGAGTGGTGCTTCGCGGAAGCCCGGGGCCCGGCTCTCACAGAAGGCCACCCGGAATGCATCTCGACCCCCTGGCGATCCTCACCGCCTTCGGGCTGATCTTCCTCGCGGAGCTCCCCGACAAGACCATGTTCGCCTCTCTGGCCATGGGCACCCGCATGCGCCCGCTCTACGTCTGGTTCGGCACGTCGTCCGCGTTCGTCGTGCACGTCGCCATCGCGGTCGGGGCGGGCGGACTGATCGGTCTGCTCCCCGGCTGGATCGTCAAACTGGTGTCGGCCGCCCTCTTCGCCTTCGGCGCGTTCATGCTGCTGCGCAGTGGCGGCGGCGACGAGGACGAGGGTCAGGAGGTCCGGACCGTGACCGGCTTCTGGCCGGTCTACTCGACCGCCTTCATGGCGGTCTTCATCAGCGAGTGGGGCGACCTGACGCAGATCACCACCGCGAACCTCGCCGCGAGCAACGGCACGTGGTCGACGGCCGTCGGCGCGGCCGCCGCCCTGATGTCCGTGTCCGCGCTGGCCCTGCTGGCGGGGCGTTTCATCGCCAAGCGGATCCCGCTGAAGACCGTGCAGCGTATCGGCGGCCTCTGCATGCTGGCCCTCGCGATCTGGTCGGTCGTCGAGATCTTCACGGGCTGACGCGGACGGCCCCTCTTCACGGGCGGACACGGGCGGCTCCGGAGGGCCCCGGCTGATCTCCGCGGGCCGGTCGCCGGCGGCCGGTCCGGGCCCGGAGCCGGCCTCAGAACAGGGTCGGCGTCCCGTCGTGCGCCCTTCGTTCGAAGGCGAGCAGCCGCTGCTTGCGCTCCAGCCCGCCGCCGTATCCCGTCAGGCCTCCCGACGCTCCGACGACCCGGTGGCAGGGAACGATGATCCCGACCGGGTTCCTGCCGTTGGCCAGGCCCACCGCGCGGGAGGCGCCGGGCCTGCCGAGCTCCGCGGCGAGTTCGCCGTACGAACGTGTCTCGCCGTACGGGATGCGTCGGAGCCCGGCCCAGACGTCGCGCTGGAACACGGTGCCCTGGAGGTGGAGCGGCAGGTCGAACTCCGTCAGCTCGCCCGCGAAGTAGGCGTCGAGCTGGCGGACGGTCTCGGTGAAGGGCCGGTCGTCCGGGTCGCCGAAGGTCTCCTCGGGCGGGCGGTGCCGCTGGTCGGTCATGTACAGGCCGGACAGCGCACCGCCGGTGGCGACCAGCGTGAGCGCCCCGTACGGGCTGTCGACGACGGTGTGCTGCCTGGTCGTCGGGGATGGGGTGGTCATGGTTCGTCCTTGCTCCCTCAGACGGGCAGGTGGTTGATGGGGTGGTCGTCGACGGTCCACAGGTACTGCACGGCGTACGCCCGCCAGGGGCGCCAGCGCGCCGCGCGTGCGGTGAGAGCGGCCGGGGTCGCGGGGAGGCCGAGCCGCTCCGCCGCACGGCGGATGCCGAGGTCGGTGGCGAGGAAGGCGTCCGGGTCCCCGAGGCCGCGCATGGCGATCACCTCCGTCGTCCAGGGACCGAACCCCGGCAGCGCCCCCAGCTCGGCCCTGGCCTGCTCCCAGTCGGTGCCCTCCCCCAGGTGCAGGGACCCGCCGGCGAGCGCGGTGACCAGGGTGGTGAGGGTGGTGCGCCGGCTGCGCGGCAGGGCGAGCGCCTCGGGGTCGAGCCCGGCCAGTGCCCCGGGAGCGGGGAAGAGATGCGTCAGACCGCCCTCGGGGTCCTCGACCGGTGTGCCGTGGGCGGTGACCAGGCGGGCCGCGTGGGTGCGGGCGGCGGCCGTGGAGACCTGCTGGCCGAGCACGGCGCGCACGGCGAACTCCGCCGCGTCGACCGTACGCGGCACCCGGCGCCCGGGACCCGCCTCGACCAGTGGGGCGAGCAGCGGGTCGGTGCGCAGCTGGTCGTCGACGGCGACCGGGTCGGCGTCGAGGTCGAGCAGGCGGCGGCACCGGCTGATGGCCCGGGTGAGATCGCGCGGGTCCGTGAGGGAGAGACGGCAGGCGATGTGGCCGGGCTGCGGGGAGAGCGACACGACACCGTGTCCGTGCGGGAGGGTGAGCGTGCGGCGGTAGGCGCCGTCGCGCCATTCCTCGACCCCGGGCACGGCGGTCGCGGCGAGATGGCCGAAGAGGTTGCCGGGGTTGAGGGGTGCGCGGTAGGGCAGTCGCAGGGCGATGATCCCGGGGGTGGCGGGCACCGCGGTCCCCCGCGCCGCCCTGGTGCGCAGCTCCCCCGGGGAGAGGGCGAAGACCTCACGCACCGTGTCGTTGAAGGTGCGGATGGAGGCGAATCCGGCGGCGAACGCCACCTCGGCCATCGGCAGGCCGGTGGTCTCGATCAGTACCCGTGCGGTCTGGGCGCGCTGGGAGCGCGCCAGGGCGAGCGGCCCGGCACCGAGCTCGGCGAGGAGCTGGCGCTCTATCTGCCGTGCCGAGTAGCCGAGCCGTGCGGCGAGTCCGGGTACGCCCTCGCGGTCCACGACGCCGTCCTGGATGAGGCGCATGGCCCGGGCGACGGAGTCGGCGCGGGCGTTCCACTCCGGGGATCCGGGGCTGGTGTCGGGACGGCAGCGCTTGCACGCCCGGAACCCGGCCTGCTGGCAGGCGGCGGCGCTGGGGTAGAAGGTCATGTTGCGGGCCTTGGGCGGCACGACGGGGCAGCTGGGCCGGCAGTAGATCCGGGTGGTCAGGACCGCGGTGAAGAACCAGCCGTCGAAGCGGGCGTCCTTCGACCGGACGGCCCGCACGCAGCGCTCGGTGTCGGTGTGCATGGCTCAAGCATCCGGCACCGACAGCGGCATGGCTGGCGGAAATCCGACATCAGCCTCGCGCTGCCAGGGGTTGCCCCGTCCCCGTTGGCGAAACAGGGCCCCGGGTTCGCCGGGACGGCCGGTGGAGACGGGGTACGCCGGCGTGCACGGGGAACCGGCGACGGCCCTCCCGCCTTGCGCCTGCCGTCCCCGATCGGCGAGCCCCGAACTTCCTCCTGTCTCCCGCACGGCGTCTGCGCACACCCGTTCGTGTGCCTCGACGGTGTGGCGTCATGGCTCCTGCGGCTCGGTGACGTGGCATGGGGAAGGTGACAAAGAACGTTGGCAGCGGGCGGTTGCGCCGGATCGCGCACCGGCGCGCCGGGGGGCGAAGCCGACGACAACGAAATCAGCGGCTCGGCGCGAAGGTTCCCACGGCCGGAAGGCAGAGGGAATGGATCGGCCTCATGGTGGTCAGCTTGCCGGGACTGGCTTCGCTGGCCGCGCTGCTGTTCACCTGGTTGCAGGTTGGCCAGGCCAGCAAGGAACTGCGGATCAGCGAACAGGGCCAGATCACCAATCGGTTCAACGCGGCGATCAGCAACCTGGGTTCCGACTCCCTGGACGTGCGTCTGGGAGGGGTTTACGGCCTGGAACGCATCATGCAGGACTCCACTCGCGACCATCCCACAGTGGTCTCGGTCCTGACCGCGTACGTGCGTCGGCACGCCCCGCCTCCGGAAGCCGACGCCGAGGAGCGACGCACCACCACCGCGGAGCTGTCGCCGGGAGCCGATATCGAAGCGGTGATGGATGTCTTGGCCAGACGGCCGCGCGGTGTCGCCGAGGCATCCGGACTCGACTTCAGCCGCACCGATCTGCGGGGGTGGACGTCCGAGGAGGGCACAAGCAGTTTCACCGACGCGATCTTCCGGAAGGCGGACCTGTCCGGGGCGAAACTGGGCCATGCGGATCTGAGTGGTGCGGCCTTGAACGACGCCGTCCTGCGCACAGCCGATCTGACGAGGACTCTCCTGGTCGGCGCGTCCCTGACTCACGCGGACTTGTCCGACGCGCACCTGACCGTCGCGGATCTGACCTCTGCCGACCTGACCTCTGCCGACCTGACCCGCGCGAAACTGAACGGCGCGATCCTTTCCAGCGCGGTCCTGAACGACGCGGTGCTCCGTGCCGCGGACCTGACCGGAGCCTCCATGCTGAGCGCGGGTCTGGAAGGTGCGAACCTGTCCGGCGCACGCCTGACCGTCGCGGAGTTGCCCTTCGCGGAGCTGGTGGACGCGAACCTCGCCGGAGCGAATCTCACGGGCGCCGATCTCACGGGCGCGAATCTCAGGGGCGCGGACCTCACGGGCGCCGACCTGACCCGAGCGGACCTGCGCGGCGCGGACCTGACCGGAGCCCGCCTCACGGGTGCGAAGCTCGACGGAGCTCGTGGGCTGCCGACGCCGCCGCGCTGAGTCCTGCGGCCGGAAGGCGTGCCGGGCACTCCGGGGAAGGACCCCGTCGTTGTCATCACGACCGCCACGACCGGGTGCGGCGGACGCGGCGGGACTCGCTCATTCCCAGGGCAGCACGCTGAGCCGGATGCTCGCCCGGTCACCGAGGATCGGGGTGGCGGTGGCGGGGAAGGGGACGTGTGCGACCCACTCACCGCTGTCCGGGTCCTCGTCGCCGAGAGGAGGTCCCTCGGGTTCGTGGTTCCTGATGGTGCCGGGGATGGTTGAGTTCCATGTCGCCCAGACTGCGGGCGTGGCCGGGCGCGTACGGACGTCGATGACCACGGAGTCGGCGAAGTCCGCGCTCTGTTCCACGTGGTCGGTGAGGGGGAGAAACCCGTCTCGCTCCCGGAAGGACAGGATCCGCACATGCAGTACATGCCGCAGGGTCTGGCTTCCCGCGGGCCGTGGGGCATGACTCGTCAGAAAGGTGGTCGCGAGCAGGACAGGCGTGGAATCCGCCTTGTTTTCGTGAGCGGCAGGCAGGCGGATCGGGCACCAGTGGGCGGCCATCTGTTCGTGCAGCACGATGGGCAGCCCGCGGACGGATAGTTTGACCTCGGCCTGCCAGGTCGTGCGGCCGTCGTCGGGCGGGAGATCGTAGCCGACGAGTTCCGCGGTGATGTGCAGGTCACCGAAGAGGAAGCGGCGCAGGTTCTGGTAGCCCTCCTCGGAGTTGACGAGCCCGTAGCGGCCGCTGTGGCTGCGGTGGACGAACGCCCGGTGGGCACCGGGCACGAGGGCGTTCTCGACCTGCACCAGCCCGTCGCTGCGTGCTCCGACGGTGGCCGCGGACAATCCGTGAGCGACCTCGTAGTCGGTGGGGTTGGTGCCCACCAGGCAGAACACTCGGCGGACCGGGAAGTCTCCCGATCCGCTCGGCATGTCGCGGGCGCGCCAGCCGGGCGGCGGCCCGTCCTCGCTCTGCTCGGCGGTGGGGGTGAGGTACTCGTACATCCTGCGCGGGCCGAAGACGTCTGCACCGTTGATCCCGACGGTGTCCCTGACCCGCTCCAGCACTCCGAAGCCCGCGTCGAAGGTGATGCCGCCGTGCGGAGTGCCGTAGGTGAACAGCTTGGCGACGTGGTCGGCCGGGTCCTCACCCTCGTCCGGGAGGATCTTCTGAATCAGGCACCGGCAGACGAGTCCACCCATCGAGTGGGCCACGAGGTGGACCCGTGGCGCTCCGGTCCGCTCTTTGAGCCTCCTGATGAGGCGCAGCAGATCCTGCGCCGCGTCCTCCATCCGAAATTCCCGCGGGACCCCGCTCCAGGTACTCGCGGAGACGTCGTAGAAGCGCGCGACCCAGAGGCTCTTCTGCTCGATGTGGTCGTGCGTGTCCAGATATGCCTCCTGACTTCCCTCGACGAGGATCTGGTAGCCCTCGTCCAAGTGCAGCCGCAACAGGGGGCTTTCGAACTGGTGGAAGCTGGGGCTGTCCTCGGGGCCCACCCGGACGTGTGTGGAGCCTTCGTTGAATCCGTAGAACGGGTCCTGAACGGCGTTGTCGATGCCGGCCCTGTCGCCGGCGAATCCCCGCACGTACACGATGGGAAGCTTTGTTGTGTCGGGCATCGCTCGGCTCCATGGCTCACGTAGGAGTCCGGCCTTCCGGGCAGTGCCTGCAGCGCCGCGGGAAACCGGGCGGATCCGGGGGCCGAGGCTCTGGGGCGCCGGCCGGGTGCCCGGTCCGGTGCTCACCGGTCGGCAGAGCGAAGGACGATGAACGCTGGAGGGGCGTCTGTCATCGGATGCGGTGGTCGCCTCGCGAGAGAGGCGGCTCCTTCGAGGATATGCGCAGAGCCCGGCCTGTGCCTGCCGCGAGCATCGGCGAAGCCGGGTGCGGGGGCAGGCGGGGCCCGATGACGCCCCAAGTGGTGAGGTGCGCCCATGGGGATGAGCATGAAGGGGAGAGCGGATCTCCTCGAGGGGGATCCGGATCCGGGCGCCTTCCCTTCCCTCCGATGACGGGTTCGTCATGACTTTCCTCGGCATCCGCCCTGCTTCGCCGAGACTTCGGCAGCAGTTGCGGCACCAGCGCGACGACGGCCCCGGGCACGGTTTCGGTGGTGGTCCCGGGCATGGCTCCGGTGGACGGCCGGGCCATCGACCTGGTCCGGGCGGCGGGCCGGGTGAACGCCCCGGCGGGCCGCACCGGGATGGGGGCGGGCCGCACCGGGACGACGACAGGCCGCACCCGGGTGGTCAGGGGGACCACCCGCATCCCGGCGGCCCCACGGGCCCCCACCCACGTTCCGACGACGGCGTCCCGGGGCCCTTTCGGGTGGTGCGTCCGCAGGACATGCTCGTCGTCGACATCACCTTGATCAACCTCCGATTCGACGGTCGGCACCTGGTACGCCGGAAGCCGGGCGATCCGACGTTGGTTCTGGTCGGGCTGCCTCCCCAGCACGTTCTGGAGGAGGTCGCCCCGAATCTGGGACCGGCGACACCCGCGTCACCTTCCATGCAGGCGTTCGCCTCCGGCGCGTCCCAACTCGCCTTCTCCGTGCCCGACGACGTCGAAAGCCTGGATCTCTCCCTGGCGTCCCTGCTCGACTGGGAACGCTTGGTGCCGCTCACCGTTCCGGTCAACCAGCAGAGCCCTGACGAGCCCGGCACGACCGTCTTCGGTGGGATCCCCAGAAGCGTCCTCGAGTTCCCCACCCGACTGCTGCTCACCTATGACGAACCCGTGGACTGGACCTGCCCTACCGAGCCCCACGACGTGCAAGGGCGCACCACGTTGTGGCACGCCCTGCTGCGCGGCGCACAGGACGGCAACGTACTCCTGCGGGCCTTCGCCCGGGCCCGAGGCAGGGCGCCCGTCGCGGTGCAGGTCCCTCTGACCGAGGAGAACCGGGAGGACCTGGTCACTCTCACCAGCCGGGCCGAACTGGTCGACAGGACAGGCGCGCCCATAGACGTGCCCAGCGCGCCGCTGCACGCCGAACAGTTCATCGCCACACCCCTGCGGGCGTCGGCCCATCTGCACGGCGGCTGGGCGGACCTCTCCACGACCGCCGGGGCTCAGCTCGCTGGCATCGGCAGGCACCCCACGGATCTGGTGGGGTATGACCACATCACCGGCCTGGGGCGTGACCAGTTCGTCCGGGTCGTCACCCGCGGCTTCCTCTCCCCCGGGCAGCCGGCGCTGCTGGTGAGTGAGTTCAAGCGGCTGTTCGTCGCCCGGCCGGACGACGGCATAGTGGCCTACCTGCAGAAGGAGGAACGCATCGTCCTCAGGGACCCGGAGGTCCGGTACGGGGCGGGCACCGGCTTCAGGCACGAAGGGCGGGAGCTGCCCTTCAGCTCGTTGCGCGTCACCGACCGGGTCACCCCGCCGATCAAGCCGGTGGAGCGCGACGCCGACGAGCAGCCGAAGGCCGACGTGAAGCCGTTCTGGGTGGAGCTCGAAGGCTCCGACCGTGACGTGGAGTTCACCCTGAACGGCACGGACCACGAGGGGCGCACGGTCACCTTCACCGCCCCGCTGGTGTTCGTGCCCGCCTCGCGGGCGGATGACGGGCCCACCCTGCTGGCCCTGTACGCGGAGGAGGGGAAACGGAGGAACCGCCTCGACCGGTCGATGGACGGCCAGGTGATGGCGATGGCACAGCCGCCCGCCGACGCTCCCGGCAGCACCAGTCACCCTGTCGGCAAGCTCACCTTCGGTATGACGGAGAGGACCGCCGGAGGGCAGCATCCGCTGGCCGGCCTGCTCACCGTGTCCGCCGCGGAGGTGCGGGTGCCCGCAGTCGAGCAGTTCACCCCGGACACGGGAAACGTGCCCGTCGTCTTCAACGAGACCTATCTCAACCAGACCATGGCCGGGCACCCGGCGGGTGCCTACCTCGAGCTGTGCAACGCTGTCGACCTCTCCTTCGGGGCGGAGGCGGCCGGCGGTATCGCCCGGCCGAACTCCTCGGTCAAGCTGATCACTGCACGGGCGGGCGTCGTCCCGAACGTCTTCCAGGCCGAGACAGGCACCGGAAAGATCCTCGACGCCGCGCCCGTGGACGACATCAGAAAGGCGTTCGGGTCCGCGAAGCTGCTCGGCTTCATCGACCTGGGCAAGCTCGTGACGGGCATCGTCAAGGACGATCTCGAGCGACTGAGGCAGCTCGGTGACAGCGAGATCCAGAACATCCTGGACAGCGCCGGCGCCATGCTCCCCGCCCCCGTGCTGCGGATCCGCGACCTCGTGGACGGGGCGGGCAAGGAGTTGCGCTACGTGTGGAAGACCAGACTGGCGAACCCCAGCGGGGTCCCCGCCGTCCTGGACGTGTCCGACTCGGTGCTGATCCTGGACGCCCGCACGGTCGCCTCGACGGAGGCTGAGAAGAAGTCGTCGGTCGAAGGCCGGCTGACCGATGTCGCACTGGAGTTCGCCGGCGTCGCCCGGGTGGAGATCGCAGAGCTGCGCTTCAAGGCCGCGCCCGGCACCAAACCGGACGTATCGGCTTCCGGCCTGGAACTGGCGTTTCTGGGAGGCCTGCAGTTCATCAACACGCTGCGCAGCGCCCTGCCCGCCAACGGCTTCGGCTCCGGCGCCTATGTGGACATACAGCCGAGCGGCATCCGTACCGGCTACACGCTCGCCCTACCCGCCATCACCTTGGGCGTCTTCACACTGGCGAACGTCTCACTGTCGGCGGAACTGGTGATCCCGTTCGAGGACGACGGCAGGGTCGCTTTCCGCTTCTCGGTCTCCGAACGGCAGCACCCCTTCAACGTCACCGTCTCCCTGTTCGGCGGCGGTGGTTACTTCTCCATGCTGGTCGACTCCGACGGGATCAGGCAGGCCGAGGGTGCCATCGAGTTCGGCGGCAGTGCTGCCCTCAACCTCGGCGTGGCGAGCGGCGGGGTGTCGATCATGGCCGGCATACGCTTCGAGCTCAACGGCGACGACGTGACGGTCGGCGGATATCTACGGTGCAACGGCTTCCTGAACGTCCTGGGCATCATCACCGTCTCCGTCGAGTTCTACCTGGAACTCACGTATGAGAAGCACGGGCACGAGTCGGTGGTCCGTGGCAGGGGCACCCTCACGGTGAGCGTGAAGATCGCGTTCTTCAGCAAGTCCGTCTCGCTCAGTCTCGAGCGAAGTTTCTCCGGTTCACCGGGCGATCCGACCTTCGTCGACTGCTTCGACAAGGACACGCACTGGGAGGACTACTGCCTGGCGTTCGCTCCGTAGAAACTCCGAGGAGCCCTGGATGAAATTCCAACAGCAAGTGCAATGGACGGTGCTCCCGGCCGGGCTGTCTGCCGACGGCACCCAGGTCCGCGTCTCCGTCTTCGTCGCTCCCCGCCTGGGGGTGCCGGACACGGACCCGGCGCCGGAACCCCCGCCCCGGTCCGAGCGCGGCACACTGGAGCCGTTCGCCGACTTCCACTCCTGGCCGGACAAGGTCCGCACGGCCACGTTCGAGTTCGGCCCCGGAGACGGCGTCTCCCCCTCCTTCACCGGTCCGCTCTCCCCGTCGGGTCCGGCACCCGACACCGCGCTCTGGAAGCTGCTTTTCGGTAAGGCCACCCCGCTGCGGCCCTACGTCTTCGAGAGCATGGTCCGCCCCGCCGAATCGGTCCACACCTACCCGGCCGCGCTCGTGAGCAAGGCGACGCGGAAGGCCTACGCCGACGCGGCCAGGAAATCCCCCGAGAGCCCGCCCGAAATGCGGTCAGTCATGAGCCGGTTGCTGGCCCCGGAGGGCCTGGCAGCGGAGCGCGGCGGCACCGAGGAAGCCGTCGGCATGCGCAACGCCCTCGCACAGCTGCGTGACTTCCACGAATCCTCGGACAGGACTTCTCCGGGGCTGGATGCCAGGGAGGCCCCGCCGGCCCCGCCTCCGGAGAAGCCGGACCCCGACTTCCATCAGATGCTCACCTCGCTCGGCGATCACCCGGCGCTTCTGCGGCGCCTCGGACTGATCCTGGACTTCCTCCTGCCTGCCGACAGGCTCCCGCCCTCCTCGGGTGAGCGTTTCCTGAGCGTTATCCCGCACTGGACGTCCGGGCTCGGGGAGAGTTCGCGCGACCTGCCCCCACGCACTCGTTACGTCTTTCTGCCCGACCGGAAAGTCTTCGCGGCCGGCCCCCGGAACTTCGCGACCGACCCGCTGGCCTCCCCGGCCCGCGGTCTGGTGGCTCTGCCGGAGGAGAGTTTCTCCCTCGAGCAGGCCGACATCGTCGCCGCCGCGCTGAAGCTCGTCACGTCGCCCCAGGACGGCAAGGGACTGTCCCCGGTGCGCACCCAGGGACTGTCCCTGGTCAGGGAGGGACGCAGCGGGGTCCTCGAAGCCGACTTCGCCAAGGCGGCCGAGGCCGACCACGAGGCCGCCAGGGCCCTGGAGGAACAGGATCCGAATCGACCTGATTCGATGAACATGCCCGATCTGGACGCCGAGGACCTGGTCCGTGGTCACCGCATGGACGTGTGGGACAGCACCCGCGACCGTTGGTTCTCCTTGCACGAACGCTCGGTGGAGTACCGGACACCAGGTGGCGGCGACCCGCTACTCACGGCGTCCGACGAAGGCTTCTTCCAGGCCAGCCTGGTCTCCCCGCCGGAGGGCGTCCGCAGCGAGGAGATCTACGTGCCCGAGAACCTCATCACATGGGACGGGTGGTCGCATTCCGCTCCCCGCCCCGGACGAGTCCTGGGCATAAAGGACGAGGTGCCGGAGGAAGTCATCGAGCCCACCGACCGGGCCGAGACGGAACTGCCGCTCGAAATCCGGGTCAGGGCCAAGAACGGCTCACTCCCCCGGTTGCGGTTCGGCCACGGGTACCGGGTCCGGCTGCGCACCGTCGACCTGGCGGGCAACGGACTCTCACCCGGCGAGGCCGACGCTCTGGTGGATGCCCACACGGCCGACGACCTCACGCTGCCCGGTGACGGTCCGGTCGTCTTCCAGAGGTTCGAGCCGGCCCCCGCTCCCGCCGTGCTGCTCCGGCTGCCCCCCGGCGAGGGGGCATCGGTTAATCGGCTGGTGATCCGGAGCACCCCGGGGACCGGACCGGGTCCGGCCGGCGGTCCCGGCACGGGGACGCGGGTCGTCGCGCTGGCCGACGTCCAGGTCGGCAGTACCCATGACGACGTACGCGTCGTGCAGCAGGCCCTCATCGACCTGCACCACCCGATCCCGGACGGCCCGACGGGCTTCTTCGGCGACCAGACCAAGGCCGCCTACGCCGCCGAACAGCACGACCAGGGCTTCCGGGGCAGGGGAGCCGACGGCAACCCCGGTTGCGCGTCCCTCACCGAACTAGGCCGCAAAAGCGGTTTCGCGGTCGACTGCGGCGTCCACGACGCCGCCGCCGGCGGTGACGCGGGTGCCGTACTGCCGGGTCAGGAACCGGCCCGGACCGCCGAGCAGTATGCCGCAGACCGGAACCGGTCGCCGCTCTTCACCGCAGGGGGTCACGCTCCGTACAGCGGCATCGACGAGCGCCACCTTGTCGCGCCGAAGGCATCGCTGCAGTGCGTCGAACGGCACGCGCTGCTCGACGGGGCCCTGGGCTCGCAGGATCACGCCGCCAGGGAAGCCGGTTACAGCCTCGCGTCCCGCGAGAGCGGCTCGCTCGACGACCAGGACCAGCCCGACGTCGACGTCGAAACCGTCGATTCCCCCGCGGCCGACCCGCAGCACCCGGTGAGGACCGCACGGCACACGGGCGAGCAGATAGAACTCCCCTACCTGCCCGATCCCCTGGTCAGCGGAGCGGTCCTGCTGGATCTGCCCGGAATGGAACCCGGTCAGCCGTTCGAAGTCCCATGGGACGGGGATGTCTGGCACCGGCCCCGTTCCTTCCGGCTGAGGTTGGCCGAGGGGACCGCGCCACCACTCTTCGACCCGGTTTCCCGGGTGTTGACGGTGTCGCTGCCGAAGGGTGGGACAGCCACCGTGCGGGTGTGCTCCGGGATTCACTTCGACGAGAAGATGATGGGTCTCGCCTCCTGGTGCCGGGACCTCTCCGAGCCCGTGCGGCAGCCTTCGCCGGAGGCCGAGGCTGCCGAGGAGATGGCCCGCCAGGCGGAGGAGCGGCAACGCGCCGACACCGCCCTGCGACTGGCCGCCGCCGGCCGCCACTGGATGTTCACCCCCTGGCAGGAACTCACTCTCGTGCACGCCGTGCAGCGGCCGTTGAAACAGCCCGTACTGGACCTGCCGCAGCCGGAGGCGGCACACCGTGCCGCGGGCGCGACGGCCGAACACCTCATCGGCACCATCAGGCTGGACGAAGGCAGCACCGACCGGGTGGGACTCGTCGCGGAATGGAACGACGTGGTGGACGAAGGCGAGACCGGCCGCCGCGACCTCCCGCGCAGGACACCGGTGTTCGACCTGTTGACGGCACGCGTGCCATCCAGTGGCATCCCCGGCAACGAGTCCGCCGGCTTCCAGGACGGCGTCCTGTCCTTCAGTACCCGGGCGGCCGAGGACATGGCCAAGACGGATCCGGCCAAGAACCCACCGGTACCGGCGAAACACGAGTTCGGTGACACCAAGCACCGCACGGTTCGCTATCGCCCGGTCGCCGGAACGAAGTTCGGCGACTACTTCCCGGCCCGGCTCGCCGGGACGGACCCCACCGCACTGACCGCGGAGGGCGCGGCCGTCGAATACTCCGTACCCAGCAGCGCCCCGCCCGCGGTGCCCCGGCCGCTGTACTGCATGCCCACCCTGTCCCTCGAGACCGTCCCCGGCCCGCCGGGCACGGTCGTCCGGCTCCGTCACGGCGGCGGCATCCGCGTCTTCCTGGACCGTACCTGGTTCTCCTCCGGAGACGGCGAACTCCTGGGAGTGGTCCTCGGACAGGCGTCGGGCGGCGGCGCCTCCTCCGCCGGTTCCCCCTGGGTCACCGTCATGGGCCGCGATCCCATCCACCGCTCCGCCGGGGTCGTCGCTCCGACAGCCTCCACGTTCACCAACGCGGTGCGGCAGGCCGACGGGCTCGTCCTCCAGTCGCCCGCCGGGCCACTGACCGTCACCGTCATGGGCTTCGACACACAATTCGACCCGGACGGTGACCACCGGTTCTGCGACGTGGAGTTCGACACCGGGGACACCTACCTGCCCTTCGTCCACCTCGCACTGGTCCGCTACCAGCCCAACTCCATCCGCGACGCCGAGCTTTCGCCGGTTCACACCGATCTGGTACGAATCCTTCCCGACCGGGAACTGCGGGTGAAGCCCGGCGACCCGGCGACGGTCAGCGTCACCGGCCCTTCGTACGACCCGGCCGACTCCACGCCGCCGCGGATCGCGGCCGTCGTGCAGCACCGACGGGAGGGTGTCACCGACGACGACCTCGCCTGGGTGACTGTGGAGGACACGACCGTAATGCTGACCTCGATCGACGCGGGCTCCTCCCACCGCGCCTTCTACACCGGGCAGGTACCGATGCCACCCGGCGAGCAGCACTCGCAGCTCCGGATTCTGGTGCTGGAGACCGACGGCATGCCGTCCGACACCTCGATCCCGTCGACGACACCGGGGCCGGTCGTCTACTGCGACACCGTGCCACTCGGAGGCGACCGCGAGCCTGACACCGACCACCGTCGTGATGGTGAACGTCATGGCCGGGACGACCGTCATGACCATGAGCATCATGACCACCGCTGAACCGGGCGGTGTCCCAGATCGAGCGGACCACCCGTGCGGTCCGCAGGACGGGAGTGCTTCCGCCCCACGGCGTCGTTGCTCTCCGGCGGGCATGAGGCAACAGAGCGGCACCGAAAGGTCGCTGAGCTCTGGGGCGACCGTCGGCCCGCGAGTTGCAGGAGGTAGTGAGCGGGCCGGAGTCGATGGAACACCGATACACCGTTCTGCGCCAGGAACTCCGTGGCTTGTGTCCCGTGCAGGACCAACCCATGGAGGCGAGGGGAACACGTCACGAGAGCACCTGGAGCCATCATGGACGTAACTTTCCGGCGACGGATCTCCCGCGTCGCCGGCGCGTGCTCCTTGTCCGCCGCCCTCGCACTACCCGGCTTGGCCACGGCCGCGGCGGTGCCTGCCGAAATTACTCGATCCACGACACCGGCGTCCGACCCCTCGCCACCCCCGCCCCCGCCGGATATCCCGCCGCCACCGCCGCCGACGGACCCGCCTCCCCCGACAGACCCACCTCCCCCGACGGACCCGGACACGCCCCCGACGGACCCGGACACGCCCTCGACGGACCCGGACACGCCCCCGACGGATCCGCCTCCCCCGACGGACCCCGCCGAGCCGAAGAAGCCGGGAGAACTGAAGAAGGACGTCGGCGACCGGCTGGCGAACGCGCCGGAGGAGGTGAAGGAGAAGCTGACGAACGTACTGGCAAGAACGCTCACCTTCATCAGGAATCCGAATGCTGCGCCCGAGGACCGGGTGGCGTACACGATCATGGTCGAGGGATTCACCGAGGCGTTGCGGATCATCGAAGACCCGTACACGGCCCCCGAGGACAAGGCCGCATACACGCGGCTCGTGGCGACGATGACGGAAGCGGTGAGGAGGACCCTGCCCCGGCCGTCGGCGGACGCGGCGGAGTCGTCGGCGGCCGCACCGAAATGGGTCAACCGCTCCACGGCGATGAAGGGCCTGGTATGGGCGAGTAGGGGGCTGGGGGCACAACCGGAGGATCCGAAGGACCGCAAAATCATTCAGGCGGTCATGCAGGAGGCCTGTGAGGCGCTGAAGACGGTGCAGGACCCCGATGCGTCCCCCGAAGAACGGGTGGAGGCGAAGAAGAAGCTGGCGCAGCGGACCGAAGCGCTCCGCAACCACCGCTTCGCGGATCTCATGCGAGAGGTCAAGCGCTACAGGCCGGAGACGGGTTGCGTCAAGACGATCGAGAATCGAACGCGTCGGGTCGGATGGCCGGAAGGAACCGTCTGGGGGCTTTCGGATCCGCTCTGCGCTCCGGCGGTGGCCGAGGGAGCCCGCCAAGAACGTTCGCAGTGGCGTGCGGTGCTGGTATGCGTGCAGCGAGACCCGTTCTCCACCTGCGTGCATTACATACCCGCAGACTAGGGTCATCTCGTGACCGCCGGTCAGGGACGCGATGTTCTCCGGGCAGCCCGCCTGATCGCGGCGCCGGAGCCCTTCTCGACAGTCCCGTTCCGCTGTCGGCCTGAGGTCGCAGCGCTCCAGCGGGCTCATGAGCGAGGCGCGACGAGGGGTGGGGATTCCGGCGCGGACGAGCCGGTCTGAGGGCGGGCGGAGGACCGGTGGACCGGTGGGCCGCGGCCTGAGCGGTGAACCCTGGGAACGGACCGGACACGCGTCACCCGGCGTTTTCGCTCCGCGGGCCCGCGGAGCGGACAACTCCGGTGACGCCGAGCCGGCCCGCCGCGGTGACCGACGGCCCGGCGCCCTGGCCGCAGCTGCCCGGTCGGCACCGCCCTACCGTCTCGCCACGACCGGCGGTCGCCTGCGCGGTCGAATTTGCATACCGTGCATTTTTGCATAGCATGCACCTTCGTGACCCTCCCGAAGAATCCTCCCCTCGGACTGCGCGAACGCAAGAAGCGTGCGACCCGCGACGCCCTGGCCGACACCGCGCTGCGCATGGCGGCCGAGCGCGGACTCGACCAGGTGACGGTGGAGGCGGTCACCGCGGAGGTGGGCGTCTCGGTGCGGACGTTCTTCAACTACTTCGGCCACCTGGACGACGCGATCCTCGTCGCCGACCCCGACCTCACCGAGCGGACCCGCCGGGCGATCATCGAGGCCCCGGCGGGGAGCACGACTCTCACGGTGCTGCGCGAGGCGATCTCCGAGGAACTGACCCACATCGAGGTGGGCCACGACCGCTGGGAGCTGCAGTGCACGGTGCTGGGGAACACCCCGTCGCTGTTTCCCCGGTTCCTCGCGGCGCGAGGCGCCGATGAGCAGGCACTGATCGCCGCGGTGGCCGAACGGCTGGGCGTGGAGGCCGACGCGGACCTGCGACCGCGCCTCCTGGTGCACACCACCCTCGCCGCCGTTCGGTCCGCCGTCGAACTGTGGACCGCCACCGGACGCACCCGGCCCCTCAAGGCCGTCTACGACGAGGCGTTCGCCGAACTCACCGCCGCGCTGCGCGACTGACGGCGCGCCGGCCCTCCGCACGCACCCGTCACCACACCGTCCGCCCCCGTCCTTCGCTCCTGAAGGAACCGACTCCCAGAGAACCGAGGTACGTCCACCGATGTCCGCTGCCGTGACGCCCGCACCCGAGGCACCCCCCTCCATGACGAGACGTCAGATAATCCAGGCCATGTCCGGCCTGATGGCCGGGATGTTCGTGGCCATCCTCGCGTCCACCGTCGTCGCCAACGCCCTCCCCCGCATCATCACCGACCTGCACGGCAGCCAGTCGTCGTACACCTGGGTGGTCACGGCGGAGCTGCTGGCCATGACCGCCACCGTCCCCATCTGGGGCAAGCTCTCCGACCTCTACGACAAGAAACTGCTCATCCAGCTGTCGCTGGGGATGTTCGTCATCGGCTCGCTCGTCGCCGGCTTCTCGGACAGCGTCACCGTCCTCATCATCAGCCGTGTCGTCCAGGGCATCGGTGCCGGTGGCCTCACCGCGCTCGCCCAGGTCGTGATGGCCTCGATCATCCCGCCCCGCGAACTCGGGCGCTACTCGGGCATGTTCGGCGCCGTGTTCGCCGTGGGCACCGTGGCCGGCCCGCTGATCGGCGGTGTGCTGGTCGACACCTCGTGGCTGGGCTGGCGCTGGTGCTTCTTCATCGGGGTGCCGTTCGCACTGCTCGCGATCGTGATGCTCCAGCTCACGCTCGACCTGCCGGTCGTCCGCCGCAAGGTGAAGATCGACTACCTCGGTGCCTTCCTGATCATGGCGGGCGTGAGCGCCCTGCTGCTCTGGATCACGCTCGCGGGCAACCAGTTCGACTGGATGTCGTGGCAGACCGCGGCCCTCGTCTCGGCCGGTGTGGTCCTGATCGTCCTGGCCGTCGTCGTCGAGTCGCGCGTCGAGGAACCGATGATCCCGCTGGACATCTTCCGCAACCGGACGGTCGCCCTCACCACCGTGGCGAGCCTCCTCGTCGGTGTGGCGATGTTCGGCGGCACGGTCTTCCTCTCGCAGTACTTCCAGATCTCGCTCGGCAAGTCCCCGACCGTCGCGGGCATGATGAGCCTGCCGATGATCCTCGGTCTGATGGTCTCGACCACGGTGGCCGGCCAGATCATCACCAAGACCGGCAAGTGGAAGAACTTCCTGGTCGCCGGCGGTGTGATCATGACCGCGGGCATGGGCCTGCTGTCCACGATCGGTGCGGACACGGCGTTCTGGATCCTGGCCCTCTACATGGCCGTGCTGGGCGTCGGCGTCGGCATGCTCATGCAGAATCTCGTGCTCGCCGCGCAGAACGACGTACCGGCGGCCGAACTCGGTTCGGCGACCTCCGTCCTGTCCTTCTTCCGCAGCCTCGGCGGCGCGATCGGCACCAGCGCCCTCGGTGCCGTCCTCGCCCACCAGGTGACCAAGGAGCTCGAGAAGGGGCTCGGAGGCGCGGCGGCCGGAGGGGGCGGTGGCAGCCACTCCATCCCCGACCTCACGACCCTTCCCGCGCAGGCGCGCGAGGTCGTGGAGCAGGCCTACGGCAACGCGACCGCCGACGTCTTCCTGGTCGGCGCGCCCTTCGCGGTGCTGGCGCTGGTGGCGGTGCTGTTCGTCAAGGAGAAGCCGCTCAAGACGCAGAGCGGCCTGGAGCGGCTGGCCGAGGAGAGCAAGCAGCCCCTCACCCCGTCGCACTGACCCCGCGCGGGTGTGCCGGGCCGCCGTGATGTCACGGTGGCCCGGCACACCCGTGCGCGGCGGCAGGAGCCCCGTGCGGGACCCCGGAAGCGGGTCCTCACCCGGTCCGCAGCCGCCTCCACACCGCCTTCGCCGCATGGTGGCCCGACATTCCGTGCACGCCCGGCCCCGGCGGGGTGGCCGAGGAGCAGAGGAACACCGCGGGATGGGCGGTCGCGTACGGTACGCGGGCGAGCTTGGGCCGGATCACCGTCTGGAGTCCGGCGAACGCCCCGGTGGCGATGTCCCCGTCGACGTAGTTGGCGTTGCGCACCGCGAGGCGGGGCGGCCCCGCGATCGAGCGGGCGAGGACGAGATCACGGAAACCCGGTGCGAAGCGCTCCAGCTGACGCTCGATCACCTCCGTCGCGTCACCCTCCCAGCCCGCCGGGACATGGCCGTACACCCAGAAGACGTGGCGGCCCTCGGGCGCCCGGGACGGGTCCACCAGGCTCGGCTGCGCCGTGATCAGGAACGGGACGCTCGGGTCGCGCCCCGTCACCGCGGCGCGCAGGGCGGTGTCGATCTCACCCGCCGTGGGGCCGACGTGCACGGTGCCGGCCCGCCTGGCCTCCGGCGCGGTCCAGGGGACGGGCCCCGAAAGGGCGTAGTCGATCTTGAAGCAGGAGGCGCCGTAACGGTAGCGGCGGTAGGCGTTGCCGAGTCCGGCGATCCGGGCCAGCGCGGTCGGCGAGGTGTCGAAGACGTACGCGCGGGCGGGCGGGAGTTCGTCGAGGCGCTTGACCTCCGTACCCGTGCGGATCACGCCGCCCTGTTCGCGCAGGTAGGAGGCGAGGGCGTCCGAGATGGCCTGCGAGCCGCCGCGCGGCACGGGCCAGCCCTTCTCGTGCGCGGCGAGCGCGAACAGCAGGGCGATACCGGTCGTCGCGATCCCGCTGGTCGGCGCGATGGCGTGCGCGGCGAGCCCGGCGATCAGCCCGCGCGCCTTCTCGCCCCGGAAGCGGCGGGAGGCGAGCGTGGCGGGCTGGAGGGCGTCCAGCCCGAACCGCACCCAGCGGTACGGATCGCGGGGCAGCCCGTCCCAGGGGGTGCGCAGGAAGTCCTCGGCGAGGGTGTCCCAGTGGCCGATGTAGGGGGCGACCAGTCTGCGGTACGCCCCCGCGTCCTGCGGTCCGAGCGTCATGGCGCTCTCCCCCACCGACGTGGTGAGCACGGCGGCCGAGCCGTCGGGGAAGGGGTGGGCGAGCGCCAGCGGTGGCTGTACCCACTCCAGGCCGTGCCGGGCCAGAGGCATCGCCGCGAACGCGGGCGAGCCGATCCCCAGGGGGTGCACGGCGGAACACGGGTCGTGGCGGAAACCGGGGAGGGTGAGCTCCTCGGTACGCGCGCCGCCTCCGACGGTCTCCATGGCTTCGAAGACCTCCACGGAGAAACCGCGGCGGGCCAGTTCGGCCGCGGCGGTCAGTCCGTTGGGGCCCGCCCCCACGACGACGGCATCCAGCATCGATGGCACCTTCGGACTCCTTCGTCAGCCGACGGCCAGGGCGTCCAGGATATTCGGGCGTGCCGGCAACGGGGCCCCGGGTAACCTCCTGCCCGATGAACAGCGATCCGGCACTTCCTCCCGCCATCGCGTCGATGGCCTCCCGGCTCGTCCGGCAGCCCGGTGTCAGGGCTGTCGTCCTGGGCGGGAGCCGGGCCCGCTCCACGCACCGCCCGGACAGCGACTGGGATCTCGGTGTCTACTACCGCGGCGCCCCGGACGTGGCCGCTCTGACCGCCCTGGCGTCCGAGGCGCAGGGCGCACCGGCTGAGGTCGCGGGACCGGGCGGCTGGGGCCCGTGGGTCGACGGCGGCGCCTGGCTGACGGTGGACGGGGTCGCCGTGGACTGGATCCTGCGCGATCTGGACCGGGTGGAGGCGGTGTGGGCCGACTGCCGTGAGGGCCGCTTCGAAGTGGGCGTCCAGCCGGGCCACCCGCTGGGCTTCTGGTCCCCCTGTTACGCCGGCGAGGTCGCGCTGGGCCGCGTACTCCAGGATCCGCACGGCGAGTTGGCATCCCTGCGGGAGCAGACCCGTACCTACCCGGAGCCCTTGCGCAGGGCGCTCGCGGACGCCGCGTGGGAGGCGGACTTCTCGGTGGCCTCGGCCCGCAAGTCGGCTCCCTCCGGGGACACGCTCCACGTCGCGCTCTGCCTGTCGAGGGCGTTCGGCATCCTCGCCCAGTCGCTCCACGCCCACCACCGCACCTGGTGCCTGAACGAGAAGGGCGCCCTCGCGGCGGCGGCCGCTCTGCCGGACACGCCCGACGGTTTCATGGACCGGGTCTCCGGTGCCCTGCGCGGTCTGGACCCCGAGGCGGTGGAGACGGCAGCCGGCGTCGTCCGGGAAGTGCGCCAGGTGCTCGCCAGGCCGTGAGCGTCCCGGACGGGGCGGGCGGGACGTGGCGGGCCGGGGCGGGCGGGACGTGGCGGGCCGGTCCCGGGCCCTGGCTCAGACCCCGGCCCGCAGCGCGTCCAGTACCCGTTGCGCCGTCGCCGCGTCCCGCGCCGCCGTGAACGGCAGGTCGTTGCCGCCGGTGATGCGGTACAGGTCACCGGTGAGGGTGGACTGGGTGCCGCCCGCCTCGGTGACCAGGAGCAGGCCCGCCGCATGGTCCCAGGCGAACTCCCAGTTGAAGGCGACCGCGTCCTGCGCACCACTGGCCACGGCGAGGTACTCGAGCCCCGCCGAGCCGCACGCGCGGGCGTCGATGCCCTCGGTGTGCAGGCCGAGCAGGGCGCGCTTCTGCGCGTCGGAGGTGTAGTCGGGGTGGGACATCGCCACCTTGAGCACGGCGCCGGGCGCGGGCGAGCCGCTCCGCAGCGGCCTGCCGTTGAGCGTGGCGCCCCTGCCCCGTACGGCGACGGCCCACTCGCCCAGTACCGGGGCGTACGTCCACGAGGCGAACACCTCGCCGTGGTGGGCGAGGGCCACCAGGGTGCAGAAGCCGGGCTCGCCGTGGACGAACTGGCGGGTGCCGTCGACCGGATCGACGATCCATACGGGGGCGTCCCCGCCCAGGGCCTCGTACACCGCCGGGTCGGCGTGCACCGCTTCCTCGCCCACGACGACCGAGCCGGGCAGCAGCCTGGTCAGGGAGGCCGTGAGGTGCTCCTCGGCCAGCCGGTCGGCGGCGGTGACGAGGTCGTGGGGGCCGCTCTTCTCGACGATCTCGTGCGCGGCGAGCTGCTGGTAGCGCGGCAGGATCTCGTCGGCGACCGCGGCGCGCACCGCCGCCTCGACCTCGGTCAGGTGTCCGCCGCTCTCGGCAAGGAAGTCATCGATCATGCTTCCAGCTAAGCACGGTCCGCCGCCCGGCCTCCCGAGGGGTTGTCAGCGGCCGACGGCGTACCCCTGCATGCCGCGCGGGTTGGCGGCCGCCGACAGCACGCCCGTCCCGGGGTCGCGGGCGACGGCGCTCAGCCGGCCCTCGGACCAGGGTTCGCCGACCACCACGTCGTGCCCGCGGCGGCGCAGTTCCTCGACGATCCGCGGGTCCGTCCGCTCCTCGGCGCTCACGCCGCCGGGGCGCATGCCTCGCGGATGGAAGGAACTGGGGAAACTGTCGTTGTGCCAGTTGACGGCGTCGATGGCGCCCTGCAGGTCGTAACCTCCGCGTACCTTCGGACGCAGGGCGACGGCAAGGAAGAAGTGCAGCTGCCACTGGTCCTGCTGTTCACCGCCGGGGGTACCGAACGCCAGCACCGGCACCCCGTCGCGGAGCGCCGGGGACGGGGTGAGCGTCGTGCGGGGGCGACGGCCCGGGGTGAGGGTGTCGGGCAGCCCTTCCTCCAGAGCGTCGAACGCTCCCGGTACGGCGGCGGCGAGCGGGCCCGTGCCGGGAACCAGGCGGAGGCGGCCGCCGGGGCCCCGGGCCCTGTCGCACGTCTCTCCGGCGCCCCCCTGCGCGCCCCCTATTCCCTCCACCGGCCCTTCTCATGCCCGGACGCACCGGGTGAGGTCGGCGAAACCCGGGGAATAAGTGGCGACAGACGATGGGAGGTTGCCATGCATGGCAGAGACTTGGAACTGGGTGAGCTCCTGGCCGCCGCGGAATCCGCGCCGCCCGGGGAGTCCGTCGGGGTACTCGCGGACGACCTGCGCAAGCGCTTCGGGGCGGAACGGGTGTCGTTCCTGTTCGCCGATCTCATGGGGCAGCGGCTGCTGCGCCTGACCGCACCCGACGAGGGTGACAGGGCGGACGCCGCGGAGCAGATCGATCTGCAGGGCAGCGTCTACGAAACGGTTCTCCGGAGCCAGCGCCAGCGTGTGGAACCGGAAGGTCAGGGCGGGCAGCGGGTGATCTCGCCGGTCACCAACCGCGGCGACTGCATCGGTGTGCTGGAGGTGACGCTGCAGTACGCCGACGAGGGCGTACTCGGGCAGATCAGCGACGCGGCCCACGCGCTGGCCTACATCATCGTCACGGACAGCCGCTTCACCGACCTCTACCACGCCGGCCGGCGGACGACCCGGACCAGCCTGGCCGCCGAGATCCAGCACCAGCTGCTCCCTTCGGCCTCCTGCTGCGAGGCCCCCCAGTTCACCCTCGCGGCCGGCCTGATCCCGGCCGACGACATCGGCGGCGACACCTACGACTACACGCTCGACCGGGACACGCTTCACCTCTCCATCACCGACGCCATGGGCCACGACACCGACTCCGCCCTGCTGGCGACCCTGGTCACGGGTGCGTTGCGCGGCGCCCGCCGCACCGGGTGCGACGCGCTCCATCAGGCCCGCCGCGCCCATGAGGCCCTGTTGACCCACAGTCGCGGGCTGGTCACCGGGCAACTGCTGTGCGTCCGGCTCGAGACGGGCACCTGTGAACTGGTCAACGCGGGCCATCCCTGGCCTCTGCGCCTGCGGGCCGGCGCAACCGAGGTCGAGGAGGTCGAGCTCGCCGTCAACCTGCCGTTCGGCGTGGCGGCGCCCACCTCGTACCAGCTGCAGGAGGTCCAGCTGAACCCCGGCGACCGACTGGTCCTGCTCACCGACGGAATGCAGGAACGCGGTGCCGCGGATGTCGACCTGGCCTCCGTCGTGCGCGACACCCGCACCTCGCATCCCCGGGAGGCGGTTCGCGCCATGACGACAGCGGTACTGACTGCCTGCCGCGGCAACCTCAAGGACGACGCCACGGTCCTCATACTGGACTGGCACGGGCCCGCCCGGCGCGATGCCCGGCGCGATGCCCCGCCGGGGCCGGCCTGGCGATGAAACGCCCGCCCTCCTTCCGTACGGTCGCGCGACGACACGGCGCAGCGGGCCGTGGAGCACCGGACACGGCCGGCCCGATCGACGCGGCACCCGCTCGGTCCCTCGTCCCGTAGCTCCGCAGCCCCAGCCCCACAGCCTCGCAGCCCCGTGCACCCTGCGTACGGAGCCACCCATTGCACGCGTGGAGGGGCCTCGGTGGCATACCGCCACCGAGGCCCCTCCGAGGAACTGCTTCACCATCCGCGCCGCGGCGGGACCCTGCACCAGGCGCAGGCCGTCGCACGGACTCCGCCCGCGCCGGGGCGCGGTCAACGCCGCACGCTCTCCTTGGCGTCGCGGGCCTTGCCGCGGGTCTCCAGTGCGGCTCCCTTGGCAGCGGTGGTCTCGTCGCCCATCGCGTGGGCCACCTTCCTCACGGCCTTCCCGACAACCTGCTCGGTCTTGGCCTTGGCCTTCTCTCCGGCGCTCATGTCGGTCCTTTCGTAGGTGCTCATGGATGCGCCTGCCCCTGGCCCCAGAGTGGAAACACGGGGGCATCGCAGTGGCCGTGGCCGAGTCGGCTGTCAGGGGGCCGCGCCGCACGTCCGTGTCACCGGCCTTCCGGCGAACCGGTGAACATCCGCGCCACACTCCCGGGCAACGGCGTGCCGTCCGGCCGGGGTGCTTGGGTGCGAGTGCATGGGTTCACGTGCCCGGGCTCACGTCGGGCAGCGCATCGGACAGCCGGGGAAGGAAAAGGATCAACATGGACAGGAACGCGCTCATCGAGGCAACCGTCCGCAAGGCGGGCGGGGACGCCGGTCAGGTGTCCGCCCAGCACGTCGAGCAGATCCTGGACGCGCTGTTCGGCACGGTGGACCGCCCCGGAACGATCGCCGAGGGGCTCCGGGACGGTGAAACGGTCTCGATCATGGGATTCGGGGATTTCCACCTCGAAGGGGCCCGGCCCGCTCTGCGTCCGGGCCGGGCCCTCAACGAGTTCGTCGACGGTACGGTCGGCTGAGACGACCCACGGTCGGCCTGGACGACGTACGGTGACGGCGACCTGACACGGCGTACGGCCGACGTGTGCGGCGTGATGCGGCGTGATGCGGCGTACGACCCGTCGGCACGGCCGGGGCGCGGGCGCACCGCCCCCCGCTGTCACTTCTCCGGATCGTGGCCCCAGTTCATGAGGGAGTGACGCCACCGCGTGTCGGTGACGTCCCCTTTCGGCCGCTGCTTCCCGTGCCGGTGCACATAGCCGACGACCTTGCGCATGTGCGCGACGTCGTCGTCGGTCAGGTCCGCCTTCTCGGTGCGCAGCAGTTCGACGATCCGGCGGCCCGACGCGTGTCCCACGCTCTCACCCGAGCCGTCGGACTGCCCCGCGCCGCGCGACTCGTCCGTGTCCAGCCACTTCTCCATCTCGCCGGCCGTCATGTTCACGGCCTCGCCGAAGCGCCGCACGCTCTCCTCGCGGTCCGCGTCACGGCCACCGGTCACGACTTCTTGCCCTCCTTGTGCAGGGAGCCCGGCTTGTGTACGGCGTGAGCACCCGACTTGTCGCTCTCGACCTCGTACTGCGGGTCGTCCTTCGACGCGTCGACCGTGCGTCCGGCCGCCTCGGTCCGCTCGGTGATCTTCTTGCGCACCGTGCCCGGGACGTCCTGTCCGTGGCTGCTCCACGTGACGTCGTCGCCCTTGTCCAGCTTCTTGTCCTCGGCCATGGGGGTGCCCTTCCTCTCGATCGGAGCCGCCGTACGGTCGGCGGGCGGGGGCCGCACATTCCATGATGAAGGCGGACATCACATCGGTCATCCGCAGCCGTGCGGACGGCGGAGGGACTGCGGGAGCGGAGGGACTGCGGGCAGCAACGGGACACCTCCCCGGGCTGCGGACCGGGGAGGTGTCCTCCGTGGCCGGGCGTACGCCGTTAGGCGCCGCCCTCCTCGACGGCCTTGTCGGCCTCGATGGCCGCCGGGCGCGTCTGCGCGGCGCGGATGCGTTCGATGTCCAGCTTGGTGCCCCGGTCGAAGCGGTAGACGCCGTTCTGCTCCTGGAAGACGTCGGTCAGCTGCGTGTAGCAGTAACCGAACATGTTCGGGTCCTGCAGGAGTACGCCGGTCAGGCCTTCGAAGCGTGCGTGGAACTCCTCCTCGTCGCGTACGCGCTCGCCGTAACCCCACGAGGCGGTGCGGTCCTCGCCGGACTGGGCTGCCGCCGCCTCGGGGTCCCACCAGATGCCACCGAACTCACTGACGAAGTAGGGCTGGCCACGGTAGGGCTGCGAGTAGGCGGCACCGTTCTCGTAGGCGTTGACGAACGGCTCGTCCTTGGCGAGGCCGGCCATCAGCTGCCGGAAGGCGGCCGGATCCTGCTCGTAGTTGTGGGCGTCGTAGATGTCGGTCTCGGCGACCCGGTGGGCGTAACCGGAGGCGTCGATGACCGGCCGGGTGGTGTCCATCGCCTTCGTGGCGAGGAACATCGCCCGGGTCACGGAGTCGAGCTGCGTGATCCGGTCGTGCAGCTTCTGGTACGTCTCGTTGAGCGGGCACCACCCGATGACGGAGGGGTGCGAGTAGTCACGCTCCAGGGCTTCGAGCCACTGGCCGGTGTACGAGGCGTCCGGCTGCTGGTTGTCTCCCGAGGAGCCGCCGGTCTCGCAGCCCCAGTCGCCGAACTCGCCCCAGACCAGGTAGCCGAGGCGGTCGGCGTGGTAGAGGAAGCGCTCCTCGAAGACCTTCTGGTGGAGCCGGGCCCCGTTGAAGCCGGCTGCCATGGCGATCTCGATGTCGTGGACCAGCGCCTCGTCGCTCGGGGCGGTCATCAGCCCGTCGGGGTACCAGCCCTGGTCGAGTACGAGCCGCTGGAAGACGGGCCGTCCGTTCAGGGTGACGGCCTTGCCCCGCAGGCCGACGGCGCGCAGTCCCGCGTAGCTCTCGGCGCTGTCGACCACCTCGCCCGACCCGTCGAGCAGTTCCAGCCGCAGGCCGTACAGGTGCGGGCTCCCGGGCCCCCACTCGTGTCGCCTGCCGTCCGGTACGGGCAGGTGGAGCCGGGGTGCGAGGTCGAGGTCGGCGCGTACCTCCGCGCGGCAGACCTCACCGTCGCCGTCGGAGAGGACGGCGCGCACCCGGTGGCCGGGGCGGTTGCCGGACAAGGGCAGTTCCAGGTGGAAGGCGGACCCGCCGAGGTCGGGTGTGATGCGGGGACGACGCATGTGGAGGTCGGGGACGGGCTCCAGCCAGACCGTCTGCCAGATCCCCGTGACGCGTGTGTAGTTGCAGTCGTGGTTGGCGTACTGGACGGCCTGCTTGCCGCGGGCCTGCGGGCCGGAGCGGGAGTCGCGGGCCCGGACGGTGAGGGTGACCTCCTCACCGGGGCCGGCGACGTCCCCGAGGTCGGCGGTGAAGGGGGTGAACCCGCCGCGGTGGCGTGCCACTTCGACGCCGTTGGCCCAGACGGTCGTGTCGTGGTCGACGGCGCCGAAGTGGAGCAGTACACGGCGTCCGGCCCATGCGGAGGGCAGGGTGAGGACCCGCCGGTACCAGACGGCTTCGAGGAAGTCGGTGTCCCCGATGCCCGACAGTTCCGACTCGGGCGGGAAGGGTACGAGGATCTCCCGGTCCAGGTCGCGGCCGAGGAGACCGCGTTCCAGGCCACTGTCTCCCTGGTCGGTCTCGAACTGCCAGGCGCCGTTGAGGCTGAGCCAGTCGCGACGGACGAACTGCGGTCGCGGGTACTCGGGACGGGGCAGGGCGGGGGTGGGCAACACATGCTCCAGTGAGTGAGGGGTTCGTGGTGAGCGCGGAGGGGCGGGCGCGGAGGTCAGGAGCCGCCGAGTCCTGTCGTGGCCACCGAGCTGACGATGCGCCGCTGGAAGAGGAGGAACACCACGATCAGCGGGAGTGCCGCCAGCAGCGCGGAGGCCATGGACTGCGCGTACTGGATGCCGTAGGCGTCCTTGACGGTGGCCAGACCCACGGGCAGCGTCATCAGGTCGGGGTCGTTGGTGACGATGAAGGGCCACATGAAGTTGTTCCAGGCCCCGATGAAGACGAAGATCGACACGGCGGCCACGATCGGCCGGGACAGCGGCAGCACGATCGACAGGAACACCCTGATCTCGGACGCGCCGTCGATCCGGGCCGCCTCCTCGAGTTCCCTGGGGACGCCGTCGAAGAACCGCTTGAGGATGAACACCATCATCGGCGCGACCACTTGGGGCAGGATCACCGCCGCGTAGGTGTCCACCATGTCGAAGAGGAGCATCTGCTCGAACAGGGGCACGACGAGCAGTTGCGGCGGGACCATGACGGCCGCGACGGTGACGGCGAGGAGGACCTTGCGGCCGCGGAAGGTGCCCCGCGCGAAGCCGTACGCGGCCAGGGTCGAGACGACCACGGTGATCAGGGTGACGAGGCCCGCGACGAGGAAACTGTTGAAGGCCCACAGGAGCACGTTGCCGCGCTCCAGGATCTGCTCGTAGGACCCGAGGGTGAGGTCGCCCTTGAACGGGGAGAGGCCGGGGGTGGCCACGTCCTGTTCGCTCTGGAAGGACGTGGCGACGGACCAGACGAACGGCAGGAGCCAGACCGCCGCGAGGACGCACAGCGCGGTGGCTGCCAGGACGCGCGGCAGCCGTCCGTGACCGAGGAGCAGCGGCGAACCGGCCGCTTCACGGGGTGCCCGGCGGCGTGGGCCGAGTGAGGGTGCGGTGGCGGACACGGTCAGTCCTCCTGGCGGAAGAAGCGGAGCTGCGCGACGGAGACGATGATCACGAGCGCGAAGAAGAGGTAGGAGACGGCGGAGGCGTAGCCCAGCCGGTAGCCGGTGAACCCGACGTCGTAGACGTATTCGAGGATGGGCCGGGTCGAACCGTTGGGTCCGCCCTTGGTGAGGATGTAGATCTGGTCGAAGACCTTGAGCGAGGCGAGGACCTGCAACATCCCCACCAGCACCGTCGTCCTGCGCAGTTGGGGCAGGGTGACGGACCACAGCCGCCGCCAGGCTCCCGCGCCGTCGAGCGCGGCGGCCTCGTCCAGGGCCGGGGGGAGGGCCTGGAGCGCGGCGAGGTAGAGGAGGAAGTTGAAGCCGACCGTCCACCAGACGGTCAGTGCGGCCACGGACCACATCGCGACCGCCTCGTCGGAGAGCCAGCCCACGGGCTCCATGCCGAGGGAGGTCAGCAGCTGGTTGCCGAGGCCGATGTCGGGCTGGTACAGCCACGTCCAGATGAGGGTGACCACCGTCACCGGCAGCAGGTACGGCGCGAAGAAGGCGAGCCGCCACACCCACTGGCCGGCCAGTCCGCTGTGGACGAGCAGCGCCATCGCCAGGGCGAGCAGGACCAGCGGTACGCAGGAGATGAGGGTGAAGACGACCGTGTTGCCGAGGCTGCTCCACACGTCGGGATCGCCGAAGGCCTCGGTGTAGTTGGCGAAGCCGACGAAGCTCGTCTCCCGTAGCGCGAGTGAGGCGTCGGTCAGGCTCATCCACAGCCCCTGGACCACGGGCCAGACGAGGAAGAGGGCGAAGACGACCAGGAAGGGCAGGACGAAGATCAGGCCGTTGCCGGTCGCGGCGCGGGCTCCCGTCCGTGCGGCGCGGCGGGTTCGGCCGGTGCCGGAAACGGGTGTGCCGGCAGGCGCGTCGGCACCCGGAGGTGCGGTGGTGGTCACGTCGGTAACTCCTTCTGGTCTCGGTCAGGCCACCGGATCGGGCTGCCTCAGCAGCGCGTCCGCTTCCCGGACCATCTGCCGTACGGCCTTCTCGGCGGTGGTGTTGCCGAGCAGCGCCGACTGGAGCGGCTGGCACATGCGGTTCTGGAAGTTCGAGCCCGCTCCGGCGAACCAGTTCGGCGGGTCGAGCACCGCCACTTCGGCGGCGTCCGCGTACGAGGACTGCGGTGTCAGCTCGGCGTACTCGGGTTCGGCGAGCACGGGCTGGTAGGCGGGGATGTGACCGGCGCTCGCCCAGGTGATGCTCTGTTTGAGCATCTGCGCCACATAGCGGTGGGCCTCCCGGCGCCGGGCGGGGTCGGGGTGCTCCTGGTGGGGCAGGACGAAGCTGTGCGAGTCGGTGTAGACGGCGGGCCGCTCGAAGACCTGCGGGAAGGGGGCCGCGCCCAGGTCGAGGTCGGACTTCCGGAGCGTCGGCAGCTCCCACTCCCCCAGCATGGCCATGCCGCCGCGGCCGCCCAGGAAGGCGGCCATCGCGCTGTTGTAGTCCAGGTTGTTGGGATTGGTCCTGCCGTCGAAGAGCTGCTGCATGAACGTCACGACCCGTACGGCCGCGTCGGTGTCGATCTCGGCAGGGCCGCCGTCGGGGAGCGTGAAGGCGGCGCCGGTCTGGGCGTAGAGGGCCGCGAACTGCCGCCAGTTCTGCGCCGTGTCGGTGACGTGCCCGAAGAGGATGCCCGCGCCCCCGGTCGCTTCGGCGAGCGCTTCGCCCGCGTCGAGGAGGGCCCGTGGCGAGCCCATCGGCGCCAGCTCGCCCGAGGGGTCGAGGAGACCCGCCTTGTCTGCGGCCCGGCGGTCGTAGAAGACGATGAAGGGGTGGACGTCGAGGGGGATCGCGTACACCGTGCCTTCGTGCCGGGTCCGCTTCCACACCGCCGGGGTGAAGTCCTTCGCCGTGACACCGAACTCGGCGAGCAGGTCGAGGTCGAAGGGGTCCAGCAGGCCGCCGGGGGCGTAGCCGGCCAGCCGGGACAGGTGCAGTACGGCGACGTCGGACGCCCGGCCTCCGGCGGCCGACACGGCGAGCTTCGTGTAGTAGGACGGGCCCCAGTCCAGGATGGTCCGGTCGACGGTGAAGCGGTCAGGGCCGTGGGAGACGGCGTCGATCATGTCGTCCATGAGCATGCCGTCGCCTCCCTGGAAGAGGTCCCAGACGGTCAGGGCGGACGCCCCGGAGGAGGCGGCCGGTGAGGCACAGCCCGCCAGCGGGCCCGAGGCGAGCAGGGCGCCCGCCATGCCGTGGCGCAGGAGCCTGCGGCGGCCGATGCCGCCCGCAGGGGGAACCGCCGGTGCGGGCCCCGGTGCACGGGCGGGGAAAGAGGAACTCATCGCGGACCTTTCGACGGCCGGACGCTCATGCCGAAGCGGCGGTGGGCCGCCGTGTGAGGCCGGTCCACCGCGCACGCCAGGTGGTGTGGACGCACCGGCTGAAGCGGTGCGGTGGCCCTTTTTTACATCGATGTACATTCGCTGTAAAGGGTTCCGGCACCACCGGGATCCCGGTGGGGTCCCACCGCGTCCGGGGCCGGCACGCCAGGACATAGACTCGGCAGCGCGCGAGGGCGGGGAGGTTGCGGTGGCACGGCCCAGGATCAAGGACGTCGCACGGCACGCGGGGGTGTCGGAGAAGACGGTGTCCAATGTGATCAACGATTACGTCCATGTCTCCGACCGGACCAGACGTGTGGTGCGCGAGTCCATCGAGCACCTCGGATACCGGGTCAACCTGGCAGGCCGTCACCTGCGCAAGGGCCGCACCGGCATCATCGCGCTCGTCGTGCCCGAGCTCGACGTCCCGTACTTCGCCGAGCTCGCACGCCATGTCATCCGTGAAGCCGAGCGGTGTTCGCTGACCGTGCTGATCCACCAGTCCGGCGCGGACCGCGAGCACGAGCTCGCGGCGCTGGCCGGCTTCGGCTCGGACTTCGTCGACGGCATCATCCTCAGCCCGCTCGCCCTGACCGCCGACGACCTGCGCGAGCGCACCGGCGCACCGCCGACCGTGCTGCTCGGAGAGCTGCTGGAGGAGGGGGCCGACCATGTCGCCATCGACAACGAGAAGGCCGCCCGCGAGGCCACCGAGCACCTGATCGCCCTCGGGCGCCGTACCGTCCTGGCCGTGGGCGGACGGGACCACGACGCGGGCCTGGGGACCGCCGAGGCGCGCACCCGCGGTTACCGGGCCGCCCTGGCCGCGGCGGGCATCGCCTGCGGACCGGACTCGCTGCTTCCCGTCGGCTCCTTCCGGATGCCGGACGGCGCCGAGGCGGTGGCCGGGGCTCTTGCCGCCGGGGCCCGTCCCGACGCGTTGCTGTGCTTCAACGACCAACTCGCCCTGGGGGCTCTGCGGGCGCTCCACGAGCACGGCCTGAGGGTGCCCGAGGACGTCGCCGTCGTGGGCTTCGACGACGTGGAGGGCGGCCGGTTCAGCGTGCCGACCCTGAGCACCGTCGCCCCGGACAAGGCGGCGGTCGCCAAGGTCGCCGTGGAGCTCCTGCGCCGGCGCATCGCCGAGGCGGCCCGGTCACCGGACCCGGTGGACGCCGCACAGCCCGGCGGCGCCCCCGAGGACCGTATCGTGGCGCACCGCCTCGTGCTGCGTGAGAGCACCGAAGGTCAGCGCGGGGGCCCCCGGCGCTGACCGGGGGCATGCCGGGCCGCGGCTGTGCGCGCCGGCCTCGGCCCGCACCGGGCCGCAGTCCGCGGAGCGCGGATTAAACCGCCCATCCATGGCGTTGTGCCTGATCACAAGCTTGTTCATGGACATGAGTCGACGCATGCGGAGGCCTGAGGTGCACGGTGAGTACAAGATCCCGGGCGGCAAGCTCGTCGTCGTCGACCTGGACGTCCAGGGAGGCGCTCTGCGGAACGTGCGGGTGGCCGGCGACTTCTTCCTGGAACCGGACGAGGCCATCCTCGCCATCGACGCGGCCCTGGAAGGGGCTCCGGCCCACATGGACACCACCGCTCTCGCGGCCCGCATCGACGCAGCCCTTCCCGCCGGCACGGTGATGCTCGGTCTGACCGCCGAGGGCGTCGCCGTGGCCGCGCACCGCGCACTGTCGCAGGCCGGCGAGTGGCGGGAGCACGACTGGCAGCTCATCCGGGAGGGACCGCAGTCCCCCGCTCTGCACATGGCGCTGGACGAGGTCATCACCAGGGAGGTCGCCGCGGGCCGCAGGCCGCCCACGCTGCGGGTCTGGGAGTGGGCCTCGCCCGCGGTGATCATCGGGAGCTTCCAGTCCCTGCGCAACGAGGTCGACCCACAGGGCGCCGCCCGCCACGGCATCACCGTCGTGCGCAGGATCTCCGGGGGCGGGGCCATGTTCGTGGAGAGCGGCAACACCATCACGTACTCGCTGTCGGTACCCGCTTCCCTCGTGGCCGGCCTGTCCTTCGCCGACTCCTACGCCCATCTCGACGCCTGGGTCCTCCAGGCACTCGGCGACATGGGCATCAATGCCTGGTACCAGCCGCTCAACGACATCGCCACCGATGTCGGCAAGATCGCCGGCGCCGCCCAGAAGCGGATGGTGGGCCCGGACGGCGGGCCGGGAGCCGTCCTCCACCACGTCACCATGTCCTACGACATCGACGCCGACAAGATGCTGGACGTCCTTCGCATCGGCAAGGAGAAGATGTCGGACAAGGGCACCGCGTCCGCCAAGAAGCGCGTCGATCCCCTGCGGCGGCAGACGGGCCTGCCGCGCGAGACGGTCATCGACCGCATGGTGGAGTCCTTCCGCGACCGGTACGGGCTCACCGACGGGCGGGTCGGTGACGAGGAACTGGCGCGCGCCGAGGAGCTGGCCGTCAGCAAGTACAGCAGTGAGCGATGGACGGCGCGCGTGCCGTGACGGGGTCCGTCTCTCGGCGTGGGGCTCCGCCCGAGAACGCCGACGTGACGCGGCCCGCCCCCTCGGCGTGGGGCTCCAGCCCGAAGGCGCCGGTCAGTGCTGATGCCCGTCCGCCCCGTGCTCCTGCACGACGGGCTGCCGAGCGGCGCCGCCCTCGGTGTGCAGGGTGAACGCGGCCGTGCGGACCTTCCCCCCCGTGCCGGAAGTCGAGGAAGAGGCGGTACGACCCCTCGCTGGGAGCGGTCACCGTGAAGGAGACCTCCGGACCCGGTCGGGTCGTGCCGTCGCCGGGTCCACCGTTCGGGTGGACGTGCAGATAGGCGAGGTCGCCTGAACGCAGTGCGACAAGGTGCCCGTACGCACCGAGGTAGGGCTGGAGGTCGGTGACGGGCTCGCCGTCCTTCGTGATCGCGAGCTTCAGCTCACTGCCCGCCCCGGGGCGAAGGCCGCCCTCGAGTCGCACCACGTACCCGTCCACGGCCACCGTCCGCCCGCCGCGAGCGAGCGGCTCCGGCGTCGAGAGACCCGAGACGGCCAGGTCGGCACCCAGCGTGAGCCCACCGGCCGGCCCCGCGTCCGGCCGGAAGTCGGCGAAGAGGCGGTAACCGCCGGCCTTCGGGAGGTCTACAGGGGTGGACCAGGTGCCGTCTGCGGCCCGTTCGGGGTGCAGGTGCCGGTATGTCGCCAGGTCGCGGGAGGCCACGATCAGGTGCAGTTCCTTGCCGTGCTCGCGCCGGAAGGCGGTCACCGTTCGCCGGGTGCGCTCCTCGACGACGGCGAAGCGCAGCTCGGCCGCCTCACCCGCCTCGATGCGCGGCGTCCGGAGGTCCAGGGCGTAGCCCCCCTCGGAGATCTGGAGCCCGCCGGGTGGCGACGCCGCCTCACCGGCTCCCTCCCCCCGGCGGCCCGCGTGCTCGCCGCCTGCCTCCCCTTCCGGCACGTGCCGGCCGGCGTGCTGTGCGGGCCCGCTCCTGCCGGCGACGGGGGCGACGGCACCGCCCGCCGCGTACGCCGTTCCGAACGTCGCCGCCAGCACTGCTGCGTAGACGCTGATTTTGAGGCCTGTGTTCATGGGTCCCTCCCTGCTGCCGGGCCGCGGTCGCGACCCCTTGGAAGATACCCCCCCGGGGTAATTAGTCAACCCGCCGCACACGCTTGCCACGCATACACCTGGGGGGTATACATGGAGCCGTTCACCTCATACCCCGGTGGGGTATGAAGAAGCCACCCGAGGAGCACGTCATGGCCACCCCCAGCACGACAGCCGAAACGGCCTCGGTCGAGCTCGCCATCGGCGGGATGACCTGCGCCTCGTGCGCGGCCCGCATCGAGAAGAAGCTCAACCGCATGGACGGTGTCGAGGCGTCCGTCAACTACGCGACGGAGAAGGCGAAGGTCTTCTTCACCGGTGACGTCGAGATCTCCGACCTCGTCGCCACCGTCGAGGCGACGGGCTACACCGCCCACGAACCGCCATCCGCCACCGAGACCGGGCCGGACGGGGAAGGCGGGCAGCGGCGCGACGAGCTCGCCCCTCTACGGCAGCGGCTGGTCACCGCCACCGTCCTCGCCGTCCCGGTGATCGCGATGGCCATGGTCCCCGCACTGCAGATCGAGTACTGGCAGTGGCTCTCTCTCACCCTGGCCGCACCGGTCGTCACGTACGCGGCCTGGCCTTTCCACCGCGCCGCGTTCACCAACGCCCGCCACGGCGCCGCGACCATGGACACCCTGATCTCGGTCGGCACCTCGGCGGCGTTCCTGTGGTCGCTGTGGGCCCTGTTCTTCGGCACCGCCGGCACCCCGGGCATGACGCACCCCTTCGAGTTCACGATCGCTCGCAGCGACGGCGCGGGGAACATCTACCTCGAAGCGGCGGCCGGCGTGACCGCGTTCATCCTGGCCGGTCGGTACTTCGAGGCCCGCTCGAAGCGCAAGGCGGGGGCGGCGCTCCGGGCCTTGATGGAGCTGGGCGCGAAGGAGGTCACCGTGTTGCGCGAAGGGCGGCAGGAGACCCTCCCGATCGCCGCCCTGGAGACCGGGGACCACTTCCTGGTGCGGCCGGGCGAGAAGATCGCCACCGACGGCACGGTGATCGAGGGGTCCTCGGCCGTGGACGCCTCCATGCTCACCGGTGAATCCTCCCCGGTGGAGGTCGCGACCGGCGACGCCGTGACCGGCGCGACGCTGAACGTCGGCGGCCGTCTCGTCGTCGAGGCCACCCGGGTCGGCTCCGACACCCGGCTCGCCCGGATGACCGGACTGGTGGAGGAGGCGCAGAACGGCAAGGCCGCGGCCCAGCGCCTCGCGGACCGGATCTCCGCCGTCTTCGTACCGGTCGTCATCGCACTCGCCCTCGGCACCCTGGGCTTCTGGCTGGGCAACGGGACAGGGCTGACCGCCGCGTTCACCGCCGCCGTCGCGGTCCTGATCATCGCCTGTCCCTGCGCCCTGGGCCTGGCCACCCCTACCGCCCTCATGGTGGGCACCGGACGCGGCGCCCAGCTCGGCATCCTCATCAAGGGCCCGGAGGTACTGGAGACCACGCGCCGGGTCGACACGATCGTCCTGGACAAGACCGGCACCGTCACCACCGGCCGTATGACCCTGCTCGCCGTCCACACCGCGGAGGGAACGGACAGGGCCGACGTGTTGCGGCTCGCCGGAGCTCTCGAGAACGTCTCCGAACACCCCGTCGCCCGGGCCGTCGCCACCGGCGCGACCGCGGAGGCCGGCGGTCTGCCCGCGCCGGAGGACTTCGCGAACGTACCGGGACTGGGCGTGCAGGGCGTCGTCGAAGGCCACGCGGTACTCGTGGGCCGCGAGAAGCTGCTGGCCGCATGGGCGGTCGAACTGCCCGCCGGGCTCCTCCGGGCCGCGCGTGACGCGGAAGCCGCCGGGCGCACCGCCGTCGCCGTGGCGTGGGACGGCGAGGCCCGCGCCGTCCTCGAGGTCGCCGACGCCGTCAAGGACACCAGCTCCGAGGCGATCCGCCGGCTCCGGGCCCTCGGTCTCACCCCGATCCTGCTGACCGGCGACAACCGGGCCGTCGCCGAGGCCGTCGCCGAGGAGGTGGGGATCGACCAGGTGATCGCCGGGGTCATGCCCGAGGACAAGGTCGACGTCGTCCGGAAGCTGCAGGCCGAGGGCCGCAGCGTCGCGATGGTCGGCGACGGCGTCAACGACGCGGCGGCGCTGGCCCAGGCCGATCTGGGCCTGGCCATGGGCACCGGTACCGACGCCGCCATCGAGGCCGGCGACCTCACCCTCGTACGCGGCGACCTCAACTCCGCCGCCGACGCCATCCGCCTCTCCCGCAGGACGCTCGGCACCATCAGGACCAACCTGTTCTGGGCCTTCGCCTACAACATCGCGGCCCTGCCGCTCGCCGCCGCCGGCCTGCTCGACCCGATGATCGCCGGGGCGGCCATGGCCTTCTCCTCCGTCTTCGTCGTCGGCAACTCCCTGCGGCTGCGCGGCTTCAGGGCCGCGTAAACGTCGGCACGCGGGCAGGACGCGGCGGCGGAGGCCGACCGGCCTCCCGGATGCTCCACCTACGGGAAGAGTGCTTCGACGTCGAGCGGGCGTGGCTGCGGTGGTCCTCGTCATGGACGCGACCCCGGGTGCCGTCCGGCCCGAGCTGCCGGGCGGGCCCGCGGTGCGGGCCGCCGACGGCAGGACCTACGGCGTGACGGGCGGGGACGGCACCGGGCCGGTGGGCGCCGGGCCGGGGGCGCCATGCCGGGGGGCGCCAGGCCGCTGCTCCCGGTCCGTACCGGCGCCGGCGGCCGCGTCCAGGGTGACGGCAAGGAGTGCGGCGTCGTCCTGCAACTCCTCCCCGGTGTGACGGAACACGGCCGACAGGACGGTGTCGAGAACCGTCCCCGGATCGGGTGGCAGGGGCCCGGACAGTGCGGGGACAGGGTCGAAGAACGTGCCGTCCGGCACCACGTGCTGAACCGCCGCCGCCACCTCGCGGCTCGTCCGCGACTGCTGCCGGTCACGCGTTGCACGCCCGTCAGGTGCCACACCCGCGCACGCGGGCCGCCCCCGGCAGGCGGAGTGCCTGCCGGGGGCGGCCCGGGCGTGCGGTGTGGTGCGGCCGTGCCGCGCCGGGGATCAGCCCAGCGAGGCGATGGCCTTGTTGAAGGTCGCCGACGGGCGCATGACGGCCTCCGCCTTCGCCGGGTCGGGCTGGTAGTAGCCGCCGATGTCGGCCGGCTTGCCCTGGACCGCGATCAGCTCGGCGACGATGGTCTGCTCCTGCTCGGACAGCGTCCTGGCGAGCGGCCCGAACGCCTCGGCGAGCGCGGCGTCGTCGGTCTGCTTCGCCAGCTCCTGGGCCCAGTAGAGCGCCAGGTAGAAGTGGCTGCCACGGTTGTCGATGCCGCCGAGCTTGCGGCTCGGGGACTTGTCCTCGTTGAGGAAGGTGCCGGTGGCCCGGTCCAGGGTGTCGGCGAGCACCTTGGCGCGCGCGTTGTCCGTGGTGGTGGCCAGGTGCTCGAAGCTGACCGCGAGGGCGAGGAACTCACCCAGGCTGTCCCAGCGCAGGTAGTCCTCCTTGACCAGCTGCTGGACGTGCTTGGGCGCGGAGCCGCCGGCGCCCGTCTCGAAGAGCCCACCGCCGTTCATGAGCGGGACGACGGACAGCATCTTGGCGCTGGTGCCCAGCTCGAGGATGGGGAACAGGTCGGTGAGGTAGTCACGCAGCACGTTGCCGGTGACCGAGATGGTGTCCTCACCGCGGCGGATGCGCTCCAGGGAGAAGGCCGTGGCCTCCTCCGGCGTCCGGATGGAGATGTCCAGGCCGTCCGTGTCGTGCTCGGCCAGGTAGGTGGTGACCTTGGCGATCAGGTTGGCGTCGTGCGCGCGGCCCTCGTCCAGCCAGAACACGGCCGGGTTGCCCGTCGCGCGGGCGCGGGTGACGGCGAGCTTGACCCAGTCCTGGATCGGGAGGTCCTTGGTCTGGCACATCCGGAAGATGTCACCGGCGCCCACGGCCTGCTCCAGCACGACGTCGCCCTTGCCGTCGAGGACCCGCACCGTGCCGGTGGCGGGGATCTCGAAGGTCTTGTCGTGGCTGCCGTACTCCTCGGCCTTCTGCGCCATCAGACCGACGTTGGGTACGGAGCCCATGGTCGACGGGTCGAAGGCACCGTTGGCGCGGCAGTCGTCGATGACGACCTGGTAGACGCCCGCGTAGCTGCTGTCGGGCAGGACCGCGAGGGTGTCGGCCTCGTTGCCGTCCGGGCCCCACATGTGGCCGGACGTGCGGATCATGGCAGGCATGGACGCGTCGACGATGACATCGCTCGGCACGTGCAGGTTGGTGATGCCCTTGTCGGAGTCGACCATCGCCAGGGCGGGGCCCTCGGCGAGCTCGGCCTCGAAGGACGCCTTGATCTCGGCGCCGACGTCGGGCAGGGAGTCGAGGCCCTTGAGGATGCCGCCGAGGCCGTCGTTCGGGGTCAGGCCGGCCGACGCGAGCACGTCACCGTACTTAGCGAAGGTGTTCGGGAAGAAGGCGCGGACCACGTGGCCGAAGATGATCGGGTCGGAGACCTTCATCATCGTGGCCTTCAGGTGCACGGAGAACAGGATGTTCTCGGCCTTGGCGCGCGCGACCTGGGCGGTGAAGAACTCGCGCAGCGCGGCGACGCGCATGACGGCCGCGTCCACGACCTCGCCCTCCAGGACCGGCACGGACTCGCGCAGCACGGTGGTGGTGCCGTCGTCGCCCGCGAGCTCGATGCGCAGCGAGCCGGCCTCGGAGATGACGACGGACTTCTCGGTCGAGCGGAAGTCGTCGACGCCCATGGTGGCGACGTTCGTCTTCGAGTCGGCGGACCAGGCGCCCATGCGGTGCGGGTGCGCCTTGGCGTAGTTCTTGACCGACGCGGGGGCGCGGCGGTCGGAGTTGCCCTCACGCAGGACGGGGTTCACCGCACTGCCCTTGACCTTGTCGTACCGCGCGCGGACGTCCTTGTCCTCGTCGGTCCGCGGGTCGTCCGGGTAGTCCGGAAGCGCGTAGCCCTGCGCCTGAAGCTCGGCGATCGCGGCCTTCAGCTGCGGGATCGAAGCCGAGATGTTGGGCAGCTTGATGATGTTCGCGCCGGGCGTCCTGGCCAGCTCACCGAGCTCGGCGAGTGCGTCATCGATACGCTGGTCGGCCTTCAGACGCTCCGGGAACCCGGCGATGATGCGTCCTGCCAGGGAGATGTCACGGCGCTCCACCGTGACCCCCGCGGTCGAGGCGTAGGCCTCGATGACCGGCAGGAACGAGTACGTCGCCAGGGCAGGGGCCTCGTCGGTGTGCGTATAGATGATGGTCGAGTCAGTCACCGGGTGCTCCGCTCCACGTCTGCAACATTGCTTGACATCAAGATATCTCGTGACCGCCCCCCTCTCCACAGGGCCCCGCCCCGCCTGCGGCCCACGACCGGCCTGTCGTGTCGCCGCCGGGGCCCGGCGGGCCCGGGGTGCCCGGCCGTCCGCGGGCCCCGACCAGCCCGGACTCGTGCGCGAGGACCACGGGCCGCGCCCGGTCCCGCGCCGTCGGCCTGACCGTCGTGCGGCCGACACGCGTCGTGGCCGGGGAGGCAGTTGACCACCATGTGGGACGACGCCCTCCTCGTCGCGCCGCCCGAGCCGCTACCGGGGCCGCTGACCGAACGTCCGGCCCGGCCCGGCGCCCTGACGCGTGCCGCCGTGGGCAGGGATGCGGTGGTTCAGCGCCCGTCGCCCCCGGTGAGCCGTACCGCGACGGGGTCGGGCGGGCGGTGCTCGTACCAGCGCCGGTCGGCTTCCAGCTGGGCGGCGAGCGAGATGAGCCGTCCCTCGCTGCGGGAGGGTCCGAGCAGCTGGGCGCCGACGGGCAGGCCGTCGCGGGTGAAGCCTGCCGGGACGTTGACGCCGGGCCAGCCGAGGACGTTCCAGGGCCAGGCGTACGGACATGCGGCGGTCATGGCGAGGTCGGTGCGCCAGGCGCTCAGGTTGTCGAAGGCTCCGATCCGGGGCGGCGGGGCGGCGGTGGTCGGTGTCAGCAGCACGTCGTATCCGGACCCGGCCGGATCGAAGAAGGCGCCGATCCTGCGGTGCTGGCGCACCTCCCGCGCGCGGGCCGCCCGTACCACCCGGCCGCCGAGGCGCGTGCCGGTACGCAGGGCACTGCGGGTGCGCGGGTCCAGGAGCCCGGGTTCGGGGTGCAGCGCGGCGAGTTCGGCGATGCCGGCGGTGGCGCGGGGGACGAAGGAGAGGCCGATCAGGCCGTAGCGGGGACGGGCCTCGTCGACGTGGTGGCCGAGGCCGGCCAGGACTTCGGCCAGCGCGGTGACGGCGCGCAGGACCTCTGGGTGGGGTGAGTTCCGCGTGAGGGTGAGCGGGGGGTCGAGGGCGAGGCCGATCCGGAGCCGGCCGGGGTCGCGGCGGGCCGCGGCGGAGGCGTCGACGGCGGGCGGGCGGTGCGGGTCGCCGGGGTGGGAGCCCGCGGCGGCGTCCAGGAGCAGGGCCGCGTCGGCGACCGTACGGGCCAGGGGGCCGTTGACGGTGAGCCCTTGGAAGGCGTCGCTGTGGGGGTGGACGGAGATCCGGCCGCGCTGCGGCTTGATGCCCACGAGGTGGGTCCAGGCCGCCGGGATGCGGATGGATCCCGCCCCGTCCGAGCCGAGTGCGGCGGGGACCAGACCGGCGGCGACGGCCGCGGCGGAGCCGCCCGAGGAACCTCCGGGTGTGTGGGCGGTGCTCCAGGGATTGCGGGTGGCGCCGAAGGCGGGCCCTTCGGTGAAGGCCCACTGACCCAGCTCGCAGGAGTTGGTCTTGCCGACGATCACGGCCCCCGCCGCGCGCAGCCGGCGGACCGCCTCGCTGTCGGCGGAGGCGGGCGGCAGTTCCCCGTCGCAGCCGAAGTAGGTGGGCATACCGGCGACGTCGGTGTCGTCCTTGACGGCGACCGGTACGCCCAGCAGCGGCAGCCGCTCGCCCGCCGCGAGCCGCCGGTCGGCCTCGGCGGCCTCGGCGAGCGCGGCTTCGGTGCGCAGGTGCCGGAAGGCGTTGAGGGTGTGGCGGCTCGCCTCGATGCGCGCCAGCGCATCGGCGACGAGCGCCTGTGAGGTCGTACGGCCCTCGGCGAGCTCCTGGGCGCTGCCCACGAGTCCGGCCTGCGGGGCCGGCTCCTGCGGCCCGCTGCGCCCGGAGCGTTCGGTGGGGTCTGCTGAGGACATCGCTGCCGCCTCCTCGCGTCCGCCCCGGGCCCCGGGTCCCGGGTCCGCCCCGGAACCGCCCCGGCGGATGTACTGGAGAGTAACGAGGTGGCGGAGCCCGCTCAAGCATGCCGCGGCGGGAGCCACCGACTCCGGCCGGCCCGGCAGCCGGCTGCCGTGGAGGGACGGGCGGGCCCTAGGGCCGCACGTGGATCTCGCCGATCCCCGTGCCCAGGCCGGCGCAGTGGGCGGTCGACTGGCCGGACTGCCCCGGGGCGAGGGTCACGTGCTCACCGTCCACGTCCGGTGACCAGCCGCAGACCAGGTGGACCCAGAAGATCTGTGTCGAGGTTCCGTTGTTCCGGCACAGTGCGTACCCGGTGTAGTCGTCGATCGCGTGCTTGCCCGTGTCGCAGGAGAGACCGGGCGGTGTGGCGGCGACCGCGGTCGCCGGCACGACCGGCGCGAGGGTCACACCGGCGACGACGGCGGCGCGCAGGAGGGCGCGGGCGGCCCTCCCGCCGTATGTCTTCCGCGTCCTTCCCCCGACGTTCATGTCGCCCCCGAGAGCCATGTCTCCACCGACGGTCATGTCGCCCCTCGTGTTCATCTCGCCCCTTCGCGCCCTGGTCATCGCTGCTTCCGGGGCAGATCTCCCCCACGCTCCGTAGCCGAAAACACCGCTGAACATCACACTCCGTGCATGACAGCCGCCGTGCGGCGCCCCGGCCCCCGGCGTACGCTCGCAACGGGGGACACACGGGAACACACACGCGAGAAGGCCCTGGACAGGGGCGTTCGCCGAGGAGGCACCGTGACCGGACAACGCGTCGCCGCTCGCGCGGCAGCCTGCGGGGCAGCGGTCGTGCTCGCCGTCACGAGCGGCACGGCGGCCGGTGCGGACGACGACTTCGAGTCGCTGCCCGCCCAGCAGATCGCCGACCGTTCCCGCGACGCGCTGCTGAGCGCGAAGTCCCTGCACCTCAGCACCCGGGGCGACCTGGGAAAGGGCCGCGACCCGATGAGCATCGACCTCACCCTGGACCGGGACGGCAACTGCGCGGGCGGTGTCGACCTGGGCGGCGACAAGGGCTCGGTCGAGATGATCAAGCGGGGCGACGCCGTGTGGGTGAAGGCGGACGCCGACTTCTGGAAGAACCACCTACCGGTCGGCGGCAGCGCCTTCGAAGCCATCCTCGGCGGCCGGTATCTGAAGGCATCCGTCAAGGACGCGAGGCTGCACACCGTCGTGGCGGCATGTGATCTCGACACCGTCCGCGACCTGGTCTCGAAAAGCGCCGGCGTGGGCACGGGAACGCTCACCAAGGGAGCGGCGAAGACGGTCGGCGGGGCGCGGGCCGTACCCGTCACGAAGAACGCCGCCGGGCAGGAACTGACGCTGTACGTGGCCACCGAGGGCAAGCACTACCCGGTGCGGCTCACCGTACGGAGCGACAAGGCGGACGCGTCCGTGGACTTCTCCCGCTTCGACAAGCCGGTGGCCACGGCCACTCCGTCGCCGGACGACACCGTGGACATCAACGCTCTGCTGGGCCGGAGTCCCTCGCCGTCCTGACCCCGCGCCCCCCGCTCACCGACGAGGACCGGGAACGAGAACGGATGCGTCGCCCATGCCCGGCACGACGAGCGAACCGGCGGGTGGCGACGGCGCGTCCGGCGGGGATCATCGTGCGGGCTGGGCCTCCATGGCCGCGGCCACCTTCTCGCAGAGCTCCGCGAACAGGACGCCCTCGCCCTCGGTCAGGACGGAGGCCGCGAGCTGCCCGATGTCCTGGCGGCCCCGCGCGATCCGGGCGAGGAACGCCACCCCGTCGGAGGTGAGCGAGGTGCTCAGTTCGCGCCGGTCCTCCCCGGCGGCCCTCTGCGTCACCAGGCCCAGGTCCTTGAGCACCCGCAGGGCCTTCGACGTGGTCTGCCGGGAGACGTCGAGCGCGGTGCTCAGTTCGGAGGGTCTCATGGAGCCCCGCGCCCACAGCAGTTCCAGGACGTCGTACTGGTGCCAGTTGACGCCCTCCGGGTTCGCGCGGGCCCGCCGTGCGACCAGGAGGCACTGCAGGTGGGTCAGGGCGGCCTCCAGACCGCTGGGTTCCGGCGGCCAGGGGCGCATCGAGCAGTCTTGTGGAGTCATAAGTGCTTTCCGGTACGGGGGTTACCGGTAGTGGGAGGTTCAACGATATCAAGGGGCAGCCTCGATGACACGGCCGGACACCTCCGGGCTCCGCCGTACCGCGCCCACCGTGCCCCGTGCCGTCGGGCGCGGTACGGCGATCGGACGCGGTGACGCCGCCGGCTTCGGGGTCCGGAAAAAATGGTTGCCCTGAGGACACCATCAGGGGGCGTGGCCCACCGAACCGGGGGTACCGGAGTCCATGAGCCGGTGCAGGACCGGCCGACCGTGACGCTTCCAAGGCATCGAAGCGGCCTCCACGCGGAGGCCGTGGCACAAAGCAATTGCTCCGCCCTCTGATGCAGGGCCGGAGCAATTGCTTTGTGCCACGGCCTCCACGCGGAGGCCGTGGCACAAAGCAATTGCTCCGGCCCTGCATCAGAGGGCGGAAAGCGCATCCGTCCTCGATTCCCACCGTCCGGGGACCGCGGACGGCGTACCGGTATTGCCGCCCAACTCCCGCCGCACCAGAGACGTTTGACATCGATCCCGGCATGTGATTAGCATCGTTTCCCTGCGGAAACCATATCTTCGCACCGCATGCAGGAAATCGACATCCCGGCTCGCGTTTCTCGCAGAACGCACCAGTGAGATCGCTGAAGCCATTCCTTCGGACAGCACGCCGAGGAGATCAGCGAAAATGAAAAACAATTCCCCCCACTTATCAGCGGGCACCCCCCTCGTCCTGACCGCCCTGTTCGAGGAATCGGTACGCGGCAACAGCGAGGCCGTAGCTCTGGCACAGGGCGCGAAAAGCGTCACGTACGACCAGCTCAACCGGCAGGCCAACCGCATGGCACGTCATCTCGCCGACAGAGGTGTGGTGAGAGGCGACCGCATCGGTGTGCACATGCGCCGGTCTCCGGACCTCTACGCCGTCATGCTCGCGGCACTCAAAGCCGGCGGGTGCGTGGTGCCGCTCAACCCCGAGCATCCTGCGGAGTTCGTCGGCCGCATCCTGCGCGAGGCCGGGACGTCGCTGGTGGTCTGCGACGATCCGGGCGGCCTGCCCCCCGGCACCCGCGCGGGCGCGCTCCCGCTGGAGGACCTGGCGCGGCTGAGTGAGGGCCTGGACGACCGCGACACCGATCTCGGCATCGGGCCGGAGGACACCGCCTTCCTCATGTTCACCTCCGGTTCCACGGGTGAGCCCAAGGGCGTCCGGATCGCGCACCGCGGACTGGCGCGACTGGGACCCCACAGCGGTGCCCTCGACATCACCCCGCGGGACTGCCTGACCCAGTCGGCCGCCTTCTCCTTCGCCGCCTCGACCATCGAGATCTGGCTCGCCCTGCTGCACGGCGCCACGCTGCTGCCGATGCCTCCCGGACTGCCCTCGCTCCCCGTGCTGCGCGAGGCCGTGGAGGATCGGGGCGCGAACGTGCTCAGTCTTCCGTGCGGCCTGTTCAACGCACTGGTGGACCAGGAGCCGGAGTGTCTGAGAGACGTCCGGATCGTGCTGCTCAGCGGCGACTTCCCCTCCCCCGCCCACTTGCGGAAGGCCATGGCGCACACTCGCGCGACCATCTACAACGGTTACGGCTGCACGGAGAACTCCTCGATCTCCGCCCTGTACCCCCTGACGTCGGCCGACGAGGTGGACGGCCCGGGCGTCGTGCCGATCGGCAGGCCGCTGCCGACAGTCACGATGGACGTGTTCGGCCCGGAGATGCGCCCTTGCGGCACCGACGAGGTGGGTGAACTGTGCGTGAGCGGGACCGGCGTGGCCCAGGGGTACACCGGCCGGCCGGAACTGACCGCCGAGAAATTCACCCGGGCACCCGACGGCGGGCTGCTCTACCACACGGGCGACCTGGCGCGGCGTACCGCGGACGGCGACATCGTGCTGGTCGGACGGTCCGACAGCATGGTGAAGATCCGCGGGTTCCGGGTGGAGACCAGTGCCGTGACCCTGGCGATGCGCTCGCTCGACGGAATCAGGGACGCGGCGGTCAAGGCGTTCGAGGACGACACCCGGGAGAAACGTCTCGTCGCCTTCTACACCACCGGCGACGGCACGCCGGCCGAACCCTCGGACCTGGTCCGACGGCTCTCCGGGCAGCTGCCCTCCTACATGATCCCCTCTTCCTTCTGTCATCTCGAGAAGATGCCGACGAACGTCAACGGCAAGATCGACCGCACCGCGCTCATCCTTCCCGGGTCATCCGGTACCACGAAGCACGATTCCAGCGGAAAGAAAGGCGGAACAGCCATGCAGAACCCGCTCGAAGCAGTTGTCCTGCAGTCCTGGATCGACATCTCTGGAATGGACGACTTCTCCACCACGGACTCCTTCCTGGGCCATGGCGGGAACTCCCTCCACTTCGTGCAGCTCGCCTCCCGCCTGCAGAAGATATTCGGGGTCGAAGTCACCACCGAGTCGGTCTTCCGGCACGGCACGGTGGAAGAACTGGCGCGCTTCGTCGAGGAGTCCCGTGATCAGGAGCGGAGCACCTCGACACCCAACGGCTGACGGAGTTCCCGACAGCGTCCGGCACACGCGCTGCGCCGGTCGCGTTACGTCTCCGGAGGGCGACGCAATCGTGAACAACCCACTGACCTCAGCAATACTGGAATTGGCACGGAGAACGCTCCGGGCACCCGGTCTCGAACCGGACCAGGATTTCTCCGAGTGCTGCGAGGATCCCGCGCGGCTGGACGACCTGAGCGCGGTGTTACAGGCCGTGTTGGCCATCGACCTGCCGGCCGCCGAACTCCGCCGTGCGGGCACCGCCGCAGCGGTGGCAGAGCGCACCGCGCTGCAGCGTCCGCGTGCCCGGCACGAGGTGGAAGCCGGCTCCGCGCCGAGGACCGGCAACGCGACGGAGGCCTCCTTCGGTCAGAGCGGCATCTGGCTCATCGACCAGTACCTCCCCACACCGGAGGCGTACAACGGGCCGTTCCTGGTCCGTCTGCCGTTCCGGCTCGACGGGGAGCGGCTGCGCCGCTCCGTCGCCGGGGTGCTGCGCCGGCAGGAAGTGCTGCGCACCACCTACGCGTTGCGCGACGCCCGGCTCCTCCAGATCGTCTCGGACGACGACACCGCCTTCCACTACGGCGTCGAGCACTACGGCAGCGAGAAGGAACTGGACGCCATCGCCCAGCGGGTGGCGAACATCCGCTTCGACCTGGAACACGGTCCGGTGACCTCGGTGACCTGTGCGCTCGGCCCGGGCGAGGAGAGCGCGATCGTCTGCAACATCCACCACATCGCCTCGGACGCAGCCTCGGCCGGCATCTTCCTGCGGGAACTCCTGGACGCCTACGACCGGACCGGGCGGGGCCTGCCCGTGGAGGCGGTGCCAGGCCGGCCGGACTACGCGGACTTCGCGCACTGGTACCGCGAGCACCTGACGCCGGAAAGGACCGCGGCACTGCTCGACGAGTGGGCCGACCGGCTCGCCGGGGAACTGCCCGTGCTCGACCTGCCGGCGGACCGGCCCCGGCCCGCGGCGCAGGAACACCGGGGGGCCACCGTTCCCCTGCGCGTCCCGGCCGAGGTGACCGAGCGGCTTGAGCGGCTGGCCGAACGCGAGGGCGTGACGCTGTTCATGGCCCTGCTCGCGGTGTACGGCGTGTTCCTCGCCAAGCTGTCGCGTCAGGAACGCGTGCTCATCGGCTCCCCGGTCTCGCTGCGCGACGATGCGCAGACCCGGGACCTCATCGGCTACTTCGTCAACATGGTCGTCCTGCGCCAGGACGTCACGGGCTCGATGAGCGTGCGTGAGGTACTGCGGCAGGCGCGCGGGGAGGTCGCCGACGCCCTGCGGCTGAAGTGGGCCCCCTTCGACAAGGTCGTCGAACGTCTGAGGCCCGAGCGCACCAGCAGTCACACCCCCGTCGTCCAGACGATGCTCGTCCTGACCGACCCGGGTTCCGCGCGGAGCGCCCACGACGGCGCGCCTCTGCCCATCCGGCGCGGTATGGCGCACGGCGCGAAGTACGACCTCTCCCTGGTGTTCGCCCGCGAGGAGGACGGGCTGCACGGCACGCTCGAATACGACTCGCATCTCTTCGACGAGTCCACGGCGAGGAGCATGGGCGAGCGTCTGGGCCGGCTGCTGGGCCGGTTCGCCGAGGCGGGACCGGACACCCTCCTCCGTGATCTCGGCCTGCTGGCCGCCGACGAGGAACGGGAGCTGCTGGCCCGCAACGATCTGGTGGACGGGTCCGCGCGCCCCGTGCCGGTGGGCGAGCTGTTCGAACGGCAGGTGTCCGCCACACCGGACGCCGTCGCGGTGACGGACGGCGGCCGCTCGTGGACGTACCGGGAACTGGACGAACGGGCCAACCGGCTCGCCCACGTCCTGCGCGAGGAAGGGGCGAGGGCGGGCCGCCGGGTGGGCATCAGTCTGCCTCGCTCGTTCGACATGCTCGTCGGGCTGCTCGGCGTCCTGAAGTCGGGGGCCTCCTACGTCCCGATAGACCCGTCCTACCCGGCGGAGCGTGTGGCGTACATGCTCGATGACGCCGAAGTCTTCCTCGTACTCACCGACAGTGGTGTCCGCGCGGAACTCCCCGCCGGACGAAGGCTGTTCGAGATCGATCGGGAAGCGGACCGGACGGCTGGGGCCTCCCCCACGACGCCGGGCCGGACCAGGACGCCAGACGACGAGATCTACGTGGTGTACACCTCGGGGTCGACCGGTGCGCCGAAGGGCGTGGTGATCCGGGACCGCACGGTGGGCAATCTGGTCCGCGCCCAGCACCGGGTCTCTCCCTGCGGGGCCGAGGGCACCACTCTCCAGTACATGACGCTCTCCTTCGACGTCTCCGTCATGGAGATCCTCGGGACGCTCTGCGTCGGTGGCACGCTCGCCCTGATACCCGAGGAACTGCAGAAGGACCTGCACCGGCTGGCCGCGTTCGTCGCCGAGCACGGCGTCACGCGTCTGTACCTGCCCTACATCGCACTCCAGCGGTTCGCCTCGATCGCGGTCGCGGAGGGCCTGCGGTGTGAGGCGCTGCGCGAGATCGCCTCCGTGGGCGAGGCCCTGGTCGTCTCGCCACAGATCCGGGAGTTCTTCGCCCGGCACCCCCGCGCGCGGCTGCTGAACATGTACGGCCCCTCCGAGACCCACCTGGCCACCTGGCACGAGCTGTCCGGCGACCCCGGCGAGTGGCCCGAGGCACCGGCCATCGGCCGTCCGGTCGACGGCATGCGGCTGCTCGTCCTCGGCCCCGACCGCGAACTCGTCCCTCCCGGCGTCACGGGTGAGCTGTACATCGGCGGCCCGCACCTCTCGCCCGGTTATCACGCCAGGCCCGAGGAGACGGCGCTGCGCTTCGTCCCCGATCCGCGCGGTCGGGACGGCGACCTCCTCTATCGCACGGGCGACCTCGTGCGGTGGAACAGGCACGGCGATCTGGAGTACCTGGGCCGCGCCGACGACCAGATCAAGATCCGCGGTTACCGCATCGAACCCACCGAGGTCGAGGCCGCCCTCGACGCCCTCGAGGGGGTGAGGAGTTCGGCGGTGGTGGCGGTCGAATTCGGAGCGGGCGACCGCCGGCTGGTCGCCGCGATCACGGGGGACGGCGCCGGAGACGACGGACGGCTGCGGGCCGGACTGGCCGCGCATCTGCCGGACCACATGCTGCCCGCCCACATCGTCCGCCTGGACCGGCTCCCCACCACTCCGAGCGGGAAGACCGACCGCGCCGGGCTGGCCGGCAGGCTGGCCGGCGAACTGCGCAGCCGGCGCGCGGACGACCGCGCCGGGGCGGCAGAACCGCCGCGGGCCGGAACCGAGCGCGAGATCGCCGACCAGTGGTCGGACGTGCTGGGAACCGGGTCCGTGGGACGGGACGAGGACTTCTTCACGCTGGGCGGCAACAGCATCATCGCCACCGAACTGGTCTACCGCCTGCGGAGGCTGTACGACATGGAGATCCCGCTGCGGACCCTGTTCGACAATCCCACGGTCGCCGGCATGGCCGCGCGGATCGAGGAACGGCGCGGCGGCGACACCGCGGCGTTCACGGCGCCCGCGACCGACCTGCGCGGCGATGTGTCCCTGCCGGACACGGTACGGGCCGGCGACCGGGAAACGGTCCCGGTGGGCGACGCGACCGGACTCCTGCTGACCGGCGCGACCGGCTTCCTCGGCAGCTACCTGCTGCGGGACCTGGCAGCCACCCCCGGCCGTACGGTCAACTGCCTGGTGCGCGCGGCCGATGCGCGGGCCGCCATGGAACGGCTGCGCGCCACGGCGACCCTGTACGGCATCACGGACGACATCGCCTGGGAGCGGGTGCGCGCCGTACCCGGAGACCTCACACGCGGGCGCATGGGACTGTCCGACGCGGACCACGCGGAGCTGACCGGGTCGGTCCAGGTGGTCTACCACGCCGCGGCCCACATCAACTTCGTCCTCCCCTACGCCTCGGTGAAGCCGACCAACGTCGACGGTCTGCGGTCCGTACTGGATTTCGCCGCCACGGGGCGGCTCAAGCCGGTGCACCACATGTCGACCGTCGCGGTGTTCGCCCCCGGCCGGGAAGCCGGGCCGATCACCGAGGAGGCGGTGCCCGAAACGTGCGAGGGGCTAGGCATCGGTTACACCCAGAGCAAGTGGGTGGCCGAGGGAATCGTGCGGCTGGCGCGTGAGCGCGGCATGCCGGTGACGGTCTACCGCATCGGCCGGATCTCCGGGGACAGCGTCAGCGGTGCCTGCCAGGCCGACGACTTCCTGTGGCGCCAGATCAAGAGCTTCATCGAACTCGGTTCGGCCCCGCCCGCCGAGGAGCTGACGACGGACCTGCTGCCGGTGGACTTCGTCAGCCGGGCCGTCCTCGCCCTCTCCCTCGACCCCTCCGCCGACAACGCGACGTTCCACCTCTTCCACCCGCGCGGCTCCGACTTCACCCCGGTGCACGCCGCCGTCCGCGAGTGCGGCTACGCCCTGGACACGGTGCCGGCCGACGAGTGGCTGACGCGCCTGGAGGAATCGGCCCGCCTTCCCGGGGGCAACGCCCTCGCGGCGGCCGTGCCGTTGTTCAGGGAAGGCGCGCTGGAACTCGGCGAGAACACGTACGGCAACGCAACGACGTCCCGGCTGCTCGAACGTCTGGGGCTGCACTACCCCGACATCGACCACCGGTCCATCTCCCGCATGATCCGCTACTTCGGCTCGACCGGGCAGCTGACCGACGACCCGCACCGTGCGCGGCAGAGCGCGTAGGCGCAGGGCAGCCGGTCCGCAGCCATCCCTTTCCAGACATCCTCAGGCGGCCACCCCCACGGGCCGCCTCATAGCGAAGGCCGACAGCATGTCTCGAAACCCCGTGCCGGGCGCCGAACACGATCCGTTGATCGCCTCGATGGTGGCCGGACTGCCCGCCCGTCAACAGCCCCAGTGGCCCGACCGCTCCCTCCTCCCCCAGGTGCACGAACGACTGGCCGGTGAGCCGCCCCTGGTCTCGTACGACAGCGTCACCGCACTCGGCGGGCTGCTCGCCCGGGCCGCCGAAGGTGAGTTCTGCCTGCTCCAGGCCGGCGACTGCGTGGAGTTGACCACCGAGTGCGAACCGCGCGACATCGCCCGCAAGGTGGAGATGCTCGACGTGCTCGGGGACATCATGTGCACGAGCTCCGGGCTGCCCGTCCTGCGCGTCGGACGGATAGCCGGCCAGTTCTCGAAGCCCCGCTCCCAGGACTGGGAGACCGTGTACGACGACCGGCTGCCGGTGTTCCGGGGCCCGGTCGTCAACGCGCCGGACCCTTACCGGGCGGCCCGCACTCCCGACCCCTCCCGGATCCTGGCGGGGCTGAAGGCCGCCCGCTGCGCCGTCACCGCCATCGACCGGCTCGGGCGCGGCGAGGGCACCCTGCCGCAGGACCGGATATGGACCAGCCACGAGGCGCTCCTGCTGGACTACGAACTTCCCCTGGTCCGGCGGCACGGGGCGGGTGGCAGCTACCTGGCCTCCACGCACTGGCCCTGGATCGGCGAGCGCACCCGCCAGCCGGACAACGCGCACGTACGGCTGCTGGCCGAACTGGACAACCCGGTGGCATGCAAGATCGGCCCCGAAGCGACGGTCGACGAGGTGCTGGCCGTGTGCGCGGTGCTCGACCCGCACCGCACGCCCGGCAGGCTCACTCTCATCGCCCGTTTCGGCGCGGGGCAGATCGCCCGGGTGGCACCGCTGGTGCGGGCCGTGAAGCAGGCCGGGCACCCCGTGCTGTGGATGTGCGACCCCATGCACGGGAACACCGTCGTGACGTCGGACGGGCTCAAGACGCGCAAGCTCGACGCGATCATGTCCGAGATCCGGCAGTGCATCGACGTGGTGTCGGAGAACTCCGGGCGGTGCGCCGGGCTCCATCTGGAGGTGTCCCCCGACGACATCTCCGAATGTGACGGAGCGGGCCAGTCCCCCGTGCCGGGGCCCGCCTACCGAAGCCTGTGCGACCCCCGGCTCAGCCTCGTCCAGGCCGTGGCCGCCGCGGCACACTGGCGTCTTCCCGTCGGGGCGGCGGCATGAGCGCGGCCCGCCGGTCCGCCGTGCGGGCCCGCGCCCGTGACGCGACCCTGCCACCCCCGGGCCGGCCGTTCGCGGTGCTCCACCGCCCCGGTGCCGACCGCGCGGCGCCCGTCGAGATCCTGAGCGGTCCGGTCCGCCGCGCGGACGACCTCGACGCCCTGGGCCTGGACCGCCCCGCCCCGGCCGCCCGGGGAGCGGACGGGGCGGGCACCCTGGTGCTGGCCCCCTACCGGCAGATCCGTGAGCGCGGCTTCGCGTGCCCCGACGACGGTGAGCCGCTGCTCGCCATGGAGGTGCGGGACCACCGGCGGGTACCGCTGGACGAGCTGCTGGACTGCCTGCCGGACCGGTCTCCGCAGGTGGAGGACACCTGCTTCGACGTCGACGACGACGGGTACGCGGCCGCGGTGGACAGCATCGTCCACCGCGAGATCCATCACGGTGAGGGCTCCAACTTCGTGCTGGCCCGCAGTCTGCACGGCCGGATCCGCGACTTCGACCGGACCGCCGCGCTCGCGGTGCTGCGCGGGCTGATGACCGCGGAGACCGGCGCGTACTGGACGTTCCTGGTGTTCACCGGGGACCGGTACCTGATCGGCAGCACCCCGGAGCAGCAGGTGCGTGTCCGCGGTGACCGGGTGGACATGAACCCGATCAGCGGGACGTACCGGTACCCGGAGACGGGCGCGGATCTGCCGGGACTGCTGCGTTTCCTGCGGGACCCCAAGGAGACCGACGAGCTCTACATGGTGGTGGACGAAGAGCTCAAGATGATGACGTCCCTGTGCGGCCGGGACGTGCGGGTCAGCGGCCCGTCCCTGAAGTGGATGTCCCGGCTCGCACACACCGAGTACTACCTGTCGGGCCGCTCGGAGCGCCCGCTCACCGAGATCCTGCGCACCACCATGCCGGCGCCGACCGTGACGGGCAGCCCGGTGGAGAACGCCTGCCGGGTGATCGCGCGGTGCGAGCCGCAGGGACGCGGCTACTACAGCGGGGTCATCGCCCTGCTGGGCCACGAGGGCGGGCAGCGCCGGCTGGACGCGGCCATCATGCTGCGTACGGCGGACCTCGGTGTGGACGGCACGGTCCGGCTCACGGCGGGAGCCACGGTGGTGCGGGAATCGGTGCCCGCCAACGAGACGGCGGAGACCACCGCCAAGCTGTCCGGCCTGCTCGACGCGCTGTCCGGCCGGCGGACGGCCAAGGCCCCCGCCCGGGCCCCCGCCGCCGGGCTGACCGACGCCGGTCCGGTGCGCGGCGCGCTGGCGGCGCGCAACGACGGGCTGGCCGCCTTCTGGCTCGGGGACACCGGTCAGGCGGGCGGCGTGGGCACCGAGGTCACGATCGTCGACGCCGAGGACGGCTTCACCTCCATGCTCGCCTACCAGTTGCGGTCGCTGGGGTGCGCGGTGCGTCTGGTGCCGTGGTACCGCGCGGAGCGACCCGCCGCGGCGGGAGGCGCCTCCGGCGCCCGGGGCGTCGTCCTCCTCGGCCCGGGCCCCGGTGACCCGCAGGACTCCGCGAACCAGCGGGTGCTGGCCCTGCGGGCGGTCGCCTCCGAACGGCTCGCGGACGGTCTGCCGCTGGCGGCGGTCTGCCTGGGGCATCAGGTGGTGTGCACCCTTCTGGGGCTGCCCGTCGCCAGGCTGCCCGACCCGGCGCAGGGCAGGCGGCTACGGGTTCCCCTGTGGGGCAGGCAGCGCACGGCCGGCTTCTACAACAGCTTCACCGCGCACGCGGACCGCGACTGGCTGCGCCCACCCCTGTCCGGCTCGGCCGTCCAGGTGCAGCGCCGCGGCGACGAGGTCATCGCCCTGCGCGGGCCGGCCCTGTCCACCATCCAGTTCCACGCGGAGTCGTTCCTGACCGAGGACGGCCCCGGCATCCTGGCCGATCTGCTGGCCGGTGCGCTGACACCGGCCCGGGCGGACCTGGCGACGATCCACGAGAACAGGGGCACTCATGAACATGCCTGACGGCGGCGTGCGCACCGCGCCCCGCCCGATCGATCCGCGCGCGCTGCGCAGTTGCATGGGCCAGTTCGCCACCGGGGTCACGGTGATCACCTGTCGGCGGGGTGACGTCGTCCACGGCACGACGGTCAACGCGTTCACCTCGGTGTCGCTGGACCCGCCCCTGGCCCTGGTGGCCCTGGACCGGCGCAGCCGTGCGGGTGCGCTGCTGCTGGAGGACGGCGGGTACGTCATCAACATCCTCGACGAGACGCAGCGCGACCTCGCCATGCACTTCGCCGGGCGCCCCATGGCGGACCCGGTGCCATGGGTGGACGAGAGCGGACCGCATCCGCGGCTGGCCGGCGCGGTGGCCCACCTCGTCTGCCGCCCCTGGCAGGTGCACGACGGAGGCGACCACACACTGCACATCGGACGCGTCGAGGAGTTCGAGAGCCGCCCGGGGCGGCCGCTGCTGTTCCACCGCGGCGCCTTCCCGGAACTGGCGCAGGACGAGTCCGACGGCGCCTGGTCGCTGTGCCTGGACGGCATGGACCCGGTGGAGCACTTCCACGCCCGCGACGAGACAAGGGACTGAATCAGATGACGGAGAGGGACGATGTGACCGGCACGGCGGACTCCGGCGACCGGGCGCACGAGGCGCCGCGCCGCGTGACCCGGCCGCTGACCGGCGACGAGTACCTGGAGAGCCTCCGGGACGGCCGGGAGATCTGGGCGTACGGGGAACGGGTCGACGACGTCACCAAGCACCCTGCGTTCCGCAACACGGCACGGATGACGGCGCGCCTGTACGACGCCCTGCACGACCCCGAGCACCATGACACGCTGACCGCGCCCACCGACACGGGCAGCGACGGCTTCACGCACAAGTTCTACCGGGTGCCGCGCAGTGTGGAGGACATGGTCGGGGACCGGGACGCGATCGCCAGGTGGGCCCGGCTGACCTACGGCTGGATGGGGCGGAGCCCGGACTACAAGGCGAGCTTCCTGGTGACGCTGGGCGCGAACCCGGAGTACTACGGGGACTTCGCGGACAACGCACGGCGCTGGTACGCCGAGGCGCAGGAGCGGGTGCTGTTCTGGAACCACGCGGTGATCAACCCGCCCGTGGACCGCCACCGGGCGCCGGACGACGTCGACGACGTGTTCGTGCACGTCGAGAAGGAGTGTGACGACGGCCTCGTGGTGAGCGGCGCGAAGGTGGTGGCCACGGGGTCGGCCCTGACCCACTTCAACTTCGTCGCGCACTACGGCCTGCCGGTGAAGAAGAAGGAGTTCGCCCTGGTGGCCACCCTGCCGATGGGGGCGCCGGGGGTGAAGCTGATCTGCCGTCAGTCGTACGAGCTGGCCGCCAGCCGCATGGGCAGCCCGTTCGACTATCCGCTCTCGAGCCGGCTGGACGAGAACGACACCGTCTTCATCCTGGACAAGGTGAAGATCCCCTGGGAGAACGTCTTCATCTACGGGGACACGGCGAAGGCCGGTACCTTCCTGAACACGTCCGGGTTCACACACCGGCTCACGTTCCACGGTGTCACCCGGCTCGCGGTCAAGCTCGATTTCCTGGCCGGTCTGCTGCTCAAGGGGCTGGACGTGACCGGGACGAAGGATTTCCGGGGAATTCAGACGCGGGTCGGCGAGGTACTCGCCTGGCGCAACATGTTCTGGGGCCTCAGCGACGCGATGGCACACAATCCGAACCCGTGGCACGACGGCGGGCTGCTGCCGAATCTGGATTACGGCATGGCATACCGCTGGTTCATGACCATCGGGTATCCGCGTGTACGCGAGATCATCATGCAGGATCTCAGCAGCGGTCTGATCTATCTGAACTCGCACGCCAAGGATTTCCAGAACCCCGAACTGCGGCCGCATCTGGACCGGTACATGCGGGGCTCGAACGGATACGACTCGGTGGAGCGGGTCAAGCTGATGAAGCTGATCTGGGATTCGGTGGGCACGGAGTTCGCGGGACGGCACGAGTTGTACGAGCGCAATTACTCGGGTAACCACGAGAATGTGCGCATCGAACTGCTGATGGCACAGACGGCCTCCGGCCAGGTGGACGGTTATCGCGGTTTCGCCGAGGAGTGCATGGCGGAGTACGACCTGGACGGCTGGACCGCTCCCGACCTGATCGGGCCCGACCAGGCATGAGTGCCGGGGAACGCCTTCCGGGGCGGCGGGCGGCCGGTGTCCGGCCCGCCGCCCCGGGGGGTCCCGCGGTTCGTCAGGGCAGGATCAGCGCCAGGGTGAACCCGTCGTACCCCTTGCCTCCCACCGTCTGGATCGAGGTGGCGCTGACCCGGGGCTCGGCGGCCACCATCTCGTGGAACCGGCGCATTCCCCGCACACCTCCGTCCGGGTCGCCGGGTTCGCCGACCGCTCCGCCGAGCACGACGTTGTCGACGACGATCACTCCGCCCGGGCGGGAGAGTTCGAGCGCCCAGGTGAAGTACTCCGGGGTGTCGGGCTTGTTCGCGTCGATGAAGACCATGTCGAACGGCGGACCGCCGGCCTTCGCGAGGGTGGGCAGGATGTCGAGCGCCCTGCCCACGTGCTGCTCGACGACGCCGGCGACGCCGGCCTGTTCCAGATGGCCTGCGGCGGCCTCGGCGAACGCGCGTTCCCACTCGATGGTGACCAGCCGCCCGCCGGGCGGCAGCGCCCGGGCGAGCCAGATGGTGCTGTACCCGCCGAAGGTGCCTATCTCAAGAATGCGCTCGGCACCCTGGATACGGGCCAGCAGGTGCAGCAGTTTCCCCTGGGGCCGGGAGACCCCGATATCCGGGAGATCGAATGCCATGTGCGCCTGGGCGGCGGCCGCCAGTGCGGGGTCCTCGTCACCGAGAACCGTATCGAAGTAGCTGTCCACCGCGCTCCACAGTTTCTGTTCCATGACACCAATATTCTCCGGAAGGGACGGTACGGGCAAGCCCCGAAAGTAAATTTCACAAGAATTGCATGACATATGACCGATAGTCGATCCATCGATTCGTGCTGCCCTGGAAATGTTTCCCCGATCCACCTCGGCGATTGAATTGAAAAACCCCTCCCGCACTTGACCGAATTTCTCGGTAATCGCTAGCCTGAACGAGGAAAACAATTCGATCTCTCTTGCAACGAGAGGAGCGCAGTACCTTGCATCGAACCCTGACCGCGACAGAGCCACCGACGGGCTCCGACCTCGTACCGGAGCTTCACCACGTGGGAGTGCAGACGGGCGACCTCGACAACTGCGTCGCCTGGTACGAGGAGTTCTTCGGCTGCCGGCCGAACTGGACCCTGGACACGTTCTCCGACCTCACGCTGAGCCGGCTGCCCGGTATCACCCGGCTGACCGAGCTGGCGGTGGCCGGCCTGCGCTTCCACCTCTTCGAACGCGCCGGGCACGACAACGCCGTCCCCGGCGGCAACACCCGTCAGTTCCAGCACATCTGCCTGTCCACCGGATCGGCCGAAGAGCTCCGGGCCTGGCGTGACCGATGGTTACGCCTGTACGAGTCCGGCCGCTACACCTTCGCCGGCGACGAACAGCCCACCGACATCGTCACCGACGCGGACGGTGTGCAGAGCTGTTACGTCCTGGACGTCAACGGGCTGGAGTTCGAGTTCACCTACGTCCCGCCAGGAGGAGACCGATGAATACGCGTGTCCACCGCACCGTGACCGAACTGCCCGTACCCGAAGGCTGGGATTTCGGGGACTTCCCGTACGGCTTGGAACCGCTGACCCTGCCCGTGCCCCCGACGCCCGACGCGGGGTACGGCATACCCGACGTACTGCCGGCCGACGAGTCACTCGTGGACCGGAGCGGGGTCTGCCCGCGGGCGGGTGCCGCCCTCGCCTCGACCGACTTCTCCCACCAGCTCTTCTGGTTCCGCTGGATCACGGGGCACCAGGCCACCTTCGCCATCTGGCAGCTGACCGCGCACGCCCTGCACCAGGCCCGCACCCGGACCGATCCCGCCCCGTCCCTGTGCGCGATGGCGGACCTCACGGACGCGTACACCTCGATGCTGCTCTACACCAGCTCGTGCCCGGTCGACATCTACGGCGCGGTCATCCGTCCCAGCATGTACCTCCAGCACCGCAGTTTCAGCGGCACCTGGGCCCCGGACTTCGCGCCCGTGCGGAGCCTGCTGAGGGGCAAGAAGACGGAGTGGGTCAGCACGCCCGAGGGCGAGAAGCTGAAGCACGCGGTCCGGATGTACCACACGGTGCACTCGGGGGTGGCGGCCAAGCTGGTGCCCGGCGGCCGGTCACTGCTCCAGGAATCCACCGGGGAGACCACGCCGACGCGCCCCGAGACGCAGGCGCTGATCTACGACAACTACTTCCTGACCCTGAGGGCGCCGGTCGGCGCGGTGGAGCTGGTCGACCAGTTACGGAGCCGGCTGCGCGCGATCTCGCTCGACGTCGCGACCAACGGGCTCTACCCGGGCCTCACACCGGAGGACGAGGCGGCCTTCCCCGAGGAGTTGCGGAGCGACGAGGTACGGCGTTACGAGAGGGATTTCCCCGCGTGCCTGAGCCGGATCGACGTCGCGGCCCGGCAGCTCAAGCCGAAGGTGCTGCACAGCACCCCGTCCTGACCGCCCGCCGGTGCGCGGACGCCCGACACGGAACGGAGTTGAGAACGAGTGCGTCACGGAGTGGTGATCCTGCCCGAACGGCGCTGGTCCGAGGCTCGCGACCAGTGGGTCCGGGCCGAGCGGCTCGGCTTCGACCACGCCTGGACCTACGACCAGTTGATGTGGCGGTGGCTGCGTGACAAGCCCTGGTTCGCCTCCGTCCCCACACTGGCCGCCGCTGCCGCCGTCACCTCGCGGATCACGCTGGGCACGATGGTGGCCACCCCCACCTACCGGCATCCGGTGACCCTGGCGAAGGAGTTGATGTCGCTGGAGGACATCGCCGGGGGACGGTTCGTCTGCGGCCTGGGCGCCGGGGCGGGTGGCCTGGACGACCGGGTGGTGGACCCGACCGAACGCACCCCGCGTCAACGCGCCGACCGGTTCGCCGAGTTCGTCGAGGCGCTGGACCGGCTGCTGACCGACCGGGTCGCCTCCTACGCGGGCGCCCATTACGACTTCCGGGACGTGCCCATGAACCCGGGGTGCCTCACGCGCCCCCGAGCGCCGTTCGCCGTGGCCGCGACCGGGCCGCGCGGCATGCGGCTGGCGGCCCGGCAAGCGGACACCTGGGTCACGGCTGGACCACCGGGCCGCTTCGACGCCCTGCCCTACGAGAAGGCACTGCCCGAGATCGCACGCCAACTCGACCGCCTGGACACCGCCTGCGCCGCGGTGGGACGCGACCCGGCCACGCTGAACCGGCTCCTGCTGACCGGTGCCCTGGTCGGCGGAGTCCTCGAATCCGTCGAGTCCTACCGTGACGCGGTGGGCCGTTTCGGCGAGCTGGGCATCACCGACCTGGTCGTGCACTGGCCGCGGGAGTCCTTCCCCTACCAAGGTGATCCGCGCGTGCTGGAGGCCGTCGCGGACGAGGTGCTCCTCCCGCGCCCGCACATCACAGGCGCCACCGCACGGCAGAACACCGCAGGAGGCGGACGGTGATCGAATACGAGATCGTCGACATGTTCACCGACACACCGTTCAACGGCTGTGCCCTCGGGGTCGTACCCGACGCGCAGGGACTCTCGGAGGCGGACATGCTGGCTGTCGCCCGGGAGTTGGCCCTGACCGAGACGGCGTTCGTCCTACCGCCCGAACTCCCGGGATCCACCTACCGGGTGCGGGTGATGACGCCGACCGGGGAGTCGCCGTTCGGAGGGCACAGCGCGGTGGGCACGGCCAGTGCGCTGGTCCGTACCGGACGGACAGCGGCCGGCAAGGCGGTGCAGGAGTGCGGAGGCCGGCAGCTCACCGTGACGGCCGGGTCCGACGGCTCCGGCCTGGCCGTCGAGGGTACGCCGCTGCTGCGGCCCGAATGGGATCCCCGCCCCCTCCTGGCAGCGTGCGGCCTGTCCGGCTCCGATCTCTCCGCGACGCCGCACCTCACCGGCTTCGGACCGGCCTTCCACTTCCTGCCGGTGCGCGAGGAGGCACTGGCCGCGGCCTCGGCCGACCTGACCGACCCGGTCTGGGAGGACTGCCCTGACGCGGTGCTCGTCGCGTACGACCCCGCGAGCCGGACCGCGCGTATCCGGGTGTTCGCACCCGGATACGGCATGCCCGAAGACCCGGCCTGCGCTTCCGCCGCCCTGGGACTCGGCGCCTGGCTGGCCCGGGAGAAGGCGTTGCCCGGCACGGACGGCCGGCACGCCTACCGGGTTCTCCAGGGCGAGGACCTGGGCCGGCCGGCCACCCTCTCCTGCACCGTCGACCTGCGGGAGGGCCGGGCCACGGCCGCCACGGTGCACGGCCGGGTCGCCGCCGCCGCGTCCGGCCGGATGGCCGCGCCGCGACGGCCCTGAGCGCCACGCCAGCACCTCTCACCAGCAGAAAGGGACTTCCCACGTGCTTTTCCGACCGGAACTGCACGGCACCCGCGGTGCCGTGGCATCCACTCACTGGCTGGCCTCCACGGTCGGCATGTCCATGTACGGCCGCGGCGGGAACGCCTTCGACGCCGCGGCCGCCGCCGCCTTCGTCATCCAGGTGGTGGAGCCGCACCTCAACGGCCCGGGCGGTGATGTGCCCATCCTCGCCCACCGCTCCGGCTCCGGCCGGGTCGACGTCATCTGCGGGCAGGGACCGATGCCCGCAGCGGCGACCCCGGACGCCTTCACCGAGCGGGGCCTTGCCGTGGTCCCCGGTTCCGGACTGCTGCCGGCTGTCGTCCCGGGGGCCTTCGGCGCCTGGCTCCGGCTGCTGAAGGAGTACGGCACGCTGCCCCTGGAGGTCGTACTGGAGCCCGCCATCGGTTACGCGGAACGGGGATATCCCCTGCTGCCCAAGGCGGCGGCCATGATCGGCGCACTGTCGGAACTCTTCCGCGACACCTGGACGGAATCGGGCCGCACATACCTGCGGCGGGGCGTCGCTCCGCAGGCCGGGGAGCGGGTCACCAACCCCGTACTGGCTCGCACCTTCCGGCGCATCGTGAGCGAGGCGAAGGCGTCGGGGCGGGACCGTGAGGGGCAGATCGACGCGGCGACGGAGGCGTTCCACACCGGCTTCGTGGCGGAGGCGATCGACACCTATCTGGCCAAGGCGGAGGAGATGGACTCCACCGGGCGGCGGAACGGCGGGCTGCTGACCGGTGCGGACATGGCCGCGTGGCGGCCGGGGCTGGAGCAGTCGCTGAGCCTGGAGTACCGGGGCCATACGGTGCACAAGGCGGGCCCGTGGTCGCAGGGCCCGGTCTTCCTCCAGCAACTGGCCCTGCTGGAGGGCTTCGACCTGGCCGGGATGGGGCCGGGCAGTGCCGCGTACCTGCACACGGTGGTCGAGGCCGCCAAGCTCGCCTTCGCCGACCGCGAGGCGTGGTACGGCGACCCGGCCCACGCCGATGTGCCGATGCGGGGCCTGCTGGACCCGGCGTACACAGCCGAACGGCGCGCGCTCATCGGCTCCGAGGCCTCCGGAGAACTGCGGCCCGGCCGGCCCGGCGGGCGCGAGCCGCTGCTCCCGCCGCTGCACGACGACAGTGCCGCACCGGCGGACCCGGCCTGGCTGGGTGAGCTGGAGCAGGGCATTCCGGCCATCATGAAGCTGACCGCCGCCACCGGCGACACCTGCTGCGTCACCGCCACCGACGCCGCGGGCAACATGGTGGTGGCGACGCCCAGCGGCGGCTGGCTCAAGAGCTCTCCGGTGATACCGGGGCTGGGCTTCCCCCTCGGCACCCGGGGCCAGATGGCGACGCTGATGCCGGGCCACAACAACACGCTGGCGCCGGGCAAACGCCCCCGCACCACGCTCAGCCCCACCATGGTCCTGCGGGACGGCCGACCGCATCTGGCGTTCGGCACACCGGGTGGCGACCAGCAGGACCAGTGGACCCTGGGCTTCTTCCTCAACCACGTGGACCACGGCATGGGTCCGCAGGCGGCCATCGAGGCGCGGACCTTCCACACCGACCACGTACCCACTTCTTTCGCGCCGCGCCGGTTCCGCCCCGGGACCGTCGTGGCGGAGCGCGGCTGGCCCGCCGGGGAACTGGAACTGCTGCGGCGCCGAGGACACGAGGTGGAGCTGGTGGCCGACTACTCACTGAGCAAGGTGTGCGCCACCGGACTGACAGGGGACGGTCTCGTGCTCGGGGCGGCGAGTCCACGCGGCGCGCAGGCGTACGCGATTGCCGGGTAGGAGGGGAGCACGTGGAATGGTTTCCCCATGGAAATCATCCGTCCAGCTGGGGAAGGGGCTGACATGGCGGCTCACCGCAAGAGCGACCGCGAAGACTTCATCGTTCTGGGCGAGGCCCGGCAGAACAATCTCAAGGGCGTCAACCTCCGTATTCCGAAGGGGAAGCTGACCGTCTTCACCGGGGTCTCCGGATCGGGCAAGTCCTCGGTGGTGTTCGACACCATCGCGGTCGAGTCCCAGCGGCAGCTCAACGAGACCCTGCCGGCCTTCGTCCGCAACCGGATGCCCAAGTACGAGCGTCCGGACGCCGAGGTGATGGAGAACCTCTCCACGGCGATCGTCATCGACCAGCGGCAGGTCGGCGGCAACGCCCGTTCGACGGTCGGCACGATGACCGAGATCCTGCCCATGCTGCGGGTGCTCTTCTCCCGCGCCGGCAGCCCACGCCTGGGTCCGTCCCACCTGTACTCCTACAACGACCCGCGCGGCATGTGCGAGGAGTGCCAGGGCCTCGGCTCGACGGTACGGCTGGAACTCGGCCGGCTGCTCGACGAGAGCAAGAGCCTCAACGAGGGGGCGATCAACTTCCCGTCGTTCGCGGTCGGCACCTTCCAGTGGCAGCTCTACGGCGAGTCCGGGCTCTTCGACCCGGACCTGCCGCTGCGCGACTTCTCCGAGAAGGACCGCGAACTGCTGCTGCACGGCAAGGGGTTCACCGTCGACCGGGCCGGCCGCAACGGCGTGTACAAGAACGAGTACGAGGGGATCGTCGAGCGCTTCACCCGCCGGTACGTCAAGCCCGGCCTCGACCACGCGAAGGGCAAGGAGCGCGAGGCGCTCGAACGGGTGGTGACCCAGGGCCCCTGCGCCGTCTGCCACGGCGGCCGGCTCAACGCGGCGGCCCTCGCCTCGCGCATCGACGGGGACAACATCGCGGACTTCACCGCGATGGAGATCACCGAGCTGATCGAGCGGCTCGCCCGCGTCGACGCTCCGGCCGTCAAGCCGGTGGTGGCGGGCGCGCGGGCCGCGCTGGAGCGCATCAGGTCCGTCGGGCTCGGTTATCTGTCCCTCGGGCGGCAGACCACGACCCTGTCCGGCGGCGAGGCCCAACGGCTCAAGATGGTGCGGCACCTGAGCAGCAGCCTGACCGGTCTCACATACATCTTCGACGAGCCCAGTGTCGGCCTCCATCCGCGCGACGTACGCCGCATGAACGAGATCCTGCTCGCGCTGCGCGACAAGGGGAACACCGTGCTGGTCGTGGAGCACGACCGGGACGTCATCGCGATCGCCGACCACGTCGTCGACATGGGCCCCGGAGCCGGCCGTGACGGCGGCGAGGTGACGTTCGAGGGCACCCCGGCGGGTCTGCGCAGGTCCCGCACCGTGACCGGCAAGCAGCTGACGAACATCACCGGGCTCAAGGAGCGGCACCGCTCCCCCACCGGCTTCCTGACCGTCCGCGACGCCGGCCTGCACAATCTGCGCGACGTCACGGTCGACATCCCCACGGGGGTGCTGACGGCGGTGACCGGTGTGGCCGGTTCCGGCAAGAGCACCCTCATCTCCCGGGTGTTCACCGCTCAGCACCCCGAGGCCATCGTGATCGACCAGTCGTCGGTCGGCATCTCCCTGCGCTCCAACCCGGCCACGTACACCGACATCATGGACACCGTGCGACGGCAGTTCGCCCGTGCCTCGGGCGAGAAGCCGGGACTGTTCAGCTTCAACTCCGAGGGCGCCTGCCCGGAGTGCAACGGCAAGGGCGTCATCGAGACGGACCTGGCCTTCATGGACCCGGTCACCACCGTGTGCGAACGCTGCGACGGCCGGCGGTTCAACGACGAGGCACTGCGCCACACCGTGGACGGCAGAACGGTCGTCGACGTCCTGGCCATGACGGTCGAGGAGGCGGCCGGCTTCTTCGACGACGCGCCCGTCCTGCGGAAGCTGCACCTCCTCACCGAGGTCGGGCTCGGCTACCTGACCCTGGGCCAGCCGCTGTCCACGCTCTCCGGCGGTGAACGGCAACGGCTCAAGCTCGCCCACCGCCTCAAGGAGACGGGCAGCGTCTACGTCTTCGACGAGCCGACCACCGGCCTGCACATGAGCGACACCGGCCGGCTGCTGGACCTCTTCGACCGGCTCGTGGACAGCGACAACACCGTGATCGTGATCGAGCACGACCTCGACGTCGTCAAGCACGCCGACTGGGTCGTCGATCTCGGTCCGGACGCCGGCACCCATGGGGGGCACGTGGTGTTCGAGGGCACACCCGCGGAGCTGTCACGGGCGAAGGACTCGCACACGGGCCGCAGTCTCGCCGCGGATCTGCGCGGCCGGAAGACCCGATCCTCCTGAAGTACGCCTCCCCCGCAGCACACACATCCGATCGGAGTTCGGCATGCCTCTCATACACGTCACTCTGCTGGACGGGCGGTCACCGCAGGAGGTGGCGTCCCTCGGCCGGGCGCTCACCGCCGCGGTGCACGAGACCCTCGGCACCCCTGTGGACGCCGTGCGGGTGATCGTGGAGGAGTCGTCGCCGACGCACTGGTTCGTGGGTGGCAGGTCGGTGGCCGAGCGGCGCTCCGCGCCCTGACCCGGTGCCGTGGAGACGGGGGCGAGGCCCCTCGGCCACTTCGGCCGGGGGGCCCGACGCGGTGACCGCCGGTCAGCGGGCGGCGGTGCCCCGGAGCCGGCGGTCGGCCTCGGCGAAGCGGTCGCGGATCAGCTCGACCTGGTCCGGGGGCCGGGGCGGCAGGTCGTCCTGGGTGAGCCGGCCGCTGCGGGTGATCAGGTGGGCGTTGAACGCCTCCATGCCGAGGTCCGTGTACTGATCCAGCTCCTCGAACCACTCCTGGCTGATCCGCGCGGTGCGCTGCATGGACTCCACGTCCGGCCTGCGCTCCGCCTCGTAGGCGGTGAGGGCTTCGGGCGCCGCTCCGTGCCTGTCCACCGCCAGGGCGAGGGCCAGGCCGTCCTCCATGGCCAGCCTGGTCCCCGATCCGATGGAGAAGTGCGTGGTGTGCGCGCTGTCCCCGAGCAGAACGATGTTGCCGTGGCTCCAGCACCGGTTACGGACGTCCGAGAAGCGCCCCCACCGCGACCTGTTCGTCCGCAGCCGGTGGCCCTCCAGCACGTCGGCGAAGATTCCGGCGATCCGGTCGACGTCGGCCGGGCCGCCGTCCGCGCGTCCGCCGCCCCGCGTGTCGGAGCCCTGCCCCGTGAACCCGGCGGCCTCCCGGACGTGGTCGTCGACCTCGACGATGAACGTGCTGAGCCCGGGGGCGTAGGGGTAGGCGTGTGCGTGCATCGAGCCGAACTCCGTGTCGGCGACGGCGAAGGTCAGGGCGGTGAAGGTCCGGTCGGTGCCGAGCCACAGGTAACGCGAACCGCGCTCGCCGCGTTCGGTGCCGAACTTCTCCCGGTGGGCCTCGCGCGTCGAGGAGTTGACCCCGTCGGCCGCCACCACCAGGTCGTACGCCCCGGCCAGCAGGGCCGCTTCGGGAGCGCGCGTGCCGTAGCGGATGGTCACGCCCAGTTCCTCGCAGCGCGTACGCAGCATGCTCAGCAGGACACGCCGGCCGATCGCCGAGAAGCGGTAACCACCGTTGCGCATGGTCCGGCCGCGGTGGTGGACGTCGATCCTGGACCACTGGGCGCACTCGGCGGCCAGGCGGGCGAACAATCGGGGGTCGGCCGCCTCGATGCCGCCGAGCGCCCCCTCGGAGAAGACCACACCGAAACCGAAGGTCTCGTCGGGGGCGTTGGCCTCCCAGACGTCGATCTCACATCCGGGCCGGAGCCGTTTGACGAGTGCGGCCGTGTAGAGGCCGCCGGGGCCGGCTCCGATGATCGCGATACGCATGACACCTCACTGGGACTCGGTCGAGTGACTCGGTGGCGCGCGGGGCACACAGGGCATCCGGCCTGCGCAAGCAGCTCGGCCGATCCAAGTGGCTTGTTCCGTACGCCACTTGCAGCCCGTCAGGCCATAAAGCCTATCCGGTGGGTAACGAGTTGAATCAGACGGACCGGCAGACCGCCGTCCGGCGGAGCGAGAGGGAGGCCGCAGCCCATGGGACCGACGGACTTCGACGTCACCGAGGGGAGCGGCACCCGCTTGCTGGAACGTCTGTACGGGGCGGCCCCGCCACCCTTCGCCCTGCTGCGCAGGCATCACGCCGGTGCGCCCGGACCGGGCCCGGTGGAAGTGTTCTTCGGCGAGATGGAGACCGTCCGCTCGCTGGAGGGGATCGGTGCGCCCGACGGCGCGCGGGGTCCCCACGCCCTGGCTCTGCTGCCCTTCCGGCAGGTGGCCGAGCACGGCCTGCGATGCCATGACGACGGCACCCCGTTGCGCGTCCTGCGGATCTCCGAGCACCACCTGCTGCCGGAGCAGGCGCTCACCGGCCGCGGCGGCGACGAGCCGGTGCGGTGGCAGGACGTGGGCTTCACGACGGACGACGCCCACTACGAGAGGCTGGTGAGAGAGGTCGCGACCTCGGACGCGGCCCGTGGGGGCCTGAACGTCCTGATCCGGCGCGACTGCACCGCCCGGTTGCCCGGCTTCCGGCCGGCGGTCGCGGTGGAGCTGTTCCGGCGGTTGCTGACCGCCGAATCGGGAGCGTACTGGACCTTCCTCGTGCACACCGGGGGCGAGCGGCCCACCACCCTGGTGGGGGCGACACCGCAGGGACACGTGTCCATCGAGAACCGCAGGGTGGTGATGAACCCCCTGTGCGGGACGTACCGCTGCCCGCCCCACGGCCCGCGCGCCGGAGAGGTGCTCGCCTTCCTCGCCGACCGCAAGGAGTCCGAGGAGCTGGCGACCACGGTGGACGCGGAGCTGTCGGTGCTGTGCGGCCTGGCCGGCCCGGACGTACGGGTGGAGGGACCCTTCCTGCGGCGGATGGCCCATCTGCTGCACACCCAGTGCCGGATCAGCGGACCCGCGGTGCTGAGCGCCCCCGAGACCCTTTCGCGGGCACTGTTCGCCTCGACGACGGTGGGAAGCCCGTATGCCGAGGCGTGCCGGGCCATCCACCGTCACGAGACGACCGGCAGGGGGTACTACGGCGGTCTCCTCGCGCTGCTCGGCCGCGATGCCCGGGGCGACGAGGAACTGGACTCCGCAGCGGTGATCAGGACCCTGGACATCGATCACCTGGGCCGTGCGCGGTTGTCGGTGGGGGCGACCATCGGCAGCCGGTCGTCACCGGAGTCCGAGGCGGCGGAGACGCGGACCAAGGGACGGGCCGTGCTGACGGCCCTCACGACGGAGCCGGCCCCGCCGGCCTCCCGGCGCCGCCGCGGGTCCGGCGGCACCGAACCCGGTGCCGCCGCACCGGGGAGCGACGGGTCCGTCCGGGAGATCCTGGTCCGGCGGCACGCGGAGTTCTCGTCGTTCTGGACGAGCGGCGGGAGCGCACCGACGGGGCGGGCCGGCCGTGTGCTCGTGCTCGACACGGGCGGGGAGGACCTGGCCGCCCTGGTCCACATGGTGGCCTCGGTCCACGGGCCACCGGAGGTGGTCCGGTACGACGATCCGGACACGGGCGACACCCTGTCACGGCACCGGGGGCCCGTGCTGCTGGCCTCCGGCCCGGGCCGGCCCGACGCCCCCGGCAGCCCCCGGATGGCGGTGCTCAGGCAGATGTGCGCGTCACTCGTGCGGGAGCGGCTGCCAGGCGCGGCCCCGGTGGCAGGGGTGGGGCTCGGCTTCCAGTTACTGGCGCTCGCCGCCGTACCGGACGCGCGGGTCACGGCCAGGGCCGGCACCGGACTCGGCAGGGAGGTCGAGGTCTTCGGCCGGCCGGTCACGGCCGCCTTCCGCAACACCTACGCGCTCACGACCGGCCCGGCCGGCGCCGCGCCCGCTCGCCGCGGCCTGCCCGCGCTGTGCCTGGGCCCGGACGGGCGGGAGCTGATCGCGATGCACGGCCGGGCCGTCCGGGGCGTGCAGTTCCGCCCGGAGTCGGTCATGACCACGGACGGGGCCGAGGTACTGCGCTCGCTCCTGGGCTGAAGCCGGCCGGTCCTCAGGGAGTGCCGTTCCGGCCGAGTTCCAGGACGGTGCGGGCCGCGGACTCCAGGGCGAAGGTCATCGAACCGCCGTTGGGTTCGAAGCCGGCGTGGTCCCCGGCGAAGTGGACGCGCCCCTCCGGCCTGCGGATCACCGGCAGCAGGCCACTGTGCCCGCGCTCGGGAAGGATGTAGGCCCCTTCCGCGTAGGGCCGTTCGTCCCAGCAGACCGACGCGCCGGTCTCGAAGTGGTCGCGGGCCCCCGGGAGCATCCGGTCGAGTTCGGCCAGCACGAAGTTCTGGCGCTCCTCCTCGGTCATGACGGAGACCGCCCGCGCACGCCATCCCGTCATCAGGCACTCCAGTATCTTCCTGGGTCCCGGCAGCTGGGGCGTCGCGTCGCGTATCCAGCGTATGGGCAGGTCGGTGGAGAAGCTCGCGTTCCGCTGCGGCCAGAACTGGCTGCGCATCTGGAGGTACACCCGGACGACGGACGAGTACTTCACCCGGCGCATCGCGTCGTGCTTCGCGTCGGAGAGGCCTGCGTCGGTGAAGTCGATGTGCCGGATCGCGCTGAACGGGACGGTGACGACGACCCGTTCGGCTTCCATGGACCGCATGGCGCCGTGGTCGAGGTAGGTGACCCGGGCCCGCTCCTCGTCCTGTTCGACGCGGACCACGGGACGGCGGTAGTGGATCCTGCTCTTGAGCCGTTCCGCGAACGCGCCCGGGAACCGGTCGGTGCCGTCCTTCACCTTCGCCCAGCGGGGGTCGGCGTTGCTGAGCGAGTGCGGGCTCGCCTCGTGGCGCAGCCAGGAAAGCGCCGACGCCGTCTTCAGGTCACCTCCGCGCATCTCCAGGAACATGGGCTCCATGAGATCGATGGCAGCCTGGGAGGCGCCGCGGTCCGTCAGGACCTGGTGCACGGACCGCCGGTCGTACGGGGCGAGCAGCTCGGTGGCCTCCCAGTCGGGGGCGCTGATGTCCGGCTGGAGGCTGTCGCTGACGGCGGTCACGTACCGCTCGATCATGCCCGCGACGCCGAGGTCCTTCTCGTGCGGGTGGAGCGCCAGTCCCGCTGCGGCCACCGCCTCCGGGTCGGGGGTGAAGAACCGTCCCTGCGCGAAGTAGGAGAAGGTGGTGTCGTAGAGGTCGGCGGTCTCCGTCTCCACGCCGAGTTCGCGCAGGTAGTGCATCGCGTAGTGACAGTGCGGCGTGAGCGTCATCGCACCCGCCTCCGCGTGCAGCCCGTCGGCGAACGGAGCCCGTAACGTGTAGGCGCGCCCGCCGGGCCGGGTATCGGCTTCCAGGACCGTCACCTCGCATCGGCGCGCGGCGAGTTCGTGGGCGACGGCCAGCCCGGCAAGGCCTGCGCCGATGACGATCACGGACCGCGGTGGCCGCAGACCCGGCAGGCCGTTGTCGAAAGCGCGGCGTACTTCGGTCTGGGTGGCTTCACGCATGGGCGTTCTCCGTTCCGGTCAGTCGTACGACGGTGCTCTTCGTGCTCCTGCTGCGTGTACCACCTGACGGCCTGCCCATGTCCGTACGACGCACCGGCGGTGCGGCCCCGTCGGGGTGGGTGGGCGCGGCGTACCGGAGGGCCACGGCCTTGCCGGGCGGCACGGGCCCCTCGTGCCGGACCGCGGGACGGGTGGGGCAGGTGCGACGGCTGCGGTCATGGCGGCCGGGCCCTTCGCCCGGGAGCGGGGCCGTGCGGTGCGCGGGGGCGGTGTGTGCGGCCCAGGCGCGTACAGCGGGAGGGGCGGGGAGCGGCCGTACGGACGGAGAGGAAGGCGGGTCAGGCGGACAGGGCGGGGATGATCGTGGAGCCGTAGGCGTCGATCGTCGCCTCTCTCGCGTCGTGCATGGCATAGACGGCGAACTGGTCGACGCCCAGGTCGCGCAGCGCCTCGAGCTTGTCGATGTGCGCCTCCGCCGGGCCCAGCAGGCAGAACCGGTCGACGATCTCGTCGGGCACGAAGGCCGTGTCCGGGTTTCCGGTGCGGCCGTGGTGGCCGTAGTCGTAGCCGGACCGTCCGGCGATGTACGCCGTCAGCGCCTCCGGCACGAGGTCCGAGTGTTCGCCGTACCGGGAGACGAGGTCGGCGACGTGGTTGCCGACCATCCCGCCGAACCAGCGGCACTGCCCGCGGGCATGGTCGAGGTCGTCGCTCACGTAGGCGGGTGCGGCGACGCAGATGGTGACCGAGTCCGGGTCCCGGCCCGCGTCGGCCGCCGCCGCGCGTACCGCTTTGATCATCCACTCGGTGAGGTAGGGGTCGGCCAGCTGGAGGATGAAGCCGTCCGCCTTCCGGCCGGCCAGAGCGAGTGCCTTGGGACCGTAGGCCCCCATCCACACGGGGAGTCTGCCGTCCTTCACCCAGGGGATGCGGACCTGCTGCCCGTCGACGACGGCCTCTCGCCCCTCGGCGAGATCGCGGATCACCTCGATGGCCTCGCCCAGCCTCGCCAGGGTGTTGGGCTTGCGGCCGGCCACCCGCATGGCCGAGTCACCGCGCCCGATGCCGCAGACGGTGCGGTTGCCGTACATCTCGTTGAGGGTGGCGAAGGTGGAGGCCGTGACCTCCCAGGTGCGCGTGCCCGGGTTGGTCACCATCGGGCCGACGATCAGCCGCTCGGTGTGCTCCAGGATCCGGCTGTAGATGACGAAGGGCTCCTGCCAGAGCACGGCCGAGTCGAACGTCCAGCCGTAGCGGAACCCGTTGCGTTCGGCGCGGCGCATGAGCCCGACGACGGCCGAGGCGGGCGGATCGGTCTGGAGGACGAGTCCGAAATCCATGGCTGCTCCTGGTCGAGGAACGGGCAGGCGGCGCACAGGGGGTACGTGTCGCGGCCGGGCGCGGCCGGTGAGTCGTGGGGCGCTGCCTCGGGTGACGTGCTCCGGAAGATCCTTCCACATCGGGACGTGCCGGACGGTGTACGGCGACGTCTGGGGAGCGGGTCGCGGGGGACAATCCTGGACCGGTTTCCGCGCCTTGGGAAGAGGTCGTCTACACGCGTCCACCGCGAGGGGAGGGCGCCGGTGCCCGCGACGTGCGGGCCCGGCTCTTTCACCAGTCGTGGACGGTTCCGTCCTGGAGCCGGTTGACCGGCAGGTAGGCCGCCTCGTACGGGTGGGCGGCAGCCAGGTCCTCGTCCAGTTCGACGCCGATGCCGGGGGTCTCACCCGGGTGCAGGTGACCGTCCGTGAAGGTGTACCCGTGGCGGAACACCTCCTCGGTGAGCGGGTTGTGACCGGAGTACTCCTGGATGCCGAAGTTGTGCACGGCGAGGTCGAGGTGGATCGCGGCGGCCATACCCACCGGGGAGATGTCCTCCGGGCCGTGCACCGCGCTTCTGATCTGGTACTGCGCGGCGAAGTCGAACAGCTTGCGCAGCGGTGTGACACCACCGAAGTGGGTGACCGCCGAACGCACGTAGTCGATCAGCTGCTCGGTGATCAGGGCCTGGTAGTCGTGCATGGTGTTGAACACCTCGCCGATGGCCAGCGGTGTAGTGGTGTGCCGGCGCACCATGCGCAGCGCCTCCTGGTTCTCGGCGGGTGTGCAGTCCTCCAGCCAGAACGGGCGGTACGGCTCCAGGTCCTTGCCCAGCCGGGCCGCCTGGACGGGCGTGAGCCGGTGGTGGGCGTCGTGCAGGAGGGGCAGTTCGGCGCCGAACTCGGCGCGTACCGCCTCGAACACGGCAGGCATGTGGCGCAGGTAGGCGTCGGTGTCCCAGTCCTCCACCAGAGGGCGGGCCTGCTGGTGCGGGACGGGCGCGCCTCCGGCGTCGGTGGTGGACACCCCGTACACGGCCTTCAGCCCCGGGATGCCCGACTGGATGCGGACGGCGGGGTAGCCCTGGGCGAGGCGGGCGCGTACCGAGTCGAGCAGTTCGGGGATGTCGCGGCCGTTCGCGTGCCCGTACGTGCCGACGCGGTCCCGGCTCGCACCGCCGAGCAGTTGGTAGAGCGGAAGCCCGGCGGCCTTGGCCTTGATGTCCCACAGCGCGACGTCGACCGCGGCGATCGCGGCCATCGTCACCGGCCCGCGCCGCCAGTAGGCGCCCCGGTACAGGGACTGCCAGGTGTCCTCGATCCGGTGCGGGTCCAGACCGACGAGCAGGGGTGCCACATGGTCGGTGAGGTAGCCGACGACGGCGAGTTCCCTGCCGTTGAGGGTGGCGTCACCGAGGCCGGTGAGGCCCTCGTCGGTGGTCAGCTTGAGGGTGACGAAATTGCGGCCGGGGCTGGTGACGACGACCTTCGCGTCGACGATCTTCATCGCGCTCTCTTTCCGGGTGCTGCGGGAGGTGCCCCCGTAGCCGGCGCCGGACGAGGGAGAGGAGCCATTCAGCCCGTCGACGCGCCCGAGGTCAACCCGGCCCCCGGGCGCTTCCGTCCGGACACGGCGGCCCGCACCGCCACCGGTGTCACACGTACTGGCAGATCCCCCGTGGCAGGTACGCCCCGTGGCCCGCGTGGCCCACGTACGCACGGTCCTCGATCACCGCCACCCCGCGGGAGAGCACCGTCTCCACCCGTCCCGTCACGCGCTTGCCCTCGTAGGCCGAGTAGTCCACGTTCATGTGGTGCGTCTCGGCGGAGATGACCTGTTCGGCGTGCGGGTCGTAGATGACGACGTCGGCGTCGGACCCCGGCGCGATGGTCCCCTTCTTCGGATAGAGCCCGAACATCCGGGCCGGGGAGGCGCAGGCGATCTCGATCCAGCGACGCCGGGAGATATGGCCGTCCAGCACCGCCTGATGGAGGAGGTCCATACGGTTCTCCACGCCGGGCATGCCATTGGGGATCTTCGAGAAGTCGCCCCGGCCCATCTCCTTCTGCCCCGAGAAGCAGAACGGGCAGTGGTCGGTGGAGACGACCTGCAGTTCGTCGTTCCTGAGGCCGCGCCAGAGCGCTTCCTGGTGCTCCCTGGGCCGCAGAGGGGTGGAGCAGACGTACTTGGCGCCCTCGAAGCCGGGTTCGGCCAGGTTGTCCGTGGACAGGAAGAGGTACTGCGGGCAGGTCTCACCGAAGACCGGTAGCCCTTTGTGGCGGGCGGAGGCGATCTCGGCGAGGGCTTCGTCGGCGGAGACGTGGACGACGTACAGGGGCGAGCCTGCGACCCGGGCGAGCTGAACGGCGCGGTGGGTGGCCTCTGCCTCCAGCGCCACCTTGCGCACGTCGCCGTGGTGGCGGGGGTCGGTACGGCCTTGGGCGAGGGCCTGTTCCACGAGCACGTCGATGGCGATGCCGTTCTCCGCGTGCATCATGACGAGACCGCCGTTGCCCGAGGCCCGCTGCATGGCGCGCAGGATCTGCCCGTCGTCGCTGTAGAACACTCCGGGGTAGGCCATGAAGAGTTTGAACGAGGTGACGCCCTCAGCGACCAGGAGATCCATCTCCTTGAGCGAGGACTCGTTCACGTCGGACAGGATCATGTGGAACGCGTAGTCGACGGCGCAGTTCCCGTCCGCCTTCGCGTACCAGGCGTCGAGCCCCTCGCGCAGCGGCCTGCCCCTGGTCTGGACGGCGAAGTCGACGATCGTGGTGGTGCCGCCCCACGCGGCGGCCCGGGTGCCGGTCTCGAAGGTGTCGGAGGCGAACGTCCCGCCGAACGGCATCTCCATGTGCGTGTGGGCGTCGACGCCGCCCGGGAGGACGTACTTCCCGGTGGCGTCGATCCTGTGGTCGGCGCTCCAGCTCCCGGCGGCGTCGGTGCCGTGGGCGGCGAGGGCGGCGATGCGCCCGCCCTCGATGAGTACGTCGGCGTGGATCTCGTCCGACGCGGTGACGACGAGTCCGCCGTGGATGACGGTGCGGCTCATGTACCCCTCCTCGCGGTGGCGGAATGGCTGCTGCTGATCGATGACGGTGCGGGGCAGGGGGCGGGCGGGGCCTCGCCTCGCGCCGTGGCGTCGGGCCCGGGTCGTGACGTCGCCCCGCCCCGGGGCCGTGTCACCCCGTCCCGGGCCCGGTCATCCGGCCGCGTGCAGGGCGTCGGCCAGGATCGCCGCGCCCTCCTCCGCCTCGGCGACCGTGAGCGTGAGCGGCGGTGCGATCCGCAGGACGCTGGTGTCGTGGCCGCCGCCCTTCCCGATCAGCAGCCCGCCGGCGCGGGCGGCTTCCAGCACGGCCGCCGCGGCCTCCGGATCCGCCTCGTCGGTGCCGGGCTTCACCAGCTCGATGCCGATCATGAGCCCCCGGCCGCGCACTTCCCGAACGGCCGCGGATGCCGCGCCGACGGCCCGGAGCCGCTCGATGAGCAGCCCGCCGACCCGCCGCGCGTTGCCCTGGAGGTCGTGTTCCAGCAGGTACGTGAGGTTGGCGAGGCCGGCGGCCATGGTGACCGGGGACCCCCCGAACGTCGAGATGGAGTTGGCGTCCAGGCAGTTCATGACGTCGGCGCGGGCGACGACTCCGCCGACGGACATGCCGTTGCCGATGCCTTTGGCGAACGTCAGGATGTCCGGCGGCCCGCTCGAAGCGTGGGCCTGCCAGCCCCAGAAGTGGTCGCCGGTGCGTCCCCAGCCGGTCTGCACCTCGTCCGAGATCCAGAGGATGCCGTGGCGGGTGAGGACCTCCCGGAAGGCCGCGTACAGCCCGTCGGGAGGCGCGGTGAAGCCGCCGACGCCCTGGATGGGCTCGGCGATCAGTGCCGCGGCTCCCCGTGTGTGTCCGAGCAGGTCCTCCAGGTCGGCCACGCACGCCTCGATGAACCGCTCGTCGCTCAGCTCCGCGTAAGGTCCCCTGCTGCGGACCCCACCGTGGACGTACAGGGTCTGCAGCGGCGACAGACTCGTCGGCGACCAGGCCCGGTTGCCCGTGACGGACACCGCCGAGAACGACCTGCCGTGGTAGCTGTTGCGCATCGCCAGGATCTGGTTCGACCTGCGGTACGCCGTGGCGAGCAGCAGGGCGGTGTCGTTGGCCTCGGTGCCCGAGGTGGTGAAGAAGACCCGTGCGTCGGGGATGCCGGAGAGCTGGGCGACGCGCTCGGCGAGCTCGACCATCGGGCGGTTGAGGTAGAGCGTCGAGGAGTGGATGATGCGCCCGGCCTGCTCGGAGACGGCTTTCGTCACCTCGGGGAGGGCGTGCGCGGTCATGGTGGTGAGGATGCCGCCGAAGAAGTCGAGGTAGCGGTTGCCGTCCGCGTCCCAGACGTGGCGCCCCTCGCCGTGGGTGAGCTCCAGGGGGTGGCGGTAGTAGAGGGCCAGCCAGCCGGGGCTGACGGCGAGGTGCCGCTCGTGCAGACCGCTCACGGCTCCACCAGCCCGTCGTACGCGTCCGGCCGGCGGTCCCGGTAGAACGCCCACTGCTGCCGGACCTCCTCGATCACGCCGAAGTCGAGGTCGCGCACGACGAGTTCCTCCTCCTTGTCGCTGGCGACCTCGCCCACGAACTGCCCGCGGGGATCGACGAAGTAGCTGGTGCCGTAGAAGTCGTTGTCGCCGTACTCCTCCTGACCGACCCGGTTGATCGCGGCGACGAAGTACTCGTTGGCCACGGCGGATGCGGGTTGTTCCAGCTGCCACAGGTGCCCGGAGAGGCCACGCGAGGTGGCCGACGGGTTGTACACCAACTGCGCTCCGTTAAGGCCTAGTTGGCGCCAGCCCTCGGGGAAGTGCCGGTCGTAGCAGATGTACACGCCCACCTTGCCGACCGCCGTGTCGAAGACGGGCCAGCCGGCGTTCCCCGGCTTGAAGTAGTACTTCTCCCAGAAGCCTTTGACCTGTGGGATGTGGTGCTTGCGGTACTTGCCGAGGTACGAACCGTCGGCGTCGATCACCGCGGCGGTGTTGTAGTAGAAGCCGGACTGCTCCAGCTCGAAGACGGGCACGACGATCACCATGCCGGTCTCGCGGGCCAGGTCACGCATCCGCCGGACGGTGGGCCCGTCCGGCACCGCCTCGGCCCACCGGTAGTGCTCGGGTTCCTGCACCTGGCAGAAGTAGGGGGCGTTGAACACCTCCTGGAAGCCGATGATCTTCGCGCCCTGCCGGGCGGCCTCGCGGGCATGGGCCTCATGCTTGGCGATCATCGACTCGGTGTCGCCGGTCCAGGTCGCCTGGACGAGTGCGGCGCGTACGACGTGGGACATGAGCTGCTCCTTCGACGTGGCGTCAGAGAGCCTCTACGCGTTTTCTACGCACGTAGACACAGTGCGTAGGAGGAGAACGTAAGCCCCGCCACACGGCGGGGCAAGACCATCGCCGTGAACCGGCGGAGTCGATCATGTTTCACACCCGAGCGGTCCACACCTGACGGGTGCGGGCCCCGTCCGGCGCGCGCAGGGTCCCGTAGGCGGCCCGGACGAACGGCGCGAGCGGGGTGGGAGCCGTGTCGGTGAGGGCCACGAGCTCCGCTCCCGGACCCCGGGAGGAGACCCGCGAAGGGCGTGAAGCCGCGGGTGCCTCCGGGTCTGTCGGGGCATGCGCAGCGCCGGGTGCGGTCTGCCGTGCCAGTGCCCGGCCGCCTGGGCCCGGTCGGGGTCGCAGTCGGTGTCGGAAAGGCCGAGCGGGGTGGTGACGCGCTCGGACGGCAGCGCCTCGAGGTCGGCCCCGCTGCCGCCGGCCGCGCGGGCACCACCGGGGTGGGCGCGCTGATGGTGGGGCCTGCGGCCTCGATCAGCGCGCCCCGCTCCACACCCCGGAGGCCGAGCGCCTCCTGCCGCCGCGGACGGCCGCCACGGCCGTACCCGGTCCCTTGGCCGCCGGGACGAGGGGACGGAGACGGTCGGGTCAACGGCGGCCCCGCGATCCTCTGCCCCGGCGCCGTGGACGCGAGCACCCGCTTCGAGACCGGCTCGCCCACGGACTGGATCAGGAAATATCCCCGCGAGTCCGTGGCGCCGGGGCAGGACCCGTGGCCTTGCCATGGAGCGCGCTCCAGCCCGTAGCCTCCGGTGACCACCGACCGAAGGGGGAACCGTATGCGTTACACACTGTTCGGCAGGACCGGGTTGCGGGTCAGCGAGCTCGCCCTGGGCGCCATGACATTGGGCAGCCACGAATCGGAGCCGGAGGGCGTCCGGAAGGTCAGCGGGCGCATCCTCGACGCCTACACCGAGGCGGGCGGCAACTTCGTCGACACGGCAGACATCTACGGCGCCGGGTCCTCGGAGTCGGTCCTGGGCTCACTCCTCGGGCGCCGCCGGGAGAGCCTCGTCCTGGCCAGCAAGTACACCTGCGCGACCGCCGACGGCGACGTCAACGCGGCCGGCAACCACCGCAAGAACCTCGTGCGGTCGGTGGAGGCGAGCCTGGACCGGCTGCGCACCGACCGCCTGGACGTGCTGTGGGTCCACGCCCGGGACAACTTCACACCCGTCGAGGAGGTGATGCGCGCACTCGACGACCTCGTACGCACCGGGAAGGTGCTCTACGTCGGCGTCTCCGACTGGCCCGCCTGGGAGATCGCGCAGGCCTGCACCCTTGCCGAGCTGCGCGGCTGGACCGCGTTCGCGGGCTCGCAGCTGCGCTACAGCCTGCTGGAGCGGACACCCGAGCGCGAACTGCTGCCGCAGGCCCACGCCTTCGGCCAGGCCGTCTTCGCCTGGAGTCCGCTCGCCCGCGGCCGGCTCACGGGCAGGGGCCCCGGCGCCGGGCCCGCCGCCGACGACGGTCAGGAGGAGACACGGCGCCGCGAGCAGGAGACCGTCACCGCTGTCGTGGAGATCGCCGAGCAGGGCGGCTGGACACCGGCCCAGGTGGCACTGGCCTGGCTGCGCGGACGGCCGGGCAACATCGTGCCGATCATCGGCGCCTCCACGGAGCGCCAGCTCGCGGACAACCTCGCCTGCCTCGACGTGCGGCTCGACGCCGACGCGGTCGAACGGCTGGACAGGGCGAGTGCCGTGCCGCTCGGCTTCCCGCACGACTTCCTGCGCGACCGGGGGGTCACCGGGACGGTGTACGGCGATCGCTGGCGGGACATCGAGGACCGCCACTCCCCCACCCTGCGCACGGTCGACGGGTCGCCGTACTGACGGTCACGGCGTCACGGTCCCTGCCACCCGCAGCGCGTGGACCAGGTCCCGCTCCCGCGCCGCGGACACCTCGCGGGCGGCCGCGAGCAGCCGGGGCACGAGGCCGTCCGGCCCGCCCTCGGCGATGCGCGCCGCGTCCTGCGCGCTCCGCACGCGGACGAAGGCGCCGAGCAGCGCCCGCGCCTCCGGCTCCAGCCCCGCCCGGTCGAGGGCCACCACGGCGTCGGCGATCTCGGCGGCGGGCCGCGCCACGCCCTGCCGGAGGACCTGGCCGCAGTCCTCGGCACGGCCGGCCGAGGCCAGCGCACCGGCCGCGGCGGCCAGTTGGGCGGGCTGCAGCGAGGACACCTCCCAGAGCAGGGTGGCCCAGTCGGCTGCAAGACCCGCCCGGTGCAGGGCCACGGCGAGTACGGGCAGGTGGGCGGCGGGCCGGACGGCTGCCTCGCAGAGCACGGCGTGCGCCTCCCCGCTGCGACCCTGGGCACGCAGCCGGACGAGCAGCCCGACCGTCTCGTCGGCGGCGAGGCGGGCGGCCGGGCCGGCCGCCGTGGTGGTGGGTGGGGAGCCCGCGGAGCCCGTGCCGTCCGCCGGGGCACCTCGGAAGCGGGCCCCGCGCGGGGCGGCGGAGCCCGCTGAAGGGCCGGGCAGGGCGGGGTGGGTCGTCGGCAGGGGGCTGGGGCCCGCGTCGTCCCCCGGATCCAGGCCGGCGAACCGCGCGCCTCGCGGCTTACCGCGTCCCGGCGCGGGCGCGGGTCGGGCCGGTTCGTACGGCTCATCGGGTACGCCGTCCCGCTCTTGCCGCACGCCGTCGTCCGGTGGCCCGGCCGGGCCACCGGACGCGGGGTCCGGGAGCACGCTGCCGGCCCCCCGGGGGCGCGGGACGCGTTCGGCCCCGGGCCCGTGTCCGGGCCCGGCGCTCTCCACTGCCGTGAGCCGGCTGCGCAGCTCCGCGCAGCGGGCCGTCGCGCGCGTGTGGTCGTCCCGCGCCCAGGCGAGGGCCTCCGCGTCCGCGTCCTCGGTGGATGCCCCCTCCGCGCCGGCGGCTCGCAGCCGGTGGGCGGCGTAGGCCTGTTCGCGGGTCATCAGCCCCAGCCTGTCGACGAGGGCCTGCCGTCCGCCCGGGCGTCTGTCGTGCGCGCCCACCGAAGCGGAGTACAGCGCGGCGGCCCGCTCGGACTCCTGTGCGGCGTGCCTGGTGCCGCGCAGCACGGCCAGATCCTGGAGCAGTGACTCGACGACGTCCCAGGGGGGTACCTCGGTGCCGTCGAAGCAGGCGCGCATGCCGTGCGGATCGCGCGCACAGAAGACGCCGTACCAGCCCTGTCCCGGATCGAGCAGGGTGGCCAGCTCTCTCAGGTAGTGCGCGAACTTCCCTACCGCGCTCATGTGTTGCTGCACTGTCATCGCCGCCTTCGCCGGCCCGACGACTGGAGCGTTCCAGTCCGCAGGCATTCGACCGCAGGCGTGTTACGGACGGACTACGCAGGCTTTTCCGTCCCGGGGCATCCGCGGCGCGAGGCGGCCGGCGCGCGTCTCAGAAGGTGACGGCGATCCCCGTGTGGGGCCGCTTGCCGAGCCGTACGACGGTGGCGGGCCGTTCCACGAGCCAGTACTTCCATGTGTACTTGCGGGCCAGCAGCTTGCGGACCGTCGCGGTCCCGGCCTCGTCGAGCAGCCGGGCCCTGCCCTCGGCGCTCGGCGCGCCTTCGGCGACCCGGCCGCGGACGTCGCAGACGGTGACGCGCACACGGCCGTCGCGGCGCAGCCGCTCGACCTTCCAGGAATCGGACCTCGTCCAGATGTACAGCACGCCGTCCTCGGCGGCCGCCCAGACGGGGGTGGCCACGGGCGTGCCGTCCTTCCGGTACGTGATCAGACTGACGTACTCACTGCGGGCGAAGTCCTGGAGGGTCACCGACGTGACCCTACTCCGCCCTACGCGGTGAGCGGCAGCGCCCCCGGCGGCCCGGACAGGGTCAGAGGCACGGGGGCCGGCTCGGGCACGCACCGCGTGAGCAGTTCGTCCATCGACAGCCCGAGAGCTGCCGCCAGGGCCGCCACCGTGAAGAAGGCCGGGGTGGGGGCCCGGCCCGTCTCGATCTTGCGGAGCGTCTCGGCGGAGATTCCCGCACTCGCCGCGACCGCGACCATGCTGCGTCCGCCACGCGCCTCGCGCAGCAGTGCGCCGAGCCGCTCGCCGCGGCGGTGCTCTTCGGGGGTCAGGGGTGTCCGTACCATGCCGTCATTCTAATACCGGCCCGGACGGTATAGTAATTGGCTTGATGCGATCGTGGCGGCGCGCCCCGCGGCGCCGCAGGCCGCGCAGAGGACGCGCATGCGCGTACGCGCCGGTGGGAGTCGCCTCTCACCGGAGGCGGAGGGCCCCTGCGGGCCCTCTCACCGGAGGCGATGCGGGCGGGCCCCGCAGGGCCCGAGCCCGGCCGGCGTGACCTCCCGGCCCCGTCGCCCAGGCCGTACGGTCACCGACGGCCGCCCGGCCGCACCACCATCGCCGAGCCGCCACCCCTGCGCACCTTCTCCGCGGCCGCGAGCCAGCGCCCGTCCGGCAGCCGCTGGACGCCCGTGGCCGCCCCGATCTCCGGGTTCGCCTTGAAGACGTGACCGAGGGCCTCCAGCTGCCCGCGCACCGGGCTGTCCCACAGACCCGGCTCGATCTCGGTGGTGGCCGAGTTGCGCTGACTGGCGCGCGGCGCCGCGATCGCCTCGACGAGCGGCAGCCCGCGGTCCACGTGGCCGGTCAGCGACTGCAGCACGGTGGTGATGATCGTCGCGCCGCCCGGCGAGCCCAGTGCCAGTACCGGCCTGCCGTGCTCCAGCACGATGGTGGGCGAGATCGACGACCTCGGCCGCTTGCCCGGGCCGGGCAGATTCGGGTCGTGGACCGCCGGGACGGCTGGTGCGAAGGAGAAGTCGGTCAGCTCGTTGTTGAGCAGGAAGCCCCGCCCCGGCACGGTGATGCCGCTGCCGCCCGTCGACTCGATGGTCAGGGTGTACGCGACCACGTTGCCCCACCGGTCGGCGGTGGTCAGGTGGGTCGTGTTCTCACCCTCGTACGTCGTCGGGGCGGCCGTGCCACCCGATGCGCAGGGAGCGGGGCGGCGCGGATCACCCGGGGCCAGCGGGCTGGTGAGGACCGCGTCGTCCCTGATGAGGCACTCACGCGAGTCGGCGAAGCGCCGGCTGAGCAGGCCGCGTGTCGGCACGTCCTCGAAGGCCGGGTCGCCGACCCAGCGGCCCCGGTCGGCGAAGGCGATCCGGCTCGCCTCGATGAGACGGTGCAGGTACTGCGCCTCGCTCGCCTTCGACAGGTCGGTGGACGCCAGGATGTTGAGTGCCTCGCCCACGCTCGTACCGCCCGACGAGGAGGGTGCCATGCCGTAGACGTCGAGGCCGCGGTAGCCGACCTTCGTGGGTGCCCGGTGCAGGGCCCGGTACGTCTTCAGGTCCTTGGCCGCGAGGTCACCTGGACGCACCACACGGGCCGCGTCCGGGTCGACGGGCGGCCTGCGCACCGTCGACACGATGTCCTGGGCCAGCTCACCCCGGTACAGCTCGTCGACGCCCTCGCGGCCCAGGGTCTCGTACGTGCGGGCCAGGTCGGGGTTCTTGAACACCGAGCCGGTCACCGGGAGCCGGCCGCCCGGCAGGAAGAGCTTCGCGGAGGCCGGGAAGTCGGCGAACCGTGCCTGGTTGCCCGCGGTCTGGGAGCGGAACGTGTCGTCGACGACGAACCCGTCGCGGGCCAGCCGCTCGGCCGGCTCCAGCAGCTTGCGCAGCGAGGTGCTGCCCCAGGCGTCGAGCGCCTCGTCCCAGGTGGCCGGGGTGCCGGGAGTCCCCACGCTGAGGCCGCTGGTGACGGCGTCACTGAAGGGGATCGGCTGCCCCTTCTCCAGGAACAGCGAGGAGTCCGCGCTGCCGGGTGCCGTCTCCCGTCCGTCGATGGTCTGCACGGTGCGCTCACCGGCGTCGTAGTAGACGAAGTAGCCTCCGCCCCCGATTCCCGCCGAGTAGGGCTCGGTGACACCCAGTGCGGCCGCTGTCGCCACGGCCGCGTCGACGGCGTTGCCGCCCTTGCGGAGCACCTCGATACCGGCCGCCGACGCGTCCGCGTCGACGCTCGCCACCGCTCCCCCGTACCCCACCGCCACCGGTGACTTGGGGGGTGGCGCGGAGGGCGCCTGCGCCGCGGGAGCCGCGGCACCGAGCGAGCCGATCACGGCGATCACACTCAAGAACGACACATTCCGGCCGACGGAACGACGCATCCGTACCTCCAGTGAAGAATCGTCCGCGCAGGGTAACTCCGCACCGGGCGGATCGTCAGGACCGCCTCGGCCGCTCGCCCGGATGACCGCTACTATGCGCGCCCATGACTGACGACGTGCGCAACATCGTGCTGGGTGTCATAGCCGCCGGGATCAGTGCGGCCCTGGGCTGGCTCACCCGCAGCTACGTGTGGCGGCGCAGACTCCGCCGTAAGCAGGCCTTCTTCGGACTGCCCGGGAACTCCGAGTGCCTGCTGGTCGTCAACCGCGAGGCGGGCGGCGGCGACAGCGCGGTCCACCGCCACGACGTCTTCGCGCTGCTCGAACTCTCGGCACTCGTCAAGGAGTGCTCGGCCCACGTACAGATCGTGTCCCACGACGGCGCACGGCAAGGCTTCGGCGAGCGTACGGAGTTCTGCGTCGGCGGGCCGGGATCGAACCGGCGGATGGCCGCGCACCTGCAGTCGCTGCTGCCCGGAGTGAAGATCAACACCGGTCCGGAGCCCGGTCCCGACCGCGCCGCCTTCCAGGTGGGCTCGGAGCGTTACCGGATGGAGTCCGGTGTCGCGGAGTACGTCCTCCTGGCTCGCCTGACGGGTGGTCAGGACGCCCGCCCGGTCTTCCTCCTCTGCGGACAGCGCGCCATCACCAACCAGGCAGCCGCGCGCTACCTCGTCCGCCATTACGAGAAGCTGCTGCGCAAGCATCGCGGCAACTCCTTCGTGCTGCTCCTGAAGGTGGTCAACTCGCAGGCGTACGGACCCGATGTGGTGGAGCTGGTCGGTGACGTGACACGTGTGGCCCAGGCCCCCCTGCCCGCGGCTCCGCACACATCGCACCGGGCCGCGGGCTGAGCTGCGCGTGGAGGTGTGCTCCGGGGCGGGAGTGTCCCGACTGCCTCCGACGGACGGCGCCTCGTGTGCGGCGAGCGGGAACAGGAGCCGGTGACGTCGAGGCGGCGAAGACGCCGGACCGGGTGACCGTGGGTCTCGAGCCGGTCGAGCCGGCCGAGGAGAGCGGCACCCCCGTCGATGTACTGCGCGACGGGGGCCCGCTCGGCCTCGGCTTACTGGTCGCAACCGCCCCCTATACCTTCCACGGACGGACACCGCGCCGGCCGTCGCGTCGCGGACCCGGAACCCTTCTCCGCCGCCCACGTCGTCCCGGCCGGTCACCGTCCCGCCCTGGTGATCGACGTGCGTCGATCCTCTGTACTTCCGGCACAACCGTCCGGCTCGCAGCTGACCTTCCCCCACCGCCCGGACCGGAGTTCCGGTCCCGGCGGCGTGAAGTGATCACCGGCCGCTGCCGTGCGGGTTCGGGCCCTGCGTGCGGATCAGGCCCGAGGCTCCTGCGTGCCCGGCAGCAGCGTTCCTGGTTCGGCGGGGGCGACGCCCACCGCCTCCGTCTTCGGATTGCGCCGCTGCCGTCTGGCCATCCAGGTCGCGAACCACGAGAGCAGCATGCACATCCCGATGTAGATGGGCGAGATGACCATGACCACCGGGATGAACGGGAGGTCGTAGTCGAGGTTGGAGGCGATCAGCTTGCCGGCGTGCAGGAACTCCTCGTAGGTGATCAGGAAGCCCAGGGAGGTGTCCTTGAGGGCCACCACCAACTGGCTGATGATGGTGGGCATCATCGCGCGGACGGCCTGCGGGGCCAGGACGTGGGTGGTGACCTGCGTCTTGCGCATGCCCAGCGCGTACGCGGCCTCCCGCTGGCCCCGTTCCACGGAGTTGATGCCGGTGCGGAAGACCTCCGCGAGCACGGAGCCGTTGTACAGGGTCAGACCGGCCACCAGTGCGGGCAGCGGCTGCACCTTGAGGGCGACGAAGATGAAGAAGATCATCACCAGGACGGGCATGGCCCGGAAGAACTCGACCAGCAGCGTCGAGACCCAGCGCACCGGCCGGTGCGCGGAGAGCCGCCCGACGGCGAGCACGGCCCCGAGTGCGACCGAGAGCACCGCCGCGTACGCGAAGGCCTTGAGGGTGTTGCCGAGTCCGCGCAGCAGCAGCTCCTGGATGCCCTTGTAGGTGAAAGGGCTCCACTTGTCGGCGGTGAACTGGTCCGTGTCGAACAGCAGGTACAGCAGCCATCCGAAGGCCGCGAGGATGACGACGGTCGAGACGACCCCGTAGGTGAAGTGCCGTTTGCGTGTGGCGGGCCCGGGGATGTCGTACAGGGCGCTGGCGGAGACGGTGGAACGGGTCATCGGGCGACTCCCCAGTGCTTCTCCATCAGGTTGAAGAGCGCACTGATGGCAAGGGTGATGATGAGGTATCCGACGGCGATCCAGACGAACGACCAGATGATGCTGTAGCCGAGTTCGTTGAGGGTCTTGTAGGTGCCGAGCAGCTCGGTGACGCTGAAGGCCCCCGCGATCGCCGAGTTCTTGGCGAGGGCGATGAGGGTCGACCCTACGGGCGGGATCACCGACCGGAAGGCCTGTGGCAGCACCACGGTGCTCAGAGTCTGCCCGAAGGACAGACCGAGGCTGCGGGCCGCCTCGCCCTGGCCCGTGGGCACCGTGTTGATCCCGGAGCGCAGGGCCTCGCAGATGAAGGCCGAGGTGTAGCAGCCGAGGGCGAGGACCGCGAAGACCTCGAAGGGCAGCACCAGACCGAAGCGGGGCAGGCCGAGCAGCACGGCGAAGAACAGCAGGGTCAGCGGGGTGTTGCGGAGTACCGCGACCCACACGGTGCCGATCACCCGGAGCGAGCCGACGGGCGCGACCCGGAAGGACGCCATGACGAAGCCGAGCACCAGTGCGAGAACCGAGGCGTAGACGGTGAGCTCCAGGGTGCCGAGGAAGCCCTCGCCGTAGAGGGAGAAGTTGTCTGTCAGTACGTCCATGGCGGTGGCCGGCCCCTCAGTTCGCCGGGTAGCGGTCGATGGGCGGCGGTGTCGGCGCCGGCACTCCGGAGAGCCCCAGGGTGGCCTCGAACGCCTTCTTCCAGTTGCCGTTCTTCTCGTTCGCCTCGAGGGCGTCGTTCAGTGCGGAGCGCAGCGCGTTGTCGGAGCGCGGGACTCCGATGCCGTACGGCTCCTCGGAGAAGGGTTTGCCGACGACCTTCATCTCGTCCGGGGCCTTGGCCGCGAAGCCGAGCAGGATGGCGTCGTCGGTGGTGACGGCGTCGACCTGGAAGGTCAGGAGGTTGTCGACGCAGATCGAGTAGGTGTCGTAGGCGACGAGCTTCGCCTCGGGGTAGTCGGCGGCGATGCGCTGGTACGGCGTGGACCCGGCGGCCGAGCAGACGGTCCTGCCCGCCAGGTCCCCGGGCCCGTGGATGTCGTTCTCGTCGGTGCGTACGAGCAGGCCCTGGCCGGCCATGTAGTAGGGACCGGCGAACCCCACGAGCTTCTTGCGCATGTCGTTGATCGTGTAGGTGCCGACGTAGTAGTCGATCTGACCGTTCTGGAGCGCGGTCTCGCGGTTGGCGGAGGCGATGGTCCGGAAGCGGATCGTGTCCGGTTCGAAGCCGAGGGACGCCGCCATCATGCGGGCGATCTCGATGTCGAAGCCGGAGAAGACGCCGCTGGCCGGGTCCTTCTCGCCGAGGTAGGGCTGGTCCTCCTTGGCGCCGACGATCAGGTGGCCGCGCTTCTCGGCCTCGGTCCAGGTCTTCGACTCGGGCAGCCGGAAACCGGTGTCCACCGTGTAGTGGGGCAGCTGCTCGGCCCTCGGTCCCTTGACCGGTGGGCTGCCCTCCCTGCCGCACCCCGCGGCGAGTGCGGCGAGCAGCAGACCTGCCAGCAGGGCCGCGATCTTCCTCGTACGCAACACAGTGCTCCCTGTCAGTGCTTGAGGATCTTGGACAGGAAGTCCTTGGCCCGGTCGCTCTCGGGGGCGGTGAAGAAGTCCTCCGGAGTGCGGTCCTCGACGATGCGTCCGTCGGCCATGAACACCACGCGGTTGGCGGCGGACCTGGCGAAGCCCATCTCATGGGTGACGACCACCATGGTCATGCCCTCGCGGGCGAGCTGTCGCATGACCTCGAGGACCTCGTTGATCATCTCCGGGTCGAGCGCCGAGGTGGGCTCGTCGAAGAGGAGGGCCTTCGGGTCCATGGCGAGGGCCCGGGCGATGGCGACGCGCTGCTGCTGTCCACCGGAGAGCTGGGCGGGGAGCTTGTCCGCCTGCGAGGCGAGCCCGACCCGCTCCAGCAGTTCCCGGGAGCGCCGGTCGGCCTCGTCCTTCTTCCGCCGCCGGACCTTGAGCTGGGCGAGGGAGACGTTGGCCAGCACGGTCTTGTGTGCGAACAGGTTGAACGACTGGAAGACCATGCCGACTTCGGCCCGGAGCTGCGCGAGGCCCTTCCCCTCCTCCGGGAGCGCTTTCCCGTCGATGGCGATGCGGCCCGACTCGATCGTCTCGAGTCTGTTGATCGTCCGGCAGAGCGTTGATTTGCCCGATCCGGAGGGGCCGATGACCACCACCACCTCCCCGCGGCCGACGGTGAGATTGATGTCCTGCAGCACGTGCAACTTCCCGAAGTGCTTGTTGACGTCCCGCAGCTCGATCAACGGATCGACGGCCATACGCTGCCCTACCCACTTTTCGCTGTGTCGAGGTCAGCGCAAACTATCCAGGCCGGACACGCGCTTCGGAGCCGACACGCACCAACAGCGCATAAGGCTGTTTATCGCGTTTTGCCGACCGGTCCGCTCTCGGCCGACTCCGCGTACATCTCGGACAGCTCGGGACTTCCCGACATCGCCCAGTCGAGGCCCGCCGTGACGACATCGATCTCCCGCCCGGAGGCCAGCCGCACCACGGGCTTCCCGCCGGCCAGGATGTCCCAGGCGGCACCCGGCACCGTCCGCACGAGAACGGTGCCGAGGTAGAGGCCGGCGTCGTTGCCCAGCCAGGGAAGCTCCTCCGGGTCGTCACGCCACAACGGCGGCAGCTGGTCGAGCGCGGACAACGAGGCCGGGCTGTCGTCGAGTTCGAGTCCGCACTGTCCCGCGCGGGCGCGCAGGAGCTCGCATTCCGCGAGCAGTTCGGCCAGGCCGTCCGGATCGGTCTCGACGGCGGCCACGAGAGCCACCCCCTGCGTACCGCCCTGGCGCTTACGCCAGTTGTCCAGGAAAGGGATGTTCATGCCACAAGGGTCCCATCCCGGACGTGTTCCGCACCACAGGGCGCGCAACCGTTCCGGGAGACCTGCGGCGAAGGACGCGGGACACCCCGTCTACGCTGCGGGAATGACGTCGCAGAACTATCTTTCCGAACTCTTCTCGCTGGACGGCCGGGTCGCCGTGGTGACCGGTGGCAGCTCCGGCATCGGGCGGGCCATCGCCGGGGCGCTCGCACACGCGGGGGCGAGCGTCGTGATCGTGGCGCGCCGGGAGGCGGAACTGGTGCGTACGGCCGGCGAACTCACCGTCGAGGGCTGCCGGGCGGCCTGGGTGAGTGCGGACCTCGGCAGCAGTGACGGTGCGCGCGCGGCCGGCGACGAGGCGGCCGCGGTGTTCGGGGAGCCCGACATCCTGGTCAACTGCGCGGGCGTCAACCTGCGTCCGCCGATGAGTGAGCTGGACGAGGACGTCTGGGACACCACCATGACCGTGAACCTCAAGGCGCCCTACCTGCTCGGCCTGCGATACGGCCCCGGCATGGCCGAGCGGGGGTACGGGCGGATCATCCACATCACCTCGCAGCAGGCGCACCGGGCGTTCGTGCAGAGCGGGGCGTACGGAGTGTCCAAGGGTGCACTGGAGTCGCTGGCCCGCTCGCAGGCCGAGGCGTGGTCACCGCACGGCGTCACCAGCAACACCCTGGTGCCGGGTTTCGTGATGACCCCGCTCAACGAGCGGCTGTCGTCCGATCCGGAGAGGGTGGCGGCGCTGGCCTCGCGCACGATGGTGGGCCGCAACGGCCTGGCCGGGGACTTCGCGGGCGCCGCGGTCTTCCTGGCGAGCGCCTCCTCCTCCTACGTCACGGGGCAGTCGATCTTCGTCGACGGCGGATTCTCCGTGCACTGACGGGTCCGCGCACCGACCCGGTCCGGGACGCACGACGCCGCACACTCCCGCGGGAGTGTGCGGCGTCGTGACGCGTGGGCACCCGAGGTCCAACTCGGCTACGGAGACAAGACGCTGGGCCGCTGCACCACAGTCCGACCGAGGCCGGACCGCCGGGATTCGAACCCGGGTCCTCTTTTTTGCAGAAGGAAGTATCCGTCGCCTGCGCACCGGGCACGCGATGCGTCACCCTACGGTCTGACCCGGAGTGGCGGCATTTCTTACTCGGCGGCGGCCTCGCTCTCGGCGGCCACCGCTGCGGCGATGGTCCGTGAAGCCGCCTCCTTGTCGACGCCGAGTCCGGTGAGCACGCCCGTCCCGCCCTCGTACTCCAGCAGGGCCAGCAGGATGTGCTCGGTCCCGACGTGGGTGTGCCCGAGCCGCAGGGCCTCCCGGAAAGTGAGCTCCATGACCTTGCGCGCGCCCGCGTCGTAGGGGATCAGGTCAGGGACCACGTCGGCCGGGGGCGGCAGCACGCGGGTCGCCGCCTCACGGACGGCGTCCAGCGTGACGCCTTGCCCGACGATCACCCGCGCGGCGAGGGCGTCCGGCTCGCCCAGCAGTCCCAGGACCAGATGTCCGGTCCCCACCTCGTCACTGCCGGCGGCGTGGGCCTCGTTGTGCGAGCCCATCGCGACGTTGCGGGCCTGCTCGGTGAAGCGGCTGAAACCCTGGCCGGGGTCCAGGTCCGCGGGCTCGTCCGGCTTCTTGGGTACGAACCGCTTCTGGGCCGCCTGCCGGGTGACACCCATGCTCCTGCCGATGTCCGTCCAGGAGGCGCCCGAGCGCCGCGCCTGGTCCACGAAGTGCCCGATGAGGTGGTCGGCGATCTCGCCGAGGTGGTCCGCCGCGACGACGGCACCGGAGAGCTGCTCCAGTGCGTCCGTGTGCGTCTTCTTGACCGCCTCGATCAGATCGTCGAGACGGACGGGAGGATCGGCCGGGAGTGGTTTCGTCATGAGGCAACCCTAGGTTGACACTCTGCGGGCGTCAACCTTCAGTTGACGCACACTCGCTCTTGCCCGGGCGGGACCCTTGCTGTTGGCTGTGAGTGATCACCGCATGTGAACAGCTACGAGGGGCACTTCATGGCCGAGGACCGCGACGGCATGGTCGTCTACTGGCGGCCCGGCTGCCCCTACTGCATGAATCTCCGGCTGCGCCTGCGCCTCTCGGGGCTGTCGTACACCGAGGTGAACATCTGGCGGGACAAGGACGCCGCCGCGTTCGTGCGCTCGGTCGCGAACGGCAACGAGACGGTGCCGACGGTCTCCGTGGCGGGGCACGCCATGGTGAACCCCTCCAAACGCCAGGTGGTGCGGGCCGTCACGGAGCATGCCCCGCACCTGCTGCCGGAGGCCCCGAAGGGCCGGTGACCTCCGGCAGGGCACGGGGACGCGGGGGCGTCAGAGGTCGAGGTCCACGACCACCGGCGCATGGTCCGAGGCGCCCTTGCCCTTGCGCTCCTCACGGTCGACGTAGCTGTCCTTGACGGCGGCCGCGAACGGGGCGTTGCCCAGGACCAGGTCGATCCGCATGCCCCTGTTCTTCGGGAAGCCCAGCTGACGGTAGTCCCAGTAGGTGTACGGGTGGTCGTACTTCAGCGGGCGTGGCATCACGTCGGTCAGGCCCTCCGCGTGGAGCGTGGCCAGAGCGGCACGCTCGGCGGGGGTGACGTGCGTCGCGCCCTCGAAGAGAGACACATCCCAGACGTCGTCGTCCGTCGGGGCGATGTTGAAGTCGCCGAGGACCGCGAAGGGCAGCGCGGCCGCCGCGTCGACGGCGACGGCCTTCTGGAGGGCCTCCAGCCAGCGCAGCTTGTACGCGTAGTGGTCGTGCCCGACCTCGCGGCCGTTCGGCACGTAGACCGACCAGACACGGGCCGGGCCGCAGGTCGCCGAGATCGCCCTCGGCTCCGCCACGCCCTCGTAGTCGGGGCCTTCGGGAAGGCCCGTGACGACGTCGGCCAGACCGATCCGGGAGAGCACCGCGACGCCGTTCCACCGGCCTGTGGCGTTGACCGCGCTTTCGTAGCCCAGCTCGCGCAGCGCGTCGGCCGGGAACTGCTCGAGCGTGCACTTGGTCTCCTGGACGCACAGCACGTCCGTGCCGCTGCTCTCCAGCCAGGCGAGCAGCCTGGGGAGCCGGGCGGTGATCGAATTGACGTTCCAGGTGGCGATACGCATGGCTCAAACCTAGCGGCTCCCACTGACAGCCGGGCCGGAGCCCGGCGTGGCCGCGCCGGTCAGAGGCGGGAGGCGTCGCCCGGGGTCATGCGGCTGTGGTCCGTGCCGCCGAGACTGCCGATCTGGGAGTCGTAGATCGGACGGGCGAGGTCGGTGAGCAGTGCGTCGTGGATGTCGATCGCACGCCGCGGCCTGACCTCCCGCACGTAGTCGATCACCTCGGAGATCTTGTTCCAGGGGGCCATCACCGGCAGCATCAGGGTGTCCACCGGCCGGTCGGGCACGGTGAGCGCGTCGCCGGGGTGGAAGACCGATCCGTCCACCAGGAAACCGACGTTGGTGACCCTGGGGATGTCCGGGTGGATCACCGCGTGCAGTTCGCCGTGCACCTGCACGTCGAACCCGGCGGCCGCGAAGGTGTCACCGTGTCCGACGGTGTGGACCCGCCCCGGGAAGGCCGCGGAGAGCCGCTCGGCCACGCTCCGCAGGGTCCACAGGTGCACCGCCGGATCGGATTCCAGTCCGGCGCGCAGCCGTGCCTCGTCGAAGTGGTCCGGGTGTTCGTGGGTCACCAGGATCGCGTCGGCACCGACCGCGGCGTCCTCCTCGGAGAAACCACCGGGGTCGATGACGAGCGACTGGCCGTCCCGTTCGAGGCGGATGCAGGAGTGCTTCTTCTTGGTGAGCGTGAGAGACGAGGCGTTCATGCCACCATCCTGCTACGCGGGCGGGGTGGTTTCCTCCTGGATCACGGACTGCGCGACCGTGAACGCGGCGCCGGCCGCCGGAAGGCCGCAGTAGACGGCTGTCTGCAACAGCACTTCCTTGATCTCGGCGGGTGTCAGCCCGTTGCGCAGCGCGGCCCTGACGTGCTGGGCCAGGCTCCCCAGGTGCCCGGAACCGACGACCGCGGCGAGCGTGACACAGCTGCGGGCCCTGCGGTCGAGGCCCTCACGGGACCAGACCTCACCCCACGCGTATCGGGTGACGAGGTCCTGGAAGTCGTCGGTGAAGGCGTCGGACGCAGCCGTCACGGCGTCGACGTGTGCGTCGCCCAGCACTTCGCGACGGACCTTCATCCCGCTGTCGTACCGGTCGCGGACACCCGCCGGAGCGACCTCGGGCATGACGGGGGCGGAGGCGATCTCGGCCACCGGCACCACCGGGACGAACGCGGCCGTGCCCCCCTGCGGGGGCGGTACGGGGATCGACGCCAGGGTGTCCTGCCAGGACGTCGAGAAGTGCATCAGGAGCAGGTCGGTGACGGCGCCGGGCTGCTCGACCGGGGCCAGGTGGGAGGCGCCGGGGACCAGGGCCAGCCGGGAGTCCGGGATGCCCGCCACGAGCGTACGGGCCTCCGCGGGCCCCGTGACCTTGTCCTCGGCGCCGACCAGGACGAGGGTCGGCACTCCGATGCGAGGCAGTTCCGCGCGGACGTCGAAGGCGGCCAGGGCCTCGCAGGCGGCGATGTAGCAGCCGGGGTCGGTGGTGCGCACCATCTGGACGGACCACTCGACGATGGCCGGCTGGGCGGCGGCGAAGCCGGGGGTGAACCAGCGTTCCGGGACGGCGCGCGCGATCGGCTCCAGGCCGTTGCTGCGGACCATCACCCCGCGCTGCCGGAATTCGTCGGCACTGCCGAAGCGGGGCGAGGTCGCGACCAGCGCCAGCGAGGCGACCCGGTGCGGGTGGCGCAGGGCGAGGACGGCGCCGACGGCCCCGCTGATGGAACAGCCCACGTACCCGAAGCGCTGGACACCGAGGCTGTCCAGCGTGGCGAGCAGACGGTCGGCGAGGTCGGCGACCGCCGTGGCCGGATGGGCGGGGGCCCCGCCGTGGCCCGGCAGGTCGTACCGGAAGACCCGCCAGTGCTTCGAGAGCTCGGCTATCTGCCGGTCCCACATGTGCCACGTGGTCCCGAGGGAGGGGCCGATCACCAGGACCGGAGCGTCTTCCGGCCCGTCGAAGCGGTGTTGCAGGGTGTTCGGTGGTATCTCGCTCACCCGCTAGACCCTCTCATCTCTCGCAGCAGCCCTTGTGGCCGGGGCCTGTGGACGATGGCCGGACCGGGGGATTTGCCACCCGCGTGACTCGGTCGCCCGCGTCGCTCGGTCGCTCGGTCGCTCGGTCGCGGCCGACCGTCGGCCTCCGTCAGGGCGTCGCCGAGGACACCACGTAGACGACCGGGGCCGCCGGGTCCGTCATGTTGACGGTGATGTCCTGCGTGGGGCGGGGGTTCTTGTTCTTGTGGACCGTCCCCGCCCAGTCGACGCCGGGGCCGAAGTACCACCCGGTGATCTTGATGTCGCGTTCGCCGATCGTGACCCTGCCGGTCTCCAGCGCCGCGCGGCCCGTCCCGACACCGCTCAGGAACCTGTCGAGCCCCGCGGACGTCGTACGGAACTTCACGTACATCCGGCTGACTTTCCAGTTGTTCGTCTCGTAGTACTGGACCCCGGTCGCGTTGCCCGGGACCGGCAGTTCGAAGATGCGGCGCTGCATGCCGGACGGCCAGTCCTCACGCAGCCCCTGCGCGGCCGCCTCCGCCTCCTTGTCCTTCCCGGAGCGGCGGCTCTGTGCGGCGGAGATCACCAGATAGCCCGCCGGGATCCCGATGAGCAGCACGATGATGGTCAACGTGATCAACCGTCGGCGGACGACCCGGCGCCGGTCCCGGGGAGGCGTTCCGTCACCGTCGCCGTCGTCGGAGGAGCCGGAGGAGGCGGACTGGCGCGGCACGACGTGGTGCTCGGCTGCGGTCATGGTCGGTGATCCCTCGAAGCTGCGGTGCGGGGTGCTGGTGGCCGGGGCGGTGCGGGCGCGCGGTGGGGCGCTGCCCCGGATCAGTCCGCGGCCCGGGTGCTACGCGTGTTGCGGATGGTGCTCGCGGCCTGGTCGTAGAACTGCGCGTAGCGCTCGTACCGTTCGACCCGCCGGCGGTTGGTCCGCCGGAATCTGCGGGCGACCAGGCGGGCCAGGTCCGCGGCGCCGACCATGCCCGCCTCGGGGCCGAGTTGCGCCTTGGCGATCCGTGCCTCCGGACGGTAGCCGCGGCCGGTGAGGTGGCGCTTGAAGGCGTCCCTCGCCGGGCCGATCAGGAGGTCGTCGGCCGCGCTGACTCCGCCGCCGATCACGAAGCAGGAGGGGTCCAGCGCGGCGGCCAGATTGGCGATGCCCACGCCGAGCCACTGCCCGATGTCCTGGAGGAGTTCGACGCACATCGCGTCACCCTCCCGGGCGAGCTCGGTGATGAGGGGGCCGGAGATGTCCGCGATGTTCCCCTTGACGCGGTCCAGCAGGAAGTGCGCCACCGGGGAGTCCGCCGCGGCCAGCTCCCTGGCCTCGCGCACCAGGGCGTTGCCCGAGCTGTACTGCTCCCAGCAGCCGCGGTTCCCGCACGGGCAGCGGTGACCGCCGGGCACGACCTGCATGTGCCCGAACTCACCCGCGACGCCGTACTTGCCCCGCTTGACGTGCCCGTCCTCGAGGATCGCGCCGCCGATGCCGGTGCCCAGCGTGATCATGACCAGGTGGTCCTCGCCACGCCCGGCGCCGAAGCGCCATTCCGCCCAGGCCGCCGTGTTGGCGTCGTTGTCCACCATCACGGGGACGACGAGCCGCGAGGCCAGGGCGTCCCGCAGGGGTTCGTCACGCCAGGCGAGGTGCGGGGCGAACAGCACCTTGGAGCGGTCCGCGTCGACCCAGCCCGCCGCGCCGATGCCGACGGCGTGGACGTCATGGCGGTCGGAGAGGTCGAGGACCAGCTCGACGATGGTGTCCTCGACGACCTGGGGGCTCTTGGACTTGTCGGGCGTTTCCGTGCGCAGGGTCTCCAGGATGTTGCCGTCGGCGTCGACGACTCCGGCCATCACCTTCGTGCCGCCGATGTCGATGCCGACGGTGGGGACCCGCGGCGCCGTGAGGTGCGAGCGCCGCTCCTTCGTGCCGACGGTCCGAAGAACGGTGGCGCGGGCGGAGCCGCGGTGGGTGAAGTCGCGGTACGTGCTCATCGTCCCTGCGCAGGTCGGGGGGCCGGCGGTCGCTCTTCCGGCGGCGGACGGTGCCCGCCGTGCTCGATTCTGCCATTTCCCCGCCCCCTGGACCGGCGGACGGCACAGGGGGCGGGAAACGAGAGGGACGTCTACGCGGTGTCCCCGCCTGCCGGACGGGCGCCGGGCTCCCCGGCCCCGGAGGCGCGCCGGAGCTCGTGGCTCAGCTCCTCCAGCTCGCTGCCGCCCGCCATCTGACGGGTCAGTTCGTCCAGGGTGACGTCGTCCTTGGTGTGGCTGCCCGACATCGCGCCCCGCTTGAGGAGGACGAAGCGGTCACCCACGAGATACGCGTGGTGCGGGTTGTGCGTGATGAGAACCACGCCGAGCCCGGCGTCCCGGGCCGCCGCCACGTACTTCAGTACGACGCCGGACTGCTTGACGCCGAGCGCCGCGGTCGGCTCGTCGAGGACGAGGACCTTGGCACCGAAGTACACGGCACGGGCGATGGCCACGCACTGGCGCTCGCCGCCGGACAGGGTACCGATCGGCTGGTCGACGTCGCGCAGGTCGATGCCCATGCGCAGCAGCTCGGCGCGGGTCGTCTCACGCATCAGCCGGACGTCGAGGCGCTTGAACGGGCCGGCGCCCCGCGTCGGCTCGGAGCCGAGGAAGAAGTTGCGCCAGACCGGCATCAGCGACACGACGGCCAGGTCCTGGTACACGGTGGCGATGCCGTGGTCGAGGGCGTCGCGCGGGTTGGCGAGTGCCGCTTCCCCGCCCTCGATCAGGAAGGTGCCGGAGTCGTGCCGGTGCAGTCCTGCGATGATCTTGATGAGGGTCGACTTGCCGGCGCCGTTGTCCCCGAGCACGCAGGTGATCTCGCCGGCGTGGACCTGCAGCGACACGTCCTCGAGGGCCTTCACGTTGCCGTAGTACTTGCTGACGTGATCGAGCTCGACGAGCGCCGGGCGGGCCGTGTCCCGGGGAGCGGGAGCCTGGGGGGCCGTCATTTCGTCGCCTCCGCGCGCTTGCGTACCCATGCGTTGAGCAGGGTGGCCAGGAGCAGCATCGCCCCCAGGAAGAACTTGAACCAGTCGGGGTTCCACTCCGCGTACACGATGCCCTTGCTGGTCATGCCGAAGATGACCGCGCCGACCGCGGAGCCGATGGCGGAGCCGTAACCGCCGGTGATCAGGCAGCCGCCGATGACGGCCGCGATGATGTACGTCAGCTCGTTGCCGACGCCCTCTCCGGACTGCACGACGTCGTAGGAGAAGAGCAGGTGCTGTCCGGAGACCCAGGCGGCGAAGGCCACCCCGAGGTAGAGCCCGATCTTGGTACGGACGACCGGGACGCCGACCGCGCGGGCCGCGTCCGCCTCGCCGCCGACGGCGAAGATCCAGTTGCCGAAGCGGGTGCGCAGCAGGATCCAGGTGGCGACGGCGACCAGGACCGCCCACCACAGGATGGTGACCTTCAGCTCGACCCCGCCGACGGTGAGGTAGGAGGCGAAGATCTTGCGGGCCGAGGAGAAGCCCTCCATGTTGCCGATGGCCTTGGTGGACACGGTGCCGCTGATCAGCTTGGTGAAGCCGAGGTTCAGGCCGGTCAGCATCAGGAACGTGCCGAGCGTGATGATGAAGCTGGGCAGTTTGGTACGGGTGAGCATGAAGCCGTTGAACGCGCCGAAGCCGAGGGTGACCAGCAGCGACACGAAGACGCCGACCCAGACGTTGGCCGTCATCTGGTAGCTGAACATCGAGGAGATCAGGGCCGAGCTGGTCACCATCACACCGGCGGAGAGGTCGAACTCCCCACCGATCATGAGGAGCGCCACCGGCGCGGCCATGATCCCGAGGGTGGAGGCCGCGTACAGCACGGTGCCGAGGCTGGACGACTGGAGGAAGCTGTCGGCCACGATCGTGAAGAAGAGGAAGACGGCCACGGCCCCGACGACCGAGCCGAGCTCGGGGCGGCCGAGCAGTCTGCGCAACGGTGAGGTGCGCAGCAGCCGTTCGTCGGTTCCCGCCGGTGCCGCGGGTTGACCGGTCGCCGTCATCGGGTGCCCCGGTCCGTGTACTCGGCGAGCTGGTCGGCGTCGGCGGCGGTGATGATCTGCGGGCCGGTCAGGACGGGCCGGCCGCCGCCGAGCACATTCTTGTTGAAGCGGTGGAGCCAGAGCAGGTCGACGGCCTCGTACCCCTGGAGGTAGGGCTGCTGGTCGACGGCGAAGCCGAGCGTCTCGTCCGAGAGGCCGGCGGCGACGCTCGCGTTGAGGTCGAAGGTGTCGATCTCGGCCTTGCTGCCCGCGGTCTTCTTTGCCTTGACGGCCGCCGCGGCGAACGGGGCCCCGAGGGTGACCACCGCGTCGATGCTCTTGTCGGCGCTGAGCTTCGCCTCGATCGAGGCCTGGACGTCGGGCATGTTGGTGCCGTCGACGTACAGGTTCTGCATCGTGCCGTCGAAGGTCTTCTTCGCTCCGGCGCAGCGCTGCTCGTGGCCCACGTTGCCCTGCTCGTGCAGGACGCACAGCGCCTTCTTGCGTCCGCGCCCGCCGAGCTCGTCGCCGACGGCCTCACCGGCGATGGACTCGTCCTGGCCGATGTGGGTGAGCGCGCCGAAGGCCTTGGACTCGGCGGATCCGGAGTTCACCGTGATCACGGGGATGCCGGCCTTGACCGCCTTGGCGACGACGGTCTTCATCGAGTCGGGCTTGGCCAGCGAGACGATCAGGCCGTCGACCTTCTTGTCGATCGCGGTCTGGACGAGCTCGGCCTGCTGCTGGCCCTCGTCGTTGTGCGAGTAGAGGAAGTTGATGTTGTCCTTGTCGGCCGCCTGCTGGGCACCCTTCTGGACGATGTCCCAGAAGGTGTCGCCGTCGCCCGAGTGGGTGACCATGGCGAACGTCCAGCGGGGCGTGTTCACCGCGGACCGGCCCTCGGCGGCCTGCTTCGCCGCGCGCTCCTCCGCCCGCTTGCCACCGGTGCTGCTGCATCCCATGAGGGAGGCACCCAGCACCGCCGCCAGGACGGCGCCCATCGCACGTACCCCTGTCCGAACCCTTGCCACGACGCCGTGCCCTTCTAGTGCTGCTGGCTGTGCTGCCTGATGGTGCCGTGACCGCTGACTCGCGGCCCGGCCGCCCAAGTATCCCCGAGCGGGAGCGGGCCCTGCCCGGCAGGGGCGTGGGCCATGCCCCACGCCGTTGTAAGCGACCTTGCATGACCACGTCAACGCCCGCGTCGAACACCGTGTCCCGGCATGCGGGGTCCGGCCGCCCCGCCGCGGCTCAGGGACGTGCCAGCAGCTGGAACTCGAAGGAGTAGCGGGACGCCCTGTAGACGTGGGAGCCGAACTCGACCGCCCGGCCGCCCGCGTCGAAGGTCGTCCGCTCCATCGTCAGCAGCGGCGCCCCCACGGGCTCCTCGAGCCGCTCCGCCTCCTGAGCGGTGGCCGCCCGGGCACCGACGGACTGGCGCGCACTGTGCAGCGTGATCCCCGAGGAGCGCATCATCCGGTACAGCCCCGTCGACTCCAGCCGCTCCGAGCCGAGCTCCAGCAGGCCCGGAGGGAGGTGGTTGCGCAGGAGTGCCATGGGCTCGTCGTGCGCGTACCTCAGCCGCTCGACCAGGTGGACGTCACTGCCCTCCGCCACCCCGAGTGCGGCGGCGATCTCGGCCGTGGCCGGCTCGACCGTGTTGCGCAGGAGCCGGGTCGCGGGCTGCCGTCCGGCCGACTCCAGGTCGTCGTAGAGACTGCTCAGTTCGACCGGGCGCTTGATGCGGCTGTGCACGACCTGGGTGCCCACTCCCCGCCTGCGCACCATCAGTCCCCTGTCGACGAGCGACTGGATGGCCTGGCGGACGGTGGGACGGGAGAGCCCGAGCCGCGCGGCCAGCTCCAGCTCGTTGCCGAGGAGGCTACCGGGTGCGAGCCGGCCCTGCTCGATGGCCGCCTCCAGCTGCCGGGCCAGTTGGTGGTAGAGCGGCACGGGGCTGGTGCGGTCCACACCCAGCCCCAGAGCGGCGGAGTCGGCGGTGGGTTTCGGCACGGCAGGGAGCGTACCTCCTGGCGCCGCGCCGCACCCCCTGGTTTGTCAGGACATATAGTTGACAGCGCACCGGGCGGGCGGCACGTTGGGTCCATGCGCATCGGACTCATCGGCACGGGCCGGATCGGTTCCTTCCACGCGGGCGTCCTGGCACGCCACCGCGAGGTCGCCTCCCTGGTGGTGACGGACACCGACGCGGCCCGCGCCGCCGAGGTCGCCGGGCGGACCGGCGCCACGGCCGTCGCGGACGCGGCGGACGTCCTGGCCGCGGGCGTGGACGCCGTGGTCATCGCCTCCGCCACCGCGGCACACGCCGAGCTCATCGGCCGGGCGGCCCGGGCGGGACTGCCGGCCTTCTGCGAGAAGCCGATCGCGCTGGACCTGGCGGGGACCCTGGGCGCACTGCGCGAGGTCGAGCGGGCGGGCAGTGTGCTCCAGCTCGGCTTCATGCGCCGCTTCGACGCGGGATACGCGGCGGCCCGCGCGGCCGTCCGCAGCGGCGCACTCGGCCGGCTGCACACCGTACGGGCGGCGACGTCCGACCCCGCTCCCCCGCCCGCCGCCTATCTCCTCCTCTCCGGCGGCCTGTTCAGGGACTGCCTGGTGCACGACTTCGACATGCTGCGCTGGGTGACGGGACGCGAGGTGACGGAGGTGTACGCCACCGGGTCGGACGCCGGAGACCCGATGTTCCGTGCCGCGGCCGACGTGGACACGGCGGCGGCCCTGCTGACACTGGACGACGGCACGCTCGCCACGGCGACGGCAACCCGGTGCAACGGAGCCGGTTACGACGTACGCATGGAACTGGCCGGCGAGCTGGACCAGATCGCGGTCGGCCTGGACGACCGCACCCCGCTCACCTCGGTGGAGGACCAGGGACCTCCGGCACCGGCCGAACCGTGGCCCGGGTTCCTGGAGCGCTTCGCCCCGGCGTACGAGGCCGAGCTGGACGCGTTCCTCCGTGTCGTACGCGGGGAGTCGGCGAACCCCTGCGACGGCCGGGAGGCGCTCCACGCGCTGCGCATCGCCGAAGCCTGCGAGCTGTCGCGCGGGGAGCGCCGCCCCGTACGCCTGACGGAGATCGCCGACGCCTGAACCCCGTGCCGCTACCAGGCCACCGGGAGCCGCAGCGGCCCCCGTATCAGCATGCCCGTACGCCAGGACAGGTCGGCCGGGTCGGTGGCGAGCCGCAGCTCCGGGCAGCGTTCCAGGAGGGACCGGATGGCGATACGGGCCTCGATGCGCGCCAGTGGCGCACCCAGGCAGTAGTGGATGCCGTGGCCGAAGGCGACGTGCCCGCGTGCGTCCCGGGTGATGTCGAAGCGGTCGGCGTCCGGGTAGCGGGCGGGGTCGCGGTCGCAGTCGGCCATCGCGACCAGGACGAGTTCACCGCCGCCGGGGATCACCGTGCCCCCGACGTCGAGCGGCTCGGTGGTGAAGCGGTACGTGGGGGTCTCGACGGGCCCCTCGTAACGGAGCGTCTCCTCGACCGCGTTGTCGATGAGTCCGAAGTCGGCCCGCAGGAGCCGCAGTTGCTCGGGGTGGGTCAGCAGGCTGAGGACTCCGTTGGAGATGAGGTTGACCGTGGTCTCGTGTCCGGCGACCAGCAGCAGCCAGGCCATGCCCGTGAGTTCGTCGGGGGAGAGCCGGTCACCGTCGTCATCCGCCGTGTGGATCAGCGCGCTCATCAGATCGTCCCCGGGCGCCGCGCGCTTCTCGGCGAGCAGGTGACCCAGGTAGGCGGTCATGGCGGCGGTGGCCCGGCCGCGCGCCTCGGCGTCGAGGGACGACACCACCGTGTTCGACCACTCCCGGAAGGCCTGACGGTCCAGGGTGGGCACACCCAGCAGTTCGCAGATGACGGCCATCGGCAGCGGGAACGACAACGCCTCGACCAGGTCGGCGCTCCGGCCGGGACCGTCGAGCACGCAGTCGAGCAGTTCGTCCGTCATCTCCTGCACGCGGGGGGCGAGCAGGGCCATCCGGCGTGGGGTGAACTCCCTGGCCACGAGCCGGCGCAGCCGGGTGTGGGTCGGGGCGTCGGAGCTCAGCATGGACGTCCCCGCGGACACCTTGCTGACGCCGAGCGCGGGTGACGCCCTGTGCCACTCCTTGGAGAGCCGCTGGTCTGCGAGGAGGGCCCGCCCCGCTTCGTACCCGACCACGAGCCAGGCCGGTGAGCCCTCCGGGATGCGGACCCGGTGCACCGGCCCGCGGGCACGTAACCGGGCGTAGACGGGATAGGGGTCGCGGATGAAGTCGTCACCGAGTGCGCCGAGATCGAGCAGGACTTCCGTGGTCACGGTGGTTCCCTTCAGGTCGGGCGGGCGGAGAGTACGGTTCCCTGGGCCACCGCGCACAGCGCCTCGGCCCCCTCGTGGCTGACGGTGTACAGGTCGCAGCGCACGACGGCCTGTCTTCGGCCGGTGTGGACGACGGTGGCGCGGGCGGCGAGGGTACGGCCGGTCGCGGGGCGGACGTACTGGATCGAGAAGCCGCCCGTGAGGACGGCGGAGCCGAGTGTGGAGCCGGCGGCGAAGGTGATGGAGTTGTCGGCGGCGTAGGACAGCACCCCACCGTGCAAAAAGCCGTTCTGCTGCAGGAGTTCCTCGCGGACGTCGACCTCGAGGGTGGCGGCGCCGTTCCCGAACTCCGTGAGGCGTGCCCCGACGAGCCCGCTGAAGGGCTGGCTGTCGAGGACCTTCTGTGCCGACTGCAGGGAGAGTTCAGTCATGGTGGACCTACTGTCTCACCGGCGCACCCGCGAGGTGCCGTAGCTGTCGTCATCACCCGCCAGGGATCACGGGGCAGCCCTTGGGCCGGATCCCGGCGTCGGGGCGGTGGCGCGGCTCGGCTTCCCGGAGGGCTGCGGGCTCTTCGCCGGCATCGCCGGTCACGGCCGGCGCGGCAGTCGTGATCGCGGCCGCCTCGATCAGGGCGTGAGGTCCGCGCTGCGGCGCCCCCACGCCGTCCCCGCCAGGACGAGCGCCGCGCCCAGCACCCCGAGGACGCCGAGCCGCTCACCCCCGAGCGAGATGCCCACGGCGGCGGCCCAGAGCGGTTCCGTACCGAGGAGCAGGCTGACCCGGGACGGCGAGGTGCGGCGCACCGACCACATCTGCACGAAGAACGCGAACAGCGTGCAGAAGACGGAGAGGAAGACCAGCCCGGCCCATTGCGCGGCGTCGAAGTCCGCCGCGGCCGTCCAGGGCGCCTGCCCGGTCCCGGGCACGGCGGCCAGCACGGCGAAGACGGCGACCGCGCTGCCGAGCTGGACCGTGGTCAGGGACAGCGAGTCGGCGTCGCGCACCGCCTTGATGCGGGCCATCGCCAGGACGTGGACCGTACGGGCCAGGGCGGCGAGCAACATCAGCAGATCGCCCGCCGAGGGGCTGGTGAAGCCGCCGCCCTGGGTCAGGAGCACCACGCCCGCGACCGAGAGTCCGGCAGCGGCGAGGAAGGTCCCGGACGGCCGGACCCGGGTCACCACGGCCTCGGCCAGCGGTGTGAAGATCATCGTGAGGCTGATGATGAGCCCGGCGTTGGTGGCCGACGTGTGCACGACGCCGTACGTCTCGAGCAGGAAGATGCCGCTGAGTACGAGCCCGAGCAGGGCCGCGCCCCTCCACTGCGCCGCCTTCAGGGCGCGCAGCCTGCGCCGTCCGGCGACGACCAGCACGGGCAGGACGATCGCGAAGCGGAGCACGAGGACCGCGATCACGGTGTGCGTGGTGGTGATGCCCTTGGCCGCGAGGTAGCTGGCGCCCCAGACGACGGCGACGAGCAGCACGGGCAGATCGGTGACCCAGGCGCGGCGGGGCGGGGCGAGCGCGGGCAGAGCGGCAGCGGACACCTTGGGCTCCTGGTTCTCCACAGCGGAACGATGTGGAGACCTCGCCGGCTCACACGGGGAGCGATCACCGTACCGAACGGACGGACCCGACGGGAACCCCTGTCCGCGGCCTGACCGGGCCACGCGTTCCCGTGGGGTCGTCCCGGGCCGAAGCGGTCTCCCGGAGGTGCCGGATCCTCCTAGGATGTCGGTCCTGGGACGCTCGGACACACGGAGTTGGCACATGGGTGGAGCGCGGCCGGACGGACGGGTCGAGCGGGGGAACCAGACCAGGCAGCTGGTGCTGGGGCGCGCGGTCCACGTCGCCTCGACCGAGGGGCTGGAGGGCCTGTCGCTGGGACGGCTGGCCACGGAACTGAAGCTGAGCAAGAGCGGCGTGTTCGCCCTCTTCGGCTCGAAGGAGGAGCTGCAGCTCGCCACCGTACGCGCCGCCGTGTCCGTCTTCGTCGAACACGTGCTGACACCGACCAGGGCGGCGGCGCCGGGCCTCGGCCGGGTCTGGCGGATGTGCGAGAGCTGGCTCTCCTACTCGCAGCGGCGGGTGTTCAGCGGCGGCTGCTTCTTCTACGCGACCATCGCCGAGTTCGACTCCCGCACGGGCAAGGTGCACGACGCGCTGGCGGCCACGCAGACCGGCTGGGTCACCTTCGTGGAGGAGACCATCGAGGAGGCCAGGGTGCGGGACGAGTTGGCCTGGGACACCGATGTCTCCCAACTCGCCTTCGAACTCATCGCGTTCATGGAGCTGGCCAACGCCGAGTCCGTCCTGCACAACAACAATCCCGGCTACGTCAAGGCTGCGCGGGCGATCCTCGGACGGCTGCGGAGCGCGGCCACGGACCCGGCCGCGCTGCCGCCCGCTCCCTCGCTGGACGGCGTCGGCCCCCGGCTTCCCCGCCCGGTGAAGGCGGCGGGCCGGAAGGACCCGGCACGCTCGCCCTCGTCCTGACGCCCCCCGGGACGCCGTCCCGGCCCGAGATCTCGTCGATGAACGTTCCCATGCCCTCGTCGGCGTACGGCACGAGCCAGCCGCCGTACCCGAAGCCGCCCGAGGTGTCCTGGTCGGGCCCGCCGGGCGCCTGCATGACACCGTCGAGCGTCACGAACGTCGTGAGAGTCAGCTTCGCCATGGTCCCGCTCCGGTCATTCACGCCGCCGGGGGTCCCGGCAGTCCCTGTGCTTCCACCTGTTCCGACTGCGCCGCCGGCCGGAATTCATCGGTCCGGTGGGCGCTGCGTTTCCCCGTCAGCTTCTTCTGTTCAGCCCTCGTGCGCGAGTGGAGCTCGCCTGGAGTCCGGGACCTGGCCGTTCTTGCCAGCCTGTCCCTCATGGACTCCGAAGGCACGCCGGTTTGACGTCACCGTGCGCACAACCGGTCCAATGCCGACCGGCTCTCATCGTCCGCGGCGCGGCCGATCATCAACCGCTGGTCCGGATCCTGGAGTGGCACGAGCACTTCGAAATGGACGGCGATCACACCGGCGCCCGGATGCCGCATCACCTTGTGTCCGCGGCCGTTGACCTTCACGTCTCGCTCGGCCCACAAGCGCGCGAATTCCTCGTTGCGGGTGGTGCATTCGGTGATGAGGTCGATCAACGCCTGGTCCTCCGGGTGCGCGGCCCACGCTGCGCGCAGGTGGGCGATTCCCTCCCGTACGACGCGCTCGCGGTCGACATAGAACTCGCGCATTTCCGGGTGTACCAGGCACAGCCACATTGCATTGCGTCTCGACGGTGGCAGGGTGTCGAAGTCCAGTAGCAGCCTGGCCATTTCGCCGTTCCAGGCCAGGATGTCGTAGCGGTGGTTCATCAGCATGGCCGGCAGCGGCGACAGGTCGGCGACCAGCTGGGCCAGCGGCGGCGCTGCGGTGGTGGCGGGCTTGTCGGCGTTGCGGGGGCGCTGCTGGGCCAGGTTGAAGAGGTAAGCGCGTTCGTCGGGGGCCAGGCGCAGCGCCCGTGCCAGCGCCTCCACCACGTTCGCCGAGGGCCGCAGTCCCCGGGCCTGTTCCAGCCGCACGATGTAGTCGATGCTGACGCCCGCCAGTTCGGCGACCTCTTCGCGGCGCAATCCCGGGGTCCGCCGGGCCCGCCGGCGCGACGGCAGATCGAAATCGCGCGGGTCCAGGCGTTCGCGCCGGCTCCGCAGGAACGCGGCCAGCTCCTGTGTCGTGTTCACGGTGCCGGTCATCATGTTCGATCCAACAGCCAGGGTAGGACCGGTGTTCCCAGGAACTTCCTTCCCTTATCCCCGGCTCGCGGCGGTCACAGACTTGTTCTCGACAACGGATCACAAGCGCAGGAGGACACCATGTCGCTCACCCTCGACACCTACCGGCTGCTGGGCCGCTCCGGGCTGCGGGTCTCACCGCTGGCGCTGGGCGCGGCGACCTTCGGCACCGAGTGGGGCTGGGGCGCCGAGCAGGACGAGGCGCGTAAGCTGTTCGACCTCTACGTCGAGCGCGGTGGCAACTTCATCGACACCGCCAACACCTACACCAACGGCAGCTCCGAGCGGCTGCTGGGCGAATTCACCCGCGACAACCGCGAAAGCCTGGTGCTGGCAACGAAATACACCACGCTGCGTCGGCCCGGCGACCCGAATTCCGGGGGCCCTCACCGCAAGAGCCTTTTCGCGTCGGTGGAAGCCAGTCTGCGACAGCTGAATACGGACTACATCGATCTGCTCTACCTGCACGTGTGGGATTTCACGACACCGGTCGAGGAGATCCTGCGCGGCCTGGACGATCTGGTCCGGCAGGGAAAGGTCTTGTACGTGGCGATCTCCAACGCCCCGGCCTGGCAGGTGTCGCGCATGCAGGCGATCGCCGAGCTGCGCGGCTGGTCGCCGCTGGTCGCCCTGCAGATCGAATACAACCTGATCGAGCGTACCGGGGAACGTGACCTGATCCCCATGGCACGCGAGATGGGGTTGAGCGTGGTGCCGTACTCGCCCCTGGCCGGCGGGGTGCTCACCGGCAAGTACAGCCGCGCCGACCTGACCACGACGAACACCGCCGTCGACGACGGCACCCGTAAGAACTTCAACATCGCCAACGGCGGGCTCACCGAACGCAACCTGGACATCGCTGATGTGGTGAAGGAGGTCGCCACGGAGCTGGGCCGCACAACCGCCCAGGTCGGGCTGGCCTGGACCCTGCAGAACCCGGATGTGACGGCATCGCTCATCGGCGCCCGCACCCGCGCGCAGCTGGAGGACAATCTGGGCGCCCTGGATGTCGACTTCACGGCCTCCCAACTGGCCCGCCTCGACGAGGCCGGCGCGATCGAACTCGGCTTCCCGCATGACATGCTCGCCAGCGACAGGATGCGCGCGGTGACCCACGGCGACCTGAAGATCGAACCCCGCCGCTGATACGCGATGGAGCCCCGGGGCAGCACTGCCGCCGCCCTCGGGGTGCTCATCGGCACACCTCTCCCGTGGTACCTGCTCGGCCACCACGATCCGCAGTCGCCGCGACGAGTGGATCCGACTCGGCGTCTTCGCCCGGCTCAAGCAGATCGCGCCGGCGCTGCCGCTCGCGTCCGGGGTTGCCGTCCGTTTCCCGCCGGTGTCCGGGCCGCCGAGGCACTTCTCTTGTCCTTGTCGCCGCCGCATCGGTGCGGCCGGCTCTCCGACGGACAGGGAACCCGACATGACCAGCAGCAACAGGACCGCGCTCGTGACCGGCGGAAGCCGTGGCATCGGTGCGGCGACCGCCCTCCGGCTCGCCCGTGACGGCGCCGACGTGGCTCTGACCTACGTCCAGGACAAGGAAGCGGCCGACGCGGTCGTGCGCCGGATCGAAGGGTACGGACGCCGAGCGGTCGCCCTGCGCTCGGACGCGGCCGACGTGGAAGCGGCCGGCGGGGCGGTGCACGAGGCGGCCGACGCGCTGGGGCGGCTGGACATCCTCGTCAACAACGCGGGGATCGGCCTCATCGGGCCCATCACCGGCTTCACCCCCGCCGATGTGGACCGGGTCCTCGCCGTCAACGTGCGCGCGGTGTTCCTCGCCTGCCGGGCCGCAGCCGACAGGCTGGCGGACGGCGGCCGCATCATCTCGCTCGGAACGGCGCTGAGCAGGTACGCCGGCGGTCCCGGCGGCACGCTGTACGCGCTGAGCAAGTCCGCCCTGGCCGGCCTCACCAAGCCGCTGGCCCGAGAGCTCGGCCCGCGCGGCATCACGGTGAACCTGGTCCAGCCCGGGCCGGTCGACACCGACATGAATCCGGCCGACGGCCCGTTCGCGGGCGGGCAGCAGGCCGCCACCGCTCTGGACAGGTTCGGCACGACGGACGAAGTGGCGTCCCTGGTCGCCTACTTGGCGAGCGCGGAAGCCGCCTACATCACCGGTACGGAGGTGGTGGTGGACGGCGGCCACGCCGCGTAGCCCGCGACGCGCCGCCCCGCCCTCCGGCCGTTCTACGCTGGCGGGAACGGGACGGTACGCGAACGAAATGGGAGACCATGAGCCAGAACCCGACACCGGTGCACACGCTCAACGACGGCCGCACCATCCCGGCGGTGGGTCTGGGCACCTGGCCGCTGGACGACGACGCGGCCGAGAAGGCGGTGGCCGGGGCGCTGGGCCTCGGTTACCGGCTCGTGGACACCGCGCTGAACTACCGCAACGAGACAGGGACGGGGCGGGGGATCGCGCGGGGCAGGGTACCGCGTGAGGACGTCTTCGTCACGACCAAGGTGCCGGGCAGGCATCACGGTTACGAGGAGACGCTGGCCTCGTTCGAGGAGTCCCGGAGCAATCTGGGACTGGAGTACGTCGACCTCTACCTCATCCACTGGCCACTGCCGGGGGTGGGGAAGTACGTGGAGACCTGGAAGGCGATGATCAGGCTCCGCGAGGACGGTCTCGTACGCTCCATCGGCGTCTCCAACTTCACCGCGGACCAGCTGGACCGGCTGGAGCAGGAGACGGGTGTGGTGCCCGCCGTGAACCAGATCGAGATGCACCCGCTGCTCCCGCAGGAGGAGTTGCGGGCGGTGCACGCCGCCAAGGGCATCATCACGGAGAGCTGGAGCCCGCTCGCCCGGGGGCGCCAGGTGCTCGAGGCCCCGGAGGTGGTCGCCGCCGCCGAGGCGCACGGGGTGACGCCCGGTCAGGTGGTGCTGCGGTGGCACACCCAGCTCGGCGCGGTGCCGATCCCGAAGTCCGCCGACCCCGGGCGGCAGCGGGAGAACCTCGACCTGTTCGGGTTCGAGCTGACCCCGCAGGAGCTGGAGCGGATCGGGTCGCGGCCGCCGCACCGCTTCGGGGGCGATCCGGAGACACACGAGGAGTTCTGACGGGGCGCCACGGCCGTCCGCACGGACGGCCGGTAAGCGCGCCGGTGTCCGGGGGGACGGCCGGCGCCTCGCGCGGGGTCGCCGGTACATGCGCGGGGACGGCCGGCGCCTCGCACGGGGTCGCCGGTACATGCGCGAGGTCGGCCGGCGCCTCGCACGGCGGACGGGTGGTACCCGGCGCGGCCGGTACCGGCGTGGCCGGTCACCGGTTGCGCGGGGTGACCTCCGCCATCCGCGACCAGTCGTCCCCCGGGACCTCCACGTTGATGATCTCCGGGACCTCGGCGACCAGCTCCGACATCGTCTCGATCGCCGCCTTGAAGTGCTCCGAGTTCACGTGCGCCACACCCGCCTCCTGCGAGGCGAAGGCTTCGAGCAGGATGAACTGGTCGGGGTTCTCGACGCTGTACGACCAGTCGAAGAACAGGTTGCCCGGCTCCTCACGGGTGGCGAGGGTGAAGGCGTCGACGGCCGGGAGCCAGTTGTCGCGCTCGGCGCTGCGGACGGTGAACTTGACGGCGATGAAGATCATGGCGACTCCCGGTCGAAGCGGCTCCCCGCACGGTGCGGGCGTCGACCAGGGTCCCATACGCCCCCGAGGCCGGGTCTGTCCGGCACACCGCGTGCCGGGCGGGCCCTACCCGCCGAGCGCCTCGTGCCGGGAGGCCAGCCTGTCCGCCCCCTCCTCGGTCAGGGAACCGAAGAGCCGCAACCGGGAGATCCCGCCGTCCGGGAAGATGTCGATCCGGACACGGGTACCGCGTACCGGCTCCGGCAGGACGAAGCGGTGGTTCGTGTCGGGCTGCAGCCGGGTCCGCGGCAGGAGCTCGGACCAGCCACCGCCCTCTTGGTCGCTCACCGAGAGCGCCGCCCAGCCCGCTGCGTTGCCCTTGAGGTAGGCGGTGTCGATCTCGACGGCCCGGATCTCCGAACGCTCGGGCAGCCGGTATCGGATCCAGTCGTTGCCCCGGTCCCGCCTGCGGCGGGTCTCCCAGCCGTCGTCCATCTGGCGGGAGCGGCCCGGCGCGATGGTGTTCGTGGCCGGGGAGTAGAAGCGGTCGGAGGCGTCCTCGACCTGTCCGCCGTTCTCCAGGGCGACGAGGTCGAACGTACCGAGGGCGGCCAGCCAGGCGGGGTCCGGGGCCACCTCGCCGTGGACCCGCAGGCGGGCGATGCCACCGTCAGGGTGCTGATTGACCCTCAGGTGGGTGAAGCGCCGGCCGGCGTCGACCGCGAAGGCGTTGGCCGCGTGGCCGCCGACAGCCGTGCGCGGCACCAGGGTCGTCCACTTCACGCCGGGCGCGAGAAGGTCCTCGGGGGACGGCGTGCCGGGCAGTGAGGTCCCCTCGACGGAGACCGACTGCGGGTAGTTGCCGCGGAAGTGGGCGGTGTCGACGACCAGGCCGCGTATGACGCCGGGCGCGCCGAGCCGTACGAGGGCCCAGTCGTGGTCCTCGTCGGCGGGGTGCGGCTCGGCAGCGCCCGTACCGCGCCTGCGGCGGGTCTCCCAACCGTCCATGATCTTGCCCTTGTGGCCGAAGCGCTCCGGGTCGAACGCTGCGGGCTCCGGCTTCAGCAGGTTCTCGCGCTCGGCGAAGAACTCGTCGTTGGCCGCGATGACGCTGCCGCCGAGACGGCGGTCGGCGAGGTCGACGAGGTGGGTGAAGGGGAAGTCGGCGGTGCGGTAGTCGGCGTACGGGTCGCCGCCGCCGTACGGGTTCGCGTCACCGGTGAAGTGCGGTGTCTCCGGCATGGTCAGTGGTTCCTCTCGAGGAGACGGCCGGTGGGTTCGGCGAGCACGCCGTCGGCCGCGATCCGTGTGCCGCGCAGCCAGGTGGACCTGACGACACCGTGCAGGGTCTTCCCCGCGTAGGCGGTGACCTGGTTGCGATGGAAGAGCTCGGCCGGGTCGACGGTGAAGGTCTCGTCGGGGGCGAGGACCGCGAAGTCCGCGTCCCGCCCGGCCTCGATGGCGCCCTTGCGCGTGAGTCCGGCCAGTTCGGCGGGGGCGGTGGACATCCAGCGGGCGACGTCGTCGAGGGTGTGGCCACGTCGGCGTGCCTCGGTCCAGACGGCGGGCAGGCCCAGCTGGAGGGAGGAGATCCCGCCCCACGCGGAGGCGAAGTCCGGGGTCTTGAGGTCGGTGGTGCAGGGCGAGTGGTCGGAGACGACGCAGTCGATCGTGCCGTCGGCGAGCCCCGCCCAGAGGGCGTCCTGGTTCGCGGCCTCGCGAATGGGCGGACAGCACTTGAACTCGGTCGCCCCGTCCGGGACTTCCTCGGCCGTGAGGGTGAGGAAGTGCGGGCAGGACTCGACGGTGACGCGGACACCCTCGCGCTTGGCGGCTGCGATCAGCGGCAGCGCGTCGCTGGAGGAGAGGTGCAGCACGTGGACGCGGGCGTTCAGCCGCTTCGCGTGGGCGATGAGGCCCTCGATCGCGGTGTTCTCGGCGTCGCGCGGCCGGGATGCGAGGAAGTCGGCGTACGCGGGGCCGCTGCGCTGCGGCGCGGAGGCCAGATGGTGGGGGTCCTCCGCGTGGACGATCAGGAGGCCGCCGAATCCGGCGATCTCGGCCATCGAACGGGCCAGTTGCTCCTGGTCCAGTTCGGGGAACTCCTCGACCCCGGACGGCGAGAGGAAGCACTTGAAGCCGAAGACCCCGGCCTCGTACAGCGGGCGCAGGTCCTTCGTGTTGGCCGGGATCGCCCCACCCCAGAAGCCCGTGTCGATGTGCGCCTTGGGGCCGGCCACCTGCTGCTTGACGCGCAGGTGTTCCACGGTGGTGGTCGGCGGCAGGGAGTTGAGCGGCATGTCGAGCAGGGTCGTGATGCCGCCCGCCGCAGCGGCGCGGGTGGCGGTCCAGAAGCCTTCCCACTCGGTGCGGCCCGGGTCGTTCACATGCACGTGGGTGTCCACGAGGCCCGGTAGCAGCACGTCGTCGCCGAAGTCCTCCAGGCGGGCGCCGTCCGGAACCACGGCGTCGTGCGGGAGGACGGCCTCGATCGTCCCGCCCGCGACCAGCACCGCGGCCGCGCGGGTCCCCTCCGGGGTGACGACGCGTGTCGAGCGCAGCACGAGCTTCACATCGGCCCCGGCGCCCGCGCTCGTGTCCGCCCTCACGTCCGTCTCCTTCATGCCCGCCTTCACGTCCGCACCGGACACTCGTGCTCCTCACTCAGAATTTCAACGAACTGTTGAAGGAGTCTTCACTCGCGGACGCGAGCCGTCAAGACCTCACCTCCCCGCCGTGCCGCCCGGGGGACGCCAGGAGTGACGCTTGGATATTTCCACAAAGTAAAAGTCCAATTTCGCCAGGCGGAACGTAGAATGGGCCAGGAGCAACCCCGCCGAATGCCGGACCGACCGCGGACCCGACGGCCGACACCAGGACAAAACAGGTTCTGACCGGCAAGGACGCCCCACCGGGAGCAGTGGGCCGATCGGTGACAGCCCGGTAGGCTGCTGCCTTGCCTCCGCTTCGAAAGGACCGTTGACGTGCCGCCGTCCCACGCCAGCACTTCCGACTCCAAGCCCGCCGGTCCCAGTGGCGGGGTGCAGTCTCTCGAGCGCGCCTTCGACCTGCTGGAGCGCATGGCGGACGCCGGGGGCGAGGTCGGGCTCAGCGAACTCTCCGCGAGCAGCGGACTGCCGCTGCCGACCATCCACCGGTTGATGCGCACCCTGGTGGTGTGCGGATACGTGCGCCAGCAGCCCAACCGCCGCTACGCACTGGGCCCGCGCCTCATCCGGCTGGGCGAGTCCGCGGCCCGGCTGCTGGGCACCTGGGCCCGCCCGTACCTCCAGCACCTGGTCGAGGAGACCGGCGAGACGGCGAACATGGCGCTCCTCGACGGGGACGAGATCGTGTACGTCGCCCAGGTGCCCTCGAAGCACTCGATGCGCATGTTCACCGAGGTGGGCCGCCGGGTGCTCCCCCACTCCACGGGCGTCGGAAAGGCACTCCTCGCGCACACCCCGGCGGACGAGGTACGCGCACTGCTGGCCCGTACGGGCATGCCGGCGGCCACCGAGAAGACGATCACCACCCCGGACGGCTTCCTCGACGCTCTGGAGCAGGTGCGCAGGGCGGGCTACGCGGTGGACGACAACGAGCAGGAGATCGGGGTCCGCTGTCTCGCGGTCTCCGTGCCCGACTCCCCCACATCGGCGGCCATCTCCATCTCCGGTCCGGCGGGCCGGGTGACGGAGGCCGCGACGGAGCGGATCGTGCCCACCCTGCAGCAGATCGCGAAGGAGCTTTCGGAGGCGCTGGCCAGCAGCGGCGGTTCGGCCGGCTGACCCACCGGGGGCGGGTCCACCGCTCAGGGTGGGCCCCGGGGCGGCGGCTCCGGAGCGGGCCGGCTCTTCGGGGCCCCGCTTCCCGGCCGGGCCGGGGTCGGCACCTGCAAACGCCCCCCTCGTCGCCAGGCCGGAGTCGACGCCTGCAGGCGTCCCCCTCCTCGCCAGGCCGGAGTCGACGCCTGCAGGCGTCCCCTCCTCGTCAGGCCGGGGTCGGCGCCCGCAGGCGTCCGTCCTCCATCGTCACGACCCCGTCCACCCGGTCCAGGTGCGCCCGGTCGTGGGTGACCATGAGCGTGGCCGTGGAGCGTCGCCGCGTCAGGCCGAGCAGCAGGTCGAGGACCGCGGCGCCGCGCTCGTGGTCGAGTGCGCTGGTCGGTTCGTCGACGAGCAGCACCGCCGGCTCGTTCATCAGTGCCCGGGCGATGTTGATCCGCTGGCGCTGACCGCCCGACAGCTGGTGCGGCCTGCGGTCCGCCTTGTCGGCCAGACCGACCGCGTCCAGGAGGTCCAGCGCGCGGCCCCGGGCCGCACGGACAGGCCCGCGCGACAGGTGGGCCATCACCAGGAGTTGCTCGACGGCCGTGAGGGACGGCAGCAGGTTCGGCTGCTGGAAGACGATGCCGATACGGTCCCGGCGCAGGGACGCCTTCCCGGCGCGGCTGAGCCCCGCTGTCTCCGTACCGGCCACGACGACACGGCCGCGGTCCGGGGCGACGAGCGTCGCCGCCACCGCGAGCAGACTGGACTTGCCCGAGCCGGACGGCCCGACGACCGCGGTGAGCGTGCCGGCGGGTACGTCCAGCGAGCAGCGGTCGAGTGCCGTGAGCCGGGTGTCACCGTCGGGATAGGTGAGAGTGACATCGGTGAGGGCGAGGGTCATCGGGCACTCCCGAGTGCGGTGAGCGGGTCGACGGCGGTGATCCGCCGGATGGAGAGAGCGGCCCCGAGCGCACCGAGGGCGATCATCACCCCGGCCGATACGAGCACGGTCGGCGCGTCGAGGACGAACGGCACGGCGCCGTCGCCCCCGCCGATCAGCACGCCGGCACCCGAGGCGAGCCCGGCACCCACCCCGGTGCCGACGGTGAGCATGACCACGGCCTGCCCGAGCGCGTCCTTCAGCAGGTACGGAGTGGAGGCGCCCAGCGCCTTGAGCACGGCCACGTCGCCGCTGCGCTGGATGGTCCAGACGGTGAAGAAGGCGCCGATGACGAGCGCCGAGATGACGAGGAGGAAGCCGCGCATCAGCTGGAGCGAGCCGTTCTCGGCCTGGTAGGAACCGATCGCGGTGAGGGACTCGTCCGGCGTCAGCGTGCTGGTGCCCGCCGCCTCGTCCCCGGCGGCGAGATCGGCACCCCCCTGCGTGGTCAGGGCGATCACGGTCGCCTGTCTCCCGGCGCCGCCGATGCGCTGCCAGTCGCCGAGCGAGGTCCACACCACCGGCATGTGGCTGTACCAGGCGTCGCCCGTGACCGCCGCCACGGTCACCCGGGAGCCGCCGAGACCGAGCGTGTCACCGGCACCGGTGCCGAGGTCCTCGGCCGCCTGCTCGGAGAGGACGACCCGGCCGGCTCCCACACGGGCCGGCGCGAGCCCACTGCCCGGTGTGACGCCGAACGCCGACACCGCGGCCGTACGGTCCTCCTCGCCTTCGGCGGCGGCGGGTGGTGGCGTTCAGCGACCGGATGCCCAGGGGCTGTGCGGCGGTCACCCCCGGCTGCTCCGCCCAGGTGCGCCAGGCGCTCTCCCCGACGGTCGAATCGGTGAACGACACCGACCGGCCGTCCGGCGGGGCGGCGAACGCGATGTGGTCGGCGTTCAGCCCTGTGACGGCCGAGGTGTTCTCCCTGCTCAGGCCGGCCGCCAGGCCGGACAGCAACCCCACCAGCAGCGTGATCAGCACGACGACCGTGCCCATGAGGGCGAACCTGCCCCGGGCGAACCGTAGATCTCTCCATGCGACGAACATGACTCCAGGCTCACCTCGCGGGCCTGCGGAAACATCGCGCGCCGGACGGGGCCGGCATCAACCTTTCGATTGACCGCCCCGGCGCCCCGCGCGTCTACGCTGGAACGGCCATGGACCCACGTGCGTACACCCCCGTCACCACCGCGCTGCGGCTCTGTCTGCACGCGCTGCTGGCAGGGCTGCTGCTGCTCGCCGGGCTGCGCGCGGCCGGCGAGGGCGCCCCGCACGCGACGGCCACCGTCGTACTGGCGGGGGTGATGGCCGCGATGTACGCGGCGGGCGCGCTCGCTCCGGCCGTTCAGCCGCACACCCGGGCCGCCACCGTCTGGCTCGGCGCGCTCGGCGCCGTGTGGCTGGCGCTGCTCGCCCTGTCACCCGACGCGCTGTGGGTGGCCTTCCCGCTCTACTTCCTGCAGCTGCACCTGCTGCCGTCGCGGTGGGGGCTGCCCGCCGTCGCGGTCACGGCCGCGGCTGCGATCGGCAGTTTCCTGCTGCACGGGCAGCAGGTCACGCCGGGCACCTTCATCGGTCCGCTGCTCGGTGCGGCGGTGGCCGTCACGACCGTACTGGGGTACGACGCGCTGTTCCGTGAGAGCGAGCGTCGCCGCGAACTCATCGACGAGCTCGTCTCCACCCGGGCGGAGCTCGCCGACGCGGAGCGCACCGCGGGCACCCTCGCCGAGCGGGAGCGGCTGGCCCGGGAGATCCACGACACGCTCGCCCAGGGCCTCTCCAGCATTCAGCTCCTGCTGAGGGCGGCGGAGCGTTCGCTTCCCGAGGACGCGCCGGCGACCGCGCACGTGCGGCGCGCCCGCGAGTCCGCCCAGGACAACCTGGCCGAGGCTCGCCGCTTCGTCCGGGCGCTGACCCCGCCGGCCCTCCAGCAGGGCTCCCTGACGGCGGCCCTGTCCCGCCTCTCGTCCCGTACCACTGCACCGGAACCGACCGTGCGGTTCGCGGTCAGCGGCAGGCCGGTGGAGCTGCCCACCCCGTACGAGGTGGCGCTGCTGCGCACCGCGCAGTCGGCGCTGGCCAACGCGGTGCGGCACTCGGGTGCGCGACGGGTGGAGATCACACTCAGCTTCATGGAGACGTCGGTGTCCCTGGACGTGGTGGACGACGGCCAGGGCTTCGATCCGGCCGCCGGACCGGTGGACACGGACGGTGGGGGGTTCGGGCTGCCCGCGATGCGGGCGCGGGCCAGGTCGCTGGGCGGCACGCTGAGCGTCGAGACGGGGCCGGGTCAGGGGACGGCCGTCGCCGTCACTCTGCCGCTGCCGGCCGCCGAGGGACAGGACGGACGGGTGGCGAAGGGACGCGGAAGCACCGGCAGCGGGGAGGGCAGGGCCGCATGACCGACCCCGTCAGGCTGCTGCTGGCCGACGACCACCCGGTGGTCCGGGCCGGGCTGCGCGCGGTCCTGGACACCGAACCGGACTTCCAGGTCGTCGCCGAGGCCGCCACCGCCGAACGGGCCGTCGCCCTGGCGGCGACCGGCGTGTGCGACGTGGTCCTGATGGACCTCCAGTTCGGTTCGGGTATGCACGGGGCGCAGGCCACGGCGGCGATCACCGCCGCCCCGGACGCACCGAGGGTGCTGATCCTCACCACGTACGACTCGGACGCCGACATCCTGGCCGCCGTGGAGGCGGGCGCGGGCGGCTACCTGCTGAAGGACGCCCCGCCGGAGGAGCTGGCCGCCGCCGTGCGTACGGCTGCGGCCGGCCGCTCGGCGCTCGCCCCGGCGGTCGCCCACCGGCTGATGGACCGGATGCGGACACCGGCCCAGGCGCTGACCAGGCGTGAGCTGGAGGTGCTCCAGCTGGTCGGTGAGGGCCTGTCCAACCAGCAGATCAGCAAGAGGCTGTTCCTGAGCCAGGCGACGGTGAAATCGCACCTGGTGCACGTCTACGCCAAGCTGGGCGTCGACTCGCGCACGTCGGCAGTCGCCGCGGCGACGGCTCGCCGCCTCCTCCGCCGCTGACCGGTGGCGGAAACGAGGGCGGCCCCGGCCTCGGGGACGACGCCCGCGCACCCCCTCGGGAACGACGTGCGGGCACCCGCCGCGGTGCGTCCGCGCAGCCCCGGGGTAGTGGTGTCCATGTCGCCCCTCCACACGGGCCGGTGGTATCCAGGGCTCATGTCTCACACACACCGGATTCCCCAGGTCGCCGGGCTGCTGCTCGCCGCAGGCGGCGGCCGCCGGCTGGGCGGCCGCCCGAAGGCCCTGCTGGAACACCACGGCCGCCCCCTCGTCGAGCACGCGGCCCGGGCGCTCCGCAACGGCGGGTGCGGCCCTGTCCATGTGGTGCTGGGCGCCGCCGCCGACGACGTGCGGGCGCGCGCGGACCTCGCCGGGTACGTGGTCAGCGTGAACCCGGGGTGGGAGGAGGGCATGGGATCGTCGCTGCGCACGGGGATCGAGGCGCTCGCCGATTCGGGCGCGGACGCGGTGCTCGTACTCCTGGTCGACCAGCCGGGCATCGGTGCGCAGGCGGTGGCGCGGGTCCGGTCGGCTTACCGGTCCCGGACGACCCTGGCGGCTGCCGCGTACCAGGGGGAGCGTGGCCACCCCGTCCTGTTCGGGGCCGACCGGTGGGCGGACATCGCCACGGACGCCGTGGGTGATCAGGGGGCGCGGGCCTACCTGCGCGCGCATCGCGATGCGATCACGCTCGTCGAGTGTTCCGATGTGGCGGAGGCGTTCGACATCGACACGGCGCAGGACCTGGGGCGCCTCGACTGAACGGACGGTGCACACCGTGGCACGCTGCGCCACCGGAGTCGTACATCTGTCGACCCGGAGAATCTCGACATCAACAAACCATTGAACTTCCACCATGAGGAAACTAATATCCACTGATCAGAAGCACGCAGCACGTACGCAGCGTCGTTTCCGCACCTCGACGGCACCCGCAGCCGTATCTCGGAGCCATGGCACGCAGTGCCGACCCAGGCGACCCGGCAGCTGTGGGCACCGCCGCGCCGCCCCGCTGAAGGAGTGACAGCTCATGTCCGCACCAGCGCCGTCCCCGCTGGCCATCGTCGATGCCGAGCCCCTGCCCAGGCAGGACGAGGTCCTGACCGATGCGGCCCTCGCGTTCGTGGCCGAGCTGCACCGGCAGTTCACGCCGCGGCGTGACCAGCTGCTCGCCCGCCGCGCAGAGCGCCGCGCGGAGATCGCCCGCACGTCTACGCTGGACTTCCTGCCGGAGACGGAAGCGATCCGCGTGGACGACACCTGGAAGGTCGCGCCGGCCCCGGCCGCGCTCGACGACCGCCGGGTGGAGATCACCGGTCCGACCGACCGCAAGATGACCGTCAACGCCCTGAACTCGGGCGCCAGGGTCTGGCTCGCCGACTTCGAGGACGCGTCCGCCCCCACCTGGGAGAACGTGGTCCTCGGCCAGCTCAATCTGATCGACGCCTACGCCCGGTCCATCGACTTCACCGACCCGAGGTCCGGCAAGTCGTACGCCCTGCGCCCCGCCGAGGAACTCGCGACCGTCGTCATGCGCCCGCGCGGCTGGCACCTCGACGAACGACACCTGCGGCTCGACGGAACGCCGGTGCCCGGCGCACTGGTCGACTTCGGCCTCTACTTCTTCCACAACGCCCAGCGCCTCATCGAGCTCGGCAAGGGCCCGTACTTCTACCTCCCGAAGACGGAGTCGCACCTGGAGGCACGCCTCTGGAACGACATCTTCGTCTTCGCCCAGGACTACGTCGGCATCCCGCAGGGCACCGTGCGGGCGACCGTCCTGATCGAGACGATCACCGCGGCGTACGAGATGGAGGAGATCCTCTACGAGCTCCGCGACCACGCCTCCGGGCTGAACGCGGGCCGCTGGGACTACCTCTTCTCCATCGTCAAGAACTTCCGTGACGGCGGCCGGAAGTTCGTCCTGCCGGACCGCAACCTCGTCACGATGACCGCCCCGTTCATGCGGGCGTACACCGAACTCCTCGTCCGCACCTGCCACAAGCGCGGCGCGCACGCCATCGGCGGCATGGCCGCCTTCATCCCCTCGCGCCGCGACGCCGAGGTCAACAAGGTCGCCTTCGAGAAGGTCAAGGCCGACAAGGACCGCGAGGCGAACGACGGCTTCGACGGCTCATGGGTCGCCCACCCGGACCTGGTCCCGATCGCGATGGCCTCGTTCGACGCGGTCCTCGGCGCCAAACCGAACCAGAAGGACCGGCTGCGCGACGACGTCTCGGTGGCTGCGGGCGACCTGATCGCCATCGACAGCCTGGACGCCAGGCCCACGTACGACGGCCTGCGCAACGCCGTCGCGGTCGGCATCCGGTACATCGAGGCGTGGCTGCGGGGCATGGGCGCGGTCGCCATCTTCAACCTGATGGAGGACGCGGCCACCGCCGAGATCTCGCGCTCGCAGATCTGGCAGTGGATCAACGCGGACGTCGTCTTCGAGAACGGCGAGCACGCCACGGCGGACCTGGCCCGCAAGGTCGCGGCCGAGGAGCTCACCACCATCCGCGCGGAGATCGGCGACGAGGCCTTCGCCGCCGGCCGCTGGCAGCAGGCCCACGACCTCCTGCTCCAGGTCTCCCTTGACCAGGACTACGCGGACTTCCTGACGCTGCCGGCGTACGAGCAGCTGCGCGGCTGACACGGACCGAGGCGCCGCCCCGCAGGCCGCAGGCCCGGGGTGGCGTTTCTCTGCTCCCGCCGCCGTACCGGACAGCATGGCGCAGACGGGCAGGTCTCCGACCACGCCCCCGTGATCGGCCGTCCGCCGCCGTGTCAACGCGGTGGCGGCCACACGTGGGACTGAGCGGGCAGTCGGTGTAATCGCCCACCAAGCGCGTTAACCGCCGCGGGCACCGAGGGAGAGACCGGGGGAAAGAAGGTCGGCGCACGTCACACCTCGTCACACCTCCGTGCGCCCCGCGCCCCGCGAAACGGAGTAGTGCGCCATGCAGTGCGCCATGCCGCCCGGCCTCGACACCTACCTGGACGACATCCAGGGCTCCGTCTCACCCGACCCGGGTTCCCTCACGAACACCGGCGCGTAGCAGGTGGCCCCGGAGGAGGCAGGAGGCACCGCTGACGACCGCGGTCCGCGGACGGAACGGAAGGCCGCGCCCGGGAAGGGCGGCGACGGCGCCCCGCCCCAGGCCGGGGTCATCGGTATCGGGCTGGCCGCCGTGCTGACGTTCTCCCTGGCGGATGGCGCCTGGGAATGGTTCGCCACGTACATCGGGGTGACGCTCCTCGCGGTGGTCTTCTCCTTCAACCGCCTGCCGAGGTCGAAGCCCGGCCTGCGTTCCTCGTACATGAGCACCCTGTCGGCGTTCTCGATGGTCGTGGGCCTGTGTGTCGCGATCGCACTGGCCCCGGCGCTGCAGCGATCGGCATGGCTCTTCCCGATGCCAGGCACGCGCGACGGGTGCCGGCACCAGGGGGCGTACGAACGGCTCCGCACGGAGGCCTCGCTGGCCGGCCTCGCCGGTCGTGACAAGGCCGCCCTGGCCTACGCCCAGGACGCGCAGGGGCAGAACGCCGTCGCCGACTGCCTGGCACACGTCACGACCCTGTGGCTGCCGGTGTACGGGCTCGGGGCGTCCGTACTGGTGGGTCTTGGGGCATGGTTCTTCGACCGTGCCCGGGCACGGAGGGAAGCAGCCGCGGCTGCCCGGAGCCCCCACCGGAGCTGACCAGGGGAGCGGTCCTCCCCGCCGCGGATTCCCGTCGGCTCCGAGGTCGGCCGCGGCGGCGATGTTGCGTCCGGGCGGGACGGGGTACTCGGCGCTTCTCAAGCATCACCGACGGGAGACACCATGGCATCCGAGCCCTTCGAAGCGGCGGACAACAACGAGGAAGGCACCGGAGACGCGCGCGAGGCGAACGGCTACTCGCCCGGTGAGGACATCCCCCTGCGGGGCTATGCCACGCTGGCGGGGGTCTACGCCGGCAGCGTGGCACTCTTCACCCTGGCCGCCCGGGCATCGGGGCGTTCACTGCCTGCCCGCATCCCCCTGCAAGATCTGCTGCTGCTCGGAGCGGCCACCTACAAGGCATCACGGCTCGTCACCAAAGCCAAGATCACCAGCTTCGTACGGGCTCCGTTCACCCGCCGTGAGGGAGCCATCAGTGCGAGCGAGGTCATGGACGAGCCGCGCGGGCACGGTCTGCGGCTGGCCACCGGCGAGCTGCTCGCCTGCCCGTTCTGCCTGTCGACCTGGGTCGCCGGTTCGCTGGTCTGCGGATACGTCGTAGCTCCCCGCGCCACTCGGCTCGTCGCCGGTGGCCTGAGCGCCGTCATGATCTCCGACTGGCTGCAGTACGCGTGGAGCTTCACGCAGGAACGCGCGGAGGGCTGAGTCCGGGCTGTACACGCGTGGGTCCGGGCTGCCCACGTCAGCCCGGGCCGCACACGGCCGTACATGTGGGTCCGGGCCGCACACGGCCGCACACGTCAGTCGGGGCTGCACACCGCCGTCGGCCGAGGGCAAACCGGCCCGGCGCTTACCGGCCGGGCGGATCAGCGGCACGGCGGCCGCGCTCGTCGGCCCCTCCGCCCCGGCCCCACCGCCGTGGGTCGAAACGGTGCGCATCCCGGTATGAGCGTGCCCCGCGGGACGTACGGGGCCGGGAGGCATCGCACGCCGTACCTGCGTACCCGGCCCGCGACCCCCGGCCGGTCGGTCGGTGCGCGCCGGGCTCTTGGCTCCGGGACGGGCCCGTGGCTGCGGACCGGGCCCGTGGCTCCGGGAGGGGCCGTGGCTCCGGGACGGGGTCAGCCGCGCAGGACGACCGTGCGCTGGGCCGAGAAATCGCCCCACGTCCCGTCGGGGAGCTTGGGCCGGATCTTGAGCGAGTAGCGGGTGCCGGGCGGGTCGGGAAGGGTGAGCCGGTAGGTCGCCCGGCCGGCGGGAGGGTTGCCACCCCAGACGATCGTGGTGGTCATCTTCCCGTTCAGGAACAGCTGGTACGCGGGGATGGTGCCGCCGGTGTCCGGCTGATCCCAGGACAGGTCGACCGCGAACTCCCCGCCCTCGGCCGTCGTCCTGGTGCGCAGGCCGGTGGGCGCGGTGCTCGCCGGGGCTGCGGGGGCGGACGGGGTGGTGAGGTCGATGGCGTTGCTGTCCGGTGAGGACTTCTCGGACGCGTCACGGGCCCGGACGGTGAAGGTGTAGACGGTGCCGGGCCGCAGTCCGGTGAGCCGGGCCGTGGTGCCGGTGCCCGCGACACTGTGGATCCTGGAGTCCTCCTGGTAGACGTCGTACGAGGTCACGCCCACGTCGTCCGTGGAGCCGCCCCAGGACAGGGTTACCGTCCGGCCGCCGCCGCCGGCCGTGCCCCGCAGTTCGACGGGCGCGGTCGGCGGCGTCGCGTCGGCGGGTGCCGCGGCGGGAGTGGTGACGGGAACGGCGGTGCTCGGCGCGGAGACGTTCCCGGCGGCGTCGCGTGCTCTCACGGTGAAGGTGTAGGCCGTGGAGGCGGTCAGACCGTCGACGTCCGTCATCAGCTTCGCCGCGTCCACCGATGCGGCCTTCTTCCCCTCGCGGTAGACGTCGTAACCGGTGATCCCCTCGTTGTCCGAGGCCCGCTCCCACATCACGTGGGCGGAGGTGGCGCTGCCCGCCTGTGCTGTCACCCCCTCGGGAGCTGTCGGTTTCCTGGTGTCCGCTTCCGCGGCTCCGGCGCACGCGGTGAGCGTGGCGAGGAGCAGGGCGGAGCAGGCGAACGCGGTGCGCGCGTGGGGGCTTTGCACTGTGATGCCTTCCATCCGACAGGAATGGTCCAGACCTATATGCCATGCGGGTGGGGGCGCCGACAAGGGGGTGGATCGGAACGTTCCGCAATGTCCGTGATGAGTTTCGGGCTCGGGCGCGGTCTGAAAGGCATGGATACGCATGAGGGAACCCCACCCGGCCTCGCTCTCGGACCGGAGGCGCGGCAGATCCGCGAGCTGATCGCCTCCGTCGAGGACCGGCAGCTGGACGGCCCGACGCCCTGTCCTGAGTCCTCGGTACGGGAGCTGCTCGGGCACCTGCTCGGGCTGACCGTCGCCTTCCGCGACGCGGCACGCAAGAACTTCGGGCCCACCACCGACACCTCGCCGGCAGCGGCCCTGCCGGTGCTCCCCGCCGACTGGCGCACGGCACTGCCGCCCCTGCTGGACGAGCTGGTCACGGCCTGGCGCTCGCCGGCCGCCCTCGAGGGCATGACCCGGGCGGGCGGGGTGGATCTGCCCGGCGCGGTCGCCGGTGCGGTCGTACGGAACGAGCTGCTGGTGCACGGCTGGGACCTGGCCAGGTCGACCGGACAGACGTTCCGGGCGGACGAGGCGAGCCTGCGCGCGTCGGAGGCGATGCCGGCACCCGGGGACGACGACAGGTCCGGGCCCGACACGATCTTCGGCCCTCCGGTCCCCGTCCCGGCCGACGCGCCGCTGGTCGACCGGGTGATCGCCCTGAGCGGGCGCCGGCCCGACTGGCAGCCGGGCGGTTGAGGGCGCCGCGCGCCGCGGAGGGCTTCATGGGGCCGCGCGTGCACTCCAGCGCGCGGGTCCACGCACCCCGCCCGGGCTCCACGTGCGTTCTACGCACCCCGCCCGGGCTTCACGTGCGTTCTACGCACCCCGCCCGGGCTCCACCCGGGTCGCACGTGCCCCGCCAGGCTCCACGAGCCCCGCGCGGCCGACGGCCCGTCGCACCCGGGGCACCGCCTCAGCTGGTGAAGAACTCCGTGATCCGGGCCGCGAACTGACCGGGGTCCCGCTCGTGCGGCCGGTGGCCGCCGCCCAGGGTGATCAGCTCGGAGTCCGGGATCAGGGTCGCCAGGTCGGCCAGCCGATCCTGCGGCATGGTGCTCTCCGGACCTCCGGCGAGGATCAGCGTGGGAGCGACGATCTGCCCGAGCTCCTCCTCCCACCGCGGGTCGGGGCCGGCCACCTGGGCCGCTACGGCGGGTACCACGTTCTCGTCGTAGTCCACCGGACCCGACGGGCTGAACTCGGCGCCCGGCTCCCCGGGGAAGGGCGGCGGGGTCTCCACCAGGACCAGCCGCTCCACCCGGTCCGCGTGCTCCTCTGCCAGGAGGTAGGCGACCACTCCGCCCATCGAATGCCCGACGAGGCCGACACGGTCGAGTTCGAGCTCGTCGAGGAAACCGAGGACGTCGTCCCGCATCTGCTCGAAGCCGTACTCGTCCGGCCAGTCGCTCTCACCGTGCCCGCGCAGATCCAGGGCGTACACCCGCCACTCCGCACCGAGCAGGCCGCCCACCGCCTCCCAGCTCGCGGACGAGCCGCCGAGGCCGTGCAGCAGGACGACGGGCGAGCCGAACGGGTCACCCCAGGCCCGGTACGCCAGCCGCACGTCGCCGACATCCACAACAGACTGATCTTCCATGCCCCGAACGCTACAGGCGCCGGACGTCCGCCGGCTCCGGCCCCCGGCCTGGCACGCTTGGTCGCGTGAAGCTCAGAAGTCTCGCCCTCGCCACCGCCCTGGCCCTCGCCCTGACCGGCTGTTCCGGATCCGGCTCCGACGCCCCGGAGAAGGGGCTCGGCGACCCCGCGATGAAGGACATCGCGATGCAGCTGGTCTCCAGCGCGGAGAACTCCTCGCTGGACTGGAAGGCCCAGTACGGCTACATCGAGGACATCGGCGACGGCCGCGGCTACACCGCCGGCATCATCGGATTCTGCTCCGGCACCGGCGACATGCTGAAGGTCGTCCAGCGGTACGCGGCCACGCGCCCCGGCAACGCGCTGGAGCGTTTCATGCCGGCACTGCGCGCGGTGCGGGGCAGCGACTCGCACGAAGGGCTCGGCGCGGCGTTCACCCGGGCCTGGGAGGAAGCCGCGGCGGACCGGGCGTTCCGCGCGGCCCAGGACGCGGAGCGTGACGACGGGTACTTCGATCCGGCGGTCGCCCGCGCCGAGGCCGACGGCCTCAGCGCCCTGGGCCAGTTCGTCTACTACGACGCCTACGTGATGCACGGTTACGCCGACGCGAAGGGCACGGTCGGCTTCCGGACGATACGCGCCCAGGCCCTCGCCGCTGCCGATCCGCCGTCCGAGGGAGGCGACGAGGAGGCGTATCTGAACGCCTTCCTCGACGCCAGGGTGGCCGCGATCCGCAAGGAGCCCTCCCACGGCGACGCCAGCCGGGTGGAGACCGCGCAACGCGTCTTCGTACGCGAAGGCAAACTTCAGCTGGAGACTCCGCTGGCCTGGCGGGTGTACGGCGAGAGTTTCCGCATCGACAAGGCGTAAACACCCGATGGGTGGGCGCTCGAAGCATCCGCCGGACACTTCGCGTACGCCGGTTGCCCGGCACCTGACCTGCACACACGTCGGCAGCCGAGGCCTACCTCCGGGCCGTTACCGGAAGCGGTGGCTCCCGTTCTGACCGGTGGAGGCACACAATCGCGTGGGGTCTCGCAGCCCCAGGGAGACAGTCCACTGATCAAGAAGATGTTTCTGACCGCAATGGCTCTCGCCGCCGGTCCCAGCCTCGCCGTGAACCCCACCTCGGCACCGTGAACCGGGGCCAGAACCTCGACCACCGGGGCCAGCAGGGCAACTGGGTCATGGGCAACCTCTGGGGCGGCCCCACCGGCGTCTGGATCCACGTGGCCTACCTCGACTGCTGAGAGTAACGACGCCGGGTCCCGCACCCACACCTGGTGCGGGGCTCTTTCGCGTGCAGGGACGTTTCCGCTCGCCCGTGCCGGGGGTCTGTACCGCACCGCCGGGGCCTGATAGGAAAGCTTCCTAACAGAACAATGGAACGACGAACTCCCTTTGGAGGTCTGGTGCTCCACCCCCACAATGGCACCGCACGTCGCACCATCCGTCCCACACGTTTCACTCGACCCTTCGGTCTCGCCGTGGCCGCCCTCGGGCTGACGCTCACCGCGATTCCGGTCACCGCCCACGCCGGCGCCCCCACGCCGCCGGCCGCTCATCACCTGGAGGCAGCCACGGCCGGGCTCGACGACCCCGCTAAGAAGGACATCGCGATGCAGCTGGTCTCCAGCGCGGAGAACTCCTCGCTCGACTGGAAGGCCCAGTACGGCTACATCGAGGACATCGGCGACGGCCGCGGCTACACCGCCGGCATCATCGGATTCTGCTCCGGCACCGGCGACATGCTCGACCTGGTCGAGCGGTACACGGACCGTGCGCCGGGCAACGTCCTCGCGGCGTACCTGCCCGCCCTGCGCGCGGTGGACGGCACCGACTCCCACGAGGGACTCGACCCCGGTTTCACCGGGGACTGGGCCCGAGCCGCGCCGGACCCCGTGTTCGAGCAGGCGCAGAACGACGAGCGGGACCGGGTGTACTTCGACCCGGCGGTCCGCCAGGGCAAGGCCGACGGCCTGGGCACACTCGGTCAGTTCGCGTACTACGACGCCATCGTCATGCACGGCGGAGGCGGCGACAGCACGAGCTTCGGCTCCATCCGGCAGATGGCTCTGGACCGGGCCCTGCCCCCGTCGCAGGGCGGCGACGAGGTCGCCTACCTCGACGCGTTCCTGGACGCGCGGGTCTGGGCGATGAAGCAGGAGGAGGCCCATTCGGACACCAGCCGCGTCGACACGGCCCAGCGGCTCTTCCTGCGGAACGGCAATCTGGATCTGGACCCGCCTCTGGACTGGCGGGTCTACGGCGACAGCTTCCACATCGGCTGACGCCGGCCGTTCGCGGTGCGCGTACCGCGGTTCCCGCGCGGGGCCGCCGTACGCGCACCGGTCGGGTCAGGGGGCCACGGGCAGGGCCATGGGGTCCTTCGGCTGTTCGCTGTCCGCGGCTTCCCCGTCCGCCGCCTCCCCGCCCGGGGCCCGGTCGGCGCCCGGTTCCCGCCCCAGGTGGTTGAAGGCGAGGTTCAGCAGGATCGCCACGACACAGCCCGTGGAGATGCCCGAGTCGAGGACGACGAGCAGGTCCTCGGGGAAGGCGTGGTAGAAGTCCGGCGCGGCGATCGGGATGAGGCCGACGCCGACGGCGGCGGCGACGATCAGCGCGTTCTCGCCCTTCTCCAGGGCCGCGGCGGCCAGGGTCTGGATGCCGCTCGCGGCGACCGAGCCGAACAGCACGATCCCGGCGCCGCCGAGGACCGGCAGCGGCACGAGGGCGATGACGGACGCGGCGACGGGTACGAGTCCCAGCACCACCAGGATGACGCCCCCGGCGGCGACGACGAACCGGCTGCGGACCTTGGTCATCGCGACCAGCCCGATGTTCTGGGCGAAGGCGCTGCACATGAAGCCGTTGAAGAGCGGGCTGACTGCGCTTCCCAGGGTGTCGGCGCGCAGACCGCCCTCGATGGTCCGCTCGTCCGCCGGCCGGTCGACGATCTTGCCGAGTGCCAGCATGTCGGCGGTGGACTCGGTCATGCAGACCAGCATGACGATGCACATCGAGACGATCGCGGCGATCTCGAACTGCGGGGCGCCGAAGTGGAACGGCGTCGGGAAGCCGACCAGGTCGGCGTCGCCCAGGGCCCCGAAGTCGGTGATGCCCACCGGGATCGCGATCAGGGTGCCGATGACCAGGCCGAGCAGGATCGCGATCTGCTGGAGGAAACCGCGCAGCAGCTTGCGCAGGGCCAGCACGATCACGAGGGTGACCGCGGCCATGATGATGTTGGTCGTCGAGCCGTAGTCGTCGGCGGTCGCGTTGCCGCCCTGCGACCAGTTGAAGGCGACCGGCAGGAGCGAGACGCCGATCAGTGTGATGACGGTGCCGGTGACGACCGGCGGGAAGAACCGCACGAGTTTGCAGAAGTACGGTGCGAGGAGGAAGCCGAGGAGGCTGGCGACGATGATCGCGCCGAAGATGACGGCGATGCCGTCGTGCCCCCGGTCCTTGCCGATCGCGATCATCGGGGTGACCCCGGCGAACGAGACCCCGTTGACGAACGGCAGCCGGGCGCCGATGCGCCAGAAGCCGAGGGTCTGGAGCAGGGTGGCTATGCCCGCGGTGAAGAGGCTCGCCCCCATGAGGAAGGCGGTCTCCTTCGCGCTGAGACCCACGGCGGGTCCCACGATCATGGGCGGGGCCACCACACCCGCGTACATCGCGGCCACGTGCTGGAGGCCGCTGGTGAACATCCTGAGGGGCGGGAGCGTTTCGTCGACCGGATGTTTCCGGCCGGGCCCGGCCGGGTCTGTCCGGCCGGATCCGCCGGGGTCGTCCCCGCCGGGTCCGGCAGGGTCTTTCCGGTCGGGTCCTTCGACTGCGTCCTTGCGAAACCTGGGCGTGGCTGCCACGGCTTCCTCCGGTCGGGTACACGTCGGCGACGTGGGTGTCAGGGAGGTGGTGCTGAGTGGTGCGTTGGTACAGGTCGTGCAGCTGGTGCGGGCAGCTCGGTGCACCTGCGCGGGTGCGCGTACGCGAGGTACGCGCACCCGCGCGGGCTGCCGTGGGCCTGTCGGTCCACGGCGGCCGGTCGAGGGCCGTCCCCCTCGGCCGGCCTGTCGGGGGGAGCCGTCAGGCCCCGGCGGCGATCTGCGCCAGACGCCGTGCCTCGTCGCGGGTCGCGCGGGCGATGGCGTCCTCGTCCACCGTGGTCAGGTGGCTGTCCTCGACGACGGGCCTGCCGTCGACGAGGGAGAGGGTGACGGGGGCCGCGGCGCCGAAGACGAGCGCGGTCACCGGGTCGGCGATGGAGGCGTGCGCGAGGGTGTCCAGCTTCCACAGGACGAGGTCGGCGAGCTTGCCCGCCTCGAGGGAGCCGATCTGGTCGGCGCGGCCGAGGACCTGTGCGCCGCCGTAGGTACCGAGGCGCAGCGCCTGGCGTGCGTCGAGGGCCTTCTCGCGGTGGGCGCCGAGGCGGTTGATGAGGAGGGCGTTGCGCAGCTCGGTGTGGAGTTCGCCGGATTCGTTGGACGCGGTGCCGTCGACGCCGAGCCCGACCGGTACACCGGCGGCGAGCATGTCGGGGACGCGGGCGATGCCCGCGGCGAGGCGGGCGTTGGAGGACGGGCAGTGCGCCACGCCCGTGCCGGTACGCGCGAAGGCGGCGATGTCGGAGTCGTTCATGTGGACGCAGTGCGCCATCCACACGTCGTCGCCGAGCCAGCCCGTCGACTCGAAGTAGTCGGTCGGGCCCATGCCGAACAGCTCCTTGCAGAACTGTTCCTCCTCGACGGTCTCCGAGCCGTGGGTGTGCAGCCGTACGCCCCGGCGGCGGGCCAGTTCCGCGCCCTGCCTGAGCAGTTCGGTGGAGACCGAGAAGGGTGAGCAGGGTGCGACGGCGATCTGTGTCATCGCGTCGAAGGAGGCGTCGTGGTGGGCGTCGATGGTGGCCTCGGTCGCGGCGAGCGCCCCTTCCAGGGATTCGACGGCGAAGTCCGGCGGCAGCCCGCCGTCCTTCTCGCTGCGGTCCATGGAGCCGCGGGCGAGGGTGAACCGTACGCCCATGTCGCGGGCGGCGCCGATGATGGCGCCGGAGAGATCGCCGGAGCCCCGCGGATAGACGTAGTGGTGGTCCATCGCGGTGGTGACGCCGCCGCGGGCCATCATGGCGAGCGAACCCTGCGCGGCGGCCCGGGCCATCGGCTCGTCGATGCGCGCCCACGTCGGGTACAGGGCGACCAGCCAGTCGAAGAGGTTGTGGTCGGTCGCCAGGCCCCTGGTGATCCACTGGTAGAAGTGGTGATGGGTGTTGACGAGGCCGGGCGTGACGAGGTGGCCGGTGCCGTCGATGCGCCGTACGACGTCGGCGAGGCCCTGCGGAGCCTTGCCCGCCCCGACGGACTCTATGCGGTTGCCCGCCACGACGATGTGCCCGGAAGCGTATTCGGTGTCGTGGGCGTCGACGGTGGCGATGGAGCAGTTCTCGATGACGGTGCGCTGTGGGTCTGCCGATGCTGCCATGGCGCTTCCTTCTTCTTTCCCGGGATGTATGGGCACGGCAGGACCCTAGGAGGATTTGAGTGCCACAGCGTTGCGGCTGTGGGTGCCGAGATGGTGGAAGAACAGGTTGAGCAGGACCGCGACGAGCGCTCCCGCACTGATTCCGGAGCCGAGCACGGTCTGCGCCCAGGAGGGGAATCCGGCGTAGAAGGCGGGTGCGGCGAGGGGGATGATGCCCGCACCGAGTGCCACCGCGACGAGGATGATGTTGGAGCTGTCGTCGAGGCCGGCTTCGGACAGGGTCCTGATGCCGCTCACCGCGATCGAGCCGAAGAGGACGATGCCGGCGCCGCCGAGCACGGGCATCGGGACGAGTGAGACGACCGCGCCGAGCACGGGGAAGGCGCCCAGGACCAGCAGGACACCGCCCGCAGCCGCCACGACGTAGCGGCTGCGCACCCGGGTCAGCGACACGACGCCGACGTTCTGCGCGAAGGCGCTGGTGGGGAAACCTCCGAAGACGGGCCCGAGGAGGGTGGCGATGCCGTCGGTGCGCAGCCCGCGCGTGATGGTGGCGCCGTCGGTGCGGCGTTCACAGATCTCGCCGAGCGCGAGCATGCTCGCGGAGGACTCCGTCATCAGCACCAGCATCACGATGCAGAGCGAGAGGATCGCGGCGGGCTGGAACTCGGGGGCGCCGAACGCGAAGGGCGTGGGCAGGGCGGCGACGGGTGCGGACCCGAGTGCGGAGAAGTCGGCGAGCCCGAACGGAATGGCCGCCAGCGTGCCGATGAACATGCCCGCGAGCAGGGCGACCTGCTTGACGAAGCCGCGCCCGAACCGCTGGATCAGCAGGATGACGACGAGGGTGAAGGCGGCCAGCGCCAGGTACTTCATCGAGCCGAAGTCGGCGGCCGTGGCGTCGCCGCCCTGCGCCCAGGAGACCGGTACGGGCATCAGGGTGACCCCGATGAGGGTGATGACGACGCCGGTGACGAGCGGCGGGAAGAACCGCAGCAGTCGTCCGAAGAAGGGCCCGACGGCCAGGCAGAAGGCGCCTGCGACGATCACCGCGCCATAGATGGCGGGGAGTTGGTGGCCGTCCGCGCTGGTCTCGGCGATGGCGAGCATCGGGGCGATGCCCGCGGAGGAAGCCGCGTTGACGAAGGGCAGCCGGTTCCCGGCGAAACGGCCGGCGCCGAGGGTCTGCAGGAGGGTGGCGAGCCCGGCGATCAGCAGGCTCGCAGCGATCAGGCGGGTCATGCCGGCGGTGTCCAGTCCGGCCGCCTGCCCGATGATGAGCGGAGGGGTGACGACGCCCGCGTACATGGCGGCGATGTGCTGGAGCGCGGCGGGGACGAGCCGCGGGGGCGGGAGCTTTTCGTCCACCGGGTGAACTGCCGTTCCAGCAGCGGCCGGTGGTGCGGTACATGGGCCTTTCACCGGCCCCGTTGCAGGCTGTGCCATGGGATTTCCCTCCGGGATGACCGGCCCCCGCCGCCGAGGGCGGGGGCCGGTTCAGCACCGCGTCAGAGGTTGGTCATGTCGACCGGGATCTTCGGCTCGACGCCGTCCCGCAGGACGGTCGCCTCGATGAGGCCGTACGGACGGTCGGCCGCGAAGTACACCTCGTTGTCGTTCTTGAGGCCGAACGGCTCCAGGTCCACCAGGAAGTGGTGGTTGTTCGGGAGCGAGAAGCGGATCTCGTCGATCTCGCTGCGGCTGTTGATGATGCGCGAACCCATCTGGTACAGGGTCTGCTGGAGCGACAGGGAGTACGTCTCCGCGAAGGCCTGGAGCATGTGCCTGCGCGCCTGCTCGTAGGACTTCTCCCAGTTCGGCATGCGTTCTTCGTCGCTGGTCCAGTTGTACCGCCACTTGGCGGAGACGTCGGTCGCCAGGATGCGGTCGTACGCCTCCTTCAGGGTCGTGTACCTGTCCTTGACGTAGCCCCAGAACTCCGAGTTGGTGGAGTTCATGACGCTGAGGTCCTTGAGACCGGAGATGACCTCCCACTTCTCACCGTCGAAGGTGATCTGGGTGGTGCGCGTCTCCTGGCCCTTGCGGACGAAGGAGTGCTTGACCTCGTCGGCACCGATGAACTTCGAGTTGCCGTCGGAGGTCGCGATGCGCTCCCAGGCGTACTCCTCGATCCGGATCCTGGCGACCTTGATCGGCTCCTGCGAGCTCACGAAGTGCCGGGCCAGGTGGATGCCGAACTGCTCGGCGGACTCGATGCCGTGTTCCTTGGCGAAGGCGAACACCGTGTTCTTGGTGGTGTCGGTCGGCAGGACGTTGGCGTTGGAGCCCGAGTAGTGGACGTCGTCCATGTCACCGGAGAGGGCGACGGAGACGTTGAGGTCCTTGATGTGGTGGGTGTCGCCGTCCCGCGTGATCTTGACGACGCGGTTCTCTGCTTTGCCGTACTGGTTCTGGCCGAGAATCGTGGGCATTGTCTGCTAGCTCCCTCGGTAAACGGAGTAGCCGAACGGGTTGAGCAGCAGCGGTACGTGATAGTGCTCGCCCGGGGTGACGGCGAACGCGATCGCCACCTCCGGGAAGAACGCGCCGCTGTCCCTTACGCGGGGGGCGTCCTGCTGCGCCTCGGCTTGCTTCTTCGCTGTGAAGTACGACTCGGTGTCGAAGACGAGCCGTACGTGGGTGGTGCCTTCCGGCAGGGCCGGCAGGTCTTTGCAGCGCCCGTCCGCGTCGGTCGCGGATCCGCCGAGCGTCACATACTGCGTTTCGCCGCCGCTGCGGGCGGCCAGGGAGACGGAGACGGCTTCGGCGGGACGGCCGATGCTGGTGTCCAGGATGTGGGTGGACACCGATGCGGTGGTGTCGGTGCTCAAGACCGTCACGCTCCTTGTTCTCGGGAGTGCTGTACGGGACCTCAGGAGTCCTGTAGAAGGCGGGTCAGCCGGATGCGGTTGATCTTGCCCAGCTCGGTGCGGACGATCTCGCGTTCCTGCTCGGGCGAGTTGCCGATCCGGGCCTTCACCGCGTCGCGCATCTGCTCACCGGTGGCTCCGGTGGCGCAGATCAGGAAGACGTGCCCGAACCGCTCCTGGTAAGCCAGGTTGAGTTCGAGCATCTCCGCCCTGAGCTCCTCGGACGCACCGGCCATTCCGCGCTGTTCACGGGCGGAGGCCGGGTCCCCCGGCTTGGGGCGGCCGATGGGCGGGTGGCCGGCCATCGCGTCGGCCAGGTCCTCCGCGGTGAGCTCGGCCATGGCGGCGTCGCTCGCGGTGAACAGGGCTTCCGTGTCGGCGTAGGGCCGGTGGGCGAGGATGATGCTTCCCCACTCCGCACTGGCACACACCTCGTGCAGCACGGCTGTGGCCTCGTCGGCCGCCAGGGTGTTGAACCGGGCCAGACCCGGTGTGGAGCTCGTAGTCACGGGAGCCTCCGTGGCTTTTTTCCGCTGTGCGTTTTCGGGCTGCGGACAGCTAACGCCCTTCCCCACACCACGTCAACAGTTTGTTGAAATTCCATGAACAGATAATGCCGCCGCCCCAGTTCCCGGACGACGGCATTGACCGCGCATTACGCTCAGCTACTCACCCTTGGCCGCATCGTCCCGGTTCAGGTAGTTGTAGACGGTGAACCGGGAGACCCCGAGGGCTCCGGCCACGGTCTCGACACCGTGCCGCACCGAGAAGGCACCGCGTGCCTCCAAAGTGCGCACCACGCCCTGCTTCGTCTTGCGGTCCAGCTCAGCCAGTGGCATTCCGTGCCGCCGCTCCATCGCGGCCAGGATGTGGTCGAGCGATTCGGAGAGCTGCGGGAGCCGTACGGCTATGACGTCCGTCCCCTCCCAGGCGAGCACCACGTCCTCGGTGGTGGCCTGCCCCGGGTCCAGCAGCTCGGCGCCCATGGCGTCGACGAGCGGCTTCACGGCGGTGACCAGGGGGTGATCGGCCGGTGCGGTCACGGGGTGTCCTCCCCGATCACGTTGAGCTGGAGGGAGACCCGGGTGGCACCCGAGGCCAGGGCCTTGTGGAGCAGGGAGTCCACCGCCTCGAGGACCTGACCGGCCTCCCCCTCGGCCGTGTTCCCGAAGGGGCCCACGTCCACCGCGTCCAGGTCGGCGGTCTGGATGACCTCGCGGGCCGCCACCGCGTGCGCGGGTGCCTCGTCGAGATCGAACGGCTCGGTGGTGAACTCCACCCTCAGGCGCACGGTGCCTCCTCATGTCCCGCCGCGTCCGTCGGCTCGCACGGCTCGTCCCGACCTTAAGGCACGCCCTCCGGGACGCGGAGGTCCTGAGAAAGGCGGACCGCGGCGGCACGGCGGGCCACGGCACGGCGGTCCCCGGGGCTTCACGGCCCGGCCTGGATGTCCCCCCGGGTGGACGAGGTGATCGGATCGCCGTGCGCGAAGTCTCCGGGCGGGATACCCGGGTGGTGCCCGTCCCTGACGAGTCCGGCGGTGGCGGCGGCCGGCCCGAGCGCGAGCCGGGAGACGATCCGGTAGCGGTCGCCCCGGTAGAGCGAATGGACGTACTCCACGGGCAGCCCGGCCGTGTCCGAGGTGAGGCGCTCGAAGAGCAGGGCCGGGGAGAGTTCGGGGACCTCCAGGAGCTGGGCCTCCGCCCGGGTGACGACGGTGGGCTCGATGGCCTGGACGGCCTCGCGGACGTGCACCCCGTGGGTGTGGCGCAGGTGCTCGTAGAGGTCGCCGTCCTCCAGCTCCTGCGCCGACAGGCCGGGGACGAGCGCCGCCCTGATGTGCAGGTGCTCGATCGCCATCGGTGCGCCGTCGACCAGGCGCAGCCGTGCGACGTAGACGATCTCCTCGGCGGGCGACATCCGCAGTTTCCGGCCGACCCGGGCGCCGGCCTGCAGGGTGGTGAACTCCAGCAGACGGCTCGACCACGCCCCGGCCGCCTGCGGCACGCTCAGCGCCAGGTCGGCGGAGACCAGCTCCTGGGTGATCTTCTCCGGTGCGACGAACATCCCCCGCCCGTGCTCGCGGACCAGCAGCCCGGCGGCCACCAGCTCGTCGACGGCGGCCCGCAGGGTCGGCCGGGACACGCCGAGCAGGGTGCAGAGCGCCCGCTCGGACGGGATGGCGTCCCCAGGACTGCGGCTCTCGATCAGCTGGAGGACCGCGTCGCGGGCCCGTTCCCGCTTGAGCACCGTCCCCGGTACGTCGGCTTTCATCCACGCCCCTTCTGGAGGTCAGCTCCCTTTACCAGTTGAGCATCCGGCGGCCACTGGTCAGGGGAAGTGTAGCCACCCGCGCCGGGAAGAACAGTGGCCGACCGGCGCAAGGTCGCCAAAGTCCCTTTTTACAGGAGGGGTTGACGGCCCCATTGGTCTATGCCACCTTCATCCACCATCAAGAGGTGAGCTGTCCAGTGGACTTCACTGGTCAGGTGGTCAGGTCTCTGCCCCGTTGAGGTGAACCGTGAAGTACCGCTTGCTTGCCGGCGTGTCCGCGCTCGTGACGGCCGCCGCCCTCAGTTCCTGCAGTTCCGCGGAAGACGGTGCCGACGAGGCCGGGGGCAGGACCGCGGTCGACGTCTGGCTGATGCGCGACAGCGTCTCGGCCGCGTTCCAGAAGGAGTTCACGGCGGGTTTCGAGGCCACGCACCCGGACATCGACGTCAGGATCCAGATCCAGGAGTGGGACGGCATCGGCCAGAAGATCACCGCCGCCCTGGCGAGCAACGACGCCCCGGACGTCATCGAGGCGGGCAACACGCAGGTGGCCCAGTTCGCGGGGAGTGGCGGCCTGCTGGACCTCAGCGACAGGAAGGACGAGCTGAACGGCGAGGACTGGCTGAAGGGCCTGGCCGAACCCGGCTCGTACGAGGGCAAGCAGTACGGCATCCCGTACTACGCGGCCAACCGCGTCGTGATCTACCGGACCGACCTGTTCGAGAAGGCCGGCGTCGACGCCAAGCAGATCACCACGCGTGAGCGGTGGATCGACGCCACCACGAAGCTCGACAAGGGCGGCACGCAGGGCATCTACCTGCCCGGCCAGCTCTGGTACGCGCTGGGCGGCTTCATCTGGGACGAGGGCGGCGACTTCGCCACCGAGTCCGGCGGCCGGTGGAAGGGAGCGCTGGACACTCCCGAGGCGATGCGGGGCATGGCCTTCTACGCCCGGCTGCAGGCGCTCGGCAAGGGTCCCAAGGACTCCGACGAGGACGATCCGCCGCAGGCCGAGGTGATGGCCCAGGGCCAGGTGGCCCAGGTCATCTCCACCCCGGGCGGAGCCAACGTGATCATGGAGAACAATCCCGCCCTCAAGGGGAAGCTGGGCTTCTTCCCGATCCCCGGCAAGACGGCCGGGACACCGGGGGCGGTGTTCACCGGCGGTTCGGACCTGGTCGTTCCCGCGGCGGCGGGCCACCCCGACGCGGCACTGACCTTCATCAAGGAGCTCACGGGCGACGCCTGGCAGAAGAAGCTCGCGGTGGCCATGAGCTACGTGCCCAACCGGACCACGCTGGCCTCGGCCGTGGCGGACGACCCCGGCGCCTCGGCGATGGCCGTCGGCGCGGCGAACGGCCGTGCGACGCCGAACACCCCGGGCTGGGCGGCGGTGGAGGCAGAGAACCCGGTCAAGGACTACATGACCGCCGTCCTCACCGGCGGTGACACCGCCGAGGAGGCGGCCAAGGCCTCCGCGGACATCACCCGGGCCATGAACGCCGGCTCCTGACCCGGCCCCCACCCGTTTCCCGCCACCGAGAGGAGGCCCCGCCGTGCCGGCTGTCCGTGAACGGCACGCGCCACGCGTCCACCGCCCCCCGAAGGCACCACCGGGGCGGCGGCCCGGACGGCCCCCGCGCAACCTCTGGCCGTACGCCCTGATCGCGCCCGCGATCGGCGGCATGCTCTACCTGCTCGTGTATCCGCTGGTGCGGGCCGTGGTGATCTCCCTGCAGGACTTCCGGCTCCGCCAGCTGATCAGCGGGGACGCCGAGTTCGTGGGGCTGCGAAACTACCGGACGCTGTTGTCGGACCCTCGCTTCTGGGAGGTCACCGGCCGCACCTTCGTCTTCATGGCCGTCGGCGTCGTGCTGATCCTGGTCATCTCCACCCTGGTCGCGCTGATGACGGAGCGGCTGGGCCGGGTCGGACGTACGGTCGTGCTCTGCTCGCTGGTGCTCGCCTGGGCCATGCCGGTGGTCGCGGCCACGACCGTCTTCCAGTGGCTGTTCCACTCCGAGTTCGGCATCGTCAACCAGCTGCTGACGGCGCTCGGCTTCAGGTCCTTCGACCGCTACCCGTGGTTCGCGAACGGGACGGCGTCCTTCACGATCCTCGTCACCCTGATCGTCTGGCAGTCCGTGCCGTTCGCCGCGGTCACCCTGTACTCCGCGCTGACGACCGTCCCCGCCGAGCTCTACGAGTCGGCCCGCCTGGACGGCGCGTCCGGCTCCCGCATCTTCCGCTCGGTCACCTTCCCGATGCTCCGGCCGATCTTCATGCTGGTCCTGTCGCTGGAGGTGATCTGGACCTTCAAGGCGTTCGTCCAGATCTGGGTGATGACCCGCGGCGGGCCCGGTGACGCCACCACGATCCTTCCCGTGTACGCGGTCCAGACGGCGCTCTCCAGCCAGCGCTACGACCTGGGCTCCGCCGCGTCGATGATCACCGTGGTGCTGATGTCGGGGGTGCTGGTCCTCCACTTCCGCCAGATGTTCCGTCAGGAGGACGACTTACCATGACCCTGCCGCGCCCCCGCGTCCGGCGGATCCCGCTGAACGCCGCCGCCGTCGTGACCGTCGTGGTCTGCCTGTTCCCGGTCTACTGGATGGTCACCACCGCCTTCAAGCCGTCCCGGGACATCCAGTCCTCCGAGCCCCGGATCGTTCCCCGCACCTGGACGCTGGACCACTTCCGCCGGGCCGTGCAGGCGGACGGTTTCGAACTGTTCTGGCGCAACAGCGTCCTGGTCACGCTGGGGGCCGTGCTGCTCTCGCTCGCCGTGGCGCTCGGGGCGTCGTTCGCCGTCGCACGGCTGCGGTGGAAGGGCCGGCGCCAGTTCATGCTGCTGGTCTTCGTCGCCCAGATGGCGCCCTGGGAATCGCTGATCATCCCGATCTACATCATCTCGCGCGACACGGACATGCTCGACCGGCTGCCGACGCTCACCCTCGTCTACTTCATGATCACACTGCCGTTCACGATCGTGGTGCTGAGGGGTTTCCTCGCCACGATCCCGCCCGAACTGGAGGAAGCCGCCCAGGTCGACGGCTGTACCCGGACGGGCGCCTTCGTGCGGGTGGCACTGCCGCTGCTCGCCCCCGGCCTCATGGCGACCTCGCTCTTCGGATTCATCACCGCCTGGAACGAGTTCGCCTACGCCAACTTCCTGATCATCAAGCAGCAGGACAACCGCACGCTCCCGGTCTGGCTCTCCTCCTTCCAGAACACCTTCGGCACGGACTGGGGCGCCACCATGGCCGCCTCGACGCTCTTCGCACTGCCCGCGCTCGTGATCTTCCTGCTGCTCCAGCGCCATGTGACCTCCGGCTTCGCGGCCGGCGCCGTCAAGGGCTGAGCCCGGCCGGAGGCCGCGTCCGCCCCGCGGGCCCACGCCCCCGCGGCCGTCCCCGCGAAACGCCCGAGATCCGAATCCGGAGGCCCCCGTGCCCGCATCACGCCCCGAGCTCTCCCTCCTCCCCCGTCCCGGCAAGGTCTCGCCGCGGCCCGGCCGCTTCGTCCTCGGCCAGGACACCTCCGTACGCGCCCTGCCGGGTGCGGAAGGGGCGGCGGACCTGTTGCGCACACTCCTCGGGCCGACGACCGGCCTGCCCTTGACGCCCTCCGCGGACGGCCGTGTCGTCCTGGCGCTCGATCCGCAGCTCGGCGGACTGGGCGACGAGGGGTACGGCCTCACCGTCGGGCCCCAGGCGCTTCTGCTGCGCGCCGCCCGGCCGCAAGGGTTGCTCCGGGGGATCCAGACGATCCGGCAGCTGCTGCCGCCCGAAGCCCTCTCGGGTGGTGCGCGCGGCATGACCTGGGAGCTGCCGTGCGTCGAGATCAGCGACGTACCGCGCTACCCCTGGCGCGGCGCGATGCTCGACGTCGCCAGGCACTTCCAGCCCGTCTCCTACCTGCGCCGGTACGTGGACCTGATGGCGCTGCACAAGCTCAACGTCCTCCATCTGCACCTCACCGACGACCAGGGCTGGCGCATGCCGGTCGACGCGTTCCCCCGGCTGACGTCGGTGGGCGGCCACCGGTCCCAGTCCCTGGCCGACGGGGTGCCGCACGGGGGTGCGTACACCAGGGCGGAGCTGCGTGACCTGGTACGCCACGCGCGGGAGCGGGGGGTGAGCGTCGTGCCGGAGATCGAGATGCCCGGCCATGTGCGCGCGGCCCTCGCGGCCTACCCCCACCTGGGCAACCACCCCGAGCGGCGCCTCGACGTGTGGACCAGGTGGGGCGTCTGCGACACCGTGCTGGGCGTCCACGAGGAGGTCTTCGACTTCTGCCGGACGGTGCTGGAGGAGGTCATGGACGTCTTCCCGTCGCCGTACGTCCACATCGGCGGCGAGGAGTGCCCGACCACCGAGTGGGAGGACAGCCCGGCGGCCAGGGCCCGTGCGGCGGCCGAAGGGCTGGCCGGCCCCCAGGAGCTGCACGGCTGGTTCATGGGCCGCATCGGCTCGTTCCTGGTGGAGCACGGCCGCCGGCCCACCGGCTGGGCCGAGAGCGGCAGCGAACTGCCCCCCGAGTTCACGGTGATGACCTGGCGCGATCCGGCCCATGCCCGCACCGCGGCCCGGCGCGGGCACCGGGTGGTGACCGCGCACCACCGTGCCACCTACCTCGACTACGCCCAGTCCGCGGATCCGGAGGAGCCCCAGGCCCAGCCGGGCGCCCCCGTCCCCCTGTACGCGGTCCACGCCAACGAGCCGGTGCCGCACGACTGGGAGCCGGAGGAGGCGTCACGTGTCCTGGGCACCCAGGCGCAGTTGTGGACCGAGTACGTGACGACGCCGGACCGGATCGAGTACCTCACCTATCCCAGGCTGTGCGCACTGGCGGACCGGGCCTGGTCCGGCGGCCCCGGTGACTGGCCCGGATTCGTCGAGCGACTGCGCCACCACACGGCCCGGCTGGACGCCCTCGGCGTCCCCTACCGGCCTCTGACCCCGCGGTCCCTGATGACCGCGGCCGCAGGTACAGCGCCAACCCCCCGGTAGCTCATCCCCCACCGTTCCGGAGAGGAACACCGCCATGAGGACATTCCGCAGGAGCCGTATCCGCGCGGCTGCGGCCGCCGCCGTCACCCTGGCCCTGGGCTGCACGGCCCTCGCCGCCCTGCCCGCGACCGCGGGTGCCGCGGCGGCCGGCGGGCTCGTCGTCCAGTACCGCACGAGCGCGCCCGGTGCCACGGCCGACCAGAGCGAGCCGTGGCTGAAGGTACGCAACACCGGCAGCGCGAGCGTGCCGCTCACCGACGTCAAGGTCCGCTACTACTTCAAGGGTGACTCGGCGTCGGCGGCCTACCGGTTCGCCTGTTCCTGGGCGGTGAAGGGCTGCGCGAACATCACCGGGACCTTCAGGACCCTGCCGAACCCGACCGCCACCGCCGACCGCTACCTGGAGATCGCCTTCACCGCCGGCGCGGGCTCCCTGGCCCCGGGCGCGGACACCGGTGACATGCAGCTGCGCTTCCACCGCTCGGACTGGCAACCGCTCGGGCAGAGCGACGACTACTCCTTCGGGGCCGAGCGGAGCACGTACGGCGACTGGTCCCGGGTCACCGCACAGGTGGGCGGTGTCACGACCTGGGGCGAGGCGCCCGGCGGCAACGGCCCGACCGATCCGACCGACCCTCCCACCGACCCGCCGGCCGGCGGGCCCACCCTGTTCGACGACTTCGACTACACCGGTCACGCGGACCCGAGGATCGCGGCGAACGGCTGGAGTGTCCGCTCCAACTCCGGTGGTCCCGGAGTGCCCGGGGCCGTGTGGGCTCCGGAGAACGTCACCTTCAGCCGTCAGAGCGGCAACTCCGTGATGAACCTGGAGACCTCCACCGCGGGCACAGGCGCCTCGACGGTGCAGACGGAGATCCTCACGCGGTCCATGAAGTTCCGCAACGGCACCTACGCGGCCCGGGTGAAGTTCAGCGACGCCCCGCGGTCGGGCCCGGACGGTGACCACCTCGTCCAGACCTTCTTCACCATCAACGACCTCAAGGCGCCGATGGCGGACGACTACGCGGAGTACGACTTCGAGTACCTGCCCAACGGAGGCTGGGGCGAGCCGGCCGACATCCTCTACACCACCTCGTGGGAGACCTACCGGCCCGACCCGTGGGAGGCCGTCAACCAGCACAGTGAGGCGCGGCAGAGCTACGCCGGGTGGCACGACCTGGTGCTGACCATCGACGACAACGCCATCACGTACTACATCGACGGCCGGAACTTCGGCACGCACGGGGCGGCCTACCTCCCCGAGCGGCCGATGTCGATCAACTTCAACCAGTGGCTGATCGACCTGGCCGGCCAGAGCAGCACCACGCCACGCTCGTACGACCAGCAGGTGGACTACGTCCTGCACGTGAAGGACCGGGTGCTCTCCCCCACGCAGGTGTCCGCGCTGGTGAACGGGTACCGGGCCGCTGGCACGACGTTCCAGGACACGGTGCCGGCCACCTGACCCACGAGGTGTGACCAGGAGCGGGGTGGAGGCGACACGGCCTCCACCCTGCTTTCGCGCGTCCGGAATTCAGGTCCCCTCTTGACAGCTCCACCACCCGCCAGGCAATCTTCCGTTACGCAGAAAATAACTTCCGCAATACGGAAGGAGCGCACTATGGGTTACTCGGACCAGCGCTTCGATGTGAACCTCTCGATCCTCTTCACCGAACTCCCGCTCCTGGAGCGTCCCGCGGCGGCCGCCACTGCGGGCTTCACCGCGGTCGAGCTGTGGTGGCCGTGGACCGGGACCCCCACCCCTGCGCAGGCCGAACTCGACGCCCTGAAGAAGGCGCTCGACGACGCGGGCACGCAGTTGGTGGGACTGAACTTCTACGCGGGCCAGCTGCCCGGCCCCGACCGCGGCGCGCTCTCCGTGCCGGGTGAGGAGTCGGACCGGTTCCGCGCCAACATCGACGTGGCGGCCGACTTCGCCGCCTCGGTGGGCTGCAAGGCGCTCAACGCGCTGTACGGCAACCGCGTCGAGGGGGTGGACCCGGCCGCGCAGGACGAACTCGCCCTGCACAACCTCGTCCTGGCGGCCCGCGCGGCCGGCCGGATCGGGGCGACGCTCCTGATCGAGACCCTCAACAAGCCGGAGTCGCCCCTCTACCCCCTGGTGAGCGCACCGGCGGGCATCGAGGTCGTCGACCGGGTCAACGAGGCGACCGGTCTGGGCAACGCCGCGTTCCTGCTGGACCTCTACCACCTGTCGATGAACGGCGAGGACCTCAGTCAGGTGATCAAGACGTACGCCGCGAAGACCGGCCACGTCCAGATCGCCGACAACCCCGGCCGCGGCGCGCCCGGCACCGGCTCACTCCCGCTGGAGCGGCTCCTCGACGAACTGGCGCAAGCCGGTTACGAGGGCTGGGTCGGCCTGGAGTACAAGCCGGGCGACCGGCCGAGCGCCGACTCCTTCGCCTGGCTCCCCGCCGAGGACCGCGCCGCGGCGCGCTAGGGCCCAGGCGCCCCCCGTACACACGCTTACCCGGAAGGCACCCCTCATGAGCAGCAACCTCCCCAAGGTCGCCTGGATCGGTCTCGGCATCATGGGTTCGCCCATGTCGGAGAACCTGGTCAAGGCCGGTTACGACGTCACCGGTCACACCCTGGAACAGGACAAGGTCGACCGGCTGGTCGCGGCGGGCGGAAAGGGCGCGGCCTCGATCGCCGAGGCGGTGCGCGACGCCGATGTCGTCATCACCATGGTCCCCGCCTCCCCGCAGGTCGAGGCCGTCGCGTACGGCGCCGACGGCATCCTGGAGAACGCCCGGAAGGGCGCACTGCTGATCGACATGTCCTCGATCACCCCGCAGACCTCCGTGGACCTGGCGAGAAAGGCGAAGGACAAGGGCATCCGCGTGCTGGACGCCCCCGTCTCCGGTGGTGAGGCCGGCGCGATCGAGGCCGTCCTGTCCATCATGGTCGGCGGCGAACAGAGCGATTTCGACGCCGCGCTGCCCCTCCTGGAGACGCTGGGCAAGACCATCGTCCTGTGTGGCCCGCACGGCTCCGGCCAGACGGTGAAGGCCGCCAACCAGCTGATCGTGGCGGTCAACATCCAGGCCTGCGCCGAGGCCGTGGTCTTCCTGGAGAAGTCCGGGGTCGACCTCGCCGCCGCCCTCGACGTGCTCAACGGCGGCCTCGCCGGCTCGACGGTCCTGACCCGCAAGAAGGACAACTTCCTCAAGCGGGACTTCGCCCCCGGCTTCCGCATCGACCTGCACCACAAGGACATGGGCATCGTGACGGACGCCGCCCGCAACGTCGGTGCCGCGCTGCCCGTGGGCGCGGTCGTGGCCCAGCTGGTCTCCTCGCTGCGCGCCCAGGGCGACGGCGGCCTCGACCACTCCGCGCTGCTGCGTTCGGTCGAGCGGCTCTCCGGCTCCCAGGTCTGACACCCCGGCCCCTCGCACGGCACGCGGCCCTTCCGGGGGCACGCGGGCCCTCCCGGGACACCCCGCCCTTCCACATGGCGCGGGCACCCGCCCTCCAGGGCACCCGGCCCTTCCCAGGGCCCCCCGAACTCCGGGTCGCGGTGGCGCTGACACCTGTCCTGTCGCGCCCAGGCGCCGCCGCGGCCCGGAACCATCTCCTCCATATTCAACAAACTGTTGACGTTACGTTCCCGGCGAATCTACGCTCCTGAGGCCGTCAGCAGCCCCGTACGGAAGGCCCTCATGTCCCAGCGTGTGCTCACGACCGAGTCAGGTGCCCCGGTCGCCGACAACCAGAACTCCGCCACGGCCGGCGCCGGCGGGCCGATCCTCCTGCAGGACCAGCACCTGCTGGAGAAGCTCGCCCGCTTCAACCGTGAGCGCATCCCGGAGCGCGTCGTCCACGCGCGCGGCTCCGGCGCGTACGGCTACTTCGAGGTCACGGACGACGTCACCGGCTTCACCCGCGCCGACTTCCTCTCCGAGGTCGGCCGCCGCACCGAGACGTTCATCCGCTTCTCCACGGTCGCCGACTCGCTCGGCGGCGCCGACGCCGTCCGCGACCCCCGCGGCTTCGCGCTGAAGTTCTACACGAACGAGGGCAACTACGACCTCGTCGGCAACAACACCCCGGTGTTCTTCATCAAGGACCCGATCAAGTTCCCCGACTTCATCCACTCGCAGAAGCGCGACCCGTTCACGGGCCGTCAGGAGCCGGACAACGTCTGGGACTTCTGGGCCAACTCCCCGGAGGCGACGCACCAGATCACCTGGCTGATGGGTGACCGCGGCATCCCCGCCTCCTACCGCCACATGAACGGCTTCGGCTCGCACACCTACCAGTGGACGAACGCGCAGGGCGAGGCCTTCTTCGTCAAGTACCACTTCAAGACCAACCAGGGCGTGCGCTCGCTCTCCGCCGAGCAGGCCGCCGAACAGGTCGGCAAGGACGCCAACTCGCACCAGACCGACCTGCTCCAGGCCATCGAGCGGGGCGTCAACCCGTCCTGGACGCTGTACGTGCAGCTCATGCCGGCCGCCGAGGCCGCGGACTACCGCTTCAACCCGTTCGACGTGACGAAGGTCTGGCCGCACGCCGACTACCCGCTGCGGCGCGTCGGCCGCCTGGTGCTGGACCGCAACCCGGACAACGTCTTCGCCGAGGTCGAGCAGGCGGCGTTCTCGCCCAACAACTTCGTGCCCGGCATCGGTCCTTCCCCGGACAAGATGCTCCAGGGCCGGCTGTTCGCGTACGCCGACGCGCAGCGCTACCGGCTGGGCATCAACCACACGCAGCTCCCGGTCAACGCGCCGAAGGCGGCCGACGTCGACAACTACGGCCGCGACGGCCTGCACGCGACCCGCTACGGCTCGCGCCAGGACAAGAACTACGAGCCCAACTCGTACGCCGGCCCCGCCCAGACCGGTGCCCCGCTGGCCTCCCCGCTCGCGGTGCACGGCTGGACGGGCACGCACGAGGCGCCCCTGCACACGAAGGACGACGACTTCTTCCAGGCGGGCGAGCTCTACCGGCTCATGTCGGACGAGGAGAAGGGCCGGCTGGTCGCCAACATCGCCGGAGGCCTCTCGCAGGTCACCCGCGACGACGTGATCGAGAAGAACCTCGCCCACTTCCACGCCGCCGACCCCGAGTACGGCAAGCGCGTGGAGGAGGCCGTCCGCGCCCTGCGCGAGGACTGAGCCTCCTTCCCCAGGGCCCTGCCCGTGCCGCGCACCCGGATGAGGGGTCCGCGCGGCACCGGCAGGACGGGACCGCGGCGGCGGACGACGCCAGTGCGGTGGCGATGGGCCCGGACGGGCCGGCTCCTGACATGAAGGAACCGGCCCGCCCGGGGCCCGCGGTCCGCCGTCGCGGTCACTGTGAGCCCGGCACCAGGACACCAGGGGTGCGGTGCGCGCCGTCGGCGCGCACCGCACCCCTGTGCCGTGTCCGGGTCCGGCACGTTCGGAGCGTGTTCCCGCGCCGTTCATGGTCCGTTGCGGACGATCTCGACGGGGGCGCGGAACATCCCCGTCATGAACACCATGACTCGTGTCAGGACCTCCTCCGCGGCCCTGGCCGCCGCACTCGTCGTCGGCCTGACCGCCCCGGCCGCCACGGCCGTCCCCCACCTCACCCCCGCCCACCACTCTTCGGCGTCGCAGCAGCGGATCCCCTTCACGGCTGCCGAGGTGACGGCGAACGAGGACGGCTCCTTCACGGTGGAATGGACGGCACCCGGTGTCCGCCACGTCGCCGTGCGCACCGGCGGGCGGACCGTCGCCTCCGGCGGCGCTTCCGGCAAGGTCACCGTCCGCGGTCTGACCGCTCAGGACCGCCGGTGGTTCGACCTGGTCCCCGAGCGTGGTGGCTCCCTCCACCTCGCCGACCGCCTGATCCGGCTGGAGGGCACGGTCAACTTCCGTGACGCGGGCGGCTACCGCACCACGGACGGGCGCTGGGTGAAGATGGGCGAGATCTACCGCTCGGACGCCCTGGACAAGCTCACCACCGCCGACCTGGCGAAGCTGCGCCGCCTGTCCGTCCGTACGATCTACGACCTGCGCCAGGAGTCCGAGCGCGTGGCGGCCCCCGACCGCGTCCCCGCGGGCTCCTCCCACGTCGTCGCCGACGTCCTGGCGGGCTCCCCCGTCTTCACGGACATGCCGAGGACGGCCGCGGAGGCGGCCGCCATGATGACCGAAGGCGAGAAGTTCATGGTGAGCGGTGGCACCGCGCGGGCGGCCTACCGCGCGGTCTTCTCGGGTGTCACCGACGGCGACGCCCGTGGCGTCCTCTTCCACTGCACGGCCGGCAAGGACCGCACCGGCTGGGCGAACGCCGCGCTGCTCACCGCGCTCGGGGTCCCCCGCTCCACCGTGACCGCGGACTACCTCGCCTCCAACGACTACCGCGCGAAGGCGAACGCGGCGGCTCTGGCGTCGATGCCGCCGGCCCAGGCCGAGGTGTACAAGCCGATGCTCGACGTCCGCGTCGAGTACCTCGACTCCGGTTTCCAGGAGGTGGCCGAGGAGTTCGGCTCCTTCCAGGCGTACGAGAAGCAGGCGCTCGGCCTGAGCGGCAAGGAGCTGAGGGACCTCGAGCGCGACCTGCTGGTCGGCTGAGTAGGTGTCACACGGCGGCTGCGGGAGCCGGCGTGGGGCGGCCGCGGCCGCCCCACGTGAGAAACACGGCACGGTCTTCGAGCCGGAACTGTCGGCATCCGCGTACGACGTGGCGCTCAAGGGTGAGAAGGCGGACCCGACACGGCAGCAGGCCGAGGAGCGCCGGACGCGACGCCGGCCTTCGCGACCACGGGGGGTCGTGAAGGCCGGCGTCGCGCGAGCCCGGGACGGGCGGCGGTCAGGAGACCGTCAGCGCACGGATCGCCGTCGGGGCGTGGCCCGGCTCCGTGGCCACGTCCTCGAACTCGTTGACCGACGCGATGTCCGACCCGCTCATCGAGATGTTGGTGATCCGCTCCAGGATCGCCTCGACCACCACCGGCACGCGGAACTCGGCGGCCAGCTTCTTCGCCTCCTCGAAGGCCGGCAGCAGCTGGTCCGGCTCGGTGACGCGGATGGCCTTGCAGCCCAGACCCTCGACGACCTTGACGTGGTCCACGCCGTAGACGCCCAGCTCGGGGGAGTTGAGGTTCTCGAACTCCAGGTTGACCTGGAAGTCGATGTCGAAGTTGCGCTGTGCCTGCCTGATGAGCCCCAGGTAGGAGTTGTTGACCAGCACATGGACGTACGGGATGCGGTGCTGGGCGCCGACCGCCAGCTCCTCCAGCATGAACTGGAAGTCGTAGTCGCCGGAGAGCGCGACGACGGATCCCCCGGGATCGGCCGTGGCGACCCCCAGCGCTGCCGGGATCGTCCAGCCCAGGGGCCCGGCCTGGCCGCAGTTGATCCAGTGGCGCGGCCGATAGACGTGCAGCATCTGCGCGCCGGCGATCTGCGAGAGGCCGATGGTGGTGACGTAGCGGGTCTCGGGGCCGAACGCCCGGTTCATCTCCTCGTACACCCGCTGCGGCTTCAGGGGCACGTCGTCGAAGTGCGTACGGCGCTGCAGGTTCGCACGGCGCTCCTGCGTCGACGCCGCCCACCCCGAACGGTCCTTCAGCTTCCCTGCGGCCTTCAGCTCGCGCGCCACCTCGACGAAGAGCTTCAGCGCGGCCTTCGCGTCGGAGGCGATGCCGAGGTCCGGGGCGAAGATCTTGCCCAGCTGGGTCGGCTCGACGTCGACGTGGACGAAGGTGCGGCCCTGGGTGTAGACGTCCAGCTTGCCGGTGTGGCGGTTGGCCCAGCGGTTGCCGATACCGAGGACGAAGTCGGACTCCAGGAAGTTCGCGTTGCCGTAGCGGTGCGAGGTCTGCAGACCGACCATGCCCGCGTTCAGCTCGTGGTCGTCGGGGAGGATGCCCCACCCCATCAGGGTCGGCACGACCGGGACACCGGTCAGCTCGGCGAACTCGACGAGGAGTTCACAGGCGTCGGCGTTGATGATGCCGCCGCCCGCGACGAGCAGCGGGCGCTCGGAGGCGTTGAGCATCTCGACGGCCCGTTCGATCTGCTTGCGGGTCGCGGCGGGCTTGTGCACCGGCAGCGGCTCGTACAGGTCGGGGTCGAACTCGATCTCGGTGAGCTGCACGTCGATCGGCAGGTCGATGAGCACGGGGCCGGGGCGGCCGGCGCGCATCAGGTGGAAGGCCTGCTGGAATACGCCCGGGACCTGGGCCGCCTCCAGGACGGTCGTCGCGGCCTTGGTCACCGGCGCGGCGATGGAGGCGATGTCGACGGCCTGGAAGTCCTCCTTGTGGAGCACGGCCGTCGGGGCCTGACCGGTGATGCACAGGATGGGCACGGAGTCGGCGATGGCGGAGTAGAGACCGGTGATCATGTCGGTGCCGGCCGGCCCCGACGTGCCGATGCAGACACCGATGTTCCCGGCCTCGGCGCGCGTGTAGCCCTCGGCCATGTGGGACGCGCCCTCGACGTGGCGGGCGAGGGTGTGGTGCACCCCGCCGGCGGCCTTGAGCGCCGCGTAGAACGGGTTGATCGCCGCACCCGGCACACCGAACGCGTTGGTGACGCCTTCGCGCTTGAGGATCTCAACTGCCGCTCGGGCAGCGGTCATACGAGGCATTGAGTGCTCCTGCTCGGACGTGTGGTGGATTCGGGCTCTGTCGCGCCACCTGAGAGCACCAATTCCGTATTACGGAAGATTTGTTCTGCTATACGGAACAATCTAGAGCGGCGCCCGACGGCCGTCAAGGGAGAGGAGAGGGAAGGGCAGGAGCACGAAGTGCGCCGAGTAGCTGCCCGTACGGTCGCTCCTGGTGGACGATGGGGACACGCACCGCAGTCACCGCCGCGCCGGTGCCGGGGAGGGGGAGCAACGTGGAATCCGTACCGGTGCCGCTGCCCGGTCTGCCGTCGGGACCACGCGTACGTCACGCCGGTCTACCCCTGCCCGTGCGGCTCCCCCACCGCCCCGCCCCTGATGCGCGGCGCGCCGGTCGAGCCGATCACGCACCGCACCTGGAACGACGACTGGGTCAGCGTGCGCTGCCACTCCTGCGGACGCCGTGACCAGTGGCCGCATCCCGAGCTCTGCTGTCCCTGCGGGGCGGTCCTGCGCATTCCCGTACGCCCGGTGGCGACGCGGGGGACGACGCCGCCGGGCCCGGCCCGCCCCTCGCCCACACCGCCGCCGCGCACGACCGCGCACCCGCGCCCGCCGTTCCGGCCCCTGGTGATCCGCACGGCCCACGACGCGGTGAGCGCGGCCGCCCTCTATCTCACGTGGCTGGGCTACCGTGACGTCGTCCAGCCCGGGGCCCGGGCCGGCTCACGGGCGGACCTGCAGGCGGCCGGGGTCATCGCCCAGGTCGACTCGACCACGCGGCCGACCGCCCTGCGCGATGTCGAGTGCCTCTGGCTGCACGCCCTCAACCACTCGGTGGCCGGCGTGCTCTTCTCCCTCGCCGGTTACGCGCGTGACGCCCGCGCACGCGCCGACGGTCTGGCCGTCCCGCTCTTCGTCATGGACCTCACGGGGACCCCGCAGCCGGTGAACGCCCCCGCCGACGAACTGGTCCGCACGGGCCCCTGACCTCGGCCATACTGCCCCCATGCGCTTCCGCCGAGCCCTCAGGGCCGAACTGCCCCTGCTCCAGGAGATCGAGCGCGCCGCCGGTGAGCCGTTCAGGGCGTTCGGCATGGAGCCGGTGGCGGACGACGAGCCACCGCCCCTCCCCCTGCTGGAGCGCTACCGCCTCGACGGGCGGTGCTGGGTGGCCGCGGACGGGGAGACGGACCCCCCGGTCGGCTACCTGATCGCCGACCGCGTCGACTCGGCAGCCCACATCGAGCAGGTCTCGGTCACTCCGGCGGCATCGCGCCGGGGTGTGGGGCGCGGCCTCATCGACCATCTCGCGGGCTGGGCCGGACACCAGGGGCTGGCGGCCCTCACACTGACCAGCTTCGCCGAAGTCCCGTGGAACGCGCCGTACTACGCCCGCCTCGGTTTCCGGACACTGGCGGAGCACGAGATCGGCGAGGGGCTGCGGGCGATCAGGGCGCAGGAAGCCGAACACGGCCTGGATCGCTGGCCGCGCGTCTGCATGCGCCGCGAACTCCCCATCGGCACCGGGCAATGATTTCGGTCACCTGTGCCTCGTGAGACGCATATGTTCGGGCTGTTGTCAGTATGGGGACGTAGAGTGAAGGCATGGTCTTAACTCCTCGACTCTCCACCCACTCCACCCCCGTTTTCCCGATGCAGCCGACCCATCCGGCCGCCGTCGAGGCGAACGAGGCGATCCGCGCGCTCGTGGACGCCCGCGCAGGCCAGGACTGGTCCTCCGTGGAGGCCGCGGCGTACGAGGTACTCCTCGTCGAGTGGGCGGCGGCGACCCAGGGCATCCGCTCCGACGTCATCGAAGCCGCCTGACCGCCACGCCGCCCCGCCTGTCCCCGGCCGGCCCCGCTCCCGCTCCGCCGGGTGTGGTGCGCCGGGCGCTTCAGGCGCCGTAGCCCTCGCGCAGTTCGATCTTCCGGACCTTGCCGCTGACCGTCATCGGGAAGGACTCCAGCACGCGCAGTCCGCGCGGGATCTTGTAGTGCGCCAGTTGCTCGCGGCAGAACGCCGTCACCTCGTCGAGCGTCGGCGGGTCGGCCGGATCGCGCGGGATCACACAGGCGAGGATCTCCTCGCCGTACACGTCGTCGGGCACCCCGACCACCTGCACGTCGGCGATCTTCGGGTGGCCGTACAGGAACTCCTCGATCTCCCGCGGGTACACGTTCTCGCCACCGCGGATGATCATGTCCTTGATCCTGCCGACGATCCGGACGTACCCGTCGTCGCGCATCACCGCCAGATCGCCTGTGTGCATCCAGCGTCCCGCGTCGATGACTTCGGCGGTCCGCCCGGGCTGGTCCCAGTAGCCGAGCATCACGCTGTATCCGCGGGTGCACAGCTCACCGGCCTCACCGCGCGGCAGGGTCACCCCCGACACCGGGTCGGTCACCTTCACCTCGATGTGCGGCATCACCCGGCCCACCGTGCCGGTGCGGCGCTCCAGGTCGTCCTCCCGGCGGGTCTGGGTGGAGACCGGGGAGGTCTCCGTCATGCCGTAGCAGATGGACACCTCGGCCATGTGCATCTCGGCTACGACCCTCTTCATCACCTCGACCGGGCACGGCGACCCGGCCATGATCCCGGTGCGCAGCGAGGACAGGTCGTACGAGCCGAAGCCGGGGAGGTTCAGCTCCGCGATGAACATCGTCGGCACCCCGTAGAGCGAGGTGCAGCGCTCCTGCTGGACGGCGGCCAGCACGGCGGCGGGCTCGAAGGCCGGGGCGGGGATCACGATGCAGGCACCGTGCGACGTGATGCCGAGGTTTCCCATGACCATGCCGAAGCAGTGGTAGAACGGCACCGGCAGACAGACCCGGTCCTCTTCGGTGTAGGCGACCATCTCCCCGACGAAGTAGCCGTTGTTGAGGATGTTGTGGTGGGAGAGCGTGGCCCCCTTGGGGAAACCGGTGGTGCCCGAGGTGTACTGGATGTTGATCGGGTCGTCACAGGACAGCTCCGCCTCCCGGGCGCGCAGCTGTTCCGGGGTGACGGCCCGCGCCGCGGCGGTCAGCTCGTCCCACGACGGATCGCCGATGTGGTGGACGGCGCGCAGGTCCGGGCAGTTGGCACGGACCTGCGCGACGAGGGCCCGGTAGTCACTGGAACGGTGGGCGAGCGAGGCGACCAGGAGGGAGATCCCGGCCTGGCGGAGCACGTACTCCAACTCGTGCGCGCGGTACGCAGGGTTGATGTTGACCATGACGGCACCGATGCGGGCCGTCGCGTACTGGACGAGTACCCACTCGGGGCAGTTCACCGCCCAGATGCCGACCCGGTCACCCTTGGCCACCCCGGACGCCATCAGTCCGCGGGCCAGCTCCTCGACGGCCGCGCCGAACGCGGCGTACGTCCAGCGGCGCCCGGACGCGACGTCGACCAGGGCCTCCCGTTCCGGGAAGGCCTCCACCGCCCGGGCCAGGTTGCGGCCGATGGTGTCGCCGAGCAGGGCGGTGGTGCCGGCGCCGTGCGCGTAGGACAGGTCGCTCATCGCAGGTTTCCCTCGTCGAACTCGGTGCCGGTCCCCAGCGCCGTACGCTCGCGGAGCTCGATCCGGCGGATCTTGCCGGAGACGGTCTTGGGAAGCTCGGCGAACTCCAGCCTGCGGATGCGCTTGTACGGGGCGAGAACGGCCCGGGAGTGTTCGAACAGCACCTTCGCGGTCTCCGGACCCGGCTCCCAGCCCTCCGCGAGCACGACGTACGCCTTCGGGACGGCCAGCCGTACCGGGTCGGGTGCGGGGACGACCGCCGCCTCCGCCACCGCCTCGTGCTCCAGCAGGGCGCTCTCCAGCTCGAACGGCGAGATCTTGTAGTCGGAGGCCTTGAACACGTCGTCGGCGCGGCCCACATACGTGATGTAGCCGTCCTCGTCGCGTGTTCCGATGTCGCCGGTGCGGTAGTAGCCGCCGGCCATGGCCTCGGCCGTGCGCTCGGGGTCGCCGTGGTAGCCCGTCATCAGTCCCACCGGTGCGGTGGCGAGGTCCAGCGAGATCTCGCCCTCGGACGCGCCGGGCTCTCCGGTCACCGGGTCGAGGAGCTCCACCGTGAAGCCGGGGCTGGGGCGGCCCATGGAGCCGGTCTTCAGCCGCTGCCCGGGACTGTTGGCCACCTGGACGACGGTCTCCGTCTGGCCGAAACCGTCCCTGATGGTGACGCCCCAGGCGCGCCGCACGGTCTCGATGACCTCGGGGTTGAGCGGCTCACCGGCCGCGACGACCTCACGCGGAGGGGTCCTCAGCTGCGAGAGGTCGGCCTGGATGAGCATCCGCCAGACGGTGGGCGGGGCACAGAAACTGGTCACGCCGGAGCGGTCCATCTCCGCCATGAGCCGGGCCGCGTCGAAGCGGGTGTAGTTGAAGATGAAGACGGTGGCCTCCGCGCTCCACGGGGCGAAGAGGTTCGACCAGGCGTGTTTGGCCCAGCCGGGCGACGAGATGTTCAGGTGGACGTCACCTGGCTCGAGCCCGATCCAGTACATCGTGGCCAGGTGGCCGACCGGGTAGGAGACGTGGGTGTGTTCGACCAGCTTGGGACTGGCCGTCGTGCCGGAGGTGAAGTAGAGCATCAGGGGCTCGTCGGCGTCGGTCTCCCGTTCCGGCGTGAAGGTGTCCGGTGCCTCGTCGGCCCCGCTGTAGGACAGCCAGCCCTCCAGGCGAGCGCCCACGGCGATGCGGGTATAGTCGCCGGGCACCTCGTCGAACTTCGCCGCGTCCCCGGACCGGACGAGGACGTGGCGGACCTTGCCGCGCTCCACCCGGTCACGCAGGTCGACCGGGCCCAGGAGCGGGGTGGCCGGGATGACGACGGCGCGCAGCTTCATCGCGGCGAGGGCGGTCTCCCACAGCTCGGCCTGGTTGCCGAGCATGACCAGGATCCGGTCACCGGCCGCGACGCCTTGGGACCGCAGCCAGTTCGCGGCACGGGCGGAGCGGGCCGCCATGTCGGCGAAGGAGACCTCGGTGCGCCCGCCGTCCTCCTCCACGATGTGCAGGGCGGTGCGGTCGTTGCCCTCGGCGATGACGTCGAACCAGTCGAGCGCCCAGTTGAAGTGGTCCGGCCGGGGCCAGCTGAAACCTTCGTAGGCCTTCAGGTAGTCCTCACGGTGCTCGAGCAGGAAGTCCCGGGCCGCCCGGAACGTCTGCGTCGCGCTCGTTGCCGACATGTGCCCTCCTCATTGCGAACCCTTCGCCTACCATCATGGGAACAGTGACCCAGATCTCACCACCCCCGGACGGGGGGGACGACCCACAGGGCGGAGAGTCATCGGCGTGCCGGAACCGGGCGAGGCGAGCGAGCTGCAGACGGCCCTCCTGCGGCTGCGCCGCGCGAGTGGGCTGCCCATGGTGTTCGGCGGACTGCTCTCCGATGCCCGACACGCCCGGATCGCCGAACTGAGCGGGGCGCAGACCACCGCGCTGCGCGGGCTCGTCATCTCGGCGGGCAGCGGGCTGGGCGGCAAGGCGATCGCGCTGTCACGCCCGTGCGCCGTGACCGACTACCCCTCCTCGCGCCACATCAGCCACGAGTACGACGTGGCCGTCGCCGCGGAGGGCCTGCGCTCGGTCGTCGCGGTGCCCGTCGTCGTACGCCGCAAGGTGCGCGGCGTGCTGTACGGGGCGCTGCGGACGCCGCTCACGCTGGGGGACCGTACGTTCGACGCGGCGACGGCGGCGGCCCGTGATGTGGAGCAGGCGCTCGCCGTCCGCGACGAGGTGCGGGAGCTGCTCGCGGTCGCCCGGGAGCAGGTGACCGGCCCGGGCGCCGGCCCCGGCACCTGGGAGGACGTCCGCGAGGCCCACCGCGAGCTGCGCGCACTGGCACCGAGGATCACCGATCCGGCCCTGCGCGGGGAACTCCTCGCGGTGTGCGGGCGACTCGCCTCGGCCGCCGGTGCGCCCAGGACCGCCGCGGTCCCGGGCGTGCGGCTGGCGCCCCGCGAGCTGGACGTGATCGCCTGCGTGGCGTCCGGGGCGACGAACGCGGCGGCGGCCGAGCGGCTGGGGCTGCGGCCGGAGACCGTGAAGGGCTATCTGCGCTCCGCGATGCGGAAGCTGGGGGCACACACCCGGCTGGAGGCGGTGGTGGCCGCGCGCCGGTCGGGACTGCTGCCCTGAGGACCGCGCGGGTCACTCCGTGCGGCCGGCACCGTCGTCGGGGAAGTCGGCGAAGGAGGCGAACCGGACGTCGTACGCGGGCGCGGGAGACATCACCGTCAGCATGCCCACGGCCTCCTGCGTGATCTCCTCGCGTGCGGCCGGGCCGAGTTCACCCAGGGCCTGCACGGTGACGGTCGCCTCGGCCGCGGTCTCGTCGAGGCGCCAGAGCGCGGCCAGGAAGCCATCGGCCAGGACGCTCCCGTAGGACTGGTTGCCCACCCCGTTGCGCCCCTTGTACGCGGGCGGGATGACGCGGGTCCGGTCGGCGTGGCCGAGCAGGACGTTGTCGAACTCGGGCAGGAAGCGCGGCGGTGCCGGGGTGTCCGGGTCGGGGCGCGGGGCGTCGGGCAGATCGAAGAGCTCGGTGCCGTTCTCGTCGCGGAAAGTGACCAGCTCGGGGCGCAGACGCTCGAAGACTTCCCGCATCCGGGTGAGTCCGGCCCACACCTGCATGTCCTTCACGGACGCGGGTCCGAACGCGCCGAGGTAGCGCAGCACGGTCGCGTCGGGCGAGGCCGCGGGCCGCGGCGGGCAACCGAGCCAGTGCTCGGCGGTCGTCAGTGCGACCTGTCCGCTGCGCCCCCACAGTCCGCGCGGGGTGACCTGGACAAGGGGCAGCAGGCATCGGGCGGCGACGGACAGGGACCTCGCATCGGCGTCCGGCCAGTGGACGGCCAGTTCCTGCCTCAGTTCCCTCATCGTGCGCGGTCGCTCCTCGACGAGTTCCCTGGCGCGGGAGGCGAGCCGGTCGAGGTCGACGCCGGTGAGCCCGTGCCGGAACATGTTCAGTTCCCGCAGGCGGGCCGGCTGGACCAGGGGGCGCAGGGTGAGCGCGTCCTCGGCGGTGTGGGTGTGGATGGTCGAGCGCAGGGTGACGATCCTGACCACCTCGCGGGACTCCATGAGCGAAGAGAGCTGCACGGGGTCGAATCCCTCGAGGCGGGCGAGGAGCTGGAAGTAGGGCGGTCTGGTGTTCTGTGCCTGCAGGCCGAGGAGGTGCCCGACGGTGTCCGACACGGACGCGGTGGTGCGGCTCAGCAGCAACTGACGCGCCAGGGTTGCCCTGTTGAGAGCCCGGGTGGAGAGTGACGGAGCGTTCTTCGCGACCATGGACCGCAGGGTACGCGGGCGCCGCCCGGCACGTCCGACACACTCGCAGGACGCGGCACCACGGGGCGGGCGCGGTCGGCCCCCATGATGGTCGCGTGATCAGTGTCCTGTTCGCCGTTCTGACCGCCCTCAGCAACGGGTCCGCCTCCGTCCTCCAGCGGCGCGCCGCCCTGAACGTGCCCGACAGCGAGGCGATGCGCCTGTCGCTGTTCGGGCACCTGCTGCGCCAGAAGGTGTGGCTCGCCGGGATCGCCCTGGTGGTCGTCGCGGCCGTCTGCCAGGCCGTGGCGCTGGCCACCGGCCCGATCGCCGTGGTCCAGCCCATCTTCGTGATCGAGTTGCCCGCGACGCTCCTGCTCGCCGGGTTCGTCATGCGGGTCCGGATGCCGCGGTCGGTGTGGCTCGGGGTGGGGGCGGTGACGCTCGGGCTGGCGCTCGGCATGGCGTCCGCCGCGCCCGTCGGGGGCAGCGACAGTGTGCGCGGCGCCGCCTGGGTCCCTGCCCTGGTGCTCACGGGTCTCTTCGAGGCCGCGCTGATCGTCGCCGCGCTCGGCCTGCGCGGCAACCCCCGGGCCGCGCTGCTCGGGCTGGCGGCGGCCTGCGGTTACGCGCTGACGGCCGCGCTCATGAAGGACGCCATGGCGCGGCTGGAGGCCGGGGACGGGCTGACGTCCCTGCTGACGGCATGGCAGCTGTACGCCACGGCCGTGGCCGGCGTCGGCGCGCTGTACCTCCTCCAGAACGCCTTGCAGGCGGGCACGCTGGTGGCCGTACAGCCGATGCTGACCCTCGGGGACGCGCTGATCAGTGTGCTCTACGGGGTGACTCTGTTCGGTGAGAGGCTGCGGACCGGATGGTGGCTGCTGCCCCAGCTGACCGGAGTCGCGCTGATCGCCGTGGGCTGCGTGGTGCTGGCCCGTTCGCCGCTGGCCTCCGGGGGCGCGGGGCCGCGGCCGAGGGTGAAGTGACCGCCAGGACGCGACGCGCCGCCGGGCCGGCCGGTCAGGGCCGTCCCGTGGGCGCCACCTCCTCACCGGGCGGCACGGGCCCGGGCGGGGTGCCGTCACCGAACGGCCGGCCGCCCAGCTGTTCCCGGTGGTGCGGGGTCAGCCAGCCGGACAGGTCGGGTCCGAGCGGCACGATGCCGGTGGGGTTGATGCCGGTGTGCACCCGGTGGTAGTGCCGCTTGATGTGGTCGAAGTCGACGGTGTCTCCGAAGCCGGGGATCTGGTACAGGTCGCGGACGTACGCCCACAGGACGGGGTCCTCGGTCAGCTTGGCGCGGTTGCACTTGAAGTGGCCGTGGTAGACGGCGTCGAACCGCACCAGGGTGGTGAACAGCCGGATGTCCGCCTCGGTGATGGTGTCCCCGACCAGGTAGCGCTGCCCGGCGAGCCGCTCGGAGACCAGGTCGAGACGGCGGAACACGTCGACGTAGGCGGCCTCGTACTCACCCTGTCCGCTGGCGAACCCGGCCCGGTAGACGCCGTTGTTGACGTCCCGGTAGATGCCGTCCATGACCTCGTCGATCTCGCCGCGCAGCCGTTCGGGGTAGAGGTCGGGGGCGCCGGGACGGTGCAGGTCCGTCCACTCGGTGGCCAGGTCGAGGGTGATCTGCTGGTAGTCGTTGGTGACGAGCCGGCCGCTCGGTACGTCGACGATCGCGGGCACGCTGACGCCCCCGGGGTAGTCCCGCTCGCGGGCGTCGTACGCCTCGCTCAGGTAGCGGATGCCGAGCACCGGGTCCCGGCCGTCCCCGTACAGGGTGAAGCGCCAGCTGCGGTCGTCCTGGATGGGGTCGGCGACGGCCAGGGACAGGGCGCTCTCCAGGCCGAGGAGCCGCCGGGAGACCAGCGACCGGCTGGCCCACGGGCAGGCCCGGCTGACCACGAGCCGGTAGCGGCCCGCCTCGACGGGCCAGCCGTCGCGTCCGTCGGCGGTGATGCGGTCGGCGAAGTGGCTGCGGGACCGCTTGAAGGGCTTGTGCCCGTACGAGGTGTTCCCGCCGGGTTCCCGGTCGGCTGGGCCCTGGTCCGCTGCGTCGCTCATGATGCTCTCCTCGTCGGTTCGGGTGTCGCGGCCTTCTCCTCATGACTGCTGCCCCGCCTGCCCGCCACGACATCGGCCAGGGCGACGATCAGCCCGGCAAGGACGAAGGCGACCGAGACGATCAACCCGTGGTCGTAGGCGTCCGCCCAGCCGTCTTCCCCCAGGTGGGCGAAGAAGACCGAACCCACAGCGGCGATCCCGATGGCCGATCCGACGCGCTGGCTCGTCTGGAGGCTGCCTCCGGCGCTGCCCGCGTTCGGCACGGGGACCTCGGAGAGCGTGAGGGTCTGGTTGGGCGCGATCACGAGACCGCTGCCGAGTCCGGCCAGCAGCAGGGGGGCCGCCATGGCGAGCCCGGCACCCCGTCCCGGCACCAGGTGGGCGGCGAGTGCGGTGAGGCCGAGCCCGGCGGCCACCATCGCGAGTCCGACGACGATCAGCGGCCGTCCGAAGCGGTGGACCAGCCTGCCGCCGATGCCCGCGGAGGCGCCGGCGCCCAGGGCGAACGGGGTGATCGCGAGGCCCGCCTCCAGGGCGCTGTAGTGCAGTCCGGACTGGAAGTAGAGCGTGGTGATGAAGAAGATCGAGGTGAATCCCGCGAAGTACAGAAGGATCATCAGACAGCCGAGCCAGAAGGACCGGAGCCGGAAGAGGGAGAGGTCCAGGACCGGTTGGACACGGCGTCCGGCGCAGCGCGACTCCCAGGCGGTGAACGCGGTGAGCAGGACCAGGGCCACCAGCAGGAGCAGCCATTTGCCGTTCCCCGGCCATTGCTGGGCCTGGACGAACGGCAGCAGCAGGGCGAGCACCCCGGCTCCGAGGAGCAGCACGCCGACGGGGTCCAGGTCGCGCGGCCTGACCCGGGTCGCCGACGGGGTGTCCGGGAGCAGCCGCCGGGCCAGCAGGAGGCAGACGAGTCCGATGGGCAGGTTGACGTAGAACACCCAGCGCCAGCCCTCCTCGGCCCCGGCCATCTGGATGAGCAGCCCGCCCAGGAGGGGTCCGACCGCGGTGGAGATGCCGACCACGGTGCCGAACATTCCGAAGGCGCGGCCGCGTTCGCGGCCGGAGAACATCTGCTGGATCAGTGCGGAGATCTGGGGCGAGAGCAGCCCGCCGGCCGCGCCCTGGACGAGCCGGGCGACCACGAGCCAGGTGCTGGACTGGGCGGCCCCGCAGGCGGCCGAGGACAGGGTGAACAGGGCGAGCCCCGCCATGAACACCGCTCGGCGCCCCCGGGCGTCGCCGAGCCGTCCGCCGGGGATGAGGACGAGTCCGAAGGCGAGCGCGTAGCCCGAGAGCACCCACTGGAGGTCGGACTCCGGGGTCTGCAGGCCCTCCTTGATGGACGGCAGTGCCACGTTGACGATGGAGACGTCGAGCAGCGTCATGAAACCCGCCACGAGACAGACGGCGAGGGCGCGCCAGCGACGGGGATCGGAGGGTGCCGGACCGGAGGCGGCTGTGTCCCGGTTCCCCGTGCTCTCTGCCATGCCCGCACCCTAGGCGCCGGTCCGCCCATCGTCACCCCGGGCGCGCCGCGCACCCGGGCGGCGCGCCCCTGTCAGCCGCGTGCCCGGGAGGTGCGGTTCAGCGGTCCGCGGTCCCCGGTCCCGATCGCCTGGAGCGGCCCGTGGACGGGAGGCCGCGTCAGGGGCGGCCCGGCACGGGAGCGGACAGCGTGCCCGGTGGCAGGTGGCCGTCCGGTCGGCGGTCGGCGGTCGGCGGTCGGCGGTCGGCGGTCGGCGGTCGGCGGTCGGCGGTCGGCGCCCGCACCCTGGCGTGTCGGGCCCCGACGGGGGTACCGGTGGAACATGACTGTCGCAAAAACGAGTGTTCTGGTTCTGGACTGCGCCGAACCCACCGAGCTCGCGCAGTTCTACGCCTCCCTCCTCGACGCCGAGACGCGCCTGGCGGACGACCCCGACTTCGTCGAGATCGTCGGCCACGACGGCGTGCACATGGCCATCCGCCGCGACCACGGTCACGCACCGCCGAGCTGGCCGCGCCCCGAGAACTCCCAGCAGGCGCACCTGCGCATTCTGGTGGACCCGGGAGACATGGACGAGGCCGAGCGCGAGGCGATAAGCCTCGGCGCCCGGCCGGTGGACACCCGGGACAGCAACAGCGGCCCGCGCGACGTCCGCGTCTACAACGATCCGGCCGGCCACTCGTTCTCGCTGGCCGTCTACCCGGCCCGTCGGGCGGAGGACGGTACGGCGGAGGACGGTACGGCGGAGCCCGTCAGGCGGAGCGGCGGCGCAGCGCCGGCTCGGTGAGCGCCGGTGGGGTGTAACCGGCGTCGCGTGCCGAGAGGTTGGTGCCGGGCGGGACGATCTCGTCGATCCGGTCCAGGACGTCCCTGCCCAGCCGCACCTTGTCCGCGCCCAGCTGGCTGTCCAGCTGTTCGAAGGTGCGCGGGCCGATGATCGCCGACGTGACGGCCGGGTGTTCGAGGACGAAGGCCAGGGCGAGCTGTACGAGGGTGAGTCCGGCCTCCTCGGCAAGGTGCGCCAGCACCTCCGCGGCGGCCAGCTTGGCGGCGTTCTCCGGTGCGGTGACGTCGAAGCGGGCGGCCTGGCGGGCGGTGCGGCTGGACGCGGGCTGCGCGGCGCCGGTGCGGTAGCGGCCGGAGAGCCATCCGCCGGCCAGCGGACTCCAGGACAGCACCCCGAGGCCGTACCGCTGGGCGACCGGCAGGACCTCACGCTCGATGCCACGGGCCAGCAGGGAGTACGGCGGCTGCTCGGCGACCACGCGTTCACGGCCCCTGCGCTCGGCGAGCCACTGGCCCTCGACGATCGCGGACGGCTCGAAGGTCGAGGTGCCGATGTAACGGATCTTGCCCTGGTGGACGAGGTCGGAGAGCGCGCCGAGGGTCTCGTCGAAGTCGGTGTCCGGCTCGGGACGGTGCACCTGGTAGAGGTCGATCCAGTCGGTGCCGAGCCTGCGGAGGCTGTTCTCGACCTCCCGGATGATCCAGCGGCGGCTGTTGCCCCGTTCGTTGGGGCCGTCGCCGAGGCTGCCGTGGAACTTGGTGGCCAGCACCACGTCGTCGCGCCGCCCCCCGGCGAGGGCCTTGCCGACGATGGTCTCCGACTCGCCCGCGGAGTAGACGTCCGCGGTGTCGACGAAGTTGATGCCCGAGTCGAGCGCGTGGTGGATGATCCGGACGCCGTCGTCGTGGTCGGCGTTGCCACGGGGGCCGAACATCATCGTGCCGAGGGCCAGCGGGCTGACCTTCACGCCGGTGCGCCCGAGGGTGCGGTACTCCGTCATCGTGCGTTCTCCTTGACCAGTTCATCGGTGCGGTGACGGCCGGTGAGGCCGTCGGCCGGTGAGGGGTTCCCCTTCTGCCGGAAGGCTTCCCACGAGCGGTGGCAGACGCCTCGTACGGCCGGCGACGAGGTGGGGGTGCCGTGAACGGGGAGGAGGCGCCCGTGTGGCGCCGGCCGGTCGCCGGCTCCTCCTCCCGGATCACTCCACCCGCCGTCAGGACAGCCGGTCACCGGGCCGCAGCCGTCGCGAGACCGATACCGGTGTGGCCGTCGCCGGTGTCGACGGTGTCGAACAGCCGGTTGGCGGGCCTCGGCAGTCCGTAGTGCTCGCGCAGGGTGGCTCCGGTGTACTCGGTGCGGAACAGACCGCGCTCCTGGAGTATCGGGACGACCCGGTCGACGAAGCTCTCGAGCCCGGACGGGAGCACGGCGGGCATGATGTTGAAGCCGTCGGCCGCACCGCTGTCGTACCAGTGCTCGATGGTGTCGGCGACCTGCTCGGCCGTTCCCGCGAACGTGCGGTGGCCGCGCCCGCCGCCGAGCCGTCCGATGAGCTGGCGCACCGTCAGCCTCTCCCGTCGCGCGAGCTCCACCACCAGGGTGTAGCGGCTCTTGGCCCCCTCGATCTCGTCCTCGTCGGGGAGGTCGGCGGGCAGTTCCCGGTCGAGGTGCAGGTCGGCGGCGTCGAGCTTCAGCGTCCGGGCCAGCTGGCGCTTGGCGTACTCCGGGACGATGAGCCGGTCGAGCTCCGCGTCCAGTGCGAGCGCCTCGGCCTCGGTGTCGCCGATGACCGGGACGATGCCGGGCAGGATCTTGATGCCGTCCGGGTTGCGGCCCAGCGCCTCGGCACGCTGCTTGACGTCCTTGTAGAAGGCGATGCCCTCCTCCAGGGTCTGCTGCGCGGTGAACACCGCTTCCGCGTAGCGGGCCGCGAAGTCCTTGCCGTCCTCGCTGGAGCCCGCCTGGACGAGCAGCGGGTAGCCCTGCGGGGGGCGTTCCACGTTGAGCGCGCCCTCGACGCGGAAGAACTCGCCGGTGTGGCCGATGCCGCGGACCCGGTCGGCCAGCGCGTGGACCCCGGCCTCCTTGTCGGCCACGACCGCGTCGTCCGCCCAGCTGTCCCAGAGCTTCGTGGACACCTCGACGAACTCGACGGCGCGCCGGTAGCGGTCGCGGTGCAGGGGTGTGTCGTCGAGACCGAAGTTGCGGGCCGCGTCGGCACCGGCGGTGGTCACGATGTTCCAGCCGGCCCGGCCCCCGGAGACGTGGTCCAGCGACGCGAAGCGGCGGGCCAGATTGTACGGCTCGTTGTAGCTGGTGGACGCGGTGGCGATCAGGCCGATGCGCTCGGTGACTCCGGCGAGCGCGGTGAGCAGGACGGTGGGTTCCAGCTTGGCGGCGGGGCGCCGGCCGGGGTCGCCCATGAGGACGGGCCCGTCGGCGAGGAACAGGGAGTCCAGACGGCCGCGTTCGGCGATGCGGGCCAGGTTCTTGTAGTGCTCCAGGTCGGAGCCGGCCCCGGCGTCGCTCTCGGGGAGGCGCCAGGACGCCTCGTGGTGGCCGGTGGACATCAGGAAGGCGTTCAGGTGGAGCTGCTTGCGCGGCATGGTGTCTTCTCCTCGGACGGACTCGGAAAGTCAGTGGGTGAGCTGGGGCTGTGTCACGCCGAGGGCGGCGAGCAGTGTGTCGCGGTACTCCTGGAAGCGCGGTTCACGCCGGGAGCGTGGGGAGGGCAGGTCGATCCTGAGGTCCATGGAGATCAGGCCGTCCTCCAGGACGAGCACCCGGTCGGCGAGTTCCACGGCCTCGTCGACGTCGTGGGTGACGAGCAGGACGGCGGGGCGGTGGCGTTCGTAGAGCTCGCGCAACAGGCCGTGCATCTTGATCCGCGTCAGCGCGTCCAGGGCACCGAACGGCTCGTCGGCGAGCAGGAGTTCGGGGTCACGGACGAGCGCCCGGGCCAGGGCGGCGCGTTGCTGTTCGCCGCCGGACAGCTCGTGGGGCCAGGAGCGGTCGCGGCCTTCCAGTCCGACCTCGGCGAGCGCCGTGAGGCCCCGCTCGCGGGCCCCGGGTCCGCGCAGCCCGAGGACGACGTTGTCGAGCACCCTCAGCCAGGGCAGCAGCCGGGAGTCCTGGAAGGAGAGCGAGACCCGGTCGGGCACGGAGAGTTCGCCGGATCCCTCGACCGTGTGGTCGAGCCGGGCGACGGCCCGCAGGAGAGTGGACTTGCCGGAGCCGCTGCGGCCGAGGAGGGCGGTGAACTCCCCCGGCGCCACGATCAGATCGAGCTCCTTGAGGACGTCCCGGTCCCCGAACCGCCGTACCAGCCGGGAGGTGCGGATCGCGGGCCGGGCTTCCGTCAGCCTGCCAGTGTGCGGCGCCATGACAGGGCCTTCCTCTCGACTGCGCGTACCGCCGCGTCCGAGGCGAAGCCGAAGATCCCGTAGGCCACCAGCCCCACGATGATCACGTCGGACTGGGCGTACTGCTGGGCCTGGAACATCATGTAGCCGATACCGCTGGTGGCGTTGATCTGCTCGACCACGATGAGGCCGAGCCAGGAGGAGGTGACGCCGAGCCGCAGGCCGACGAAGAAGCCGGGCAGCGATCCGGGTACGACGACCTTGCGGATGAAGGTCGCCCGGCTCAGGTCGAGTCCCTCGGCGAGTTCCACGTACTTGCCGTCGATGCCGGTCAGCGAGGCGTACGTGTTGATGTACATGTTCACCGCGACGCCGAGCGCGATGACGGTGACCTTCATCTGCTCGCCGATGCCGAGCCAGAGGATCAGCAGCGGGAGCATGGCCAGGGAGGGAATGGCCCGCTTGATCTGGAGCGGGCCGTCCAGCAGGTACTCCCCGCTGCGGCTCAGTCCCGCCGCCACGGCGAGGACGACGCCGGCGGACACACCGAAGAACAGTCCGAGTCCGGCGCGCTGGAGCGAGACGAGGACGTTGTCCTGCAGGCGGCCGGTGGTGATCAGGTCGGCGGCGGTGGCGAACACCGTGCCGGGCGAGGACAGGATCCGCGGGTCGAGGTAGCCGGACGCCGAGGCCCCCCACCACAGCAGAACGAGGAGCCCCGGGCCGATCAGCCGTCCGAAGGGCAGCGCCCGGCCGGGGCCGAGCCGCCGTCGGGTGCCCCTGGAGACCGGGGCGGCCCGGGCGGCCTCCGGTCCGGTCTGCCGCGCCTCCGGCGTCCCGGGCCCGGCCAGATATGCCTCGGCCAACAGGTCGGTCATGACTCCTCCCGGTACTCGGCGGCCACGGCCTCGGCCGCCAGCCCTTCGAAGCGGCGGTCGAACAGTTCGGCGGCCTTCTGCTCCGGCACGAAGCCGCCCTCGGCCATCAGGTCGGCGGTCTCCTGCTCCCAGGCGATGGCGTCGTCCCAGCTGACCGGGAACTGCGGCTTGTGCAGGGAGGCGACGATGCGTCTGCCGTCCTCCTTCGTCACGCCCTGGTCCTTGACGTAGTAGGCGTCGATCCACTCGTCGGGGTTCTCCCACGCCCACACCTGACCGCGTGCCCACAGCGGTACGAAGCTGCGCACGGCCGCGGCCTTCGCCGGGTCGTTGAGGACCTCGTTCGGCGCCCAGAGCACGGTCAGCAGGTCGACGACCTCCGTCTTCACCCCGCGGGCGCCGTCCTTGGCGTACTGGTCGAGGTATTTCGTCAGGGTCGGTTCGCCCAGCGGCGCCACATCGACCTGTCCGGACTGCAGGGCGGTGAGGAACTGCGTGCTGGGCAGGGCGACCAGCTCGACGTCGCTGTTCTTCAGCCCCGCCTCCTTGAGCGCCCGCAGGACGACGACGCCCTGCGCCTGCCCTTGGGAGAACGCGATCTTCTTCCCCCGGAAGTCCGCGGCCTTCGTCACGGCCGAGCCGGGAGCCGTCGCGAACGTGTACAGCGGGTATCTGCGGACCTGCACCCCGACTATTTTCGCCTGTACGCCGATGGCGTGAGCCTGGATAGGCGGAATTCCGGCATTGGTGGCCAGGTCGATGGATGTGGCGCGGAAACCCTGGATGATGTCGGGCCCTGCCGACAGGTTCGGCCACTCGGAGACGGTGAAGGGGAGTTCCTTCGCCAGCCCGGAGGCCTCGAACTGGAGCCGCGCCGTACGGACGGCTATGTTCAGCTCGGTCCCGGGCGGCGGATCCCCGGACGGCAGGGCGCCGGCGGGTTCTGCCGAAGCCACGGATTTCGTCTGCGGGGAGCAGGCGGCAACGCTCAGTACGGCCCCTCCGGCCAGTGCGAGGAATGATCTGCGGGCCAGGGCCCGCCGGTTGTCATGGCGTGTCATCGTGTGTTCCTGCTCACTGGTCGGGCGCGGGGCGGATGGAGTGGTAGGAGCCGTCGTGGAAGAGCAGCGGGCTGCGCCCCTCGTCGAGCCAGGACTCCTCGACCCGGGCGACGACGATGCGGTGGTCCCCGGCGGGGACGACGCTTCGGAGGGTGAGCCGCAGCCACCCGGTCACCCCGTCGAGCACGGGCTCCCCGCCGGCCAACCGGCTCCACCGGGTCGGCGCGGCGAACCGGTCGATGCCGCTGGTGGCGAACGTGGTGGCCAGCGCCTCCTGTTCGGCGCCGAGGAAGTTCACGACGGCCGTGGCGGCCCGCTCGATGTGCGGCCAGGACGAGGTGGACGTCCCTATGCCGAAGGAGACCAGCGGCGGCGTGAGGGAGAGCGAGGTGAGGGAGGTGGCGGTGAATCCCACCGGCCCGCGGCCGGCGTCGGCGGTGACGACGACGACACCGGACGGGTACCGGCGGAAGGCCTGCTTGAAGCGCTCCGCGGCGATACCGGGGGTGCCGGCAGGAGCGGCGGGCACGGCGGGTGCGGGCGGCTGGACGGCGGCGTACGAGGACACGGTGACGGTCAATGTCTCTCCTCGGTCGAGAGGCGGAAAGCGGGGCGTGCCGAAAGGCGCGCGGGCATCAGGGAACACGGGAGTGCGCGGGAGTGCGCGCATCCGGTGTCCGGGAAATGCGGGGAGGAAGGCGATGCGTATTTCAGGGCGGAGGGGGAATCACGCGCGGAAGCGGACCGCCCCGAAATTACTGCCTATCGCTGCCGGTTACCCGGACAGGGGCGACAACAGGAGCGCCGGGCGTTTCCGCTCATCGGCGCGGCCGCGCGGCAGGAATGTGCCGGCGTGGACACGTTCCTCGAATTCCGCTGTCGGCTGGTCATGAATCCATCTTCCCGTTCGCGGGGCGGGCGGTCAACAATGCAACGTTCTGAATTAAAGCGGGAACCGGCGGCGGTCAGGAGACTTTCGGCAGCGCGGGCCAGGGCCCCAGCGGGTCGGTGTGGAGGGCGCCCAGCGCCACGGCGCCGCCTGCGGTGGCCAGGACCGATCCGGTGAAACTGCTGGGCACCACGGCCCGTTCCGGGTCGTCGCAGACCCAGGAGCGCGTTCCCACCTCGGCCCGGAGGTCGGCGAGACACTCCGGCAGCCGGCCCGTCCCCGGTTCCACCACCACCAGGCACTCCGGGTCGAACATGTCCAGGAGCAGAGCCGCGGCCCGCCCCACCAGCCGGGCACGGCGGCGGAACAGTTCCACAGCGCGCCGCTCCCCCGCCACGGCGTGGTCGAGCAGCTCCTGAAAGGTGTCCACGCGCAGGTCCTGCGCGGCCGCGCGACGGACCATGGCACGCTCGGACACCTCCGACTGCAGACAGCCGGTCCGCCCGCAGCCGCAGGGCCCCGCGTCACCCGATCCGCCCGCCCCCAGCGGCAGATGGGCCACGCTGCCGGCACCGGAGCGGGGGCCCCGGTGCAGCTCTCCGGAGGTGGCGAAGGCCGCGTCCACGACCGCGCCGATGAAGAGCAGCACCGTGCTGGCCCGGGTCGACGCCTCACCGAAGAGCTGCTCCGCCCGCGCCAGCGCCCGCGCGTGGCTGTCCACATGGACCGGGAGCCCGGTGGCGGCGGTCAGGATGTCGCGTACCGGCACGGCCCGCCACCCGAGGTGCGGGTGCTCGACGACGACTCCGGCGTCCGGGTCCACCCGGTGGCCGGTGGCGACGCCCAGGGCCAGCACCTGCCGCCCGGCCGCGTGCGTGGCCGTCAACCGGGGCAGCCGGGCGGCCAGGTCGTCGAGGATGTGGCGGGGTTCCGTGCCGCGGTGCGGCCTGCGGTCCTCGGCGACCACCCGCCCGCGCAGGTCCATCAGGGCAACCGTCGAGTGCGCCACCGCGATGTGGGCGCCGGCCACGAGGAAGCGGCCGGTGTCGATCTCCACGGGTACGTGCGGGCGGCCGAGCCCGCGCGGACCGGTCGCCTCGGCGCTCTCCCGGACCAGACCGCGGGAGATGAGCTGTCCGACGTGTCCGGTCACCGAGGCCGGCGAGAGGCCGGTGAGCCGGGCGACGGTGGAGCGGGCCACCGGGCCGTGGTCGAGGATCGCGCCCAGCACGGAGCCCGTGCCGGAGGCACGACGGCCGTGCCCGGCCGAGCGGATCTCGAAGCGGCGCGGAGGCCGGGAGCGGGGGGCGGGCGCAGGCAGACTCGTCACGGGTGTCTTCCGGGTCCTCGATGGCAGCGGGCGTGGAGGGGGTGCCCCTGGACGGGGCCCCTGACGGAAGGGCCGGCGTCGTGCCGGCCGTTCAGCGTTCCCGTGACGGTGCGCCGTGCGCACGGCGGTGGAGACGTGGTCTCCGGTGCGGTCGCGGGGACGGGTCGGTCAGCCCTGGTGACACGCCGCGGAGCACACGCGCTTCAGGTCGACGTGACCTCGCGTCGTCAGGTGTGCGGATCGCTGCATGCCGCGCAACGTAGCCGGACCGCCGCGAGCCGGTCAAACCTCTGACCGCATGATGGACGGCCTGTCCACGGCGGTCGTTGCCCCCGTGTTGCGTCACGTCGAGGGGGTGTGTACGGCGTGTGGCCGCGTCGTGCGGGCAGGGCCGCCGAGCGCGGCCCCATGGCAGCGAACGCGACGTCCCGGCCTGCCCGTTGTCCCCTGCCGGGGCCCACCGGCCCCACCGTTTCCAGGAATTAACCTTTCGATACCTTGTCACCTCCGGTCTACGCGCATAGTTTTTGCCCCCTCACTACATACTTGGGGGCAGTTCCCGTGCAGATAGCCAGACCCGGCTCCGCCCTGCTGGCCGGCGCCGTCGCCGTGACCCTTTCGGTGACCGCGCTGCCCGCCGCCTTCGCGACACCGTCGTCCTCCCGCCGTCATATCCGAGGTGTACGGCGGCGGGGGCAACTCCGGTGCGACGCTCACCCGTGACTTCGTCGAGCTGGCCAACGCCGGTTCGAGCCCGTTCGGCCTGTCCGGCCTCAGCGTCCAGTACCTGCCGGGCACCCCGTCCGCCGGCTCGCTGTGGCAGGTGACCGCGCTGACCGGCACCGTCGCGCCCGGTGGCCGCTACCTCGTCGCCGAGTCCGCGGGCACCGGCGGCACGGTGCCGCTGCCCGCCGCGGACGCCACCGGCACGGTCGCGATGTCCGCGTCGAGCGGGACCGTCGCACTCGTCTCCGGTACCACCCCGCTGACCTGCAGGACCGCCGCGGACTGCGCCGCCGACACCCGGATCGTCGACCTCGTCGGCTACGGCTCCGCGGTCGTGCGCGAGGGCGGCGGCCCGGCGACGGGCGCCTCGGCCACCGCCTCCGTGGCCCGCGGCGCGTCCCTGGCGGACACCGACGACAACGCGGCGGACCTCGGCGCGGGCACGCCGACGCCGGTCAACGCGGCCGGCGGGAGCACGGGCGGCGGGACGGATCCCGGCGAGCCCGGCGGACCGACCGAACCCGGCACCGTGCGGGTGCACGACATCCAGGGCACCACCCGCGTCTCCCCGCTGGCCGGCCAGGCGGTGACCGGCGTGCCCGGCGTCGTCACCGGCGTACGCGCCACCGGCTCGCGCGGCTTCTGGATCCAGGACACCGCGCCGGATGCCGACGCCCGTACGAGCGAGGGCCTGTTCGTCTACACGGGCTCCGCCGCCCCCACCGTCGCGGTCGGGGACTCGGTGCTGGTCAGCGGCAAGGTGGCCGAGTACTACCCGGCCACCGGCACCCAGTCGCTCACCCAGCTCACGGCCCCGCTGACCACGGTCCTGTCCTCGGGCAACGCCCTGCCCACGCCCGTCGTCCTCGACGCGGCCTCGGTGCCGGACGGCTACGTCCCGACGGCCGGCGGCGGGTCGATCGACGCCCTGGCCCTCGACCCGGCGACGTACGCGCTGGACCTGTACGAGTCGCTGGAGGGTGCCCGCGTCACCATGGCCGACACCCGGGTGACGGGTGCGACCACCGCGTACGACGAGGTCTGGGTGACGGTCAAGCCGCAGGAGAACCCGACCCGGCGCGGTGGCACCCTCTACTCGTCGTACGAGGACCAGAACACCGGCCGCCTCAAGGTCATGTCGCTGGACGCCGCGCAGCCGGTCCCGGCGGCCGACGTCGGCGACGTCCTGTCCGGCACCACCACGGGCGTCGTCGACTACGCCTCGTTCGGCGGCTACAACGTGCAGGCCACCGAGCTGGGCACCCTTCTGGACAACGGCCTGAAGCGTGAGGTGACGCGCAAGCAGAAGCGCAGGGAACTCGCGGTCGCCACGTACAACGTGGAGAACCTGGACGCGCTGGACGGACAGGCCAAGTTCGACACGCTCGCCACCGGTGTCGCGGTCGGGCTCGCCTCCCCCGACATCGTCTCGCTGGAGGAGATCCAGGACGACAACGGGGCGGTGAACGACGCCACCGTGGGCTCCGAGGCGACGCTGAAGCGCTTCACGGACGCGATCGTCGCAGCCGGCGGCCCGCGGTACGCCTGGCGTTACATCGCCCCGGCGGACGGCCAGGACGGCGGCGAGCCCGGCGGCAACATCCGCAACGTCTTCCTCTACAACCCCCAGCGGGTCGACTTCGTGGACCGGGCGGGCGGCGACGCGACCACCGCCGTGGAGGCCGTGAAGACGAAGAAGGGCGCCACGCTCTCCGTCTCGCCGGGCCGCATCAACCCGGCGAGCGCGGCCTGGGACGACAGCCGCAAGCCGCTGGTGGGCGAGTTCCGCTTCCGCGGCGAGCCGGTCTTCGTCATCGGCAACCACTTCACGTCCAAGGGGGGCGACCAACCCCTGCACGGCCGCTACCAGGAGCCGGTGCGCAGCTCGGAGACGAAGCGGGTGCAGCAGGCCGTGGAGGTCAACACCTTCGTGAAGTCGCTGCTGAAGGCGGACAGGTCGGCCCAGGTGATCACGCTCGGCGACCTGAACGACTTCGCGTTCTCACCGACGATGGACGCCCTGACGGACGGCAGGGTCCTCAAGCCGCTCATCACGACGCTGCCCGGTAACGAGCAGTACAGCTACGTCTACGACGGCAACTCCCAGACCCTGGACCACATCCTGACCAGTCCCGGCATCCGCCGCCTCGACTACGACGTGGTGCACATCAACGCCGAGTTCGCCGACCAGGCGAGCGACCACGACCCGCAGATCGTGCGGATCGACGTGCGCGGCGGGGGCCGCGGGCACTGACGGCCCGCCTGCGTCCCGCTCAGGTCACGGCCGCGCCGTCCGCGGCCGTGACCTGGTGCGGGAGGCGGGCGGACGCCGCCTCGAGGGGCTGGTCCGTGAAGAAGCGGGTGACGAGCGCGGCGACGTCCTCGGAACGCTCCAGCACGACCCAGTGGTCGGATTCCGCGAGTGTGAGGAACCGGCTGCCCTCGATCGTGCCGGCGAACGCCCGCTGCCGCTCCGGTGACGTCACCGTGTCGTGCTCCCCCGCGAAGACCAGCGCCGGGACGCCCGACAGTCCCCCGGAGAAGTCCGGCCGGTCCCCCAGCGCCCGCTCCAGCGAATCGACGGCATGCGGCGAGTGGTTGAGCGCGTGCAGGAACGAGCGGCGCACGTAACGCCTGGCGAGCTCCCTGCGGTGCACCGGCCGCTCCGGGTCCAGGCACATCAGCCCGTCGGCGGCGAGCACCGCGAAACCCTCCGCGTCACCCTCGGCGAGCCGACGCCGCGCACGGTTCCAGTGACCCCGCTGTTCGTCGGTGATGTGGACGGGTACGCCGCCGAGGACGAGCCGGGCGATGCGTCCCGGGTCGTGCCGCGCACAGCCGAAGGCGATGGCCGCGCCGTAGGAGAAGCCGAACAGGTTGATCCGGGGCGCGCCGAGGTCGTCGATGATCCCGGTGACCGCGGCGCGCAGGAGGGAGGCGCTCGGCCCCGGCGGCAGGGGGTCGGCCGTACCCATGCCGGGCAGGTCCGCGGTCACCACGTCGGCCACCGGGCCGAGGTGATCGTCCATCTGCGGCCAGCCGAACATCCCCTGCAGGGCGCCGCCCAGGACGAGGACGGGGGCGGTACAGTCCGCGCCGGGCTGCCCGGCGCGGGGCAGCACCCGGTATCCGTACCGCAGTCCCGCCACGGACAGGGTGCGGATGATCTCCTGGGACATCGTGCTCCCCTTTCCGTCAGGCCCTGCTGAGCACGAGAGCCGCGTTGTGGCCGCCGAAGCCGAGCGACGTCTTGACCGCGTGGTCGAACGTGCTCCGCCTGGCCTCCTTGCTCACCACCTCGACGGGGATACCGGGGTCCGGAGCGTCGAGGTTGGCGGTCGGCGGGACGAGCTGGCGCTGGAGCGCCATGACGGTCAGCGCGGCCTCGATGCCGCCGGCGGCACCGAGGGTGTGCCCGGTCATCGCCTTGGTGGACGTGACGAGGGGCTGGTCGCCGAGGACCCGCCGCAGCATGGTCGCCTCGATGAGGTCGTTGGCGACGGTGGAGGTGCCGTGGGCGTTGACGTGCCCGATGTCCGACCCGTCGATGCCGGCGTCGGCCAGGGCGGTGCGCAGTGCCCGTTCGATGCCGAGGCCGTCAGGGTCGGGGGCGACGGCCGAGTGGGCGTCGCTGGAGGCGCCGTAGCCCGCGACGCGGGCCCGGACGGTGGCCCCACGGGCGCGGGCGTGCTCCGGACGCTCCATGACGAGGAGACCGGCGCCCTCGCCGACGACAAAGCCGTCGCGGTGCGTGTCGAAGGGGCGGCAGGCCGCCTGCGGGTCGTCGCGCCGGGTGGAGACCGCCCGCATCTGGCAGGCGCTGGCGATCAGGAGCCGGGAGCAGACCGATTCGGCGCCGCCCGCGACGACGATGTCGCACGCGCCGGTGCGGAGCATCTGGTGGGCGGTGCCGATGGCGACGGTGCCGGAGGAGCAGGCCGTGGAGACGGCCTGGCTCGGTCCGTGGACGCCCAGGTCCATCGCGACGCTGCTGGCCGCCCCGTTGACGACGGTCAGCGGGGCGAGCTTCGGGGACACCCGCCGGGCGCCGCGTTCGGTGAGGGTGGTGTGCTGCGCGTCGTAGAAGGGCAGGCCGCCGTGGGCGGAGCCGATGACGACGGCGACGCGGCCGCTGTCCCAGACCGACGGGTCGAGTCCGGCATCGGCGACGGCCTCGCGGGCGGCGATCACGGCGAGCTGCGAGAAGCGGTCCATCAGCCGCAGGGCGGCGACGCCCAGGACGCCCTCGGTGTCCAGGCCGGTGATGGTGTACATGAAGTCGCACGGCAGGCCGGCCAGTTCCTCCCGGTGCAGGACGTTCGGGGCGGCGGTCGCGTCGCACACCCCGTCCCACGCCGCCCCGGCCCCCACCCCGGCGGCGGTGACCAGGCCGATGCCGGTGACCGCCGCGTCGAACGGCTCGATGCCAGGCCGTGTGGACGCGCGTGCGAAAGGCCGGCGGCCGCTCACGCGCCGGCCTTGCTGCTCACGGCCGCGACGAGCCGGCCGACGGTGTCGCGCGAGGACAGGACGACGTCCTCCAGGTCGATGTCCATCCGGTCCTCGATGAGCAGCCGCAACTCCTCCAGGGCGAGTGAGTCCAGCCGCAGCTGACGCAGCGGCACCTCGGGCCGGATGACATCGGGATCGGTCCCGAATCGGGTGACGAGCAAGGCGCTGATCTCTTCCGAGGTGCTCATGGGGACGCTCCTCCGCTCTCGGTACGCGGTGACGCCGGCCGCGTGGGGGGTGAGATGGCCATCGGGGACGCCGGCTGCTCGGGAGGGACCCTTTATACGCCTTCGCGGCCGGGATTCCGGACTCCGTTCCCCCGTGAGGAGGGGGGACGGCCAGGTGTGCGAATCCGCCGGGCCGAGGCGGCGGGCGACACGGCGGGCGGGGAGCGGGCCCCGCGGGAAGGCCGGGGAGCCAGGGCGGTGGCGCCCGTCCGGCAGTGCCGGCCCGCGCCGTCATCCGGAGCCCAACGGGGCTGCCCGCGGCGGGCCTTGAGCCGTACACTCCGCGATCATGACCTTCGAAACGGTTCAGGCCGGCACCGGCGCAGCCGAGGGCTCCGCACTCGCCGGGCCCGGCCTCTTCGCGACCATGTCCACCATGCGCGCCATGCGCCGCCTCGAGCCGGACCCCGTGCCGGACGAGACGATCGAGCAGCTCATACAGGCCGCCGTCTGGGGGCCCAGCGGCGGCAACATGCAGTGCTACGAGTACGTGGTCGTCACCGACCGCGAGGTGATGGCCCGCCTGGCCCCGCTGTGGAAGCGCTGCGTGGACGCCTATCTGGCGACGACCGGGAAGTACGCGCCCCAGGGCATGGACGACGCGGCGTACGGGCGGATGGTCGCGGCCATCGAATACCAGCGCGACCACTTCGCGGACACGCCGGCCCTGATCATCCCCTGCTACAAGTTCCCCGAGCCCCGGCTGGAGAAGGAGGGTCTGCAGGCGTACGCCCAGGCGCTCGGCCCCGAGGGGGTCGCGCACATGACGAGCACGCAGACGCGCTTCCAGGCGCTCGCCGAGGGCTCCTGTGTCTATCCGGGCGTCCAGAACCTCCTGCTCGCGGCGCGGGCGCTCGGGCTCGCCGCGAACATCACCATCTGGCACCTGATGCTGGAGGCGGAATGGAAGGAGGCGCTCGGGATCCCCGCCGATACGCGCACCTTCGCCGCGATCCCGGTGGGCCGGCCGCAGGGCAACTTCGGACCGGTCCGGCGCCGGCCGGTGGCCGACGTCATCCACCGGGACCGCTGGTAGGGCCGGGCGCGCCGCCGCCCTCCGCCCGGGGCGGCGGCTCCACCGGTGTGCCGTCCCTGCCGCAACTCCATTGGAGTGAGTGGACATTGGACACACCGTGACACCGTTGTCATGCCATATTCAGCTGGATAGCCTGTGCGGGCTCGAGGCCCCCGCCCCACCCCACCGGGCCCGGGGGACCTCCACTCTCCCCCCACGGACCAGGAGCAGGTATGCCCCGACGCCCCGCCGGCCACACCGCAGGACGCACAGCGGTTCTGGCCGCTCTCGCCGTCACCGCCCTCGTCGCCGCCGGCCGGCCGGCCCCGGCCGCGACCACCGCCCCACAACCCATGAACCAGGCCTTCGACAGGGCGGCCGAGAAGTTCGGCGTACCGCGCGATCTGCTCGCCGCCGTCGGCTACGGCGAGACGCACCTGGACGGCCACGCCGGGCGCCCGAGCCAGGCGAACGGATACGGAGTGATGCACCTCGTCAGCAACCCGGCCAACCGCTCCCTGGAGAAGGCCGCCGCGCTGACGGGCGAGTCCGCGGCCGATCTGCGCCAGGACACCGAGGCCAACATCCTGGGCGGCGCCGCCGTGCTGCGCAACCACGCCGACGCGCTCGGCCTGGACGGGGCCGAGCGCCGGGACATCGACGCCTGGTACCCGGCCGTCGCCCGGTACAGCGGCGCGCAGGGCCCCGTCGCCGCCCTCTACGCGGACACCGTCTACACCTTCCTCGCCGAGGGTCTGCGCACGACGGTCCGGGGCGGCGAACGGGTCTCGGTGCCTTCCCGCCCGGTCGCTCCCGAGAAGGGTGACCTGGCCACCGCCCAGGTCACGACGCCGAGCCCCGACTACCCCTCGGCCCTGTGGCTGCCCGCCGCCTCCGCCAACTACGCGACGGGCCGGACGGCGACGGTCGACAAGGTGGTCATCCACGTCATGCAGGGCTCGTACGCCGGCACGATCAGCTGGTTCCAGAACGCGGCGTCGAAGGTCAGCTCCCACTACGTCGTCCGCTCCTCGGACGGCGAGGTCACCCAGATGGTGCGGGACAAGGACACCGCTTACCACGCCAAGAGCGCCAACGCCTCGTCGCTGGGCATCGAGCACGAGGGCTTCATCGACGACCCGTCGTGGTTCACCGACAGCATGTACCGCTCCTCCGCGGCGCTCACCGCCCACCTGTGCGACCGGTACGGCATCCCGAAGGACCGCTCCCACGTCATCGGGCACAGCGAGGCCCCCGGGAACGACCACACCGACCCGGGAGCCAACTGGAACTGGACCCTCTACATGCAGCTCGTCACCGGCACCGGCACGACCGGCGGCGGCGGGAGCGAGAGCGACGGGCTGACCTTCGGCGCGTACGCGACCCAGCAGCCGGGCTCGGCGGGCACGCAGGTCAGGGCCGCGCAGCAACTGCTCGACCGGCAGGGCTACGAGGTGGGCGCCGTGGACGGTGTCTTCGGCCCTGCGACGAAGTCCGCCGTGCAGGCGTTCCAGACGGCCCGCGGGCTGACCGCCGACGGCACGGTCGACACGGGGACCTGGACCGCCCTGCTCTCCGCGGGCACCACCCCGGTCCTCGCCGAGGGTCGTACGGGTGAGGCGGTGAAGCGGCTGCAGCGGGCGCTGACCGCCGCGCTCGGATCGACGGTCGCCGTCGACGGGACCTTCGGTTCGGCGACGGACACGGCCGTGCGCGCGTACCAGAAGGCGCGGGGCCTGACGGTCGACGGCGGGGTGGGACCCGACACCTGGGCGGCGCTGCAGACCGGACGCTGACCCCGCGCGGTGCCTCCGGCCGCGGCGAGGCGGGCCCCCTTGTGCGGGGGCCCGCCTCGCCGCCGGCGTCAGTGGGCGTCGTACACGCTCCGGTAGTGGCCGAGCGCCGTCTCGCGCACCTTGCGCTCGTCCCAGGTGTCGAAGCGCCCGGGGTCGAGCCGGGCGGGGTCCACCGGTGTTCCGCCGGTCCCCAGCAGCTGTCCGGCCAACTGCCGGCCGACACCTGCGGCATGGGTGATCCAGCTCGCCTCCGCGAACCACAGCCCGGGGACACCGGCTGCCGGGCCCACCAGCGGGAGTTCGTCCGGCGTCATGGCGAAGACCCCGTTGAGGCGGCGTCCCAGCGGCGCGTCGCGGAAGGCGGGCACGAGGCCGGTGGCCTCGGCCAGGGCGGTGCCGAAGTCCAGTTCCCTGAACGGACGTTCGGCGGTGGCGAGGCCGGAGGTTGGCTCCATGGGCAGCGGCGGGTGCGCGTAGCTGCCCAGCCCGTAGCGGCGGCCGTGGCGGCGGGTGTACACCGACTGGTCGGGGTAGCGCACGATGGGGGTGTCGATGGGGGTGTCGTCCAGCTCGGGGCGTTCGGCGGTGAACAGGTACGGGTGCTGCACGCTTACCATGGGCAGCCGGACACCGGCGGTCGCCGCGAGCACGGGCCCCCAGATCCCGGTGGCGAGCACCACCCGCCCGGCCCGCACCACGGCGCCGTCCTCACGCGTGCGTACTCCGGTGACGCGGCCGCACTCGGTCTCCAGCGCACCGACCGGGGTGTTCCAGCAGAAGCGCGCACCGGCCCGCTCCGCCGCGGCGACCAGTGCGCCGGTCAGCGCGACCGGGTCCGCCGCGCCGTCGGACGGGATGTGCAGGCCCCCGACGGCCTGGTCGGCGTCGACCAGCGCAGGGGCGAGCGCCACGGCCGACGCCGCGTCCAGCACGTGCGCCTCGACACCCAGCGCCATGCCGTGCTCGACGTCCTGGTAGCACTGTTCCAGCCGCGCCTCGGTGGTCGCCACCTCCAGGCAGCCGACCTGGCGGAAGGGCGGTTCGGCCGCGGAGGCGGAGAGCTCGAGGTAGGTGGCGACGCTGTCCTTGGCCAGTACGGCCAGCTCCGGCGTCACACTGAGCTGGCCGACGAAGCCGGGCGCCAGACCGGTCGATCCGGGCAACCGCTCCGGCCCCCGGGCATCCAGCACGGTCACGCGCTCGTGACCGAGCAGGGCCAGGTGGTACGCGACCGAGGCTCCCACCACTCCGGCTCCGACCACCAGGATCTCGTCCGCTGCCATCGGTTGCTCCTTCTCGGTGAACGCGTATGCGGCGCCCGCATTATGGCATCGGGGGCGCCGGACGATCACGGCCGCCGGACGCCCGCATCTCGCCGCGCCTTGTGTCACCGCTCCGTAACAGGCCGGGGGCCGGACACAACTTCCAGCCCCTGTCGCGACTCCAACTCACCACCGACAGAGCACCATCGACACGCATGGGGGCACCACAATGACCCACCGGCGTCACGCGGCCGTTGCCGCCGCGTCCTTCCTCCTCCTGACGGGCCTCGGCATCGCGGCCCCCTCCCCGGCCTTCGCGGGCACGCCCGGCGGCACGCACGCCGACGACCGCAACAGCGACTTCGACGGTGACGGGTACGACGACGTCCTGACCGGTGCTCCGGGTGGCACCGACGGCGGACGCAAGGGCGCCGGCTACATCAGCGTCCAGTACGGCGCCGCGAACGGCATAGGCACCGCCACCAGCACGCCCAGGGTCCGCACCGCCGTCTTCGGTCAGGCGAGCTCCGGCGTCCCGGGCAGCGCCGAGGCGGGTGACGGCTTCGGCGCGGCCGTCGCCACCGGGGACCTCGACGCCGACGGGTACGACGACGCGGTCGTCGCCGCGCCGGGTGAGGACGAGGGCGCGGTGGCCGACGCCGGCCGCGTGACCGTCCTGTACGGCTCCAGGACCGGGCTGTCCACGGCCCGCTCCACCACCATGAGGGCCGCCGCCCCCGAGGCGGACGCCCGGTTCGGTCTCGCCCTCGCCGCCGCCCGGCTCACCGGAGCCACACCGGGTGATGCCCTGGTCGTGGCCGACCGCGGGGGTGCGGACCTGTTCGTCCACACCGCCGGCGCCCTGCGGCCGGCCGGCCGCCTGGACACGAGCGGCTCCCCCGGGGGTGTGAGGATCAGGCCCGCTTCCCTGACGACCGGCGACTACGACGACGACGGGTACGCCGACCTGTTCGTGGCCGGGATCAGCCTGGAGGAGGACCAGCGCGGACGGTCGGCCCTGTACGCGGGCGGCGCCGACGGTCCGGCGTACGTCCGCGACCTGTCAGGCGGCCCCGCCACGGCCTCGGGGGACATCAACGACGACGGGTACGACGACTTCGTCTACGGCAAGCCCGACCGGCTCGCCGACGTCTACGAGCCCCTCAACGGCGGCTACGTCGGCGTCTACCTGGGCAGCGACCAGGGCATGCGGGACTACGACGAGCTCGGCACCCCTTCGCAGGTGTGGGCCCAGTACACCGCCGGGGTGCCGGGCACCGCCGAGCTGGGTGACGGCTTCGGCGCCGACGTCTCCCTCGCCGACATCGACGGGGACGGTTACGCGGACCTGGCTGTGGGCGTGCCCGGCGAGGACATCGGCAGCGTGGCGGACGCGGGCGGGGTACGCGTCCTGCGCGGCTCGGCCGCCGGGCTGACCGCGGCCCGCGCGCGGTCCTTCGACCAGGACTCGGCAGGGATACCCGGGACGGCGGAGAAGGGAGACCGCTGGGGCGCCCAGGTCCGGCTCGCCGACACGGACGCCGACGGCCGTGCGGAGCTGCTGGCCGCGGCGCCCGGTGAGAACACCTCCGACGGAGTGGTCTGGGTCCTTCCCGCGGCCACGACCGGGACCGTGAGCACCGGATCGTGGTCGTACGGCGGAGGCTCGCTCGGCGCGTCCGGCGCGGACGCACGGTACGGCGAGGCGATCGACGAGTAGACCCTCACGGACCACCGGAGAGCGGCGCCCCGCACCGAGCCTCTAGGTCTCGGTGCGGGGCGCCCGGCGCACTGCCCGGGTCACTTCAGGCCGAAGGCCCTGATGATCTCCTGGTCGACGGCGAGTCCGCCGTCCGCCTCGGCGTGCGCCTTGAGCGAGACGAACGAGGCACCCTCCCGGGGCGTCCTGAACCGGGCGGTCCACGAACCGTCCGCACCCTTGCGCGGCTGCACCGCGCTCCAGGTCTGCCCGTCGTCGTAACTGACCGACAGCGAAGCCTTGTTCGCGCTCACCGCTGCCTCCAGCCACTCCTGGGTACCGGAGGACAGGCCGACCTCGGTCCACTTCCCCGCGTCGACGTCACCGGCGAGGTCCGTGTCGACGTCGAAGTCCAGCTGGAGCATCGGGATGTCCGCCTGCCACGGGCCGTCCGCGTCGAGCGCGCCCGACTCGAACTCCCACGAACTGTGGGTGCGGGTGGAGGTCTTCCAGGTGCCGCCGTCCCGGACGGAGTCGATGGTCAGCCGGTACGGCAGCCTGCCGGTGGACAGGTTCCCCGCGTAGCCGGCGCGGCCGGCGCCCTTCCCGAGCAGTGTGCCGCCCTGGTACAGGGCGTACGAGGTCGTGTCGTACTCGTCCGCGGGCATCGAACCGGAGTGTCCGGCACCGGAGTCCGTCCACGGGGTGATGTTGAACTGCATGTCGTTGTTCACGGTCCGGAAGGGACCCCAGTACCCCGTGCCGAGGCGCGGACGGGTGACCGGTGCGAACCACTCGGCCGGGTAGGTGCGGCCCGCCGTGTAGTCCAGTTCCCCGCTGCGCATCTCGGCGGCGGTGTCGGAGGTGGCGGCGTTCAGGACCGAGTGGTTCTCGTACCAGAACGAGTCGCCCGGCAGGGGGCTGACCCACTCGGTGCGGATGCCCGGGAACTTCTCGTACTCCTCGAAGCCGAGACCGGGGCCGTAGTCCGGGATGTCGTAGCGGTAGCCCGCGCCCGGAGTCTCCTTGTGGCCGTAGAAGGTGTTCTCGACCTTCGCGAGCCGGCCGGCCGACGGGGCGAAGGCCAGTGACCGGTCCGGGATGGTCCCGTCATGACGGTCCACCAGGTCGTAGACGTACGAGGCGAACTTCTTCTGGTCGACGGAGAGCTTCCTGCCGCGCTGCGCCGCCTTGATCAGCGTCTCACCCGCGATCTTCTGCACCGAGGCGACCGGGATGGTGGTCTGCTCGCCGTACGGCACGTAGCTCTCCAACGCGACTCCGCGGCCGTCGTTGACGACGAAGAGCGCCTTCGCGCCCGCCGCGAGTGCGTTGGCCAGCCGCTCTGCGGGCGGGACCGTGTCGCTGCGCGTGACGACGACGGCCTTGCCCTTGACGCTGCGGCCCTTGTAGTCGGCCGCGGCGCCGTCGCCTGCGAAGACACCGGTGAGCTTCTGTTCGCTGTCCTCGGCGACGACCGAGCCGTTCTGCACCGTGACCGGGACGTCGTGGCCGTCGGCCGTCAGGTCGATCAGCTCCTCGCCCTGGCGCCAGCGTGTGAGGAAGCTGAAGCTGCCCTGGGTGACCTTCTTCGTCGGGCTCGCCCACAACTGGTCGTAGGCCAGCGGGATCTGGAACGCGTCGCGCTGGACGGTGCCGTCCGGGGCGGTGCGTGCCATGTCGTACCGCAGCTGCCGGGTCTCGGTCTCCTCGGGGGTGCGCACGGTCACCTTGCGGGCCTTCGACGCGTCCAGGGTGACCGTGGTGGGCTCGTCCAGGATGGTCTCGGGGGCCGCGAGGAAGGCCACGGCCTTGGAGTCCGCTCGGTCACCGTCGATGTCCACGGAGGTCCAGGCGGTGTAGTTGCCGGGAGGCAGTCGCAGGGTGGTCTCGCCGGGGACCGCCACGACACCCAGGTTCGGGTCGCCGAGCTGGGCGATGACGACGTTGCCGTCCATCGGTCCGCCCGACCGGTCACGCAGCTTCAGGGTGAGGTCGTAGAGCTCCTGCTCCTTGTTCAGGGCGAAGCCGGTGTGCGCGACGGTCTCGCCGGCCGCGTCCTTGGCGACGACCTGCCCGGAGAACTGGGTGTCGTTCGGGACCTCGGAGGGATCCAGCGACAGCACCGCCTGGGCGGTGGAGCCCGCCGGGACGGTCAGCGTGGACGTGGACAGTGTGTAGGCCGCGGAGTCCGTGCCGGTGGCCAGGCTCAGGGTGACGTCCTGCGCACCGGTGTTGCGGTAGGTGATGGTGCGCTCGGCGACCGGGTCGGAGGCGGAGTGCGGCCAGTCGTAGGACGCCACCTCGACGGAGCCGGTGGCCTCGATCGTCGTGTCGATCGCCGCCTTGACGTCGAGCCGGCCGGTGCCCTGCTCGTACGGCGTGTAGGCGGGCAGCTGCTCGGAGGAGGTCATCAGCGCGTCCTTGATGCGCTGACCGGACCAGTCGGGGTGGCGCTGCTTCAGGACGGCCGCGGCGCCCGCGACGTGCGGGGTCGCCATCGACGTACCGGACATCCGCTGGTACATGCCGCTGATGCCGGGCACCGCCTGCGAGGCGGCGGCGTTGATGCCGACTCCGGGAGCCGACAGGTCGGGCTTCAGGCCGTACGACCTGACCAGCGGGCCCATCGAGGAGAAGTCCGCGCGGTTGTCCTGCTTGTCGACGGCCGCGATGGTGAGCGCCTTGCCGGCGGAGCCGGGCGATCCGATGGTGCCCGCGCCGTAGGCGTTGCCGGCGGCGATCACGAAGAGCGGCCCGCCGTCCGCCGAGAGGGCGTCGACCGCCTGGGCCATCGGGTCGTCACCGTCGTCCGGGATGCTGGAGCCGAGGCTCATGGAGACGACGTCGGCTCCTTCGGCCTTCGCCCACTCCATGGCCTCGATGATGCCGGAGTCGGCGCCGGAACCTTCGTCGCCGAGCACCTTGCCGACGATCAGGTCGGCGGCGGGGGCGACGCCCTTGTTGGCGCCGTCCGATGCGGCGCCGGACCCGGCGATGGTGGAGGCGACGTGCGTACCGTGACCGTTCCTGTCGAGGACCTCTTCGCCGGGGACGAAGCTCTTCGCCAGTTTGATCCGGTCCTTGACGTCCGGGTGGGTGGCGTCGATGCCCGTGTCGAGGACGGCGACCGTGGTGCCCTTGCCGTCGTAGCCGGCCGCCCACGCCTGCGGGGCGCCGACCTGCGGGACCGAGTCCTTGAGCACCGCCTCGGCCCGGCCGTCGAGCCACAGTTTCGCGATGCCGTCGTCCAGTGCGCGGCTCTTCCCGTTCCGGGTGATGTCGCTCCAGAAGGCGCGGGCGTCGTCCTTGTCGGCCTTCAGTGCCGCACCGTGGATCGACTCCAGATGCCGGACCGTCCTGCTGCCGCGTGGCGCGGCGGGCAGCGAACGTGCCGCGCCCGCGGGGTAGGTGGCGATCAGCGGGATGCCGCCCGCGTGCTCGTCGTCGTAGCCCATCCCGGCCAGCGCGGTGACGTTGAAGAGCCGGCGGTCCAGCTTCCCCGCCGCGATGAGGGTGCTCGCCTCGTCGGGCAGGACGTAGATGTCCTCCCCGGCCTGCTGCACGTGGACCCCGCCCGTCGCGCCGTCGGGTCGGTCCACCGTGACGGTGTCCTGGTTGCCCGCGCCGTCCGAGTAGTGGACGACGTCACCGGTGACGAGGGTGATGTCGTGGTCACGGACCGGGGCCGCCTGGCGGTCCCCGGCGGCCGGCGGTTGCGGAGCGGCGGTGGCGGAGCCCGCCGCGGGGAGCATGACGCCGCTCACGAGGGCGACCGAGGTCGCTATGAGCAGAGCCCTGCGTCCGGCGCGAGCGGGTCTCGCCCGGCCGGAAACGGAGGAGAGGGAAAGTGTCATGCAGCTGATCTACCGGTAAATCCGGGACCACAGACGGCTTCGCCCTGGCGTGAAACCGCCGTGGCGGCTACCCGCCCGCGCCGATCACCCGTTGTCCGCCCCGTTCAGGGGGCGTGCGCCGGTGGCCCGGTTCAGGCCACCGAGGCGAGTGGAGGGCCGCTTTCGTGGTGGATCGCGGTGTGGGCGCCTTTCAGCGGGACCCCACTGCCGCCGCGCCGTACCGCGACGATCTCTGCCGCGATCGAGAGGGCGGTCTCCTCCGGGGTACGGGCTCCGAGATCGAGCCCGATCGGCGAGTGCAGCGCGGCCAGTCGGCGCTCGGTGACACCGGCCTCGCGCAGCCGCTCGTTGCGCTCCAGGTGGGTGCGGCGCGAGCCCATCGCGCCGACGTAGGCGACCGGCAGCCGCAACGCCAGTTCCAGCAGCGGTACATCGAACTTGGCGTCGTGCGTGAGGACGCAGAGCACCGTGCGCGCGTCCACGTCGGTGGCGGCGAGATAGCGGTGCGGCCAGTCGACGACGATCTCGTCGGCGTCCGGGAAGCGGGCCGCCGTGGCGAAGACGGGGCGGGCGTCGCAGACGGTGACGCGGTAGCCGAGGAAGCGGCCGGCACGCACCAGGGCGGCGGCGAAGTCGATCGCCCCGAAGACGATCATCCGGGGCGGCGGGACGCTCGATTCGACGAGCAGGGTGACGGGGCTGCCGCATCGGGAGCCCTCGGCGCCGATGGTGATCGGACCGGTACGGCCCGCGTCGAGCAGCGCGCGTGCCTCGGCGGCGGCCGTGCGGTCCAGTTCGGGGTCTCCGCCCAGCCCGCCCTGGTACGTGCCGTCGGGGTGGACGAGCAGGGGACGGCCGAGCAGGCCGTCCGGGCCTTCGGTGACCCGGGCGACCGCCGCCGCGCCGCCGCCCGCGGCGGTGGCGAGCGCGGCGGCGAACACCGGGCGCGCGGGGTCGTCCGCGCGCACCGGGGTCACCAGGACGTCGATGACTCCCCCGCAGGTCAGACCGACCGCGAAGGCGTCGTCGTCGCTGTAGCCGAAGCGCTCGCGCACGGTGACGCCGTCCGCGAGGGCCTGCCGGCACAGCTCGTAGACCGCGCCCTCCACACACCCGCCGGAGACCGACCCGACGGCCGTGCCCTCGCTGTCGACGGCGAGGGCGGCGCCCGGCTGCCGGGGGGCGCTGCCGCCGACCGCCACCACGGTGGCCACGGCGAACGCGCGTCCCTGCCCGACCCACCGGTGCAGCTCTTCGGCGATGTCCAGCATGGCGTGTCTCCTTCTGACAGAGGTGCGGAGGTTCGGGGTGACGTCAGTTGACGCCCAGCCAGCTCTCGATGGGATGCAGGGCGAAGTAGACGACGAAGACCAGTGTCAGGGCCCACATGAAGACGCCGACCTCACGGGCCCTGCCCTGCGCGAGCTTGATGGCGGAGTACGAGATGACGCCCGCGGCGACACCGGTGGTGATGGTGTACGTGAACGGCATCAGGACGACGGTGAGGAAGACCGGGACGGCGACGGAGCGGTCGCTCCAGTCGACGTGCCGGGCGTTCTGCATCATCATGGCGCCGATGATCACGAGGGCCGCGGCAGCGACCTCGGCCGGCACGATCGCGGTCAGCGGGGTGAAGAACAGGCAGGCGGCGAAGAAGAGCCCGGTGACGACGGACGCGAGCCCGGTGCGGGCCCCCTCCCCGACGCCGGTCGCCGACTCGACGAAGACCGTCTGGCCGGAGCCTCCGGCGACCCCGCCGATCGCACCGCCGGCACCGTCGATGAACAGCGCCTTGGACAGGCCCGGCATCCGCCCCTTGTCGTCGGCGAGGTTCGCCTCGGTACCGACTCCGATGATCGTGGCCATCGCGTCGAAGAAGCCGGCCAGCACCAGGGTGAAGACGATCATGCCCACCGTCATCACGCCGACGTCGCCCCAGCCGCCGAACTCGACGTCGCCGAAGAGCGAGAAGTCCGGTGAGGAGACGGCGCCGCCGCTCAGCGCGGGCGGCCCGCTGCTCCAGGACTTGGGGTCGATGTCGACGACCGCGTTGGCCACGATCGCGACGACGGTTCCGGCGACGATGCCGATCAGGATCGCGCCCGGGATGTTCCGTGCCTGCAGCATGAAGATGAGCAGCAGCGTCAGGGCGAAGATGAGGACCGGCCACCCGGTGAGTTCGCCCGTGGGCCCGAGGGACAGCGGGGTCGCCGTTCCCTGGTGGACGAACCCGGCCTTGACGAGGCCGATGAGCGCGATGAAGAGCCCGATACCGATGGTGATGCCGTGCTTCAGCGCGAGCGGGATCGCGTTCATGATCAGCTCGCGGAGGCCGGTGACGACCAGCAGGCAGATCACGACGCCGTAGACCACGCACATGCCCATGGCCTGGGGCCACGTCATGGCGGGGGCGACCTGCGAGGCGAGCACGCCGGAGACGCTGAGGCCGGCGGCGAGCGCGAGGGGCACCTTGCCGACGAAGCCCATCAGCAGGGTGGTGGCCGCCGCGGCGAGGGCGGTGGCGGTGATCAGTCCGGACTGGCCGAGCAACTGGCCGTCGACGTCCTTGCCGCCCAGGATGAGCGGGTTGAGCAGGAGGATGTACGCCATGGCCATGAAGGTCGTGACGCCGCCGCGCACCTCGCGCGCGACGGTCGATCCTCTTTCGGATATGTGGAAGTACCGGTCGAGCCAGGACCGTCCGGCGGGGACGCGTGAGCCGGGGCCCGCGTCCTGCGCGCTCGTCCTGGGTTCCACTGACTGCTGGGTCATGTTGCCTGACTCCCAAGGTTCACAGGGGCACCCGCGTGGAGCTGCCGTGATTGCGGGATTTGGGATGACTGCGCGGCGGCACGACCCGGGGGACGGCCCGAGACGAACTACGTGGTGCAGGCTGAACGGGTGGTGCGAGAGCTCCGGACGGTGCGCGGCGCGGGGAAGTGTGACGTTCACGGCAGGCGCGCACCGCCCGGAGGGCTGTGGCGGCCCGTCAGGTGCCGGTGATGTGCTCGGGGCGCACCGGTGTCCTGGTGAGCTCGAGCCCCGTCGCGTTCCGGATCGCCGCGAGGACGGCCGGCGTGGACGACAGGGTCGGCGCCTCGCCGACGCCACGGAGCCCGTACGGGGCGTGGTCGTCGGCGAGTTCGAGCACGTCGACCGGGATGGTCGGGGTGTCGAGGATGGTGGGGATCAGGTAGTCCGTGAAGGACGGGTTGCGCACCTTCGCGGTCTTCGGGTCGACGATGATCTCCTCCATGACGGCGACACCCAGCCCCTGGGTGGTGCCGCCCTGGATCTGCCCCACGACCGACAGCGGGTTCAGGGCCTTGCCGACGTCCTGGGCGCAGGCGAGCTCGATGACCTTCACCAGTCCGAGCTCGGTGTCGACCTCCACGACCGCGCGGTGCGCGGCGAAGGAGTACTGGACGTGGCCGTTTCCCTGACCGGTGCGCAGGTCGAAGGGTTCCGTGGGCCGGTGGCGCCACTCCAGCTCGACGTCGACGGCCTCGTCCTCCAGTACGTCGGCGAGGGAGGCGAGCACCTCGCCGCCGTCGGTGACGACCTTGCCGCCCTCCAGGAGGAGTTCGGCGGTGGCCCAGGCGGGGTGGTAGGTACCCAGCTTGCGGCGGCCCATCTCCAGGACGCGCTCGCGCACGGCCTCGCAGGAGTTCTTCACGGCGCCGCCGGTGACGTACGTCTGGCGGGAGGCGGAGGTGGAGCCGGCGGAGCCGACCCGGGTGTCGGCCGGGTGGATGGTGACCTGGTTGACGCCCAGTTCCGTACGTGCGATCTGGGCGTGGACGGTGACACCGCCCTGCCCGACCTCGGCCATCGCGGTGTGCACGGTGGCGACGGGTTCGCCGTTGATGACCTCCATCCGCACCCGGGCGGTGGAGTAGTCGTCGAAGCCTTCGGAGAATCCGACGTTCTTGAGGCCGACCGCGTAGCCGACGCCCCGTACGACGCCCTCGCCGTGGGTGGTGTTGGAGAGTCCGCCGGGCAGGGCGCGTACGTCGACGGAGCTGCCCTCCGCGTCGGCCGAGAGCCACTGCTGCTCGGGCGGCAGGGGCCTGGCCTTGACGCGGCGCAGCAGTTCGGCCACGGGCGCCGGCGAGTCGACGGGCTGCCCGGTGGGGAGCAGGGTGCCCTGCTCCATGGCGTTCAGCTGCCGCAGCTCGACCGGGTCCATGTCCAGGGCGGCGGCGAGCTTGTCCATCTGCGCCTCGTAGGCGAAGCACGCCTGGACGGCGCCGAAGCCGCGCATGGCGCCGCAGGGCGGGTTGTTGGAGTAGAGGGCGATCGCCTCGATGTCGACGTCCTCGACGGCGTACGGTCCGACCGCGAGGGAGGAGGCGTTGCCGACGACGGCCGGGGAGGCGGAGGCGTAGGCGCCGCCGTCCAGCACGATCCGGCACTTCATGTGCGTGAGCTTGCCGTCCTTGGTGGCGCCGTGCTCGTAGTGGAGCTTGGCCGGGTGCCGGTGGACGTGTCCGAAGAAGGACTCGAAGCGGTTGTAGACCATCTTGACGGGCTTGCCGGTGCGCAGCGCCAGCATGCAGGCGTGGATCTGCATCGACAGGTCCTCGCGTCCGCCGAAGGCTCCGCCGACGCCGGAGAGCGTCATGCGGACCTTGTCCTCGGGGAGCCCCAGGACGGGGGCGATCTGGCGCAGGTCGGAGTGCAGCCACTGGGTGGCGACGTACAGCTCGACGCCACCGTCCTCGGACGGCACGGCGAGTCCGGACTCCGGGCCGAGGAAGGCCTGGTCCTGCATGCCGAAGACGTAGTCGCCGGTGACGACGACGTCGGCGCGCCGGGCGGCCGCGTCCGCGTCGCCGCGGACGATGGGCTGGCGGTGGACGATGTTGGGGTGCGGGACGTGGCCGATGTGGTGGTCGGTGCGGCCCTCGTGGATCAGGATGGCGCCGGGGGCGGTCGCGGACGCCTCGTCCGTGACGACCGGCAGTTCGGCGTAGTCGATTTTGATCTTCGCAGCGGCCCGGCGCGCGGTCTCGGGGTGGTCCGCGGCGACCAGCGCGACCGGTTCCCCGTGGTGGCGGACCTTGCCGTGCGCGAGGACGGGCGTGTCCTGGATCTCCAGGCCGTAGTTCTTCATCTCGGCGGGCAGGTCGTCGTAGGTCAGCACGGCGTAGACGCCGGGCGTGGCGACGGCCTCGCCGATGTCGATCGACCTGATCTCGGCGTGCGCGAGGGTGGAGCGCAGTGTGTGGCCCCACAGCATGTCCTCGTGCCACATGTCCGAGGAGTACGCGAACTCGCCGGTGACCTTGAGGGTGCCGTCGGGGCGCAGCGTGGACTCGCCGATGCCGCCGCGGGTGTGGGAGCCCTGGGTGATCTTGGTGGGGGTGCCGGCCGGTACGGATGCGGCTCGTGGGTTCAGCGCCATGGTTATCGGACCGCCTCTTCCTGACGGGCGGCCGCGAGGCGGACCGCGTCGAGGATCTTCTCGTAGCCGGTGCAGCGGCACAGGTTGCCGGAGAGCGCCTCGCGGATGTCCTGGTCGGACGGGGAGGGGTGGGCCTCGAGCAGCTCGTCGGCGGCCACCAGGAGGCCGGGGGTGCAGAAGCCGCACTGCACGGCGCCCGCGTCGATGAACGCCTGCTGGATGGGGGAGAGCTCGGTGGCCTCGGCGCTCTGCCCGTCGGTGGGCTTTGCCTGCCACCGCTGGGCGGCGTCGAGAGAGGTGCCGCAGGCGCCGGAGGCGCAGCCGGCGCCGGGGTGGGCGTCGTCGCGGTGCCTGGCGTAGTCGGCGAGGCCCTCCACCGTGACGACCTCGCGGCCCTCCGCCTGGCCCGCCGCCACGAGGCAGGAGCAGACCGGCACGCCGTCGAGGCGGACCGTGCAGGAACCGCATTCGCCCTGCTCGCAGGCGTTCTTCGACCCCGGAAGGCCCATGCGTTCACGCAGGACGTAGAGGAGGGACTCTCCCTCCCAGACGTCGTCGGCTTCCTGCTTGCGCCCGTTGACCGTGAAATTCACTCGCATGGTTAAGCAGCTCCTTCGAGGGTGCGGCCCGCGCCGCGGTACTGCTCCCAGGTCCACCCCAGCGTGCGCCGGGCCATGATGCCGACCGCGTGCCTGCGGTAGGCGGCGGTACCGCGTACGTCGTCGATGGGGTTGCAGGCCCCGGAGGCGAGTTGGGCGAACTGCGCGGCGACCGAGGGGGTGATGATCTTGCCGCTCTCCCAGAAGCCGCCCTCCTCCAGCGCGGCGTTCAGGAACTCCTCGGCCGCCTCGGCCCGGACCGGGGTCGGGGCGGCGGAGCCGATGCCGGTGCGTACGGTGCGGGTCTCCGGGTGGAGGGCCAGGCCGAAGGCGCAGACGGCGATGACCATCGCGTTGCGCGTGCCGACCTTGGAGTACTGCTGCGGGCCGTCGGCCTTCTTGACGTGCACGGCCCGGATCAGCTCGTCCGGGGCGAGGGCGTTGCGCTTGACGCCGGTGTAGAACGCGTCGATCGGGATCATGCGCGTCCCCCGTACGGATGCCACCTCGACCTCGGCGCCCGCGGCGAGCAGCGCCGGATGGGCGTCGCCCGCGGGGGAGGCGGTGCCCAGGTTGCCGCCGACACCGCCGCGGTTGCGGATCTGCGGCGAGGCGACGGTGTGCGAGGCCAGGGCCAGGCCGGGCAGCTCGGTCCTGAGGTGCTCCATGACGGCGCTGTACGGCACGGAGGCACCGAGCCGTACGGTGTCCTGGCCCACCTGCCACTCGGACAGCTCACCGATGCGGTTCAGGTCCAGGAGGTACTCGGGGCGCCGGTGGTCGAAGTTGATCTCGACCATCACATCGGTGCCACCCGCGATGGGCACGGCCGTCGGGTGCTCGGCCTTGGCGGCGAGCGCCTCCTCCCAGCCTGCGGGGCGAAGGAAGTCCATGAGTGGCTCTCTTCTCAATCTGTCGTTTCGCTGGGGCTGGGGGACGGCCGGCCCTCGACGTGGTCGTTCATGTCTTGTTCACGCGGTGTGTGAGCCAGTACACAAGCCTTGGGCCAGTCGGTGCAGTCACCGAAACCATGAAGGAATTGGCTGGCCGCCGTCCTCGTCTTGTAGATTCGAACGAATGGCGGGTATCGGTAACCTCACCGCAATTCACAGGTATCCCCAGCTGTCCCCCGCACCAACGAAGAAGATCGGCGGCAACCGACGATGCGGCTCCGCGCACTGCTGGACACCGACGCGCTGGGCCTGCGGCTGCTCGGCGGTGAGGACGAGCTGGACCGTTCGGTCCGGGGCGTCATGACGACCGACCTGCGCGACCCCAGCCGCTATCTCTCCGGCGGTGAACTCGTCCTCACGGGCCTGGCCTGGCGCCGGGACGCCTCGGACTCCGAGCCCTTCGTCCGGCTCCTGGCGGGCGCCGGGGTCGCGGGGCTCGCGGCCGGCGAGGCGGAGCTGGGGGCCGTCCCCGACGATCTCGTCCAGGCGTGCCTGCAGCACCGGCTGCCGCTCTTCGCCGTGCACGAGACCGTCGCGTTCGCGACGATCACCGAGCACGTGGTGCGCCAGGTGTCGGGCGAGCGCGCCGGGGACCTCGCCGCCGTCGTCGACCGCCACCGCCGCCTGATGACCTCAGGCCCGGCGGGCGGCGGCCCGGAGGTGGTCCTCGACCTGCTCACCTCCGACCTGGACCTGCGGGCCTGGGTCCTCTCCCCCACCGGCCGCCAGGTCGCCGGCGCGGGGGAACCCCTGGCGGGCCGTGTCGGCGCCGCACTGGCCGGCCGCCATCTCGCGGCCACCCGCACCGGCCGCCGGGGCCCGCACCGGGCGGAGGTCGACGGCACGACGTACGCGCTGTTCCCGATCCGGAACAACGGCCGGGACGCGGACCCGGTCCCTCCCCGCGACGTCCGCGAGTCGCTGCTCTCGGACTGGCTGCTGGCCGTCGAGGCCGACGCGGGCGACTGGCCGGCCCCGCGGCTGGACCTGCTCCAGGGCGTCACCCAGCTGATCGCGGTCGAACGCGACCGCCGCGACGCCGCCCGTACGGTGCGCCGCAGGCTCGCCCAGGAGGTCCTGGAGCTGGTCCAGACGGGCGCCGCCCCCACCGAGATCGCCGCCAGGCTGCGGGTGGCCGCTCCCGTCCTGCTGCCGGGCCTGGGTACGGCGCCGCACTGGCAGGTCGTCGTCGCGCGGGTCGAGTGGACCGGGCAGGGCCCCGGCGCGGATCCGTCGGGCGGCCGGGCCGCGCAGGCGGTGCTGGAGGAGATCCTGGTCGACCCCCGGGTGACGGGCCCCGACTCCGCGGACCGGATCGCCGTGGCGCACACCGGCGACGAGGCCGTGGCCCTCGTGCCGCTGCCCGCGGTCCCGCCGGCGCCCGCCGCCGAAGCCGATGAGGCGGGTGAGGCGGGTGCCTCCCCCGCCGCCGCGGGCACCCCCGAGCAGCGGGACGCCGCACTGCACGCCGACGTGCTGCTCGCCGGCATCCGTGAACCGCTCTCCGCCGGGCTCGCGGACGACGGCCGCCTGACACTGGGTGTCAGCGCCGCCGTGCACTCCGCCGAAGGGCTGCGCGGCGCCCTGGAGGAGGCCCGGCACGCCCGCCGGGTCGCGGCGGCCCGCCCGGGCCCGGTCTGCGCGGCAGGCCACCACGAACTCGCCTCCCACGTCCTGCTGCTGCCCTTCGTGCCGGACGACGTCCGCCGTGCCTTCACCGCCCGGCTCCTCGACCCCCTGCGCGACTACGACCGGCGCCACCGCGCCGAGCTGATCGAGACGCTGGAAGCCTTCCTGGACTGCGACGGTTCCTGGACCCGCTGCGCGGCCCGGCTGCACCTGCACGTCAACACGTTGCGCTACCGCGTCGGACGAATCGAGCAGTTGACGGGGCGTGACCTTTCGCGCCTCGAGGACAAGCTCGACTTCTTCCTCGCCCTGCGTATGAGCTGATCTCCCGGCACCACCCGGGACCGGCGGGGCTCCGGCCGATTGTGAAATCTTTCACCTGACATCGACCCCACCTCTTGGCCCGGCGTGCCATTCCGTGCTGAGATGCGCCAGGACCCAACAGCTCGATGGCGCGCTCGGGGAGGGCAACGTGGCGCACACCGCCATGTCTGGTACCGGAACGACAGCAGATGACGATCCGCCGCTCCAGACAGCGGTATGGCGGCTGCGTTCACGCGCCTGCTGGACCGACGCGGCCGCGCTGCTCGAACCCGGCGCGGCCACCGATCCCGCCGTCGCGCTGCAGCGCACCTCCCTGCTGATCGAGCGGTGTCTCTACACCGGTACCGGCTGGACCGACGCCGAGGACGCGCTGCGCACGGCCGAGGCACTCGCCCACGACGACACCGAGCGCGGGACGGCCGCCTGCGAGCGCGGCTACCTCGCCTACGCCTCCACGCTCCTGGGCGTACGCGACCGGGCCGACGAGGCCAGCGTGGCGCTGAGCCGGGCAGCGGCCCTGCTCTCCCCCACGGCCCCCGGCCGCGCGCTGCTGGACCTGCGCCGCGGTCTGATCGCCCAGAACATCGCCGACGCGCCCCAGTCCGCCCTCGCCGCCTACCGCAGGGCCCACGCCGGAGCGCTGGCCCAGGGCGACGCGCTGCTGCTCTCGTCCACCTGGCGGCACCTCGCCTCGCTCGCGCTGCGTGAGGGCGAGCTCGCGGAGGCCCGGCACGGCTTCGCGGAGTCCCTGCGGATAAGGGAGGAGCTGGGGTTCCTCGTCGGTACGGCCCCGGCGCTCATCTCGCTCGCCGACGCCGGGTCCGGGCCCGAGGCGGCCCGGCTGCGCGCCGAGGCCGGCCGGCTGTTCCGGCTGCTGGGCGGCGTACCGACCTGGCTGGCGCCGCGGCTGGAGCCACCGGCCCCGGAGACCGCCGAGGCGAACTGACCGGTGCGGCCGGCCGGACTTCCCCGGCGGCCCGCGCCCTGATCAGCGGCCGGGCACCGGTGCTCCACGGTCCCGCCGGTCAGCGGTCGGCGCCCGTGAAGTGCTCCCGCACGAGGGACTGCACCACGGTGAGGTCCCTCGCGATCAGCGCGTCCAGGAGCGCCGTGTGCTCCGACGCGTCGGCGAGCAGGTCGGCCCGCCGCGTGGCGGGATTGCTGACCAGTGGCCACTGGGACCGGCGGTGGAGGCCGTCGGCGACCGCGACGAGCTGTTCGTTGCCCGCGAGCGCGAGAACGGCCCGGTGGAAGGCGCGGTCGCACTCCGCGTAGTTCGCCCGGTCACCGACCGCGGCGGCCGCGACGGTGGCGTCGGCCAGCGGGCGCAGCGCGCACCAGTCGGCGGCGGGGACGGTGCGGGCCAGCCGCAGCATCACGGGAACCTCGATCAGCGCGCGCACCTCGGCGAGCTCCGCCAGCTCGCGGGGGCCGCGCTCGCTGACCCGGAAGCCCCGGTTCGGCACGACCTCGACGGCGCCCTCGGAGGCGAGTTGCTGCATGGCCTCGCGCACCGGCGTCGCCGAGACACCGAGGCGGGCTCCGAGCGCGGGCGCCGAGTAGACCTGCCCGGGGGCCAGCTCCCCGTCGACGAGGGCGGCCCGCAGCGCGTCCAGGACCTGGCCTCTCACCGAGTGCCGCCGCACCACGCGGGGGGCGGGCGGCTCACTGTGGGTGTGCTCGCCGCGCGCCTGTCCGGGCACGCGGGCGTCCGGCGGGGTCGCCGCGTACGCGTACGACGGTCGTACGTCCTCACGGGCTCTGCCCTGCTCCACTGGACCTCCTCGGACCGGCGGGCACCGGCTCGCGTGCGCCGGGCCCCCTGTGCACGATAGGCGGAGCGGACCACAGTTCACACACCGCGCAGTTCGGGTAAGGTAAGGCTTACCTGTAAATGATCGCGATTCGGTGGTCCCCACATGCCCGTGTCCACTCTGCTCGCCGCCACGCCGTCCCCCGTGACCGCGGCGTACGCGCGTATGACCGAGGTCTTCCCCGGGCTGCGCGCGGAGGTGCTCAGCGACGACGTCGCCGCACCGTCGGACGGCGGCTGGGTGGGGGCGGCCGAGCTCGCGGAGGGCGGCACGGCACTTGACGCCTTCCTGGCGTGGGACGACGCCCAGGTGGTGCGCGACTACGGCACCCAGGCCCGCCCCGACGTGGTGGCCAGCTTCGGGCTGCACCGCTACGCGTGGCCGGCCTGTCTCCTGGTGACCGTGCCGTGGTTCCTCCACCGCAGGGTGCCCCGCATCCCCGTCCAGGACGTCTTCTTCCAGCGGGCCCTCGGCCACCTGAGCGTCCGGGTGCGGGAATTCGCCTGCCTGCCGGACGACCCTGCGGCCTCTCTGCCCGGCGCCCGGGTCGTGCCGGACGAGGCGGCCCTGCGCGCGGAGGTGCTCGGCGCGGTGGCGGAGCACCTCGGCCCGGTCCTCGAGGGCTTCGGGCCGCGCATGCGGCGCGGCAGGCGCGCCCTGTGGGGCATGGCCACGGACGAGATCGTCGAAGGGCTCTGGTACGTCGCCCACCTGCTCGGCGAGGAGCGCCGCGCGATGACCGAGCTCGAACTGCTGCTGCCCGGCACGACCGGGCCGTACGTGGGCACCGCCGGCTTCCGCGAGCTGACCGGGCCGAACGGCGAATCATTGCCGACCCGCGACCGGGCGAGCTGCTGCCTCTTCTACACACTGCGGCCCGAGGACACCTGCGTCACCTGCCCCCGCACCTGCGACGCCGACCGCGTACGGAAGCTGACGCCCGCACCGTGACCCGGTCCGGCCGGTCACACCCCTCGCCCGGGTGATCCGATTCGAACGCAACACCGCTTAACCGTAGACGCGTTCGACAACATTCCGCCCAACGATGGTCCCGGCCACCCCAATGGCGTTCACTTGCCCCGAAACCGCCTGAGCGAGGGGGCATTTCCGTCACGATGGCGCCCGAAACGCCCTACGTGACGCAAGGGACCGCGCATGAGACTGACCGACATATCGCTTGACTGGCTGCTTCCGGGCGCCGTACTGCTCGTGGGGGTCATGGCGGCGGTGACGGTGGTCGCGCGCGGCAGGCGCGCCGCTGAGAAGGCCGCGGCCGACGACAGCTGGGAACGCAGCGAGGACCGTCGCAGGCGCAAGGAGGCGCTCTACGCCACCGCCTCGTACGTCCTGCTGTTCTGCTGTGCGGCGGTCGCCGCCGCCCTCTCCTTCCACGGGCTCGTCGGCTTCGGCCGGCAAAACCTCAACCTCACCGGCGGCTGGGAGTACCTGGTGCCGTTCGGCCTCGACGGGGCCGCCATGTTCTGTTCGGTGCTCGCGGTGCGCGAGGCGAGCCACGGTGACGCGGCCCTCGGCTCCCGGCTGCTGGTCTGGACGTTCGCCGGCGCCGCCGCCTGGTTCAACTGGGTGCACGCACCGCGCGGGATGGACCACGCGGGCGCCCCGCACTTCTTCGCGGGGATGTCGCTCTCGGCGGCCGTGCTCTTCGACCGCGCGCTCAAGCAGACCCGGCGTGCCGCGCTGCGCGAGCAGGGCCTGGTGCCCCGCCCGCTGCCGCAGATCCGGATCGTGCGGTGGCTGCGGGCCCCCAGGGAGACCTTCGGCGCCTGGTCGCTGATGCTCCTGGAGGGCGTACGCACCCTGGACGAGGCGGTCGACGAGGTCCGCGAGGACCGCAGGGAGAAGGAGCAGGACCGGCTCCGCCGGCGGGACCGGGTGAAGTTGGATCGCGCCCGCATCAAGGCCCTGAACCGGCAGAACCGGGCATGGGGGCGTGGGGGCCGAACCGGCCATCAGGTGGACGTCCAGCCCGCCATCGCCCCGGGCGGCGGCGGCGGCACGCAGGCCGTCGCGGAGCCTGCCATAACCGAGCCGGGACAGCTGCCCCTGCGCCCCCGGCCATCCCTGCAAGCCGTGAACGGCTCGAACTCCACGAGCACTTCGGCACAGAGCGCGAGCGGTGATCCCGCGACGGTCGACCTCACCGCCGAGGACGACACCCAGGCCCTGCCGCGACTCGATTCGCTGGAGCGCAAACTCAAGGACCTGGAACAGCAGTTCGGCTGAGGAGGATGAGCCTCCCAGGCCACTCGGGCCTGGGGTCAGGCCGTCCGGCCGCTCAGCTCGAACCACACCACCTTGCCCAGCGCCTGCGCCGTGACTCCCCAGGAGTCGGCCAGACTCTGCACGAGGAGCAGTCCCCTGCCGTGCGTACCGTCGTCGGCGTTCGGTACGTACGGCGCGGGCTCCTGCTCCGCCAGGAAGTCGCGCACCTCCACGCGCAGGCGCGCGGGCGCCGAGGTCACCGTGACCACCGCACCGTTGCGGGTGTGGATCAGAGCGTTCGTCAGGAGCTCGCTCAGCAGGAGCTCGGCCACGTCGGTGTACTGCCTACCCGAGCGGTGGCTCAGAAACTCCCTCAGGGCACACCGCACCTCGCCCACGGCCGACATGTCGGCGTGACCGACTCTGCGATGCAGTCGCGTCGGCCCGCTTTTCTGACGTCTCGTCATGTCCCCCGTCAGCACGCTGATTCGTCCCCCTGTTTCCGACACGTCTCGAACACCATCCCGGGATGCATGCCCCACAGACGGGCGCCCACGCGTCCCCGGGCCTCAACAGGTGAACGAACACCTGCGTCGCCCCCGGCGTGCGCCGGGCGCAACTCGTGCCCGTACGCACGGCCGGCCCTTCAGAGATTCACCGCGTCCGCGGTGAGGACCTTCAGAGGCGCGGCACGTTCCGGAGGTTGGAGCGCGCCATCTGGAGCATGCGGCCCACCCCGCCGTCCAGCACGATCTTGCTGGCGGAGAGCGCGAAGCCGGTGACCATGTCGGCACTGATCTTCGGCGGGATGGACAGGGCGTTCGGGTCGGTGACCACGTCGACGAGCGCGGGACCCTTGTGCTTGAAGGCGTCCTTGAGCGCGCCCGCCAGCTGTTTCGGCTTCTCCACCCGCACCCCGTAGGCACCGGCGGCGCGGGCCACGGCGGCGAAGTCCGGATTCTTGTTGGTCGTGCCGAAGGAGGGCAGGCCCCCCACCAGCATCTCCAGTTCCACCATGCCGAGCGAGGAGTTGTTGAAGAGGACGACCTTCACCGGCAGGTCGTACTGCACGAGCGTGAGGAAGTCGCCCATCAGCATGGTGAACCCGCCGTCGCCGGACATCGACACGACCTGCCTGTTCCGGTCCGTGAACTGGGCGCCGATCGCCTGCGGGAGGGCGTTGGCCATCGAGCCGTGGCTGAACGAACCGATCACCCTGCGCCTGCCGTTGGGTGTGAGGTACCGGGCCGCCCATACGTTGCACATGCCGGTGTCGACGGTGAACACGGCGTCGCCGTCCGCCAGTTCGTCGAGCACCGCGGCGACGTACTCCGGGTGGATCGGCACGTGCTTGTCGACCTTGCGGGTGTAGGCCTTGACCACGCCCTCCAGCGCGTCGGCGTGCTTCTTCAGCATCCGGTCGAGGAACCTGCGGTCGTCCTTGACCTTCACCTGCGGTGTCAGGCACCGCAGCGTCTCGCGCACATCACCCCAGACGGCCAGATCCAGCTTGGACCGCCGGCCCAGGTGCTCGGGGCGGACATCGACCTGGACGATCTTCACATCGGTGGGAAGGAAGGCGTTGTACGGGAAGTCGGTGCCCAGCAGGATCAGCAGATCGCACTCGTGGGTGGCCTCGTACGCGGCTCCGTAGCCCAGGAGCCCGCTCATCCCGACATCGAACGGATTGTCGTACTGGATCCATTCCTTGCCGCGCAGGGCGTGGCCGACCGGAGCCTTCACCCGCTCGGCGAACTCCATGACCTCGGCGTGTGCGCCGGCCGTGCCGCTGCCGCAGAACAGCGTCACCCGTGCGGCCTCGTCGACCATCCGGCAGAGCTTGTCGATCTCCTCGTCCCCGGGCCGCACGGAGGGCCGTGAGGTGACCAGGGCGTGCTCGACGGACCTCTCCGGGGCCGGCTGCCCGGCGATGTCACCGGGCATGGAGACGACGCTGACGCCGCCCCGCCCGACGGCGTGCTGGATGGCCGTCTGCAGCAGGCGCGGCATCTGTTGCGGGTTGGAGATCATCTCGTTGTAGTGGCTGCACTCCTGGAAGAGCAGCCCGGGGTGGGTCTCCTGGAAGTACCCGAGTCCGATCTCGCTCGACGGGATGTGCGAGGCGAGGGCCAGCACCGGGGCCATGGAGCGGTGGGCGTCGTAGAGGCCGTTGATGAGGTGCAGGTTGCCGGGCCCGCAGGACCCGGCGCAGGCCGCGAGATTTCCGGTGATCTGGGCCTCGGCCCCGGCGGCGAACGCGGCGGTCTCCTCGTGCCGGACCTGGACCCACTCGATGCCGGAGTGGCGCCGGACGGCGTCGACCACGGGGTTGAGGCTGTCACCGACGACGCCGTACAGCCGCTCGACCCCCGCCCGTACGAGAATGTCGACGAACTGCTCCGACACGTTCTGCTTGGCCATGGGTGCGCGCCCTTCCTGCCTGTGCTCCGTGCACACGCGGCTGTCCCGGCTCCGGGCGCCGGGACACCGGCCGGCCGGACTCCGGAAACCATCAACCCATGGCGTGCGCGGTTACGCCTCCCAGACTGCGGCGCTCGTGCGGTCGTCGGCGTACCCCTTGGCCCGCAGCTGGGTGTCGGCCAGATAGGCGGGCAGACCCGGCGGTCCACCGGCCGCCCAGCGGCGGGCGAGTTCGCCGGCGAGGGCCGGTTCGCCGCGCATCGGCTCGGCCAGGCCGCTGCTGCAGAGCAGCAGGGTGTCCGCCGGACGGGCGACCGAGGCACGGAAGCGGAAGGGCTCGGCGGGCGGGGGCGGCGGGCTGTCGGCGTACGGCGAAGGGGGCGAGGTGATCTGCAGATCCATGGTCAGCCTGTCCCCGCCGGGGCCCTCCTCCTCCTGTGCGGCAGCACCTGGCACCACGGGGTCCAGGTCCTGCCAGGCGCCGTTGCGCAGCCGGAAGAGGCCACCTGCGCCGACGCCGAAGAAGACCCGTGTGCGGCACTCGGGATCGGCCGGCAGAAGCAGGCAGCGCAGCCCGGCGGTGTACGCGGGTGGCTCCAGGCCCAGCTCGGCGGCGCGTGCGCGGAGTTTGCCGTACGTGCGGTCGGTGAGGCGGTGCAGGCCGGACTTGAGATCGCCCCTGCGTCCCGCCCTTATGTCGTCGCAGAGCCTGGCATGGCTCCGGGCGACGGCCGCGCCGATCCAGCGGCAGGCGTCGGCGGCGGCGACGTGCCCGTGCACGGCCACGCGGGCGCCCGCGGCCATGGCGACCAGGACCAGGGCGCTGTCCCCGGCGCCGAAGCGCGCGGTGAGCAGGGCGTCGCGGCGCGGTTCGCCGCGGAAGCGGGCCGAGTCGCCCCGGACGGACGCGGCCCGCAGCGTGTACGTCCCGTAACGGGCGCCGTCGAGGACCGTGTCGGGGACGAGGCCGTCGAGGTCGTCGGGCCCCGACGCGGGCAGGGCGGCCGGATCGGCGTCGTAGGTCGGCGGCCGGTCCCCCACGTGGGTGACGACCGGTCGCGGCTCCGGTGGACCGTCCGGGAGGGAGGGCGGGTCCGCCGGAGCGGGCTCCTGGGCGGGGACCGGCGGCGGCAGCGGTACGGCGAAGGTGCGCGGCTGCGGGGACCCGGCCGGGGGTTCCCACGGGGCGCGCACGGCGGTGGGGCGCGCGGAGGGCGCGGGAGGCGACGGCGGCACGGGCGGCGGCTCCGGTGCTCGGGGAGCGGCCCGGGGCGGCGCGGGAGCGGCGGGAGGCGGCGCGAGCGTGGGTTGGGGCGGCAGCACCGCGGGCCCGACCGTCGGCTCCGGCGCGGGCGGCGGTGGCACGGGGGGCGCGGAAGGTGCGGGAGGCCGGCGCGGAGCGGCAGGGGAGTCCGGCGTGCCGCGGGCGGGCCGGCGCCGCGCCTCCGGCGCCCGGGGGTCCGGCACGGGTGTCACGGGTGTCACGGTGACCGGGTGGTCCGCCGTCGCTCCCACGGTGCCCGGAGCCGGGCCTGCCGGGTCTGCCGTCGGTCCCTCGGCGTCGGAGACCGGGCCTGCCGGGCCCGGCGTCGCTCCCACGGCGTCCGAGGCCGAGTCGAAGCGGTCGTCGAGACTGTCCGCCGCGCTGCTCGGACCCGTGTCGGGCGCGGTCTCGTCGTACAGCCTGCGCCACCAGTCGTCCTCGTGGGCGGCGGGCCTCTCCCCCTGCTGACTCATGCCCATAGTGTCCACCGCGAGGGCCGTGCCAAAACGGGTCATCCGGAAAAGAGGCCCGGAATTGACGCACCTGGGAGGGGGTCCGCCGGGCGGCCCCACCCCCCACGGGAAGGACGCCCGGCGGACCGGCCCGGGTGGGCGGCGGAGGGTGTGGGCACTCTTCTCGGACGCCGCGGTGACGCCACCTTGACAGAGTGGCCGGTGCTCGGGGGGATGATGGGTCCGGCGGGTTTGCGCCGTGGCTGTTTCCCGCCACTGCGGGGCCTGCCCGACAGGCGCAGAGATGCGCGATCACCACCGCGGGGAGGGTGCGAGGATGCTGGCAGCGATAGGTCTAGACGGGAGACAGGAAGCGGCTTACCGGGCACTTGTCGCGGCGGGCGCCGCCGAACTCTCCGATCTGGCGCGCCGGCTCTCGCTGCCGGAGGCGGACACGGAGCGGGCGTTGCGCCGGCTGGAACAGCAAGGGCTCGTGGCCCAGTCGTCCTCCCGCACGGACCGCTGGGTGGCCGCGCCGCCGGGCGTGGCGCTGGGGGCACTGCTGACCCAGCAGCGGCACGAGCTGGAGCGGGCGGAGCTGGCGTCGGTGCTGCTCGCCGAGGAGTACCGGGCGGAGGCGGCCGAGCCCGCGGTGCACGACCTGGTGGAGGTGGTGACCGGCGCCAGTGCGGTCGCACACCGCTTCCACCAGTTGCAGCTGGGCGCCACCTCGGAGGTCTGCGCGCTGGTCACCGGCAAACCGATCGCGGTCACCGGGATGGAGAACGAGTCGGAGGAACGGGCGACTTCGCGTGGGGTCACCTACCGGGTGGTGGTCGAGCGTGACGTGCTCTCGCTCCCCTCAGGGATCGTCGAGCTGTCGGCCGCGCTGAGCCGTGACGAACAGTGCCGGGTCGTCGACCGGGTGCCGACGAAACTCGTCGTCGCCGACGCCGCGCTGGCCATGGTGCCGCTGACGGGGCGGGGCGCCGAGCCCGCCGCACTGGTGGTGCACGGCAGCGGCCTGCTGGAGTCGCTGATGGGCCTCTTCGAGGCGGTGTGGCGGGATGCCATGCCGTTGCGGCTGGGTGAGAACGGCGTCGACGAGACGGACGGGCCCGGGCCGGACCCGACCGACCTGGGGATCCTTTCGTTGCTGCTGGCCGGCCTGACGGACGCGAGCGTGGCCAAGCAGCTGGATCTGGGGCTGCGGACCGTGCAGCGGCGGGTCAAGGGACTGATGGAGCTCACCGGGGTGTCCACCCGGCTCCAGCTGGGCTGGCACGCGTACGAGCGCGGATGGGTGGCCCGCGCCCCGCGCTGACCACCCGCGCGGCGCGGGCTCCGGGGTATCCGCCCTTCGCGCGTACGCGCCGGCGGGCGGTTCCGGTCGGACTCGGGCAGGCTGGTCGAATGAGTGGGTGGCAGCTCGTTGCCGTGGGCGCGGTGATGCTGCTCGGACTGGTCGGTGTGCTGGTGCCCGGCGTGCCCGGGCAGGCGATCGTCTGGGCCGCGGTGGCGTGGTGGGCTCTCACGGACACGTCCACGGTCGCCTGGGGCGTGCTGATCGCCGCGACATGCCTGCTGTTGCTCAACCAGGCGTTGCAGGCGCTGCTGCCCGCCCGCCGCCCCCATGAGACGGGCGCCCCCCGCAAGACGTTGGTGCTCGGCGGCCTCGCCGCGATCGCCGGGTTCTTCGTCGTTCCGGTGGTGGGTGGCGTCCTGGGGTACGTGGGCGCGGTCTACGGCGCCGAGCGGTTGCGGCTGGGCAGTCGCGGCGCGGGCTGGACCTCCCTGAAGTCGGTGATGCGGGCGACGGGTTACGCGGTGCTGGTGGAGCTCCTGTGCTGTCTGCTCGGCGTCGGGGCGTGGCTGGGCGCCCTGATCTGGGGCTGACCACCGCGCGGCCCGGGATCAGCGCACCGGGTGACAGTGCGGAGCGAGTGCCAGGTGCCGCACGGCGTACGAACGCCACGGCCGCCACGCACCGGCCCCAGGCGTCCGGTACGGATCGACATCGGGATCTCCCAGGGCCCGCATGCGGACCAGCGCCGCCGTCTCCGGCGTGATCCCGGGCAGGCGCAGCAGTGCCCGCTCGGCCTCGTCCCGGTCCGCTCCGGCGTCGAGCCGCACCGCACCGTCGGCCAGCGCGCCCGCCAGCGTCCGCAGTACCGGGTCGTCGGCCGCGCCGGCCAGCACACCCGGCTCGGGGAACACGTGCGTGAGCCCGCCGCACGGCACGTCCAGCACCTTCCCGTACCGCTCGACCAGCTCGTCCGCGGCCCGGGCGCCGACCAGCGCCCGTACGGCGAACTCCTCCGGGTCCGCTGCGCCGGGCGAGCGCAGGCCGGGGCGCGCGGCGACGAGCGGTGCCAGGCGCGGATCGGCGCCCAGCGCGTCGTCCACGGCGTACGGATCGGCGTCCAGGTCCAGGAGACGGCGCAGCCGTTGCACGGCGGTCGTCAGGTCGCGCAGGTCCGTCAGTTCGATCCGGGCCTCCAGCCACGGCCCCGTGGAAGCCTCGTCCACGGCCACGATGCCGGAGCCGTACGGCAGCCGCAGGGTGCGCCGGTAGGTACGGGCCCCGGGGGCACCGCTGATCTCCTCGGTGCGGGTCACCGCCTCGGCACCGAGCAGGTCGAAGACCTCGCGGGCGGCGTACGGGCCGCGGTGCGCGAGCCTGAGCGGGATGCCCGCCCGGCGCCCCTCGCGTACCCCCGCCCCCAGGCCCGTGCCCGCCTCGGCGCGCAGGGCACTGGGGGTACGGGCGTAGATCTGCCGGACGGTGTCGTTGAACTGGCGCACACTGGCGAACCCGGACGCGAAGGCGATCTCGGTGACCGGCAGGTCGGTGGTCTGCAGCAGGACCCTCGCGGTGTGGGAGCGCTGGGCACGGGCGAGGGCGACGGGGCCCGCGCCCAGCTCTGCGGTGAGCTGGCGCTGCACCTGGCGGGCGCTGTACCCGAGCCGGCCCGCGAGTCCGGGAACGCCTTCGCGGTCCACGACACCGTCCCCGATCATCCGCATGGCGCGGCCGACGACGTCGGCACGGACGTTCCAGTCCGCGGAGCCGGGCACGGCGTCCGGGCGGCAGCGTCTGCACGCCCGGAAACCGTGGCCCTGCGCCGCGGCGGCGGTCGGGAAGAAGCGCACGTTCTTCCGCTTGGGGGTGACGGCGGGGCAGCTCGGCCGGCAGTAGATGCCGGTGGTCGCGACGGCGAAGAAGAACTCTCCGTCGAAGCGCGCGTCGCGGCTGCTCACCGCCTCGTACCTGGTCTCCTCATCCGTCACACCGTCCAGTGTGCGCCACCGCCGAGGGGCACACTCGCGGTTTTCGGACGCCGAACCAGGGCGGCTCCGCTACCGGGCCCGGCCCCGCTTGACCGCCAGGGCCTCGCGTCCCTCCGCCCCCCTCCGCTTCCACTCCCGGAGCGTCTCCTGGCGCAGCCGGGCATCGGTCTTGGCCGCGATCCGGTGGTTCTCCCGGAGCAGCTTGCGGTAGCTGTCGAGACGCCGTGCGGGCAGGGTCCCGTCCTCGATGGCGCCGAGCACGGCGCAGCCCGGCTCGGCCTCGTGGCCGCAGTCGTGGAACCGGCACTGCCCGGCCAGTTCCTCGATCTCCGAGAAGACCTGGCCGACGCCGCTCTCCGCGTCCCAGAGACCGACTCCGCGCAGCCCGGGGGTGTCGATCAGCACGCCGCCGCCCGGCAGCACGAGAAGGTTGCGCGTCGTGGTGGTGTGCCGGCCCTTGCCGTCCATGTCACGTGTGGCCCGCACCTCCATCACGTCGGCGCCGAGCAGGGTGTTGGCGAGGGTCGACTTGCCTGCGCCTGAGATGCCGAGCAGGACGCTCGTACCGCCGCCGACGATGGCGCCGAACACGTCGGTCCCCTCCCCCGTGGCCGAGCTGACCGGCAGTACCTGCACTCCGGGGGCGATGCGCTCGACGTCCTCCACGAGGTGGGACAGGGTGGAGGCGTCCGGAACCAGATCCGCCTTGGTGAGCAGCACGAGCGGCTGCGCCTCGTACTGCTCCGTCCGCGACCCGTCGCCGAGGAGCGCGGGACCGGCGGTGCTGGACATGGCCAGGGCGAGGAACCGTTCCAGCCGTCCGAGATCCAGCTCGACGGCGAGCGAGACGCAGATGACGACGTGGTCGATGTTGGTGGCGAGCACCTGTCCTTCGGAGCGCTGCGAGGACGTCGACCGTACGAAGGCGGTGCGCCGCGGGAGGAGCGTGCGGACGAACCGCGGGTCACCGTCGGGGTCGACGGCCACCCAGTCACCGGTGCAGACGATGCGCATGGGGTCGCGGGGCACCACGAAGGCGGTGTCCGCCCTGAGGGTGCCGTCCGGGGTGACCACGTCGCACTGCCCGCGGTCCACCCGCACCACACGTCCGGGCAGGAGTCCCTGCTCGGCGTACGGGGCGAAGGCGTCGGCCCAGTCGTCGTCCCAGCCGTACGGGGCCAGCGGGTGCGACGAGAGGGAAGGCAGGGAGGAAGGAAGATCGGAGAAAGACAAGGGAAACCCTTCACAAGGGCGGCCCCGGCACCGCGCGTTCAGGCGCGGAGAGAAAAGGACAAGGTCAGCCGGTGGCCACGGGGGTGAGAACGATGCACTTCCGGTTGTGGGCAGCGCCCACCGCAACGACAGTCATCAATGTCCTCACCTCCTGATTTCCTCGAACTGCGCCCACCCTAGCCCGCGGCCACCCGGCGACGTCAACGGATTTTCGCCGGACCTCCGCGCGTCCACCTCCTGCCGGTCCACGGGCCGGGCTGACGGTCCGGGCGGTGCACGGCCGACGGACGCCGCCCCCCGCCCGGCACACGAAGGTGCCCACCACCCCCCGTGGAGTGGTGGGCACCTTCGTGACGCGGTGGCTCACGAGGCATGACGGTGGCTCACGACGCGGGGCGTGCGGTCCGCGACCCTACGCACGGCGCTGCGACGTCAGTCGTAGCCGGCCGGGGGTCAGCGGCTGCCGTCCGCACGGTCCGCCCTGCGCGCCGCCGGCACGAAGGCGCCGGCCCGCTCCGGGTCCGGCGCCGGCGGCACCTCCTGCTCGACGTTCCGGCCCGCCTCGCACCATTCGGCGAGCAGCCGGTCGTAGATCGGCGTGGAGCGGTCGGGCGCCGCTTCGGGGTTTCGGCGGGACTGACTGTCGTACTGGTCCATGGGGTGCCTCTACCCGACCGGCCGGGACAGGTCGGTCGGCTGTACGGCAACCGGGCCAATTTCCGCACCATCGGGCTACCCGATCGGCCGGAGGCACCCGGAAGGGGGCCGGTTCGTCCCGGCTGCCACTCCCCGAGGAGCGGTCACCGCGCGGACGGACCGGTCCCCGGCGCCCGACGCGGCGTCAGTTGTCGCCCGCGCCGTGCGCCGGCGGGGTCGGGATGTCGTCGAGGACGTGCGACAGCGCCTCATCACCCTTCGCCCGGGTGGAGTTCTCCTGCACCGGCCCCACTCCCTCCGGGCTCGCCCCCGCTGTCCGTGGAGGCTTCACAAGAGTCCTCGGCCGCGTGCACGGCTTCCGGGACCGGAAGGCCCCGGACCGCAGGTGCGGTCCGGGGCCTTCCTGTGACGGGTGATCGGCTCGGGATCAGCCGATTCAGTCGTTGACGCAGACGTTGCCGAAGGCCGGGTTCAGCGCGCCGATGACGTTCACGGTGTTGCCGCAGATGTTGATCGGGATGTGGATCGGAACCTGGACGACGTTGCCGGACAGAACGCCCGGGGAGCCGATGGCGGCGGCCTCGGCGCCGGCGTCGGCCATGGCCGGAGCAGCGGCTCCCAGCGCCATGAGGGTTCCGGCGGCGACGGCGGCAACCTTGGTGTACTTCACTTTCGTCCCTTTCTGCAGCGGAGCCCTGAGCGGTCACGTCTTTCGTGCCGCACGAGTGCCACGGTCTGCGCACTCGTGGCTCCGGAGCTGTAATCCGTAACGATTGGCGGGCCACATCGAAACTCTGTGGGAGCAGTTTCTCGGAAAACCGCCCGAATGACGCAGGCCCGGGCCGCACGATGGAGGAATGTCGGCGGCCCGGACCGGTCGTTGCGGCTGGATCAGCCGTTGCCGGCACCGTTGCCCGAGGGCACCGGGATGTCCGACAGGATGTGTGACAGCGACTCGTCGCCCTCGGCCTGGGTGCACTGCTGGTTCCGCGGGTTCGACAGGACGTCGGCGTCCTCAACCTTGGACGGGACGACGCCGATCAGCGAACCGGCGTCGGCCTTGCGCGGCAGACCGGCACAGGACTTGTCGAGCGATCCCCGGACGAGGCTGAGCTGCGGGCCCTGGTCGACATCGGTCTCGGAGTCGCCGTACTCGGACTCGGCGCCGTTGACGTTGCCGTTGCCGTTGCCCACGGTGGTCCCCGCACCGTCGCCGATGACCACGGCGCCCGTGGCCGTGGAACCGGGGACGGAGGCGGCGACGGCGCCCGTGGCCGGAACCTGCTTGATCACGATGAACCCTTCTCCTGCCGATTGCCCCATGACGGAGCTTCCTGCTCAACTCCCCGCCCCGCGTTCGGTTCCGCCTGTTCACCCGAATGCCAGAGTTCCCGTTATCGAACGAACACCCGTGCGCAACTCTTTCGGGTGGTTACGAAATTTCCACGATCCCCCGAGTTTCCCCCGCAACCCCGGGGTCGTTAGGGAGTCGTCCGCGTAGATGGAATGACTTTCCATCAGGGTCACCGCCCACGCGAATTTCCCTAAGAAGGGCATGTAAATGCGACAGGTTCTGAATAAAAGCATGATCGTCATGGCGGCGGCGTCGGGCATCCTGAGCGCCGCCGGGGGCTACGCTCACGCCGATGCCTCGGCCGACGGTCTCGCCGCGGGCTCGCCCGGTGTCGGCTCGGGCAACGCCGTCCAGGTGCCGGTGCACATCCCGGTCAACCTCTGTGGCAACACCGTCGACGTGATCGCTCTGCTGAACCCGGCCTTCGGCAACAGGTGCGCGAACGTGGACAGCGGCAAGGACCACGACGACGACGGATCCGGTGCGAGCGCCGAGGGTGCGGCCACCGGCTCGCCGGGCGTACTGTCGGGCAACCTCGTCCAGGTCCCGGTGGACGTCCCGGTGAACGTCTGCGGCAACAGCGTCAACGTCGTGGGTGCGCTGAACCCCACCGCCGGCAACAACTGTGTCAACGACAGCGGCCACCAGCACGAGCACCCGCCGGTCGACGAGCCGCCGGTGGACGAGCCGCCGGTCGACGAGCCCCCGACCTCCGAGCCGCCGGTGGACGAGCCCCCGACCTCCAAGCCGCCGGTGGACGAGCCCCCGGCCTCCGAGCCGCCGGCCGGGAAGCCCCCGGTGGACCAGCCGCCCGCCGGCAACCCCGGCCCGAACTCCCCCGGCACTCAGCTGGCCCAGACCGGCGCCGGTGACATCGGCCTGGCCGCCGGCGCGAGCGCCGCGCTGCTCCTCGGCGGAGCCGTTCTGATGCGCCGCACCCGCCGCAACTGAGTCAGGAACGCGATGAGGCCGGCCCGGCAGCCCAGCTGCCGGGCCGGCCTCCGTCGTGCGGTGCCTACCCGGTGGCCGCGACGGTCAGCGGGTGGACACAGTGCCAGCGGTGCTCACCGGGGCCGAAGGTCTCCGCGGGGAAGAGTGCGGCGCACTCCTCGTCGGCCCTCCAGCAGCGCGTCCGGAACGGGCAGCCGGTCGGCGGCTCGGTGGCCGACGGCACCGGGCCGGTGAGCACGATGCGCTCGGTCTCCTCCATCAGGCTGGGCGTCGCGGACAGCAGAGCCTGCGTGTACGGGTGCCTGGGGGCACCGGCCACATCGGCGGCCCGGCCCTCCTCGACGATGCGGCCGAGGTAGAGCACGGCGATGCGGTCGGCGAGGTACCGCACGGTCTGGATGTCGTGCGAGATGAACACCATGGCCAGGCCCGGACGCTCCCGCAGGTCGACCAGGAGGTTGAGCACCTGGGCGCGTACGGAGACGTCGAGCGCCGAGGTCGGCTCGTCGGCGACGATCAGCTCCGGGCAACCGCCTGACGGACGCCGACGCGACGGACGACCACCTGGCAGCACCGGCCAGGAGCGGTGAACCGGCGACGCCCGCCCGGGTGGGCTGACCCCTCCGGCACATGGCAGCGCCCGCCCGGGGTCGCCGCCTCGGACGGGCGCTTCGGCGTCCCCGGGGTCTACGGGTAGAAGTGCGTCAGCGACTGGGCCACGCAGGCCGGCTTCTGCGATCCCTCCAGTTCGAAGGTGAAGGCCCGTTTCATCTGTACGCCGCCCCGCGCGACCTCCGTCACCTCGGTGACGGAGGCGTGCAACCGCACGCGGCTGCCGACGGGGACGGGCGCCGGGTACCTGACGCGGTCGACGCCGTAGTTGAGCGCACGTCCCACGCCGCGCACCTGGAGCAGCTCGCCAAACATCGGGATGCCCCAGCTGAGGACCATCTAGCCGTGGGCGATGGTGCGCCCGTACGGGCCGGCCGCGGCGCGGTCGGATCCACTGGTGGTCCCCGGAGACGTCCGCGTACGCGTCGATGAGATCCTGCGTGACCTCCTTCCAGCCGGAGTGCCCCAGGTCACGCCCGCCGAGGGCGAGGATCTCCGGGATGCCGTGCACGGTCAGGGGCATGGGCGGTACTCCGTTCTGCGCGTACGGGAGGCTCACGCGCGGGCGGTGGCGGTGGCCGTCAGGCGGTGACGGTGGCGGGGCGGGCCGCGGCCACCGGGCCGGCGGCCTGCTCGTCGTGGTTGGGCCGCTTGAGCAGGAGGAGCATGCAGCCCAGGGTGAGGACGACCTGGAACACGGCGTAGGCGATGACCGCGGCCACGGAGCCGGTCCGGTTGAGCAGGAACTGGCCGATGATCGGGGTCGTACCGCCCAGCAGGGTGCCGCAGAGCTGGTAGCAGAGGGAGATGCCGGTGTAGCGCAGGTGGGCCGGGAAGCGGCTGGCGAGCATGCCGGCGAGGGCCGCGTAGTAGAGGCAGTGGGGGATCGTGGCGACGGCGACACCGACCATCGCGAGGCCGTAGTTCTCGGTACCGATGAGGATGAACATCAGCGGCATGAGAATCAGTTCGGGCAGCAGCATCAGGGTCACCGCCCGGGACCAGCTCTTCATCCTGGTGGCGAGTACGGCACCGAAGGGCTGGACGATGATCTGCGTGACGTTGGCGACGAGGATGATCGTCAGGAACGAGCTGCGGTCGAAGTCGAGCGACGTGGTGGCCCAGGACAGGGCGAACGTCGACTTGAAGTACGTCGCCGACAGGCCGATGGTGCAGGCGCCGATGCCGAGGACGATCAGCATGGGGTGGTTGCGCAGGACCTCGGTCAGCGGGAGCTTGACGACTGCCTTCTTCTCGATGAGCCCGGCCATGGCCGGGGACTCGGCGACCTTGAGCCGGACCAGCAGGCCGACCATGACGAGGGCGGCGGAGGCGAGGAACGGTACCCGCCAGCCCCAGGAGACGAAGGCGTCGTCGGGCAGCTGGCTGATGGCGAGGAAGCTCAGCGTCGAGAGGGTGTTGCCGACGGGCGAGCCCTGCTGGGCGAACGCCCCGTACAGCACGGACTTGCCCTTGGGGGCGTGTTCGGAGGCGATCAGGACGGAACCGCCCCACTCGCCGCCGAGGCCGATGCCCTGGATCATGCGGATGCAGACCAGCAGGATCGGGGCCGCGACGCCGATGGACGCGTAGCCGGGCAGCAGGCCGATCGCGGTGGTGGAGACGCCCATCATCAGCAGGGTGATGACGAGGGTCTTCTTACGGCCGAGGCGGTCGCCGTAGTGTCCGAAGACGATGCCGCCGATGGGGCGGGCGAGGAAGCCGACCCAGAAGGTGGCGAAGGCGACCAGGGTGCCCAAGGGGCCTTCCAGCTCGGGGAAGAACACCTTGTCGAAGACGAGCGCTGCGGCGGTTCCGTAGATGTAGAAGTCGAACCACTCGATGGTGGAGCCGATGAAGGCTCCGAAGCCTGCTCGGTTGGCGGCTTTCGTCTCCGCGCGTGCGGTAGCGGTGGGCGCACTCATGGGTGACTCCGTGAACGTCGTTGATCAAGCGGATGGAGGCATGGCCGATCCGGGCGTCGCCCGTGTCGCCCGGTGCCGCGCGGGGGTGGTGCGGGGACGGCGGCGGGGCGGGACGGTGCGGGACGGCGGGGGGAGGGGACGGGGGCGCGGGGGTGCTGCGGTGCGGCGCGGGGGTTCTCAGGCGGCGATGCGTTCGAAGACCGCGGCGAGGCCCTGACCGCCGCCGATGCACATGGTCTCCAGGCCGTAGCGCGCCTCGCTGCGGTGCATCTCGCGGGCCAGCGTGGCGAGGATCCGGGCACCGGTGGCGCCGACCGGATGACCGAGCGAGACTCCGGAGCCGTTGACGTTGATCCGCTGTTCGTGGTCCTTCTCTCCGAGGCCCAACTCGCGGGTACAGGCGAGGACCTGTGCGGCGAAGGCCTCGTTGATCTCGATCAGGTCGAGGTCGGCGAGGGTGAGCCCGGCGCGGCCGAGGGCGGCGTGGGTGGCCGGGACGGGGCCGATGCCCATCGTCGCGGCGGGGACACCGGCCCGGGCGAAGGAGACGAGACGGACCAGCGGGGTGAGCCCGAGCCGTTCGGCCGTGGCGGCGGTGGTGACCAGGCAGGCGGCGGCCGCGTCGTTCTGGCCGCTGGCGTTGCCCGCGGTGACGGTGGCCTCCGGATCGGTCTTGGCCATGATGGGGCGCAGTGCGGCGAGTTGCTCGGCGGTGGTGTCCGGGCGGGGGTGCTCGTCGGCCGAGACGACCGTCTCGGCCTTCCTGGTGCGCACGGTCACGGGGACGGTCTCGGCGTCGTAGCGCCCCTCCTCGGCGGCGCGGGCGGCACGGGCCTGGGAGCGCAGCGCGAGGGCGTCCTGATCGGCACGGCTGATGGAGTAGGCGCGCCGCAGGTTCTCGGCGGTCTCGATCATGCCGCCGGGTACGGGGTGGTGGACGCCGCCCGCGGTGACCCGGCCGCGGGCCAGCGAGTCGTGGAGCTGGAGGCCGGGGCCCTTGATGCCCCAGCGCCCGTCGTGCGTGTAGTACGGGGCGGCGCTCATCACGTCGACCCCGCCGGCGATCACGACCTCGCTGAACCCGGCCCTGATCTGCATGGCGGCGTCCAGGACGGCCTGCAGGCCGGAGCCGCAGCGCCGGTCGATCTGGGTTCCGGTGACGGAGTCGGGCAGTCCGGCGTCCAGGGCGGCGACGCGGCCGATGGCCGGGGCGTCGGACGTCGGGTAGGCGTGCCCGAGGATCACCTCGTCGACCCGGTCCGGGTCGATTCCCGTGCGGGCGACGACCTCGGCGATGACGCGTGCGGCGAGCGCGGCAGGCGTCTGCTGGGCGAAGGCCCCGCCGAAACGCCCGATGGGGGTGCGCAGCGGTTCGCAGATGACGACATCAAGCTGGTCGGGCACGGCGGGACACCTTTCGGCGGGTTCAGGTCTGTGGGGCGACCTTCGCACCCGACCACTGAGTCGGTCCAATATCGAGTTTCCCGCCCTTCAAGACGCAGAGCGTCTCAATCCGCTCCTCGCGGGGCGGTCCGGGGGGTCGGCAGGGCTTCCTCGCAGACCGCGAGCACCGCGCGGAGTGCCGCGGACGGGTTGTCGGTGCGCCAGGCCAGTGCCGCCTGGCGCCGGATGGGAGGGCCGGCGAGGGGGCGGTAGACCAGTCCGTTCTGCTGGATGTGCCGGCAGGAGGAGACCGTGAGCGTGACGCCGACGCCCGCGGCGACGAGCGCCAGGATCGTGTACGAGTCGGGGGCCTCCTGCACCACGCGCGGATTGAAGCCGGTGGCCTCGCAGGCCTCGACCATCGCGTCGCGCACCGTGGAGCCCGTGTTCGCGGGGAAGGAGACGAAGGGTTCGTCGGCGAGGACCCCGATCGGGACGGTCTCGAGCCGGGCGAGGGGGTGGTCGGAGGGCAGCGCGCACAGCAGCTCCTCCTCGTCGATCACCCGGTAGGCCACGCCCGGCTGGGTCACCGGGAGCCTGACGAAGCCGAGGTCGAGCGAGCCGTCGGCGACCCTCGACAGCGCGACGTTCGCGTACGTCTGGCCCTTCATGACCAGCTCCAGGGCGGGGTGGGCCGCCCGCACGGCCCGCGTCAGCCGGGGCAGCGTCTCGTGGCTGGAGGCGCCGGCGAAACCGATCGTGACCCGGCCGTACTCCCCGCGACCGGCGGCCTTGGCGGCCCGGACCGCCGTGTCGAGGTCCTCGAGCACGATGCGTACGGGTTCGAGGAAGGACTCCCCCGCGCTGGTCAGGCGCACGGATCGGGTGTTGCGTTCGAAGAGCTGGACGCCCAGCTCCTTCTCCAGCTGCCGGATCTGCTGGCTGAGCGGCGGCTGGGCCATCTGCAGCCGCTTGGCGGCGCGGCCGAAGTGGAGTTCCTCGGCCACGGCGGTGAACGCGGTCAGATGACGCAGCTCCATACAGGCACCCATTCATTGCTCAGCGGTCTTGATCCGACCTTAATTTGGTATTGGACAGCAATCAATGGCCGCTGGCACGGTAGGGCGAACTGCACACACACTCGCCGAGGAGCACCGTGGAACGGACGGATACGGCCGACGGAGCCGGCAAGGTCATGTCGATGAGGGAGGCCGTCGCCACCTTCGTGCATGACGGCGCCACGGTGAGCCTCGAAGGCTTCACCCACCTCATCCCCACCGCCGCCGGCCACGAGATCATCCGCCAGGGCCGCCGGGACCTCACGGTCGTCCGGATGACGGCGGACATCGTGGTGGACCAGATGATCGCCGCGGGCTGCGTCTCGCGGCTGGTCTCCTCCTTCGTGGGCAACTCCTCCGCCGGTTCGCTCGGAGAGCTGCGGCGCAGGATCGAGCGCGCCGACCCGGCACCGCTCGCCTTCGAGGAGTACAGCCACTACGGGATGATCTGCCGCTACCTCGCCGGTTCGCAGCGGCTGCCGTTCTATCCACTGCGCAGCTACGGGGGAAGCGACCTGCCCGCCGTCAACAGCGATCTGCGCAAGGTCACTTCGCCCTACCCCGGGCCGGACGGCGAGCCCGAGCAGATCTACGTGGTCCCGCCGGTCAACCCGGATGTGACGATCATCCACGCCCAGCGGGCCGACCGCCGGGGCAACACCCAGATCTGGGGCCTGACGGGCATTCAGGCCGAGGCGGTGTACGCGGCGGACAAGGCGATCGTCGTCGTCGAGGAGGTCGTCGAGGACGACGTGGTCCGCTCGGACCCCAACCGCACGCTCGTCCCGGCGCACGCCGTGGACGCCGTCGTCGTGTGCCCGCGCGGTGCGCACCCGTCGTTCGCCCAGGGCTACTACGACCGCGACAACGGTTTCTACCGCGCCTGGTCCCACATCAGCAAGGACCCGGAGCGGCTGCGGGAGTGGCTGGCCGAGTGGGTGTACGGGACGGCCGACCACGCCGAGTACACCGCCAAGCTGGGCGAGGAGTTCTGGGCCGGGCTGGCGGTGGGCGAGGCGCTCAGCGAACCGGTGAACTACGGACGGCGACTGTGAGCGCGGAACACGAGAAGGAGCTGGTCATGGCCACCCCCACGGCGGAATCCACGGCGGAACCCACGGCGGGCACCACGGCCCCGGACACCGCCGCACCGGGCACGAGTGCCCAGGACGCCGCCGCACCCGGCGCCGAGGTGACGGACGCCGTCACGTCCTCGGAGCTGCTGTCCGTCGTCGCCTCCCGCGAACTCGCGGCCCGCCGGACCGTGTTCGCCGGCATCGGACTGCCCACGCTCGCCACCGAGCTGGCCCATCTGACGGTCGCGCCGCAGATCGAGGTCGTGTACGAGTCCGGGGTCTGCGGCGCGCACCCCTCGCACCTGCCGGAGACCATCGCCGACGCCGTCCTCATCTCGGGCGCCGAGGCGGTCCTGTCGATGCCGGCCCTGTTCGGCTGCGTCCTCCAGGGCGGCCACATCGACGTCGGCTTCCTGGGCGCCGCCCAGATCGACCGGTGGGGCAATCTGAACACCTCCGTCATCGGGGAGTGGGACAGCCCGCAGGTGCGGCTGCCCGGTTCCGGCGGCGGCATCGAGGTGATGGCCAACTCCCGTGAGGTCTTCGTCGTGATGCGCAGGCACAACCCGCGCTCCTTCACCGGGACCCTGGACTTCTGCACCACTCCCGGCCCGGACCGCGCGCTCGCGGAGGGCATCCGGCCGCTGGGCGTCGGCGTCACCCGGGTCATCACCGAGCTGGGCATCCTGGCCCGCGAGGGCATCGGCGAGGAGCTGCGTCTGGTCGCCGTCCACCCGGGCGTCACGGTCGAACAGGTCCGGGCGGCGACGGGCTGGGACCTGAAGGTGGCCGACGAGGTCGGGACCGTACCGCCGCCGACCGCCGCGGAGCTGCGGCTCCTGCGCGAGGACGTCGACCCCGATCGCGTCTATCTTCGCTGACACGTACCGCACCTGCGAGAGGACCGTAACCGCCATGCGCATCAGGATCGTCGGCGCCGGAGCCATGGGCCGCGGCATCGCCCAGTGGGCGGCGAGCGCCGGACACACCGTCGAGTTGTGTGATGTCCGGACGGAGGCCGTCACCGAGGCCGTGGACTTCGTGCGGTCCATGCTGGGACGCGCGGTGGCCAAGGGCCGGATGTCCGCCGGGGCCGCCGCCGCCGCCCTGGAGCGGCTGGTCCCCCTGGACGACCCCTGGGCGCCGGGCCCGGACGTGGAACTGGTCGTCGAGGCCGTACGGGAGGACCTGGACACGAAGGCCGAGGTGTTCGGGAAGCTCGAGCAGGTCCTGCCCGCCTCCACCGTGTTCGCGACCAACACCTCCTCCCTGTCGGTGACCCGCATCGCCGCCTCGCTGGGCGACCCGACGCGGCTGGCGGGGCTGCACTTCTTCAACCCCGTGCCGCTGATGCGGATCGTGGAGGTCGTGCCGGGCGCCGCCACCCGCCCGGAGATCCCGCCGGCCCTCACCGAGCTGGTCGAGAGCTGCGGCCACCGCGCGGTCACGGTCGCCGACACCCCGGGCTTCCTGGTCAACCACGCCGGGCGCGGCCTGGTGACCGAGGCACTGGCACTGCTGGAGGAGTCGGTCGCGGGCCCGGCGGACATCGACCGCATCGCCCGGGACGTACTGGGCCTGCGGATGGGCCCCTTCGAGCTGATGGACCTCACGGGCCTCGACGTGACGGCTGCGGTGATCGACTCGATCTGGCAGGGCTTCCGGTACGAGGACCGCCTCCGTCCCTCCTACCTCACACCGAACCGGGTGACGGCGGGGCTGCACGGCCGCAAGACCGGACAGGGCTGGTTCCCGTACGGCTCCGAGGCGCCCGCCGGTGCGGCCGAGCCGCCCGTGACGGGTGAAGCCGGCCGGCCGGTGTTCGTGGTGGGCGACGACGACGGCGGGCTGCGGGACGCGCTGGCCGCGTCCGGGGCCGCCGTCGAGACCGGCGGGCAAGCCTCCGCCGGCGCCCTCGTCCTGGTCCCGGTCTGGGGCACCACCGTGGCCGCCGCCGTGTCGTCCCTGGGGCTGCCCGCCGGGCGCACCTTCGGGGTGGACCCGCTGCCCGGCGCGGGCCGTCGCCGGGTGCTCGCGGTGACGCCGGCGGCCGACCCGGCCGCCGCGCGGGACGCCCGAGCCGTCCTGGCCCGGGCGGCGGACGGCGGGGAGCCCTACGCCGTGTCCGTGGTCCGGGACACGGCGGGTTCGGTGGCGCAACGGCTGCTCGCCTCGGTGGTGTCGGTCGCCACGTCGATCGCGGAACGCGCGCTCGCCACCCCGGCGGACATCGACCTGGCCGTGACGACCGGTCTCGGCTACCCGACCGGACCCCTGGCCTGGGGCGACCGGGTCGGCGCCGCCCGGATGCTGGCACTGCAGCGGGCCCTGCACTCCACGACCGGCGACCCGCGCCACCGCCCGACCCGCTGGCTCACGGAACGGGCCCAGCTCGGCCTGGCGCTGACGGACCCGGGCACCGCGCCCGGCGCCTGCGTCGACCTGTAGCGGCCGGGCGGCGCGGCGCGGGCGTGGAGGCCATGACCGTTTCGTACAAGACCCCGGCGTGGCGCCCGCGTACGTTCGGTCCATGACTCCACGACTGGACGCCGTCTCCGTCACCACGGCGGACCTGGCCGCATCGCTCGCCTTCTACCGCCGGCTCGGGCTCGACATCCCCGCCGGCGCCGAATCCGCTCCCCATGTCGAAGTGGCCCTCCCGGGCGGGCAGCGCCTGCTGTGGGACACGGAGGACGTGGTCCGTTCCTTCGACCCCGGCTGGACGGGGCCGCAGGGCGGCGAGCGCCTCGGGCTCGCCTTTCTCTGCGACAGTCCGGCGGAGGTCGACGCGGTCTACGCCGACCTGACCGGCGCCGGACACCAGGGGCATCTGAAGCCCTGGGACGCCGTCTGGGGCCAGCGCTACGCGGTCGTCCTGGACCCCGACGGCTGCGCGGTGTCACTCTTCGCCCCCGCGTCGTAGGCGGATCGGGCGGCAGCCGCCGCCGAACCGGGCCGCCGGCTGTGCGAGGCCGGCGGCCCGGTAGCCGTTTCGGCCCGGCTCCGTGGCCGCCGCGCCGCCGCGTCGCCGGAGGTCACGCCACCGCGTTCCCCCGCGGCCCTCACGGGGCCGGGCCCTCTTCGCTTGTACCGTGTTGCCTCGGAGACAGGAGAGGCGATGGGCGCACAGCACGGCAGGGCACTGGTCACGGGGGCCTCCTCGGGCATCGGAGCGGCGTACGCGGCTCGGCTGGCTGCCGGAGGATGGGACACCGTCCTGGTGGCCCGGCGGGAACAGCGGCTCGCCGACGTGGCGTCACGGTTGCGCGAGGAGACCGGATCGGCCGTGGAGACCCTCGTGGCGGACCTGTCGGATCCCGGCGGTCTGGCGCGTGTGGTGGAGCGGGCGGGGCGTGACGACATCGGTTTCCTGCTGAACAACGCGGGGATCAACGGGTACGGCCCGTTCGACGAGCTCGAGCCCGCGCTGATGGCGAAGGTGATCGACGTCAACGTCCTCGCCGTCACCGCGCTGGCACGGGCGGCGATCCCGGCCATGCTCCGCCAGGGCCGGGGCACGGTGGTCAACGTGGCCTCCCAGCTGGCGTTCGCCGGCTCGCTGCCGCCGCGGCCACTGCCCGAGCGTGCCGTGTACGCCGGTAGCAAGGGGTACGTGGTCACCTTCACCCGCACCCTCGCGGCCGAACTGGCCGGCTCACCCCTGCGCCTGCAGGTGCTGTGCCCCGGCCTCACCGCCACCGAATTCCATCGCTCGCGCGGCGAGGAGCCCGTCGGCGGACGCGAGCAGTCCGTGCACGCGGACGGGGGTGTGCCCGTGGACCAGGTGGTCGACGCCTCGCTGGCCGCGCTGGAGGACGGCCGGGTGGTGTGTGTGCCCGGACTGCCGGACGCGACGCCGGTCGACGGCCTTTCGGCGGCGGAGCTGGCGATCCGGACGGCGGCCCGCGGCGGCCACGGCTGAACGGGCCCCTGGCCCGCGCCCGGGCGCCGGCGATCCGGACGCCACGGCTACGCCGTGTCCGCGAGGCCCCGTGCCGCCAGGTAGCCGCCGAGCGTCGTGCCGGCCAGGTCACGCATCTCACGGGCCAGGTGGGCCTGGTCGGCGCAGCCCGCGGCGCAGGCGGCCTCGGCGTACGGCGTTCCCGCCCGTACGAGGGCCAGGGCGCGCTGCAGGCGCAGGATCCTGGCCAGCGTCTTGGGCCCGTAGCCGAACGCGGTGAGGGAGCGGCGGTGCAGCTGGCGGGCGCCGAGGCCGACTGCGCGGGCGGTGGCGGCGACGGAGCTCCCCCGCCGCAGCAGGGCGGCGACGGCCACCGTGAGGGGGTCGGGCGGCTCGCACTCGGCCGCCCTGCGCAGGGCGAGGGCCTCCAGCGCCGCGACCGGGTCGGCGGCACCGGCGATCCGCTCGGTGAGCCTGCGGACCTCCGCGCCCGGCCAGAGGGCGTCGAGGGCGATCCGCCGGTCGCGCAGTTCGTGGGCCGGTACGCCGAGCAGCGCGGGCGCGGTGCCGGGGGCGAAGCGGATTCCGGCGCAGGGCCGGCCGTCGGTCCCGGAGGGTGTGAACGCGTGGGTGTCGGGGCCTGCCACCAGCAGCCGGTCCCCTACCCTGAGCAGGTCCATGCAGCCGTCGGGCAGTACCTGCCGTGCGGGGTCGCGGGGCCCGCTCCAGGTCCAGACCGTGGCACCGCCGAAGGCCGATGCCCGCTCCTCGTACCGTGCGCCTCCCATGGGCTCCACGCTACGGGTCACTGGTCCCTGGTGTCCTGGGGGCCCTTGGGGTCCCGGGCGTCCCGGGGATCTCTCTGTTCCTTCTCGCGGCTCGCGTGCAGCCGGGACCTCACGTCGTCCGGGGGCAGGAAGCGCGACCAGCGTTCCGGGTACTCGGACGGCATGTACACGTCCTCCTCGTCGTCCGCCCAGGCGTCCCAGTTCGCCGCCTGGGCGCGGGCCACGAGCTCGGCGGCCTGTGCCGCCCGGGCCCGCTCGGTGACCGCCCGGGCCGCGGCCGTGGCCAGCGACGGCCATACGCGGTCGATCGCGGCGTTCACCGCCGCCCCCACGAGCACCGCGAAGGCGGAGATGCCTATCCAGAGCAGGACGGCGATCGGCGCGGCCAGCGAGCCGTAGATGGTGGGCCCTTCCACCGTGCTCGTCAGGTAGATCCGGAGCAGGAAGCTGCCCAGCACCCACATCGCCAGCGCCACCAGCGCCCCGGGCACGTCCTCTATCCAGGGCGAGCGGACGGGGACCGACACGTGGTAGAGCGTCGTGAGGAACGCGATGGACAGCACCATGACCAGGGGCCAGTACAGGACGGCGAGGACTTCGGTGCCCCAGGGGACGAACTCCACCACCCGGTCGGGGCCGACCACCAGCAACGGCAGCACCACCGCCCCCAGCAGCAGAGCGGTGACGTACAGCAGGAAGGCGAGCAGCCGGGTCTTGACGATGCCGCGGTGCCCGTCGAGCCCGTACATCACGGTGATGGTGTCGATGAAGACGTTCACCGCGCGGGACCCCGACCAGAGGGCGATCGCGAATCCGATCGAGATGACATCGGGCCGGGCGCCCGTGGTGACGTCCTCCATGAGTGGTTTGGCGATGTCGTTGACGCCGCGCTCGGACAGCACGGTCTGCACCGCGTCCAGGATGTTCCGCTCGAGGGAGGCGACCGTCGTGGTGGCCGTCCAGTCGTCGACGTAGCCCAGCAGCCCGATCAGGCCGAGCAGCAGCGGAGGCAGGGACAGCAGGGTGAAGAACGCCGCCTCGGCCGCGAGACCGAGGATGCGGTACTCGATGCACGAGTTGACCGTGTCCTTGAGCAATTGCCACGCCATCTGGCGCTTGGACACGTTGCGGTAGAGGACTCGAGCCCGGTGGAGCCGACCCGGTGGCCGCTCGGGTGTTTCATTTGCTGCCTGCACCTCCTTACCGTATCGGCATGGCAGCAACCACCCACACAGTGACCAACCAGGTTCCGCCGCTGGTCGGCTATGACGTCTACGCGACCGACCGGGCGCTGACGGAGGCCGTCGAGCGGCACATCGGGCCGGAGGACCTCGACGAGGCGCGGAGCGAACTCGAGACGCTCGGAGTGGCCGCCGGTTCCGCCCAGGCCCAGGCGTGGGGTGCGCAGGCGAACGAGAATCCGCCGAAGCTGCGTACCCACGACCGCTACGGGCACCGCCTCGACGAAGTGGAGTTCCATCCGTCCTGGCACCGGCTCCTGGGGCACGCGGTCTCGGCCGGGCTGACCGACGCCTGGGGCCGGCCGGCCGGGCACGTCCGCCGGGCGGCCGGCTTCCTGGTGTGGACACAGACCGAGGCGGGCCACGGCTGCCCGCTGTCCATGACGCACGCGGCGGTCCCCGCGCTGCGGACCGATCCCGCGCTGGCCGCCGAGTGGGAGCCGCTGCTCACCTCCCACGTGTACGAGGAGGGGCTGCGGCCGGCGCCGGAGAAGGCCGGCGTGCTCTTCGGGATGGGCATGACGGAGAAACAGGGCGGCACCGACGTGCGGTCCAACACCACCCGGGCCGAGCCGCTGGCCGGCGACGGGGAGTATCTGCTGACCGGGCACAAGTGGTTCTGTTCGGCGCCCATGTCCGACGGGTTCCTCGTGCTGGCGCAGGCTCCGGGTGGGCTGAGCTGCTTCCTCGTGCCGCGGGTCCTGCCGGACGGCGCCCGCAACGTGTTCGCGATCCAGCGCCTCAAGGACAAGCTGGGCAACCGGTCGAACGCGTCCTGCGAGGTCGAGTTCGACGGCACGTGGGCCCGCCTGGTCGGCGAGGAGGGGCGGGGGGTGCGCACCATCATCGAGATGGTGGCGGCGACCCGGCTGGACTGCGTGGTCGGTTCGGCGGCGCTGATGCGGCAGGCGGTGGCCCAGGCGATCCACCACAGCGCGTACCGCAGCGCGTTCGGTGGCCTGCTGATCGAGAAGCCCCTGATGCGCAACGTCCTGGCCGATCTGGCCCTGGAGTCGGAGGCGGCGACCACGCTCGCGCTGCGGCTGGCCGCCGCGTACGACGCGGACACGGAGGAGGAACGGGCCTTCCTGCGGATCGCCGTGCCGGCCGCGAAGTACTGGGTGACGAAGCGGTGCACCGCGGTGGTCGGCGAGGCTCTGGAGTGCCTGGGCGGCAACGGTTACGTCGAGGAGTCCGGCATGCCCCGGCTGCTTCGCGAGGCTCCCCTCAACTCGATCTGGGAGGGCTCGGGCAACGTACAGGCGCTCGACGTCCTGCGGGCGCTGCAGCGCGAACCGCAGGCGCTCAACGCGTTCCTGCGGGAGGTCGGGAAGGCCCGCGGCCAGGATCACCGCCTCGACGCGGCGATCAAGGACCTGCTGACGGAGCTCGCGGATCTGGATGCCGCCGAGGCGCGGGCCCGGCGGCTCGTGGAGCGGATGGCCCTGGTGCTGCAGGGATCGCTGCTGCTGCGCTGGGCCCCGCCGGAGGTCGCGGACGCGTTCTGCGCCTCGCGGCTGGGCGGGGACTGGGGCTCGGCCTTCGGCACGCTGCCGCACAGCCTGGACCTGGCATCGGTCGTGGAACGGGCGCGGGCGCAGGACCGGTAGCCCCGCGCAAGCGACGGAGGGTGGTGCTGCGCCGACACGGCACCACCCTCCACGCTTGTGCACCACCGCCCGGTGGGGTCGGGGCCCCGCCGTACGGTGTTCCGCCACTCTTGTACGGTCCGGGACGTGTCACCAGAGTTGCAAAGGGTTGCAACCATTGTGGGGAGTGCGGGGCGGCGGCACCCACGGCACGGCAGGATGGCCCTGGGTCCGGTGTTTCCCCACCGGACCGGGCCCACGCTTCATGGGGGGACCCGTCATGGAAACACGCTCTGTCGCGGCGCCGGGTGCGGCCCCCGCCGCGTACTCGGCGGCGGGCGCGCGCCGGCTCCACCGCATCCGCGACGCCCGCCTTGCGGGCGAGCGCACGGCGGAGGTCCCGCGTGCGGAGATCGACGCGTCCTGGGACCGGGTGCTGCGCAGCGGTGTGGATCCCGAGCAGTCCCCGGAGAGCAGGCTGCTGGAGACGGACGAGATCGAGCACCGGCGCAGGAGCTCGGCGCTCGGCGAGATCATGCCGCTGCTCCGGGACGGCCTGGCGACCATCGCCGACGCGGCCCAGCAGATCATGGTCGTCACCGACGGCGAGGGCCGGGTGCTGTGGCGTCAGGGGCACTCCGCCGTGATGCGCCTGGCCAAGGACATCTGCCTGGAGGAGGGGGCCGCCTGGGAGGAGGGGGTGACCGGCACCAACGCGATCGGTACCGCGCTCGCCACCCGCTCCCCCATCCAGGTCCATTCCGCGGAGCACTTCGTCCGCGCCCTGCACAACTGGACCTGTGCGGCGGCCCCGGTGCGTGATCCCCGCGACGGCCGGCTGATGGGAATCGTCGACATCACGGGGCCCGCCTCCACCTTCCACCCCACGACGATGGCCCTGGTCGGCTCGGTGGCGGCGCTCGCCGAGAGCGAGCTGCGCAACCGGCATCTGATGGCTGTCGAGCGGCTGCGGTCGGTGGCCGCCCCGATCCTGTGCCGGCTGGGCGGGCGCGCCATGGCGGTGGACACGCACGGCTGGTCGGCCGCCGTCAGCGGGATGGCGCCCGTCGACCGGCTGCCGCTGCCGAAGTCGCTGCGGCCCGGCCGGGTCTGGCTGGCCTCGCTGGGCATGTGCGAGGTGGAGCCGCTGCCCGGCGGCTGGCTGGTGCGGGTCGCGGACGGCCCGTCGGAGGGGCCGCCGCGCCGTGTCGTGCTCGACCTGAGCCGGGAGCGGGGGCTCGCCGTCCATGTGGCCGGTCCTGTGGGGACGTGGACGCGGCCGCTCTCGCCCCGCCACGCGGAGCTGCTGTACGCCCTGTCCCTGCACCGGGAGGGGCGGACCGCCGCCGAGCTCGCCCAGGACGTCTTCGGTGATCCCACCCGGACGGTGACGGTGCGGGCGGAGATCTCACGGATCCGGCGCCATCTCGCCGAGGTGCTCGCGCACCGCCCGTACCGCTTCGGCGAGGGGGTCGAGGTGGAGGTGATCCACCCCGCCGTGCCGGCCGACCTGCTGCCCCGCTCGACGGCTCCGGTCGTGGTCGGGGCGCGTGGCTCGGCGGGGGCGCCCTGAGATCCGCCGGTTTGGGTGCGGCCCGGCATCATGGTTTTCTGGCGGCCATGAGCAACCTGACGCATCCCACCGATCCCGCCCCCGAGGCAGCTGCCCCGCAGGAGGCGACCTCCGAGGTGACGGTCTGGTCCCTGGAGCAGACCGCGCCCACCGACCTGCGCCCCGCCGTCGCGCCTGCCGGTGAGGTGCGGATCGTACGGTCGCAGATACCGCTGCCGGAGTTCAGCCGCTTCCTCTACACGGCGGTCGGCGGGGACGTCCGCTGGACCGACCGTCTCGGCCTGACGTACGCCGAGTGGCGGGAGATCCTGGAGCGGCCGGGGGCCGAGACGTGGGTGGCGTACGAGAACGGCACCCCCGCGGGATTCATCGAGCTCGACGCCCAGGAGGGCGGTGTGGTCGAGATCGGCTACTTCGGGCTGATCCCGGCGTTCCGCGGCCGCCGGATCGGCGGCCACCTCCTTTCGTACGGGGTGGCGCGCGCCTGGGACCTTGCCGAACGCCATCCCGGCCGGACGCCGACCGAGCGGGTGTGGGTGCACACCTGCTCCGACGACGGTCCGCACGCCATGGAGAACTACCTGCGCCGCGGCTTCCGCCTCTTCGACACCCGGATCGAGCGGGAGCCGGACGTGGAGAATCCCGGCCCGTGGCCGGGCGCGTACCCCGGACCGCACACCGATTGAGTCGCTTTGTCGACAGGCCTGACGTGACGGAGGCCACAGCGTCTCACATTTCGGGACCATCTCGTCCACATGGTGGATCGTGGTGGACTGGCCCGAGATGCGCGTGACACGCTTCCGTCATGTCTGGAACTGGAATTGCCTTGGTGAGTCGGCGGCACGTCGACCTCGGCCGCATGTCCAGCGCCATCTGTCCGGCCCGCTGAGAGTCTCCAGCACCGCCGCGACCACCTGAAGCACCGCTTTCCCCTGCGCACCGCCGCGCCTCGCGCGAGTGTGCAGTTCAGAGCCGCCCTCCTGCAGTCCCGAAGGACGTATTTGCCATGGCCGCCAGCCCGGAACAGCCTGCTACCGCCACGCCCCGCCGCAAGGCCGGACGGCACCGTGGTGAAGGTCAGTGGGCCATGGGTCACTTCACCCCGCTCAACGGGAACGAGCAGTTCAAGAAGGACGACGACAGTCTCAACGTGCGGACACGCATTGAGACGATCTACTCCAAGCGCGGCTTCGACTCGATCGACCCCAACGACCTGCGTGGGCGGATGCGCTGGTGGGGCCTCTACACCCAGCGCCGGGCCGGCATCGACGGCGGCAAGACCGCGGTGCTGGAGCCCGAGGAGCTCGAGGACTCGTACTTCATGCTGCGGGTGCGCATCGACGGCGGGAGGCTGACGACCGCGCAGCTGCGGGTGATCGGTGAGATCTCCGAGCAGTACGCGCGCGGGACGGCCGACATCACCGACCGGCAGAACGTCCAGATGCACTGGATCCGCATCGAGGACGTCCCGGCGATCTGGGAGAAGCTGGAGGCCGTCGGGCTCTCCACGACCGAGGCCTGCGGTGACTGCCCCCGCGTGATCATCGGCTCGCCCGTGGCGGGCATCGCCGCGGACGAGATCATCGACGGCACGCCCGCGGTGGACGAGATCCACGACCGGTACATCGGCAGCCCGGAGTTCTCCAACCTGCCGCGCAAGTTCAAGACCGCGATCTCCGGCTCGCCCGTCCAGGACGTGGTGCACGAGATCAACGACATTGCCTTCGTCGGTGTCGACCACCCCGAGCACGGTCCGGGCTTCGACGTCTGGGTCGGCGGTGGCCTGTCCACCAACCCGCGGCTGGCCGAACGCCTGGGTACCTGGGTGCCGTTGGACGAGGTGCCCGATGTCTGGGCCGGTGTCGTCGGCATCTTCCGCGACTACGGCTACCGCCGTCTCCGCACGCGCGCCCGCCTCAAGTTCCTGATGGCCGACTGGGGTCCCGAGAAGTTCCGTCAGGTGCTGGAGGACGAGTACCTGAAGCGTCCGCTACTGGACGGTCCCGCCCCCGCCGAACCCTCCTCGCGCTGGCGCGACCACATCGGCGTCCACCAGCAGCAGGACGGCCGTTTCTACGTGGGCTTCGCCCCGCGCGTCGGCCGGGTGGACGGCTCCACCCTGGCCAAGGTCGCGGAGCTGGCCGAGGCACACGGTTCGGGCCGGGTGCGCACCACCGTCGAGCAGAAGATGATCATCCTCGATGTGGAGCAGGACCGGGTCGAGTCCCTCTCCGCCGGGCTGGAGGCGCTGGACTTCCAGGTGAAGCCCTCCACCTTCCGCCGCGGCACGATGGCCTGCACGGGCATCGAGTTCTGCAAGCTGGCGATCGTCGAGACGAAGGCGCGCGGCGCCGCGCTCATCGACGAACTGGAGCGCCGCCTGCCGGACTTCGAGGAACCGCTCACGATCAACATCAACGGCTGCCCCAACGCCTGTGCCCGCATCCAGACCGCGGACATCGGTCTCAAGGGCCAGCTCATGCTCGACGCCGACGGCAACCAGGTCGAGGGCTACCAGGTGCACCTCGGTGGCGCGCTCGGCCTGGAGGCCGGCTTCGGCCGCAAGGTCCGCGGCCTGAAGGTCACTTCGGCCGAACTGCCCGACTACGTCGAGCGGGTCCTCGGCAGGTTCCAGGAGGAGCGCGAGGACGACGAGCGCTTCGCGACCTGGGCGGCACGGGCCAGTGCGGAGTCGCTGTCATGAGCGAACGAGCAGCGCCGTTCTACTGCCCGTACTGCGGCGACGAGGACCTGCGCCCGCACGAGGCCGGGCACGGCGCCTGGGAATGTGCTTCCTGCAATCGCGCGTTCCAGCTGAAGTTCCTGGGCCTGCTGGCTCACGGACTCCAGCGCAACGATGTCGAAGGGGACGGGATATGACGGACACCCTGCACGCCGCCGAGCTCACCGACCAGGCACTGAAGGAGCTCGCCGAACAGGCCGGCCGCGACCTGGAGGACGCCTCGGCCCTCGAGATCCTCACGTGGGCGACGGACACCTTCGGCAAGAAGTTCTGCGTCACCTCCTCCATGGAGGACGCCGTCGTCGCGCACCTCGCCTCCCGGGCCCTGCCCGGCGTCGACGTGGTCTTCCTCGACACCGGCTACCACTTCCCCGAGACCATCGGGACGCGGGACGCGGTCGAGGCCGTGATGGACGTCAACGTCATCACCCTGACGCCACGCCGGTCCGTGGCCGAGCAGGACGCCGAGTACGGCCCCGGACTGCACGACCGCGACCCCGACCTGTGCTGCGCCCTGCGCAAGGTGAAGCCGCTGGAGGAGGGCCTGACCGCGTACGCCGCGTGGGCGACCGGGCTGCGCCGCGACGAGTCCCCCTCCCGGGCGAACACGCCCGTCGTCGGCTGGGACGCCAAGCGCCGCAAGGTCAAGGTCTCGCCCATCGCCCGCTGGACCCAGGACGACGTGGACGCCTACGTCGCCGAGCACGGTGTACTGACCAACCCGCTGCTGATGGACGGTTACGCCTCCGTCGGCTGCGCGCCCTGCACCCGGCGGGTGCTGGAGGGCGAGGACGCCCGGGCCGGCCGCTGGGCCGGGCGCGGCAAGACCGAATGCGGGCTGCACGGCTGATGACGACTGATCAGGAGATATCGATGAGCGTGACGGAGACGGGAGCCACCGTCTGGCTCACCGGTCTGCCGAGCGCCGGCAAGACCACCATCGCGTACGAACTGGCGGGCCGGCTGCGCGGCGACGGGCACCGGGTCGAGGTTCTGGACGGTGACGAGATCCGGGAGTTCCTCTCCGCGGGCCTCGGCTTCTCCCGCGAGGACCGGCACACCAACGTCCAGCGGATCGGCTTCGTCGCCGAACTGCTGGCCGCCAACGGCGTCAAGGTGCTCGTCCCGGTCATCGCACCGTACGCCGACAGCCGTGACGCGGTCCGCAAGCGCCACCAGGCCGAGGACACCGCGTATCTGGAGGTGCACGTCGCGACCCCGGTCGAGGTGTGCTCCGTCCGCGACGTGAAAGGGCTGTACGCCAAGCAGGCGGCGGGCGAGATCAGCGGCCTCACCGGGGTCGACGACCCCTACGAGGCACCCGAGTCGCCGGATCTGCGGATCGAGTCGCACCGGCAGACCGTGCAGGAGTCCGCAGCGGCGCTTCACGCGCTGCTCACCGAGAGGGGCCTGGCGTGACGACCGTCGCCACCGTGCCGGAAGGCACCGACCACCCGTACGCGCTCAGCCACCTCGACTCCCTGGAGTCGGAGGCGGTCCACATCTTCCGTGAGGTGGCGGGTGAGTTCGAGCGGCCGGTGATCCTGTTCTCCGGCGGCAAGGACTCGATCCTGATGCTGCACCTGGCGCTGAAGGCCTTCGCCCCCGCCCCCATCCCCTTCACGCTCCTGCACGTGGACACCGGGCACAACTTCCCCGAGGTCCTCGAATACCGCGACCGCACCGTCGAGAAGCACGGACTGCGCCTGCACGTCGCCTCCGTCCAGGACTACATCGACGCCGGCAAACTCCGCGAGCGTCCCGACGGCACCCGCAACCCCCTGCAGACGGTCCCGCTCACCGAGGCCATCCAGCAGCACCGCTTCGACGCCGTGTTCGGCGGCGGACGCCGCGACGAGGAGAAGGCCCGCGCCAAGGAACGCGTCTTCTCCCTGCGCGACGAGTTCTCCCAGTGGGACCCCCGCCGCCAGCGCCCCGAACTGTGGCAGCTCTACAACGGCCGCCACGCCCCCGGCGAACACGTCCGCGTCTTCCCCATCTCCAACTGGACCGAGCTGGACGTCTGGCAGTACATCGAGCGCGAAGGCATCGAACTCCCCCAGATCTACTTCGCCCACGAACGCGAGGTCTTCAACCGCTCCGGCATGTGGCTCACCGCCGGGGACTGGGGCGGGCCCAAGGACCACGAGACGGTCGAGACCCGGCAGGTGCGCTACCGCACCGTCGGCGACATGTCCTGCACCGGCGCCGTCGACTCCGACGCCACGACCCTGGACGCCGTGATCACCGAGATCGCCGCCTCCCGCCTCACCGAGCGGGGCGCGACCCGCGCCGACGACAAGATGTCCGAGGCCGCGATGGAAGACCGCAAGCGCGAGGGGTACTTCTAAAAATGACCGCACCCATCAAGTCCGCAGAGCAGTTGTCGGCCACCACCCTGCTGCGCTTCGCCACCGCCGGATCCGTCGACGACGGCAAGTCCACCCTCGTCGGACGCCTCCTGCACGACTCCAAGTCGGTCCTCACCGACCAGCTCGAAGCCGTCGCACTGGCCTCCACCAACCGCGGCCAGGAAGCACCCGACCTGGCCCTGCTGACCGACGGCCTGCGCGCCGAGCGCGAGCAGGGCATCACCATCGACGTCGCCTACCGCTACTTCGCCACCCCGAAGCGCCGGTTCATCCTCGCCGACACCCCGGGCCACGTGCAGTACACCCGCAACATGGTCACCGGCGCCTCCACCGCCGAGCTCGCCGTGGTCCTCGTCGACGCCCGCAACGGCGTCGTCGAACAGACCCGCCGCCACGCCGCCGTCGCCGCCCTCCTGCGCGTCCCCCACGTCGTCCTCGCCGTCAACAAGATGGACCTCGTGGAGTACGCTGAGCCCGTGTTCGCCGCCATAGCGGAGGAGTTCACCGCGTACGCCGCCTCGCTCGGCGTCCCGGAGATCACCGCGATCCCGATCTCCGCGCTGGCCGGGGACAACGTCGTCGAACCCTCCGCCCACATGGACTGGTACGGCGGCCCCACGGTCCTGGAGCACCTGGAGACGGTGCCGGTCAGCCACGACCTGACCGCCTGCCACGCACGCTTCCCCGTGCAGTACGTCATCCGCCCCCAGAGCGCCGAACACCCCGACTACCGGGGATACGCCGGCCAGATCGCGGCCGGGGTGTTCCGGGTCGGCGAGACCGTCTCGGTCCTGCCCTCCGGACGCACCACCACGATCGAGGGGATCGACGCGCTCGGCGAGAGCGTCGACATCGCCTGGGCCCCGCAGTCGGTCACGATCCGGCTGGCCGACGACATCGACGTCTCACGCGGCGACCTGATCGCACCGGCCTCGGACGTGCCCGCGACCACTCAGGACGTCGAGGCGACCGTCTGCCACGTCGCCGACCAGCCGCTCACGGTCGGCCAGCGGGTGCTCCTCAAGCACACCACCCGCACGGTCAAGGCGATCGTCAAGGACATTCCCTCCCGTCTCACGCTGGACGACCTCTCCCAGCACCCGGCCCCCGGGCAGCTCGTCGCCAACGACATCGGCCGGGTCGTGGTGCGGACCGCCGAGCCGCTGGCGCTCGACGCCTACGCGGCCTCCCGGCGTACCGGTTCGTTCCTCCTGATCGACCCCGCCGACGGCACGACGCTCACGGCCGGCATGGCGGGCGCCTCGTTCTCCGCCGTGACGGCTCAGGACACCGAGGACACCACCGCCGAGGACGCGGAGTGGGACTTCTGATGCGTACGGACATCTTCTCGACTTTCGCGAAGGAGGGCGGCCGGGTCGGCAGCGGCGCCCTCGGCAGCGGTCAGGGCGGGGTCGGGCGATGTGCGTGATGACGTACGCGCACTGCCTGCGCGCCCGCTCGCACCGCCAGTTCCGACGAAGACCTGCCGACCACCCGGCCGCGCCACCCCGTCCCCGGGGGACGTGAGCGCCGGGCCGACGAGAGGAAAGCCTCCCGTGTCTGCCCCCCGCACCACCCTGCGCCGCAGCCTCACCGCCGCCGCCGCCCTGCCGCTGCTCGCCGTGGCGCTCACCGCCTGCGGCTACGGCTCCGAGGCGAAGGACGACGACACCAAGAGCGTCTCCACCGGCGGGAAGAAGCTCTCCGCGGACACCGTGAAGATCGGGTACTTCCCGAACCTCACGCACGCCACCGCCCTGGTCGGTATCCAGGAAGGCCTCATCGCCAAGGAGCTCGGCGGCACCACGATCAAGCCGTCGACGTTCAACGCCGGGCCCTCCGAGATCGAGGCGCTCAACGCGCGGTCGATCGACATCGGGTTCATCGGCCCCTCCCCGTCCATCAACGGTTACGCGAAGTCCGAGGGCAAGAGCCTGCGAATCATCGGCGGCTCGGCGTCCGGCGGCGTGAAGCTCGTGGTCGACCCGAAGAAGATCAAGAACCTGGACGACCTCAAGGGCAGGCGGATCGCCACCCCGCAGCTCGGCAACACCCAGGACGTGGCCTTCCTCAACTGGATCTCCGAGCAGGGCTGGAAGGTCGACGCCCAGAGCGGCAAGGGCGACGTCTCCGTGGTCCGCTCGGACAACAAGGTGACTCCGGACGCCTTCAAGGCCGGTTCCCTGGACGGCGCCTGGGTGCCGGAGCCGACCGCCTCGAAGCTGGTCGCGGAGGGCGGCAAGGTCCTGCTCGACGAGTCGACGCTGTGGCCGGACGACAAGTTCGTCATCACGAACATCATCGTGTCGCAGCAGTTCCTCTCCGAGCACCCGGACGTCGTGGAAGCGGTACTGCGCGGCACGGTGAACACCAACAAGTGGATCAACGCCAACCCGGACAAGGCGAAGGCCTCGGCCAACACCGCGCTGGAGAAGCTGAGCGGCAAGGCACTGTCCACGGAGGTCATCGACCCGGCGTGGGAGTCCATCCAGATCACTGACGACCCGCTGGCCGCGACGCTCCAGGCACAGGCGGACCACGCGGTCAAGGCCGGTCTGCTGGAGAAGCCCGACCTCGACGGCATCTACGACCTGAAGCCGCTGAACAAGGTCCTCAAGGCCGCGGGGCAGCCCGAGGTCACCGACGCCGGTCTCGGCGTCAAGTAGCCCACCCGACCCGCACCAAGAGGCCCCACGATTCCCAGGAGGTGACGACCATGGCGACCACCACCCTCACCAAGGCCGAGGACCGTGCAGCGGTCGAGCACGCCGCTCGCATCACGCACGTCTCGAAGTCCTTCGCCGGACCCACGGGGCAGCAGCTGGTCCTGGACGACATCACGCTCGATGTCGCTCCCGGCGAGTTCGTCACCCTCCTGGGAGCGTCCGGGTGCGGCAAGTCCACCCTGCTCAACCTGGTGGCCGGACTCGACCGCCCGACCGCGGGGGCCATCGAGACCCCCGGCGGGCGGCCGGCCCTGATGTTCCAGGAGCACGCCCTCTTCCCGTGGCTGACCGCGGGCAAGAACATCGAACTGGCCCTGCGGCTGCGCGGGGTGTCCAAGGCGGATCGCCGCACGGAGGCGGAGCGGCTCCTCGAACTCGTGCGCCTCGGCGGGGCGTACGGGAAGCGGGTGCACGAACTCTCGGGCGGGATGCGCCAGCGGGTGGCGATGGCCCGTGCGCTCGCCCAGGACAGCCAGCTGCTGCTGATGGACGAGCCGTTCGCCGCGCTCGACGCCATCACCCGCGATGTGCTGCACGACGAACTGACCCGCATCTGGCGCGAGACGAACGCCTCGGTCCTCTTCGTCACCCACAACGTGCGCGAGGCGGTCCGGCTCGCGGAGCGCGTCGTCCTGCTGTCCTCACGGCCCGGCCGGATCGCCCGGGAGTGGACGGTCGACATCGAGCACCCGCGCCGCATCGAGGACACCGCCGTGGCGGAACTGTCCGTCGAGATCACCGAACAACTGCGTGGGGAGATCCGCCGTCATGGCCAGCACTGAAACCAAGGCCGACGATCTGGCCGGACTCGAGGCCGGGCTCGACGCCCTGGACGCCGTACAGGTGCGGCGGACCCCGCTGCGCGAGGTACTGCTCGGCAAGGTCCTGCCGCCGGTGGTGGCGGTGGTCCTGGTCCTCCTCGTCTGGCAGCTGCTGGTCTGGGCGAAGGTGACCGACGACTACAAACTGCCGCCGCCGTCCGCCGTCTGGGACAGCGCGAAGGACATGTGGCTGGAGGGCACTCTGCTCGAGGTCATCTGGACCAGCGTGTCGCGCGGTCTGCTCGGCTTCCTGATGGCCGTGGTCATCGGTACCCCGCTGGGGCTGCTGGTGGCCCGCGTCAAGGTCGTCCGGGCGGCGATCGGCCCGATCCTGTCCGGGCTGCAGTCCCTGCCGTCCGTGGCGTGGGTGGCGCCGGCCATCATCTGGCTGGGACTCGACGACCGGACGATGTACGCGGTGATCCTGCTCGGTGCCGTGCCGTCCGTGGCCAACGGCCTGGTCTCCGGCGTCGACCAGGTGCCGCCGCTGTTCCTGCGCGCGGGCCGCACGATCGGTGCGACCGGACTGCGCGGGACCTGGCACATCGTCCTGCCGGCGGCACTGCCCGGCTATCTGGCGGGCCTGAAGCAGGGCTGGGCGTTCTCCTGGCGCTCTCTCATGGCCGCCGAGATCATCGCGTCCTCGCCCGACCTGGGCCTGGGGCTCGGCCAGTTGCTGGAGAACGGCCGGAACAACTTCGACATGCCGGGGATCTTCCTGGCGATCCTCCTCATCCTGTTCGTCGGTATCGCGATCGACCTGCTGATCTTCAGCCCGCTGGAGCGACGGGTGCTGCGCAGCCGCGGTCTCCTCGTCAGGAGCTGAGTCCCCCATGTCCTCCCCCGTTCTCCTCGTCATCGCCCACGGCAGCCGTGACCCGCGGCACGCGGCGGCCGTGCACGCGCTCACTTCGCGGGTACGGTCGCTGCGGCCCGGGCTGCGCGTGGAGACGGGCTTCCTGGAGTTCAACGCCCCGCCCGTGCCCAGGGTGCTGGAACGCCTGGCCGCGGACGGGGTGGACGAGGTCGTCGCGCTTCCGTTGCTGCTCACCCGGGCCTTCCACGCCAAGTCCGACATCCCATCGGTCCTGCGCGAGGCCCGGTCCCGGCTGCCGCGGCTGCGGATCCGGCAGGCCGGCGTCCTCGGCCCGTCGCCGCTGCTGAACTCGGCACTGGAGCAGCGGCTGTACGAGGCGGGCCTCTCCCCGGCCGACAAGGGCTCGACCGGACTGGTCCTTGCCGCGGCGGGATCCACAGACCCGGAGGCGATCGCAGTGATCGCTGAAATCGCGCGGGAGCTGCGGCACACCGGTTGGTGCGCCGTGCGGCCTGCGTTCGCCTCCGCATCCCTTCCAGGTACCGCCCGAGCGGTACGGGCCCTGCGCGCCGAGGGCGCCCGTCGGGTGGCGGTGGCCCCGTACGTGATCGCACCGGGTCGTCTCCCGGACCGGATCGCGGCGGGGGCGGAGGAGGCGGGGGCCGATGTCCTGGCCGGCGTGCTGGGCCCGTCGCCCGAGCTGGCCCGGTTGCTGGCGGCCCGGTACGACGAGGCGTGCGCGGTGTCGGACAGGCTGACCTCGCGCGTCGCCTGAGGCGGCCGGCCCTGGCCGGCCCGTCAGCCGCAGTCGAGGTTTCCGGTGCGGGTCCGCTTCAGCTCGAAGAAGTCCGGGTGACCGGCCAGCACCCGGAAGCTGTCGAAGAGCCGTGCCGCCTCCTCACCGCGCGGCACGGAGTTCAGGACCGGCCCGAACCACACGGTGCCGTCGACGTGGATCGTGGGCGTACCGACGTAGGAGCCGGCCACCGGGTCCTTGCCCCGGTCGTGGCTGCGGCGCACGGCTTCGTCGTACCGGTCGGTGTGCGCGGCGTCCGCCAGGGCGGCGGGCAGGCCGAGCTCGGCCAGGGATTCGGCGATCACGGCGTCGAAGTCGTCGTTCCCCCGCTGGTGGACGCGGGTGCCGAGGGCCGTGTACAGGTCGCGCAGGATGGCGTCCCCGTGCTCCTGCGCCGCGGCGGCCGCGACGCGTACCGGGCCGATCGACCTGTCTACGAGGTCCCGGTACAGGCCGGGGAGTTCGTTGCCGGTGTTGTGCAGGAAAAGGCTCATGACGTGGAAGCGGAGTTCGATGTCGCGCCGTTGCTCGACCTCCAGCATCCAGCGGGAGGCGATCCAGGCGAACGGGCAGGCGGGGTCGAAGTAGAAGTCGACGGCCGCTGCGCCCGTCGGGGGGTTCTTCGGGTCGGTCATGGCAGGAGCCTATGGAGCCGGTGGCCCGCCGTTGTGGGCCAATCGGCCGCCGGTGGTCCGGGCCGTTTTCAGCTCGCCGACCAGCTGGGGTCGCGCCCGCTGCCGGCCAGGGCCCGGTCGAACAGGGGCGCGTCCCCGTCTGCCCCGGCGACCTCGGCGGCGAAGCCGTCGTACTGCCGGTAGAGCGCGGCGGACGCTGCGACGACCTCCAGGACGTAGGCCGCCGCCGGGTCGGAGAGCCGGAAGTCCTGGCCGGTGGCCCGGGCCACGTCCCAGCCGTGCAACGCCGTCTCCATGACGAGCATCCCGGCGACGTCCCCGGCCGGGGAGGCACCATGGCCCGTGTCGATGTCCCCCTCCCAGGCGGCCGGGTCGGCCCAGGCGGCGACGGCACGGTCCAGTTGCGCCGCGTACCGCTCGGCCCAGTCCTCGTCGGCGGTGAAGTCACGGGTCGTCAGCTCGTCCGGGATCGTCGTGCGCAGAGCCCGGCATTCCAGGCCGTGTGCGGTGTGGAGCACCCAGTGGTTGATCAGTTCCCGCAGGTCCCAGCCGTCGCAGGGAGTGGTGGCGGAGGCGGTTCCGGCGAGGTCGGCGCAGCGGGCGACCCGGGCGGCCTCGGTGGCGCATTCGGTGAGGTGTGCGTGGGCGTTCTTCATGCGGCCCATCGTGCGTCCGGCCCGGGCCGTCGATCTTGAACAAACGCGACAGCGGTCGTTCCCGGTTCGCGCACCCGTGCGCCCGCGCGGCGGTCCGTGGACCCGGGCCGTCCCGGTCCGGCCGGCACGCGGCGGGGCGTCCGGGGAGGCCGTCCGCCCCACGGAGGACCGTCAGCCGGGCCTGTCTCCGTCGCGCCGCATCGGTCCCCACGGTCCGGGCAGACTCGTCACCTCGTGATCGGCCTCGTCGATGACGGACGCGGCGATCCATCCCAGCGGCTCGACGTCCCGGACGAGGGGCTCGTTGTCAGGCCCGCGCCCTGCCTCGGTGCCGTGCAGGATCCACGGCCGGGTGAACGTCCCCTTGAGGCGCGGGAGGTGGGAGTAGTCGTACAGACGCCGCGCCACCCACGTGCGCACCGGCCTGTCCCCCCACCACTCCTCCACGTCCAGCGCGTTCGCCGACAGCCCCGGCAGCGGTACGCCGGTGAGCTCGTCGCGGCTGGACAGCGTGTCCGTGTCCGGATGCGGCCCCCGGGACCAGCGCACGTACAGACCGCTGCGACGCCTCACCAGATCCGCCACGGCGTCCAGGGAGTCGAGAAGAGGCATCTCTTCGTTGCGGCCCATGGCCCCAGGTCACCTCGCATCCGGTCGCCGGTCCGTTCACCGGTCACGTGTTCCCCGCCTGCCTCCGCCGTAACCGAGGTTGCCGGCCGCGCCACGCCGTCGTCTTCCTGCCGCGCATGGGCTCCGGACTCCTGGTGGACCGGGCCCGTGCGGCGGCGGAAGAAGCGCGGAGCGCCGGCGCTGCGGTGTGTGCCCCGGATCAGCGGTACCACCGATCCGGGGCGCCCCGGCTACGGGCTCAGCGCGTCAGCCCTTGCCCATGGCTTTGCGCACCGTGTCCTTGGTGCGGTCCATCAGCGCGGCCACGGGGCCGAGGGCCGCGTTGGCCGCACCTGACTCCACACCCGGATGAGGCCGCGTCGGCGCCATGGCTTCCGCGGCTTTGACGGCCTTGGCCATGGCCGCCAGATCGGTGACGTCGCGGCTTCGCCGGATGTGGGTGAACTCGTAGCGCTCCTCGGCCCGCGCGTGTTCCTGCACGTCCGTCCGCAGAGCCTTCAGGCGCGGGAGGAACTCGGGGTCGTCGGTGTCCATGCCGTCCAGGGCGGACAGCGCCTCCTTGGCGGCCCGCTCTTCGGCGAGCCTGTCCGCCACCACCTGCTCGCCTCCCGGCAGGTTGCGCCGGGCGAAGGGATGCACGACTTCCTCCTCGGCGGTCTCATGGACAGCGAGGAGACGGACGAGGCGGCGGAAGGCGTCACGGCGGCCCTCGCCGGTGCTTCCCTCGACCTCGTCGAAGAGATTGCGGATGTCGCCGTGCTGGCGCATGAGCAACGCGACCACGTCGTTGTCCTGCGCCAGGTCGTCACCGGCGTGCGGGGTCCTGGGTCCGGGCATGGCGTCCCTCACTTCTCGCGCATGGCGGGGTCGGGGTGCTCGCCCTCGGACTGCACGCGGTACTCGCGGCCGAACATGGCGTCGTGATCCACGATGACCTGCTCGCTCGGAGGCTCCTCGCCGCCGTGGATCCGCTCCTGCATCGCCTCGAACCGTTCGTGCGCCTCACGCACGTAGCCGGCGCCGAGCGTGGTGAGGTCCATCTGGGTGTCGAGCAGCTCACGGAGGTAGGCCTTGTTCGGCTCGAAGGTGAGCACGTTCGGCAGCTCGGGGGCGAGCACCGACTCCGGGTCGCGGCCGTCGTGGCGCCGCATCAGGTCACAGGCGATGTGCAGGTGCTCCAGCTCCATGTTCAGGTGCAGCTCCCAGATCGCCTTGACCTTCGGGTCGCTCTCCTGCTCCATGAACGAGTGGTACAGGTAGCACTCGTTGTACTCGTGGTTGACCAGTTGCTCCCACCAGGTCTCCCCCGGGTCGACGAGGGACTCGTAGTGGGTGACGTGCTCCTCCTCGATGAGCCCGATCTCCTGGTAGAGCCGGCGGGCGATCGGCTCCATGTAGGTGGGGCCCGTGTTCATGTAGAAGTTCATCGTCTGCTGCTCCGCCGACATGATCGTCAGCGCGTGCAGCTTCGACAGGGGGTTCGTCCCGTCCTTCGCGTACGGGTCGCGGACGTTGTCGTACGGGTCGCGGTGGTGGTACTTCGTCGGGCGGCCCGGCATGACCTCGGTCAGCCCGTCGACGATCGACTCGGCCTTGCGGTGCTCGATCATCTCGTAGAGGTTCGCGTACCGGTACAGGTGGTCGAAGTCCTCCAGCACCCCGAACTGGTACGCCTGCTTCAGATACGGGTCCGGCTCCATGCGCGCGACCCAGGCGGTGAGGTCCACCGCGACCTGCTCGTACGCGATCGTCGTCTCGAGCACCGACGAGACGCCTGGCAGCAGCCAGTTCACGACCTTCTGCTGCTGTGCCTCGATGTAGCGCGTGCGGGCCAGCTCCCGCTTGATCTCGGGGTCGGGACAGTGCCGCGCCAGCTGGTGGCTGAACAGGATCGCCTCGACCTCGATGCCGTTCATGGTGATGATCCGGCACCGGGTGTAAGGGTCGCAGCGGTCCGGGTCGATCGGCTGCACGTCGAGCTCTCGCCAGTTGCGTAGCTGGCGGTCCAGCGGGATACCCCGCTGTTCGAGTGGATTGAACGCCATCCGTACATCTCCTCGGGGCTGGTGGGAAGCGGATGCGCCGTCGGGCCCCTCGGAAGGGAGGGGCACACGACGTATCGCCCGAGTTTGATACGGAGTGTCCCTTCCGGCCACTCGCCGGACCCTGGACTCACCCTGTTCGCCCGCTTGGCCCAGTGCCCCGTCGCCGGGGTGGCGGAAGGGGACACCGAAGCGGGCCGCGCTCGAAGAGCGCGGCCCGCGGCCGGGTGCGTGTGGTGCGTGCGCGCTAGAAGACGCTGACGCCGTAGGCGCTCAGCGCCTCGGTGACCGGCTGGAAGAACGTCGTGCCGCCGCTGGAGCAGTTGCCGCTGCCGCCCGAGGTCAGGCCCAGCGCCTTGGTGCCGGCGAAGAGGGAGCCGCCGCTGTCACCGGGTTCGGCGCAGACGTTGGTCTGGATGAGGCCGTTGACGATGTCGCCGCCGCCGTAGTTCACGGTCGCGTTGAGGCCGGTGACCGTGCCGCTGTGCACACCGGTGGTGGAGCCGCTGCGCTTCACCGCCTGGCCGACCGTGGGATTGCCGGCGGAGGTGATGTCCTGGTAGCTGCCGTTGTAGAGGTAGACCCGGCCGTCCGCGTTGGCGGAGTTGGTGTGCCGGATGAGCCCGTAGTCGTTGCCGGGGAAGCTGCTGCCGGCCCTGGTGCCGAGGGAGCTGGTCTGCCCGGAGTTGGTGTACCAGGTGCTGCCTATCTCGGTGCAGTGGCCGGCGGTCAGCGCGTAGTAGGTGCTGCCGCTGCGGACGTTGAAGCCGAGGGAGCAGCGGCCGCCACCCGCGTAGATGGCCTGGCCGCCCGCGATGAGCTTGTTGAACGTGCCGTTCGTGCGGTTGACGTCGACCTTGGCGCCGGAGTCGGTGACCGACTGCTTGATCGTGGCGATCTCCGCGGCGGAGACCGTGCTGTCCACGGTGACGACGACCTTGCCGGTGCTCGCCTCGGTGTACCAGGCGGTACCGGCGATGTCGGCACCGCGCACGGCGTTTCCGGCGTCGGCCAGCTCGGCCTTCGTCACCGTGGTGTCGGGTGCGGCCTGGGCGACCGCGGTCGGTGCCGCAAGCGCGACGGCGGTGACCAGACCGGAGGTCGCGGCGATGAGCCGTGCTCGTCTGGAGAGCGAGCCGAGGGGGGCGAAGCGCTTGAAGGTCACAAGTTCCTCCATGAAGGGGGGTGTGACGGCCCGCTGGGTGGGCGGGCCGCGCGTACGGCTGTCCGCGACCGCGGGTTCTAGTCGTGGACCTGCCAACCGCACGACGTGAATCCTTGACTCCGCTTGGCCCGGTGGCAAGGTCGCCTTCCGGACCGATGACGGAGAGCGGACAGGGGACTCCGATAGGCGACCGGATGATCTCCGAACGCCGGTATCCGCTCACCGGACGGATGCAGGAGGCGCATTGCAGCAAACCGCGAACGAGCGGCGGGACGTCGCACCTTCTCGCCGGGCGTCGCGATCACACACGCTCCGGACGCCCCGCCCCCGGTTGTGCACCGGCCTCCGCGACCCTGGACCGCAGGCTCCGGGCCACCGTCCGTTCGGTCGGCTTACCGCTGAATTGCCCGAGCCTCTGGCATGGCCGGAATCGGCCCTTTCGGCGAGAACAGGCCGCCATCGGGCGCCGGATCGGGCCGGGGCGGCACTCTTGCGGCCTTGCACCGGCCTGTGCTGCACGGGCTCCGGGCCCGGTCGCCGGCGCGGGACGGGCGCTGTACGGCGTACGGCTCACGCCCGGGCCGCGGCCCGGGCGCGGTCAGACCTCGGCGAACGGGTCGTCGATGAACGGAGTCGCCTGATGGAAGTAGAGCAGCCAGCCGGTCGCCGACAGCCGCCAGAGTGAACTGCGGTGAGAACGCAGCCCCCTGGACTCCGTGTCGAAGGTGAGGTGCACCAGGTCCGAGGCGAGCTGTTCGCCCCGCATCCGGGTCGCGGTCAGCGGGCCGGGGCGCGGTGCGCCGGGGTCGGGGGTCGTGAGCGCGGTGATGATCGTGTCCCGCTCCCAGAGCCTGCCGCTGGTACCGATCTCGCGGAATTCGGGGTGCAGCATCGCTCCCAGTACCTCCGCGGACGCCCGTACCACCGGGTCGAGGAGGCGGAGCTCGCCCTCGATGGCTGCGGCCACGGCGGGCGATCGCTCAGTCACGCGTCATCTCCACGAGTTCGGCCACGGTGTTCCAGTTACGGCTGGTGGCGACCAGGCCCCGGGTGAGGGCGGGCCGGCCGAGGGCGTCGGCCAGCTTGGAGCGGCCGAGTCCGTCGGGGGCGTACAGATAGAGCACACGCTCACCGAGCCGGAAGGACTCGGGGCGGTAGGCGGCGGCGTCGAGGCCGGCGAAGCGGGCGGCGTCGACGGGCCGGTCGAAGAAGGTGACGTGCAGCTGCTTGCCCTCGAGCTCTGCGGCCGGGAACGGACAGGCGTCCGCCACCGCCGCCAGATAGGCACCCGGGCGGACCAGACAGTCGACCGGGAATCCGAACCGCGCCTCGATCGCCCGCTCCAGTTCGGCGGCGAGCGCGCCCTCGTCACCCGACGCGCTGCTGAACACGGCGTTCCCGCTCTGCAGGTAGGTGGCGACGTCCCCGTGCCCCAGCTCCGCGAGGAGCGTGCGGAGTTCCACCATGGGGACTCTGCGGCGACCGCTGACGTTGACCCCGCGCAGCAGCGCCGCGTACCTCGTGCTCATGACCCCACCATAGGACGATCTTCCCGCCGGTCACGACCGCCGCGCCCCGTGGGGGTGGGCGCGGCGGCCCGTGACCGTTCCTTCTTACCGGCCTACTCGACGATCTTGAGGAGCCTGTTGGCCGTGCCCTCCGTCGCGTTGGAGATCACGTCCGGAGTGGCCCCGCCCGTGAGTGCCGCGGCGACCTGCTCCGGGGTGGCGTCCGGGTGCCCGCCGAGGTAGACGGCGGCCGCACCGACGACATGAGGGGTCGCCATGGACGTACCGGAGATGGTGTTCGTGCCGTCGTCGCTGTCGTTCCAGTCCGACGTGATGTCCGAGCCGGGAGCGTAGATGTCGACGACCGAACCGTAGTTGGAGAACGACGACTGCTTGTCGTCCACCGTGGAGGAGGCGACCGTGATGGCCTCGGGGACCCGGGAGGGCGAGCCTTCACCCGCGTCGCCCGACTCGTTGCCGGCGGCCACCGCGAAGGTGACGCCGGAGGCGATCGCCTTCTGGACCGCGGCGTCGAGGGCCGGGTCCGCGCCTCCGCCGAGGCTCATGTTGGCGACGGACGGGCCCTCGTGTTCGGCGGTGACCCAGTCGATGCCTGCGACGACCTGCTCGGTGGTCCCGGAGCCGGCGTCGTCCAGGACGCGGACAGCGACGATCTTCGCCTTCTTGGCCACGCCGTGGGCGGCGCCGGCGATCGTACCGGCCACGTGGGTGCCGTGTCCGTTGCCGTCGTTCGCGTCGTCGTCGTTGTCCACGGCGTCGAAACCGGAGGTGGCCCGGCCCTCGAAGTCCCCGTGGGTCGCCCGTACGCCGGTGTCGATGACGTACGCCGTGACCCCCTCACCCGCGGCGTCCGGATAGGCGTACGCGTGGTCGCCCGCGGTCGCGGTCTGGTCGATCCGGTCCAGGCCCCAGGACGGCGGATCGTCCTGGGTGGCGTCGATGTGGAACTTCTTGTTCTGCACGACCTTGGCGACGGCGGGGTCGGCGGCGAGCCGCCTGGCCTCGGTCTGCGTCAGGCCGCCGGCCGAGAAGCCGTTGATGGCGGAGTCGTAGGTGCGCGAGAGCTTGCCACCGTACTCCTCGGCGAGCTTCGACTTGTCCGCCTTCCCGTCCAGCATCACGATGTAGCTGCCGGAGACGGCCGTGGCGGCGTCGGCACCGTAGACGGTGCCCATCGCGGGGGCAGGGGCCGCTCCGGCGAACGGGGTGCCGAGAAGGCCGACACCCGCCGCGGCGGCGACGGCGGTTATCGCGGCGGTCAGCTTGACCCGGCGTGCACGCTTGTGAATTGCCATGAAGAGGGGTCTCCTCGTCATTCTTTGTGGGGGGATTGGCCCTCGGCCGGAAGATCTCCGGGGGCTGCTTCGAAACCCTGCTGGATTGACGCGCCCAGATCAAGAACTTCATGTAGCCGTCACGCAGTCACCCGTCTTTCGTCACAGGAAACCGGCGCACTCGCGACGAAATCGGGCCAGAGGAAGCGAAGACCGCGTAATCCGCACCCGGTGGCTGTGATCGCCGCGCTTGCCGACGACGGCCCGCGGCCCACTCCTTCGGAACCGCGCCTTCTTCTTCCGGCCGGGCGCACCCTCTGCCGCACACAGGACAGGGCTTCCCCGTACCGCGAAGCCGGGAAGCCGCGAAGCCGCGAAGCCGCGAAGCCGCGAAATGAAGCGGGACATCTGGCCGGTGCGAAGCGCCCGTGACACGCCGTCATCTCCGGGCCCGGACGCTTGGTCGGCGGCCCGGATTGCCGGCCGCGCCCGGTGCGGCGGCCGGCACGGTCACCCGTGGTGCCACCCCGCCTGCGGCGACCGTCCCCGCCGGAAGCCTGCCGGATCAGCTCCACCGCCGGCGCTCTCCCTGCACGCGGCGGGCCCCGTGCCCGCCGGCGTGGACACCTGCGGTCCCGCCTGGGAGACATCCGCGCCGGGCAGGTGGGCCTCCTGCCCGGCCGGCACGACGGCGACCGCCGGATCAGCCGCGACCGCCGGATCAGCGCTGATAGCGGGCGAGTACGCGGTTACCCGAACCGGCCAGGCGCTCCTCCAGCTCCTTCACGTCGATCGCCCCGCTGTAGAACTCCTGCAGCGCGGGCGTGGCGACCTTGTCCTTCCACTCCGGATAGCCGCGCACCGACTGGGCCGGGGCGGGACGCAGGGCGCCGGCGAGGGCCGCGCCGGTCGCCCAGCCGTTCTCGGTGGTGTGCAGCGAAGGATCGGCCAGGGCATCGGTGCCGGTCGGCAGCATCCAGTCGCCCCTGGCCAGTCGCACCATGTTCGGTGGACGCAGCAGGAAGTCGATGAACTGCACGGCTTCCTTCTTGTGCGGGCTGTCCTCGGCCACCGAGAGGGTCTGCGGGCTCACTCCCTGGGCGAGCCCGCCGGCGCCGGCAGGGGCGGGCAGGACGCTCCACTCGAAGCCTTCGGGGGCCTGCTCGACGACCTGCTGCCGGTAGGAGAAGCCCAGGGGGACCATGGCGTACCTGCCGCCGAAGAAGCCCGGCAGGGTGTCCGAACCGCCCATGCCCAGCGCCGTACGCGCCGCGCTGCGATCAGCGTTGACCTGGTCCCTGACCGTTTCGGGCATGACCTGGTCGCCCTCCTCGAAGCGGATGGTCACCTTGCCGTCCGCGTCGCGGTGGAAGAGCTTCCCGCCGGCCGACAGGCCCAGATTGAGCGTGACGGAGACCGGTTCCTTGAGCGGCCAGGCGACTCCGTACCTCCCCTTCGCCGTCAGCTCGTCGGTGATCTCACGGAACTCCGGCCAGCTCCAGGGCCGCTGCGGGGTGGGGATCCGGACGCCCGACGCCTGGAGGATCTTCGTGTTGGCGATCAGGACCTTGGGCTCCTGGAGGAAGGGAACCCCGTAGACACCGTCGCCGAACGTCGTGGTCCGCCACGACTGCCGCGGGATGTCCTCGGTCAGCCGGTCCGGCAGCAGGGTCCGCAGGTCGGCGAGGTAGCCGCCGTACGCGAAGTCCGCGAGGTCGTCGGAGGCGTCGTGGATGACGTCGGGCGCCTCGCCGCCTTCGAAGGAGGTGAGCAGCTGGTCGTGGACGGAGTCCCAGCTGCCCTGCACGTAGTCGACCTGGATGTCCGGGTGGATGCGGTTCCACTCCTGGACCAGCTGCTTGTTGGCGTCGACGGACTCCTTCTGCCAGGCCAGTGACTGGAAGCTCAGCCGGATCGTGCCGTCGGCGTCCGTGCCGCGGCCTCCGCCGGAACAGCCGGTCAGCAGAAGCGCCAGCGTGGCGGTCATCGCCGCGGCGGCCGCCAGAGGACTGCGGCGCATCAGTGCTTCACCGCCCCGGTCGTCAGTCCGCCCGTGATGCGCTTCTGGATGAACGCGAAGAGGAGGAGGGAGGGAAGGGTGGCGAGGGCAGCGGCGGCGGCGAGCGGCCCGAGGTCGGCCACCCCCTCCGCGCCGAGGAAGTGGGTGAGCACGACGGGCAAGGTCTGCTTCTCCGGGGTCTTGAGCAGGACGAGTGCGAAGAAGAACTCGTTCCACGCGGTGATGAACGCGAAGAGGGCGGTGGCGACGATGCCGGGAGCCAGCAGCGGTGCGGTGACCGAGACGAGTATCCGCGCCTTGCCGGCCCCGTCCACCGCCGCGGCCTCCTCCAGTTCGGGCGGCACAGCCCGTACGTACCCGGCGAGCATCCAGAGGGCGAAGGGCAGCGACCACACCACGTACACCATGATCAGCCCCCACAGTGAGTTGATCAGATGCAGGTTCTTCAGGACCAGGAAGAGCGGAATGATGACCAGGACGAAGGGGAACGCCTGACTGATCACGACCCACCCGGTGGCGGCCGTGGACAGCCTCCCGCGGTGACGGGCCATGACGTACGCCATGGGCGTGGCGATGACGACGGCGATCAGAGCCGCGCAGAGGGCGGCGGTCAGCGAGTTGGCGGCGGCGCGGAGCAGCGGCTGCTCGTCGAACGCCTGCCGGAAGTTGTCCAGGGTCGGGTCTTCGGGAAGCCAGGTGGGGTGCAGCGAGCCCAGCTCGCGGGCGGGCTTGAAGGCCGTGGAGATCAGCCACAGGAACGGGAACGCGAGGAAGACCAGATAGCACACGAGCGCCGCGTACTGCCCGGTTCGCGCCGCTCCGCCGGTACGCGGACTCACGCGTCCTCGCCTCCCCCGAGCCGGCCGGCGAGGAAGACGGCGAGGATCACGGAGATCACCGCGACCATCACGCAGCCCATCGCCGCGGCGTAGCCGAACTGTCCGTAGCGGAAGGCCTCTTCGTAGGCGAAGAGCATGGGCAGCCGTGTCCGTCCTCCCGGTCCTCCGCTGGTCAGGACGTAGACCAGGGCGAAGGAGTTGAAGTTCCAGATGAAGTTGAGCGCGCTGATGGCCAGGGCGACGGGCCTGATGGCGGGCCAGGTGACGGTGCGGAAGCGGCGCCAGGCCCCGGCACCGTCGAGGGCGGCCGCTTCGTGGAGTTCGTGGGGGGTGTTCTGCAGTCCGGCCAGCAGGGCCACGGTGGTCTGGGGCATGCCGGCCCAGATGCCTACGAGGATCACGGCGGGCAGGGCGGTCGCCGGTCCGGTCAGCCAGTCCCGGCCGTCTCCGAGCCCGAGGTCGCGGACGGTCTCGTTCAGGATGCCGGCGTCGGGGTTGTAGACCAGGCGCCACATGATGCCGACGACCACCTCGGGCATCGCCCACGGGATGATGGCCAGTGCTCTGGCCAGCCAGCGCATGCGCAGGTTCGCGTTGAGCAGCAGGGCGAGACCCAGCGCGAGTACGAACTGCGGGACGGTCACGCCGACCGCCCACAGCAGACCGATCCTGAACGAGTCCCAGAACAGGGTGTCGTGCAGGAGGTCCTGGAAGTTGAGGGCGCCGATCCAGCGGGTCGAGCGGGTGCGGCCCGACTGCGCGTCGGTGAAGGCCAGCGCGATGCCGTACAGCAGGGGCCCGACGCTCAGGAGCAGGATCGGGATCAACGCGGGCAGCACCAGGAACCAGGTGGCGCCGTCGCGTCTGCGCCGTTCCGGCGGCCCCCCGGGTGGGTGCTTGCGGCCCTGCGGTGCCACCACACCGGTCAATGTCACGAATCGACCCCTTTACCCCATTGGATCGGTTTCATCCATGTTTAGCCGTCCGCACGGCCCCCGTCATCGTGCTGACGGGCGGTCCGTTCGTCAAGGTGGCCTGCACGGATGCGAAAATCGGGCCATGGACGAGATGCGCGCACGCGAGGTACTGACCGCCACCGGGCTGACCGGCCGCGCCGAGCTGCTCGCACTGGGGGAGAACGCGGTGTTCGCCGTCGGCGACCTGGTGGTCAAGGTCGGCAGGGACGCCACGTCGCACCCGGAGCTGAAGGAGCGGGCCGAGCGCGAGGTCGCCGTCGCCCGGTGGCTCGCCGCCTCGGGTGTGCCGGCCGTACGGGCAGCCGAACCCGCGGCCCGGCTGGTCGAGGGCCATCCGGTGACCCTGTGGCACCGGCTCCCCGAAGCGGTGCGCCCTCCCGAGCCCCGCGACCTGGCCCCACTGCTCACCTCGATCCACGCGCTGCCCGCCCCGGAGGGCCTCACGCTGCCGCGCCGCGAACTGCTCGGCGGCGTGGAACGCTGGCTGCGGCTCGCGGGGGACGCGATCGACCCCGCCGACGCCGAGTACCTGCGCGGCCGGCGCGACGGTTTCGCGAGGGCGGCGGCCGCTCTGGCCCCGCATCTGACACCCGGTCCGATCCATGGCGACGCGCTCCCCCGCAATGTCCACGTCGGTCCGGACGGACCGGTCCTGGTCGACCTGGAGACCTTCTCCGCGGACTTGCGCGAGCACGATCTCGTGGTGCTCGCCCTCTCCCGCGACCGGTACGGCCTGCCCACCGAGGCGTACGACGCCTTCACGGCGGCCTACGGCTGGGACGTGCGCGAGTGGGAGGGCTGCGCCGTGCTGCGCGGAGCCCGCGAGACGGCCAGCTGCGCCTGGGTCTCCCAGCACGCCCCCGCCAACCCGAAGGCGCTGGCCGAATTCCGCCGCAGGGTGGCGTCCTTGCGCGAGGACGACCCCGAGGTCCGCTGGTACCCCTTCTGACGGGGCGGCCGTCAGGAGATCTGTGCCGGGGCCGGCTCGCGCAGCGGCCAGCGGCCGTCGATCACCGCGTCGGCCGTGCCCTTGCGGCGCAGGAACGTCTGGAAGTCCGCGGCCCACTGCGCGTACCACCCGATCTGGCGCTCGTGCAGTTCGGCGGTGGTGAGGGCGGCCACCGAACCGTGCCGCTCGGCTATCGCGTACGCCACGCGCACCGCGGCCAGCGCGTCGGCGGCGGCGTCGTGGGCGCCCCCGTGCACCACGCCGTACTCGACGCAGACCGCCTCGAGGGTGCGCTTGCCCCTGCGGTAGCGGTCGACCGCCCGGTCGATGGTGTACGGGTCGATGACCGGACCGATGCCCGGCCGGCCCAGCCGCTCGCTCAGGGACGGCAGTCCGTGGCGCCGCAACTCCGCGGAGAGCAGGGTCAGGTCGAACGCGGCGTTGTACGCCACGACGGGCACGCCCTCGCGCCAGTACTCCACCAGCGTCTCGGCGACCTCGTCCGCCACCTCACGGACCGGACGGCCCTCCGCCGCCGCCCGCTCGCTGCTGATGCCGTGGATCGCCGAGGCCTGCGCGGGGATCAGGATGCCCGGATCCGCCAGCCAGGTGCCGCACCGGACCGGCTCGCCCGCCCGGCTCTCCACCGCCACGACCGCGGCGGTGACGATCCGGGCCTCCAGCGGTTCCGTGCCCGTCGTCTCCAGGTCGAAGCCGACCAGACGCTCCCGGTGCCAGCTCATCCCGTACCTCCTCCTTGGTGCTCTCCCCCATGTGGAGACCACCTTCGCACGCGCCACTGACAACGCAGGAGGAGGCGTCAGGAGACGGGCCGGGAGTCCGTCCACACCGACTCGAACTCCTCGCGGTAGGTCTCGAAGAGACCGTGCTCGCTGTCCTGGCCCGCCCGGACCACGGCGCGCCCGCCCCCGCGCAGCACCAGTACGGGTGCCTCCATGCCGCGTGCGCGCCGCAGATAGGGCTGCACGACCCCCACCGCGTCCGGGCCGTCACCGTCCACCAGGTAGGCCGTGAAGCGTGGCGTCTCGTCGAAGACCTGGATCTGGAAGGCGCCCGGGTCACGGAGTTTGGAGCGCACCCGGCGCATGTGCAGGATGTTCATCTCCACGGACCGGCTCAGCTCGCCCTTCTTGAGCCCGAGTTCCCGCTCCCTGCGCTTGACCGCGCTGCTGGCCGGATTGATGAACAGCAGCCGGACGCGGCAGCCGGACTCCGCGAGGCGGACCAGCCTGCGGCCCGAGAAGTTCTGGGTGAGCAGATTGAGCCCTATGCCGATCGCGTCGAGCCGGCGCGCGCCGCCGAACAGGTCCTCGGCGGGCAGCTGGCGCTGGAGCCGCACCCGGTCGGGGTGGACGGAGACCACGTCGGCGTACCGGTCGCCGACCAGTTCCTCCACCGCGTCCACGGGCAGACGGTCGGCGGACGGGACGGCGGCTCCGCCGCCGAGGATCTCCAGGAGCCGCGCGGAGGCCCGCTCGGCCTGTGCGAGGACCGCCTCGTTCAGCGCGCGGTTGCGGGAGACGACGTTGCGCGCCACCTCCAGCTCGTCGAGCGCGAGCTCCACCTCACGGCGGTCGTCGAAATACGGTTCGAAGCAGGCCCAGTGCTGGACCATCAGCTCCCGCAGCTGCGGGAGCGTGAGGAAGCTGAGGACGTTGTCGTCGGCCGGGTCGAGCAGATAGCCCTTGCGCCGCGAGACCTCCCGGACCGCGACGGCCCGCTGGACCCATTCCTGCCCCGCGGGGCCCGCGGCGGCCACGACCCAGTCCTCGCCGTGCACCGGCTCGTAGATCGGCCGGACCACCGCGGAGACCACGGCGCGCAGCCGCTGTTCCACGAGATTCAGCCAAATGTACGCCCGGCCGGCGCGCTGGGCCCGTGTGCGCACCTCGTTCCAGGCGTCCGCTCCCCAGTCCAGCTCCGCGCCGATCTCCATGGGCTGCGCGAGGGAGACCGCCCCCGGCGGGGCATCGGTCGACTCCCCCTCGTGACCTGCGTCACCTGGGGGCAGCTCGAACCCTCCCGAGCTCACCCGTGTACCGCCTTCCGCTCCCCCACCAACGATCAAGGAAGGGTACTCCGGGACCGGGAGCCGGTGCAGCAGGATGCACAGGCTGCTTACGCAACTCCCATACGCGGCAGGCTCGTTCCATGCGGCGAGATCGGGGGGAGTGAGCTGATTCATAGCGTTTGGGCACCCCCCGGATGCCGCATACCGGACGGCGGGGCGCGTAGGGCGGGGCGGGGCTCCTCCGGGCGACACGGACGTGTCCGAAGTTGACCGTCCCGGCTGATTCCCGGCCGACGGGACCCGGCCGCACCGGCGGACGTACTAGGTGCGCGCACATCTTTCGGGGAGTATCGGGGCAAGAACCCTCCAACACCCGGATCAGAAATGGAAGAGTCCTATCTATGCAGGTCTGGCCGGGACAGGCGTATCCCCTCGGTGCCACCTACGACGGCGCCGGTACCAACTTCGCGGTCTTCTCGGAGGCCGCAGACCGAATCGAGTTGTGCCTGCTGCACGACGACGGTTCAGAAACGGCGGTGGAGCTCCGCGAGACCGACGCGTTCGTCCGTCACGCCTATCTGCCCGGGGTGATGCCGGGGCAGCGCTACGGCTTCCGGGTGCACGGCCCGTACGAGCCCCAGCGCGGGCAGCGCTGCAACTCGGCGAAACTGCTCCTCGATCCGTACGCGCGTGCGATCTCCGGGCAGATCGAGTGGGGCGAGGCGGTGTACGGCTACCCGTTCGGCAAGCCGAACGAGCGCAACGACCTCGACTCGGCGCCGCACACCATGAGCTCGGTGGTCGTCAACCCGTACTTCGACTGGGGCGACGACCGCAGGCCCCGCACGGACTACCACCGGACCGTGATCTACGAGGCGCACGTCAAGGGCCTGACGATGCTGCATCCGGGGTTGCCCGAGGAGCTGCGCGGTACGTACGCGGGGCTCGCGCACCCCGAGATCATCGCCCACCTGACGGAGCTGGGCGTCACGGCGATCGAGCTGATGCCGGTGCACCAGTTCGTCCAGGACCACCGCCTCGCCGACGCCGGACTCGCCAATTACTGGGGCTACAACACCATCGGCTTCTTCGCCCCGCACAACGCGTACGCCTCCTGGGGCGACCGCGGTGAACAGGTGCTCGAGTTCAAGCAGGCCGTGAAGGCGCTGCACCAGGCGGGCATCGAGGTGATCCTCGACGTGGTCTACAACCACACCGCCGAAGGCAACCATCTGGGCCCGACGCTCTCCTTCCGCGGCCTGGACAACGCCTCGTACTACCGGCTGACCGACGACCCGCAGTACTACATGGACACCACGGGCACGGGGAACTCCCTGCTGATGCGGTCCCCCCACGTGCTCCAGCTGATCATGGACTCGTTGCGGTACTGGGTGACCGAGATGCACGTGGACGGCTTCCGCTTCGACCTGGCGGCGACCCTCGCACGCCAGTTCCACGAGGTGGACCGGCTGTCGTCGTTCTTCGACCTGGTGCAGCAGGACCCGGTCGTCAGTCAGGTGAAGCTGATCGCCGAACCGTGGGACGTGGGTGAGGGCGGCTACCAGGTGGGGAACTTCCCGCCGCTGTGGACCGAGTGGAACGGCAAGTACCGGGACACCGTGAGGGACCTGTGGCGGGGCGAGCCCCGGACGCTGGCGGAGTTCGCCGGCCGGCTCACCGGCTCCTCCGACCTCTACCAGGACGACGGCAGGCGCCCGCTGGCCTCGATCAACTTCACCACCTGCCACGACGGGTTCACGCTGCACGACCTGGTCTCGTACAACGACAAGCACAACGACGCCAACGGCGAGGGCAACCGGGACGGCGAGGGCCACAACCGCTCGTGGAACTGCGGCGCGGAGGGTGACACGGAGGACAAGGAGGTGCTGGAGCTGCGCGGCCGTCAGATGCGCAACTTCATCGCCACCCTCATGCTGTCCCAGGGTGTGCCCATGCTCAGTCACGGCGACGAGTTCGCCCGTACGCAGCGCGGCAACAACAACGCCTACTGCCAGGACAACGAGCTCTCCTGGGTCCACTGGCCCGACCCGGCCGCCGCCCGCTCAGCGGAGGGCGACGGCGCGGACGCCGCAGGTGCCGACGGTACGGACACGAGCCTGCTGGAGTTCACCCGGTCCATGGTCTGGCTGCGCCGCGACCACCCGGTGTTCCGGCGCAGGCGCTTCTTCCACGGCCGCCCCGTGGAAGGCACGCACGACGAGCTGTCCGACATCGCGTGGTTCACCCCCCGGGGCGAGGAGATGACCCAGCGGGACTGGCAGGCCGCCCACGCCAAGGCCATGACAGTCTTCCTGAACGGTCATGCGATCTCGGAGCCCGGGCCGCGCGGCGAGCGGATCTCCGACGACTCGTTCCTGCTGATGTTCAACGCCGGTGCGGACACCCTGGAGTTCACCGTTCCGGCGCACCACGGGAAGCGGTGGCAGGTCGTCGTGGACACGGCGGTCCCGGACGGGGTCCCCCCGGGTGCGGGACCCAAGGTGTCCGCGGGCGAACGGGTGACCCTCATCGGACGCAGTCTGACGGTGCTCAAGCGTCCGGCGTAGGCCGAAAGGGTCACCCCTGACGGGCCGGAGGCCGCCGGTGGGAGCCTGGTGCGGCGTCATGTGACACAGAAGCCGTCAGGCTGGGTACGTACGTGTCCATGACGCCCACCGCCACGTACCGGCTGCAGCTCCAACCGGACTTCCCGTTCGCAGCCGCCGCAGACGCCGTGCCGTACATCGCCACGCTCGGCGTCTCCCATCTGCACCTGTCCCCCGTCCTGGAGGCCGTGCCCGGCTCCGGCCACGGCTACGACGTCGTCGACCACAGCCGGGTGCGGGCCGAGCTCGGCGGCGAGGAGGGACTGCGCCGGCTGGCCGCCACGGCCCGCGCGCACGGCCTCGGGCTGATCCTGGACATCGTGCCCAACCACATGGCGGCCGCCCCCCGGTACAACCGGCCGCTGTGGGAGGTGCTGCGCGAGGGCCAGGAGTCCCCCTACGCCCACTGGTTCGACATCGACTGGGCGGCGGGCGGGGGGAAGGTCCTGATGCCGGTCCTCGCCGGGCGGATCGGCGAGGAGAGCGGCAGCTTCGAGGTCGGCGAGCGGGACGACGGCACGCCCGTGCTGCGCTACGGCGAGCAGGAGTTCCCCCTGCGCGCGGGTACGGCCGGCCTTCCCCTGCCGGAGCTGCTGGCCGCCCAGCACTACCGGCTCGGCTGGTGGCGCCTGGCCCGTACCGAGCTGAACTACCGGAGGTTCTTCACCATCTCCGACCTCATCGGGGTCCGGGTGGAGCTCCCCGACGTCTTCACCGCCACCCACGGCACGATCCTGCGACTGGTGGGGGACGGAGTCGTCGACGGCCTGCGCATCGACCACCCGGACGGTCTGGCCGAACCCGCCGCGTACCTCGAACAGCTCAGCGAGGCCACCGGGGGGCGGTGGACGGTGGTCGAGAAGATCCTGACCGGTTCCGAGGCGCTCCCGGCGGGCTGGGCCGTGGCGGGGACCACGGGGTACGACGCGCTGCACCGGATCGACGGGGTCTTCACCGATCCGATGGGCGGGGCCGACCTGCTCGGCCGCTACCGGGACTTCGCGGGTCCGCCCGGGGACCGCGGCGGCTACTGGACGGCCACCGTCCGGCGGGCGGCCTACCGCGTCGTCACCCATGACCTCGCCGCCGAGACGGAGTGGCTCACCCGCCTCGCCGTCCAGGCGTGCGCCGCGGACCCCGCCCTGCGCGACCATGCCCCGTGGGCTCTGCACACGGCGGTGCGCGAGCTGCTGGTCCGGGTGCCCGTCTACCGCCCGTACGTCACGGCGGGCGGCCCGCTCACGGAGATCGCGGAGTCGGCCCTGCCCGCCGACGCGGTGCGGGACGCCAAGGCGGTGTTCTCCGTCTCCCAGGAGGCGGAGGCGGTCGACGTGGTGCGGGGGCTGGCGCTGGGCCGGCTCGGTGACGGGCCCGACCACACGGCGTTCTGCGCCAGGTTCGCCCAGACGGCGTCCGCGCTGCACGCGAAGTCGGTGGAGGACATGGCCTTCTACCGCTACGTCCCGCTGATCTCGGCGACGGAAGTGGGCGGCGACCCCGGCAGGCCCGCGGTGAGCCCGGAGGAGTTCCACGCCTTCTGCGCGCGCATCGCCCGGGACTGGCCGGCCACCGGCACGGTACTGACCACGCACGACACCAAGCGCAGCGGGGACGTGCGGGCCCGGATCGCGGTCCTGTCCGAGTGCCCCGAGCGGTGGTCCTCGCTCGTTGCGCAGCTGACCCGGGCGACCTCCATGGCCGCCCCAGACCCGCAGCTGGCCTGGCAGGCCTGGCAGTCGGCGTACGGATGTGCCGGCCTGCCCGCCGGGGAGATGGCGGGCAGGCTGGCGCCCGCCCTGCTGAAGTCCGTTCGGGAGGCGGGTCTGTTCACCAGCTGGACGGAGCCCGACCCCGCGTACGAGCGTGCGGTGACCGACTTCGTGGCGGCGGGCCCGGGCAGCGGCGAGGGCGAGGCGCGGTCGTTGATGACCCGGTTCTCCGGCACGCTGGCTCCCTTCGTCCGGGCCAACGTGCTGGGCGCCGCCCTGGTCCACCTGACGATGCCGGGCGTGCCCGACCTGTACCAGGGCACGGAGCGGGAGTACATCGCGCTGGTCGACCCGGACAACCGGCGGCCCTTCGGCCGGCCCCCGGCGGGGCAGGACGAGAAGACGGCGGTCACGACGGCCGCGCTGCGCCTGCGGCGGGAGCGCCGGGACGTCTTCGGTGAACGGGGCACGTACGCCCCGCTCCCCGCGCGTGGCCCGGCGGCCGCCCACTGCCTGGCGTTCTGCCGGTCAGGCGAGGTGGTCACCGCCGTGACCAGGCTCTCGCTGCGCCTCGCGGAGGAGGGTGGCTGGCGTGACACGACGCTCGCGCTGCCCGACGAGGGGCCGTGGCGCGACGAGCTGGCTCCGGGCCGGGAGTTCCGGGGCGGCACGGTCGCGCTCGCCGAACTGTTCGCGGACCGGCCCGTGGCGCTGCTCGCGAAGGCCGTGGGGGGCGGTGCCGCCTGACGGGTCGGTGAGGCCCGCCCCTCACACCGTGCGGTGGAGCAGGAATCCGAGCAGCACCTCGATCTCGCGTACCGGGCCCGGGGCCAGAGGGACACTCCGCAGGCAGGCGCGGGCGGCGTCGAGGTGCCGGCGGGCCTCGTCCAGAGTGGCGGTTCGGCCGCCGGACGCCTCGACCAGCGCCGCCGCCCGGACCACGCCCTCGTCGTCGAGGGGCAGCGGGGAGTCCAGGAGGGTGGCGAGCTCCCTGGCCCGGCGGCCCTCACCGGCGAGGGCCGCCAGCACGGGAAAGGTCTTCTTGCGCTGCCGCAGATCGCTGTGCACGGGTTTGCCGGTCACCGCGGGGTCACCCCAGATGCCGAGCAGGTCGTCGACGGCCTGGAAGGCCACCCCGAGGTGGCGTCCGGTCCGGTCCAGCGCGCTCACGGTCCCGGCCGGTGCGCCGCCCAGCAGTCCGCCGAGCGCGGCAGCGCAGCCCAGCAGGGTGCCGGTCTTGAGCTCCGCCATGGCCCGGTACTCGTCGGGCCCGACGGCTTCGGGCCCCGTCCAGGGGCGGGCTGCGAGGAGCAGGTCCTCCGCCTGGCCGTGGACCAGCCCGCTCAGTGTCCTCGACAGCAGGCGCAGGGCCGCGGCGGTGTGCGGCCCGGGCGTCTCGGCGAGGGTCTGCACCGCGAGGGCGAACAGCGCGTCACCGGCCAGTACGGCGGCTCCGGTGCCGTACGCCTTCCACACGGTCTCCCGCTTCCGCCGGGTCCCGTCCCCGTCCATGATGTCGTCGTGCATCAGGGAGAAGGCGTGGGTGAGTTCGACGGCGACCGCCCCGGCGACGGCGCTCTCCCCGGGAGCTCCGGCGGCCTCCGCGCACAGTACGGCGAGGGCCTGGCGTACTCCCTTGCCCTCGAAGGCCCCGGCGGTCGGTGCGCCGCCGACCGCGCACCAGCCGAGCGAGAAGGCGGCCATCTCGCCGGGCCACGGGTGGAGCCGTCCGATCGCGGCGGACAGCGCGGGCCGCACCAGGTCACGGCAGCGGGCGAGCACCCGGGGGGCGGTCTCGGCCGGCGCCGCGGTCGGGGAGATCATCGGGCCACCCCCTCCTCGGTGCGGCGGTCCCCGTCGGGCAGAGGTCCCACCCCCAGTTCGGCGGCCGCCTTGTCGACCATGTCCCGCGCGTGCCGCAGACCGATCCGGTCGAGGGTCCTGCGCAGTCCGGCCAGTTCCACGGCGGTCTCCGCCGGGTTCCTCCCGAGGCGGGCCAGTGACTTGGCGAGCCCCAGCCGGGACAGCGCGGTCCCCCGGGGCTCGTTCATCTCCTCGAACTCCGCCAGCGCCTGCCCGTAGTCGTCGCGGGCCTGCGGGTACAGCCCGGCCCGGTAGTGCACATTGCCGCGCATCTTGTGGTTGTACGCCAGCGCGCTGGAGAGGTTCATCTCCCGGCACGCCACTTCGGCCTCGGCGAGCAGCGCCAGGGCGCGCTCCACGTCACCGTCGCGCACGGACACCACATCGGCTATTCCGCGCAGCGCCCAGGCCCGTCCACGCCGGTCGTCCGCCCGGCCGGCGGTCTCGGCCGCCTCCTCGAAGAGGGCGAGTGCCCGGTCGTAGGAGCCGGTGTTGCGGTGCATCTGCGCGATGCCTTCGAGTGCCCACACCGTGTGCCGGGCCTCCCCGCGCCGGCGGGCCTCGGCGAGCAGCTGTTCGTGCAGTTCACCGACCGCCTGGTAGTCGCCCTGGATGCGCCCGGTCTCCGCGAGACCGGCGAGCGAGTAACCGCGTACCACCACGTCGCCCCCGCGTTCGCCCAGTTCGGCCGCGAGCCCGAGCAGCCGGTACGCGAGCGCCAGCGCGCCCCGTTGCCGGGCGAGGGTGCCGCCGCTCCACAGGGCCCATGCCATCGCCCCGGTGTCCCCCGCCGAGCGTGCCGCGCGGTAACTCGCCTTCCAGGCGGCGTCGGCCTCCGTGATCCGGCCCAGCCGCCGGTACGCCTCCGCGACGGCGAGGCCGCAGCGCGCCATCTCCCGCTGCTGCCCGGCACCTTCGGCCGCGCGCAGTTCTTCGATGCCTTTCGCCAGCACCTCGGTGAGCGAGGAGTTCACCGACAGGGAGCCGAGCGCCCCCTGGTACTCGGGGGCGAACGCCTTGCCCTTCGCCGGTTCCCGCTGAGTCACCCGTGTCACCCGTGCCACCTGCCCGCTGTCTCGCCCGTGCTCGGGACCGCTGTCCCGGACGGTCGTCGGTCGTCGTCTCATCCGATCAAGACGGTATGAGGCGGCAGGGGTTCGACGAATCCCTCTCGTTGCGGGTCGTGGGTCATACCTGGGTGCCATGGAAGGCGCCCGGACTAGTCACCAGGATGTACGGCGCGGGGGCGGCCGCACCCGCACGGCCGGCCTCTCCGGCCAGGCACGCCGGGCCTCGCGGCGGGCGTCTCCGGGCGGGGCCGACACAACGGCGCGCCCGCACGGGCGGGGAGCCCTACGAGGCCCTTCGTCCGGACCAGGCCGAAGCGGATACCGGGGCGGTCAGGAGCGGGGAGCGGGGCGAGCGGGGAGCGGGGCGGTCAGGAGCGGGGAGCGGGGCGAGCGGGCCGGATCGGGGAGCGGGGCCTGGAGCCGCCGTGCGCTCCACACCGCGCCCACACCCTCACCCGTGCGAGCACCGAGCGGGCGTGTCACGTTCCGGAACAGCGCACCTAGAGCGGCGGGTTGGGCACGGGGGCGGAGAGCCGGAAGACCATCCGGCCGAAGCTCACCTGGTCGCCGTCACGCACCGGGACGGAGCCGATGACGCGCCGGCCGTTGACGCACGTTCCGTTCGTCGAGCCGAGGTCGCGCAGGATCCACCGGCTGCCGTGGGCGATCAGTTCGGCGTGGCGACGGGACACCGTCTCGTGGCTGAGCCGCAACCCGTTGCCCGGATCGCGCCCGATGTGCAGCGGGTGCGGGCCCGGCACGGGCAGGAGGAGTTTGGGCAGTCGCTCCGACTGCCAGGCCCTGCGCAGTTGTGCGGGGAAGGCGGACACACCGCCCACGGCGCGCAGCAACCCGCGCGTCCAGCGCCCGCCGGTGTCCAGGTCGGCCGTGAGCGCCTCGAGTTCCTCGGCGCGCCGGGCCACCAGCGCGAGTTCCATCCGTCGCAGGAAGGTGTCGTGGGAGAGTTTGCCCTGGGCCGCGCCGTCCCTGAGCACACCGAGGACACGGTCGCGCTGGGCGTCGGACAGCCGCGCGGGATACGTGGGGGACTCGAAGGAGGACGTCACAGTGCCGATTGTCGGTCCGACAGGCCGGGGGTGTCCAGATGAGCCCGGGTTTCGTCGTCCTGGCCCGGGAGGCACGGGAGCACACCGCCCACCGGCGGCATGCCGCCCGTTGCCGTCCCCGCTGCCGGCCATCACCGGGGCCCGTGCCTTCAGTCGACGTTGCGCCGCTCGCCGCAAGGTGACTGACGACTCGTCCACTCGGCGGCCCGGGCGGGGGCCGGCCTCTTCCGCCGTCTCTTCTGCGTCCTGGACCACGGGCTCGCCGACGGCCTCGCCACCGGCCGCCGCCGTCCCGAGCGGCTGTGGACCCCTCGCCGGGGGTGTGGACCACGTCCGCGCTGTCGACGGACCTCGGCAACGTGCCGGCTTCGCGGTCGTTCGCGCGTCCGGGTCAGGTCCACCGAGCGGGCGTTCGGCATGGTCCGGGACCGGCCGGCCGCCGGGAAAGCGATGGACGCTCCGCGTGCGGGGCCCGTACAGTGGCGAGCGACCGCAGGCCCCGGCGCGGAGGGAGGTGAGACGCGTGCGTATCCGTTCCACCCCAGGTACCACTTCGTATGCGTGCTCCCGTGCCGTCCGCAGGGCGGTGCAAGACCCGGTCTGACCGGGAGCGCGCGCTTCCTGTCCCGGAGGACACGTCCATGACCGATCTGGTCATCCGCGCGCTCACCCAGAGCGACGCCCACCTCTTCGATTCCCTGCAGGTTCCCCGTCTCGTCGGCCGCGCCGCGTTCGGCCACCGCTACGCCACCGTGCACGACGGCGGTGAGTACCGCCCCGAGTGGACCCGGGTCGCCCTGCGCGACGACACCGTCGTCGCCAGGGCCGCCTGGTGGGGCGGGCCCGAGGACACCGAACCCGTGCTGGTCAACTACTTCGACTTCGCCCCGGGTGAGGCGGCGGCGGGGGCCGAGCTGCTGCGCAGCGCGCCGTGGCGGACCGAGTACGAGCTGATCGTGCCCGCGGACTGGCGCGATGTGCCCGAGGTCCGGGCGGCCGTCTCGGCCCGGATCGCCGCGGCCGAGGCGGCCGGTATGCGGCTGCTGGTCGAGCGCTACCGCTACGAGTGGACGCCCGACGACGGCCTGCCCGAGCGGCCGGGCCGGCTGGAGTTCCGCGAGGAGCCGGACGACGAGGTGATCCTCGACGTCCTGCGCCGGGTCCACTCCGTCACGTTGGACGCCCATGCCCGGCGGGCCATCGAAGGTCCCGGCGGCCTGGAGCAGGCCGCCCGGGAGGAGCTCGACTTCTTCCGCTGGTGTCCCTCGCCGCGCTCCTGGTGGCAACTCGCGTACACCCGGGACGGCGAGCTCGCCGGGATTCACGTGCCGGCCCGTAACCCGGGCGGCCCGTGCATCGGCTTCATCGGGGTCGTCCCCGAGGCGCGCGGCCACGGGTACGGCTACGACCTGCTCGTCGAGAGCACCCACTGCCTGGCCGGCCAGGGTGCGACGTCCGTCGCGGGCGCGACCGACCGGGGCAACGCGCCCATGGCCGCCGCGTTCGCCCGGGCCGGTCACCGCATCGTGCAGGAGCGCATCCACCTGGTGTGAGCGGGGTGTCAGCCGGTGGCGCCTCCGGCGCGCTGGGCCCGGATCACGTCGCGGTACCAGGCGTACGACTCCTTGGGGGTGCGCCGGAGCGTCTCGTAGTCGATGTGGACCAGGCCGAACCGCTTGCTGGCGCCCTCGGTCCATTCCACGTTGTCGGTCAGTGACCAGGTGAAGTAACCGCGCACGTCGGCGCCCGCGTCGACGGCCGTGCGCAGGGCCTCCAGGTGTCCTTCCAGGAAGGCGATGCGGCGGCCGTCGGCGACGGGCTCGTCGACCGCGCAGCCGTTCTCCGTGATGTAGACGGGCGGCAGCCGGTCACCGAAGCGGCGCTGCAACCCGGCCAGTGTCTCGGCGAGCCCTCCGGGAACGACGGGCCAGCCGGAGTCGGTCATGTCGTAGCCCTCGATCTCCCTTATCCCGAAGGGGAGTTCGGAGGGCATCGAGTATCCGGAGAAGGACCCGGAGGCCTCGGGACCCGGCGCGCCGACGAGGGTGGGGTTGTAGTAGTTGACCCCGTACCAGTCCAGCGGGGCGGAGATCACCTGGAGGTCGTCCTCGACCGGGCCCGGCATCAGTGCGGCGAACCCCTCGTCGGGGTAGCGGCCGGTGAGGACCGGATCGGCGAACAGCCAGTTGGCCAGGGTGTCGTAGGACTCGGCGCCCAGCCGGTCCGCCTCGGAGTCGCCGGCCGTCCAGACGGGGGTGTGGGAGAGCGCGATGCCGATGTTGCCGGCTCCCGCCGCGCGAAGCGCCCGTACGCCCAGCCCGTGGGCGAGCAGTTGGTGGTGGGCGGCGGGCAGCGCGTCGAAGAGGAGGGTGCGCCCGGGCGCGTGCTCGCCGAGCGCGTAGCCCAGCATCGTGACCTCGGCGGGCTCGTTGATGGTGATCCACATGGGGACCCGGTCGGCGAGGCGCTCGGCGACGATGCCCGCGTACTCCGCGAAGCGGTAGGCGGTGTCCCGGTTGAGCCAGCCTCCGGCTTCCTCCAGCGGGAGCGGGGTGTCCCAGTGGTAGAGGGTCGGAGCCGGGGTGATGCCGTGGGCGCAGAGTTCGTCGACGAGCCGGTCGTAGAAGTCCAGCCCGGCGGGGTTGAGCGCACCGCTGCCGCCGGGCACGACGCGGGGCCAGCTGATGGAGAAGCGGAACGCGTCCGCGCCGAGTCCGGCGAGCAGGGCGACGTCCTCGCGGTAGTGCTCGTGGAAGCCGGTGCCCCGGGTGGTGTCGGTGCCGTCCTTGATACGGCCCGGCTGAGCGGCGAAGGCGTCCCAGCCGGACGGTCCTTTGCCGTCGGCGTCGTACGCGCCTTCGGTCTGGAAAGCGGAGGCGGAGGCGCCCCACAGGAAGCCGGGCGGGAACGTCGGCACGGTCATCTCGCACTCCAGCAGCCGTAAGAGGGACCTTGTATGACTGCCCGGCTCCGCTACGTATGAGCAGAAACCCGGCAGGGCAATGATCAGGACCAGACCCTAATGGCCAGGTACGGTCTCGCTCCAGTGTCCCGGGGGCCGTGTGTGCGACTTCCGCCGACCGCGGGGCCCTGTCCCAGGCATGCGGATCATGGACGAGGAGTGGTGGATGCAGTTCGAGGTGTGGGCCCCGGAAGCCGGGTCCGCCGTGCTGAGCACCGCGGGCGGGCGGCACCCCATGGAGCGTGACCCGCTGCGGGCGGGCTGGTGGACGGCGGAGGTCGAGGCGGCCGACGGCGACCGCTACGGCTTCGTGCTCGACGGTGGGCCGGTGCTGCCGGATCCACGCTCGCGCCGCCAGCCGGACGGGCCCGACGGCGAGAGCGCGGTCGTCGACCAGGAGGCGTACGCCTGGCGGCATCCGTGGGCGGGGCGCGGACTGCCGGGCGCCGTCCTGTACGAACTCCATGTCGGTACGTTCACGGAGACGGGCACCTTCGACGCCGCGGCCGAGCGGCTCGGCCACCTGGCGGACCTCGGCATCACCCATGTGTCGCTGATGCCCGTCTGCCCCTTCCCCGGCACCCACGGGTGGGGGTACGAGGGGGTGTCGCTGTGGGCGGTGCACGAACCGTACGGCGGACCGGCCGGCCTCAAGCGCTTCGTCGACGCGGCACACGGGCTGGGTCTCGCGGTGGTCCTTGACGTGGTGCACAACCATCTCGGCCCGTCGGGCAACTACCTGCCCGCCTTCGGCCCGTACTTCACCGACACCCACCACACGCCGTGGGGTTCGGCCGTCAACCTCGACGCGCCCGGCTCGGACGAGGTCCGCGCGTACCTGCTGGGCAGCGCGCTCGCCTGGCTGCGGGACTACCGCCTGGACGGGCTGCGCCTGGACGCCGTCCACGCGCTGGCCGACAGCCGGGCGCTCACCTTCCTGGAGGAGCTCTCCGCCGCCGTCGACGCACTCGCCTCGGAGCTCGGCCGGCCGCTCGCGCTGATCGCCGAGTCCGACCTCTGCGATCCGCGGACGACCACGCCCCGCACGGAGGGCGGCCTCGGCCTGCACGCCCAGTGGAACGACGACTTCCACCACGCCCTGCACACCGCGCTCACGGGCGAGACCCAGGGCTACTACGCCGACTTCGCCACCGCCCCGCTGGCGGCCCTCGCCAAGACGGTCACCTGCGCTTTCTTCCACAACGGTACGTACTCCAGCTTCCGGGGGCGCACGCACGGCCGCCCCGTCGACGTCACCCGCGCGCCCGCCCACCGCTACGTCGGCTACGCCCAGACCCACGATCAGATCGGCAACCGCGCCCTCGGTGACCGGCTCGCCGCCGGCCTCTCCCCCGGACTCCAGGCCTGCGCCGCCGCACTCGTCCTCACCGGGCCGTTCACCCCGATGCTCTTCATGGGCGAGGAATGGGGCGCCCTTACGCCGTGGCAGTTCTTCACCGACCACACCGACCCCGAACTGGCCGAGGCCGTGCGCAACGGCAGACGGCGGGAGTTCGCGGCGCACGGCTGGGCGGAGGAGGACATCCCCGATCCGCAGGACCCGCGCACCCGGGCGCGCTCCTGCCTCGACTGGAGCGAAGCCGAGCGTGAACCCCACGCCCGGGTGCTGGCCTGGTACCGCGAGCTGATCGCGCTGCGCCGTACCCTGCCCGACCTCTCCGATCCCGACCTGGCCTCGGTCAGGACCGCGTTCGACGAGGAGGCCCGCTGGCTGGCCTACCGCCGGGGCGACCTGCGGATCGCGGTCAACCTCTCGGAGGAGCCCGTGGCCATTCCTCTGGGCGGCGGGCGGCACCGCGGGGGCGGCGGCCGGGTACTGGCCGCCTGGGAACCGGTGGACTCCCCCGGCGCGGACGGCCTGCTGCACCTGCCGCCCGAGTCGTGCGTGGTCCTCGCCGACGAGTGAGGCGGCCCCGTTCACCCGACGACGGCCATCTCGCGCGCGGTGGTGTTCAGCCGCCGGCCGCCGTCCTCGGTGACGGTGACGATGTCCTCGATCCGCACCCCGAAGCGGCCGGGGAGGTAGATACCCGGCTCCACGGAGAAGCACATGCCGGGCACCAGCTGCTGCTCCTCGCCCTCGATCATGTAGGGCGGCTCGTGGGTGGTGACGCCGATGCCGTGGCCGGTGCGGTGGATGAAGCGCTCGCCGTACCCGAATTCGGTGATGACGGCGCGGGCCGCCCTGTCGATCTCCTGGCAGGCGACGCCCGGCCGCACGGCACGGCAGCCCGCCTCCTGCGCCTCCCGTACGACGTCGTGCACCCGCTGCTCCTCGGCGGTCGGTTCGCCGACGTGGACCGTACGGGAGGTGTCGGAGCCGTAGCCGTGCTTGAGCCCGCCGAAGTCCAGGACGACCATGTCGCCCCGCTCGATGGTGCGGTCACCCGCCTCGTGGTGCGGATTGGCGCCGTTGGGGCCGGAGCCGACCACGGTGAAGTCGACCTGCGCATGACCGTGCTCGATGAGCAGGGCTGCCAGGTCGGCGGCCACGTCGCTCTCCCTGCGGCCGGAGAAGCGCACCTCGAGGATCCGCTCGTACGTGGCGTCGGCAGCCGCTCCGGCCGCCGCGAGCCGCTCCAGTTCGGCCGCGTCCTTGACCGCGCGCAGCATGGGCAGTGCGGCGGTGAGCGAGGCGTACGACGTGTCGGGCCGGCGGTCCTGCAGGGCGAGCAGGTGCAGGGCCCAGGTGTTGTCGCTGACCCCGAACCGGCCCTGGGCGTCCAGGAGTCCGGCCGCCAGGCCGTAGGGGTCGGTGGCGTCCGTCCAGGCGTGCAGGGCGAGGGCCGGGGCCCCGGTCGCGTGCTCGGCGTCGGCCGCCTCCAGTGCCGGGACGACGAGGACGGGTTCCTGTCCGGCCCGCAGGACGAGCAGGGTGAGCCGCTCGGTCTCCGCGGTCGGCCGGTAGCCGGTGAGGTGGACCATGTCGGGCCCGGGCGTGACCAGGACGCCCGCCAGACCCGCGGCGTCCGCGGATTCGGCCGCGCGGACCATGCGGGCCCGGTAGTCGTCGGCGGTGAAGGGCACGGGCCGGTCGGTGTCGGGCATGGAGGCCTCCTGGCAGGCTGGCGGGACGGGACGAGCTCGGGATGGAGCAGGCGCGGGGGGGGGGGGTGGGGCGGGCGTGGGGCGGAGCAGGCGCGGGGCGGGGCGGGGCGGGGCGGCACACAGCATCCTGCCTCCCGCGCCCCGGTGCGCGCGACCGGGTTCAGGGCGTGTCCGGCAGCCGCACGACCAGGTCGGCACGGTCACGCTGACGGTCCACCAGCCGGGCGTTGCGTTCGTCGGACTCCGCGACCCAGCGCTCGGCGTACGGGCGGTCCTTCCCGAAGCGCACATGCCGGTCCACGAGCCGGCGCACCCGCAGCTCCGGATCGGCGTCCAGGAACCACGTCTCGTCCAGCAGTGCGCGCACGGACGCCCAGGGCTCCTCGTCCAGGAGCAGGTAGTTGCCCTCGGTCACGACGAGCGGGATGCCGGGCGGGACGGGCACCGCTCCGGCGATCGGCTCCTCGAGTGCCCGGTCGAACGCGGGTGCGTAGACGGGCCCCGGCGTCTCGGGCCGGCGCAGCCGCCGGAGCAGGGCGGCGAAGCCGGCGGCGTCGAAGGTGTCGGGGGCGCCCTTGCGGCCGGCGCGGCCGAGACGGACGAGCTCGGCCTGCGCGAGGTGGAAGCCGTCCATCGGGACGAGCACCGCACGTCCTTCCAGGGACTCGACGAGCCGGGTGGCCAGCGTCGACTTCCCGGCTCCCGGTGGTCCCGCGATGCCGAGGATGCGGCGGTGGCCGGTGGCGGTGAGGCGGCGGGCGCGGGCCGTCAGCGCGGCGAGGTCGCTGGTCTCCATGGCGGGGATTGTCCCCGAGCCGGCCGGACCGGCGTTAGTGTTACGTATAACCGGAGCCGTTCAGGTCGGCCTCCACGAGGACGAGGATCTCCCATGTCCCACATCGCCCTGGTCACCCTGGTCGTCCGCGACTACGACGAGGCCCTCTCCTTCTACACGGGCCCCCTCGGCTTCGAGTTGGTGGAGGACACGGACCGGGGTGACGGCACCCGCTGGGTGTTCGTGCGGCCGCGCGGGACGCAGGGCACGGGGCTGCTGCTGGCCCGCGCGAAGGACGACGGCCAGCGCGCGAGCGTCGGGGCGCAGACGGGCGGCCGGGTGGGCTTCTTCCTGCACACGGAGGACTTCGCGGGCGACCACGCCCGGATGCGGGCCGCCGGTGTCCGCTTCCTCGAGGAGCCGAGGCACGAGGCGTACGGCTCCGTAGCGGTCTTCGAGGACCTGTACGGCAACCGGTGGGACCTGCTGCAGCCCGCGTGAGGCGCCGCCCCGGCGGCTGTCGCGGCCCCTGTCCGCCCGGTTGCGCCGATCGCGGGCCGAGCCGGGCAGTCCGATCACCGCGCGACGGCGAACAGCACCGCGCGAACGGCGCCGGCCGGGCTCAGGCGAGTCCGGCCGCCGCCCCCAGCGCGTCCAGTACCGGCTTGATCAGCGGGTGCCCCTCGGCGCCCTGCCGTACGGCGGCGAAGACCCGCCGGGTGGGGGCACTTCCCTCCACGGGGCGTACGACGACACCTCCGAGTTCCGTGCCGCGCAGCGCGGACCGGGGCACCAGGGCCACCCCCGCACCGGCACCCGCCAGCGCGAGCACCGCGTGGAAGTCGTCCGAGGAGTGCTCCAGCTGGGGCGCGAAGCCCGCGTACTCGCATGCCAGGACCACCACGTCATGGCAGGGGTTGCCGGGGTAGGGGCCGATCCACCGGTCCTTGGCGAGGTCGGCGACGGCGACGTGGTCCTGCGCCGCGAGACGGTGGCCGACCGGCAGTACCGCGTCGAAGGGCTCGGAGTACAGCGGCACCCGGGTCAGCCGCCGGTCGTCGTCGCCGGGCGCGCCCCGGTACTCGACGGCGACCGCCACGTCGACCTGCCGGTCCAGGACCATGGGCACGCTCGCGTCGCCCTCGGCGTCCTGCACCCGCACCCGGATGCCGGGTGCCGTGCGGGTCAGCTCGGCGATGGCGGGGGCGAGCACGAGGCCGATACCGGTGGCGAAGGCGGCCACGGTGACGGTGCCCGCCACGCCGGCCCCGTAGTCGGCGAGTTCCGCCTCCGCCCGCTCGAGCTGGGCGAGCACCGCGTTGGCGTGGTTCAGCAGGATCTCCCCCGCGGCGGTCAGCCGGGCACCCCGCGCCCCGCGCTCGACCAGCCGGTGCCCGGTCTCCTGCTCCAGGGCGGCGAGCTGCTGGGAGACCGCGGACGGGGTGAGGTAGAGCGCGGCGGCGGCCGCGGTCACCGTGCCGTGGTCCGCCACCGCACGGAGAATGCGCAGCCGCCGTGCATCGATCATGCGCTCATTGTCCCAGGCCGGCGGGGAGCCGGTGCTACTCGCCCAGCGCGGCCCGCGCGTCGACGAACGCGTCCACGGCGCGGTTGACGTCCTCGGTGGAGTGGGCGGCGGAGAGCTGGACGCGGATGCGCGCGGCTCCCTGCGGGACGACCGGGTACGAGAACCCGATCACGTACACACCGCGCTCCAGGAGCAGTTCCGCCATCCGGCCTGCCTTCGCCGCGTCCCCGATCATGACGGGGGCGATGGCGTGGTCGCCGGGCAGGATGTCGAAGCCCTCATCGGTCATCCGCGAGCGGAAGAGCGCGGTGTTGGCGTGGAGCCGCTCGCGCAGGTCGCCGGCGGACTCCAGCAGGTCGATGACCTTGAGGGAGGCTGCGGCGATGACCGGGGCGAGCGAGTTGGAGAAGAGGTACGGGCGTGAGCGCTGGCGCAGCAGCGCGACGATCTCGGCGCGGGCCGCGACGTAACCGCCGGACGCCCCGCCCAGAGCCTTGCCGAGCGTGCCGGTGATGATGTCGACGCGGTCCATGACGCCGTGCAGCTCGGGGGTCCCCCGGCCGCCGGCGCCGACGAAGCCGACGGCGTGCGAGTCGTCGACCATGACCATGGCGTCGTAGCGGTCGGCGAGGTCGCAGATCTCCGCCAGCGGGGCGACGTACCCGTCCATCGAGAAGACGCCGTCGGTGACGACGAGACGGCGGCGTGCCCCGGACGCCTCCTTGAGCTGCTGCTCCAGATCGGCCATGTCGCGGTTGGCGTAGCGGTACCGCTTCGCCTTGGAGAGGCGGATGCCGTCGATGATGGAGGCGTGGTTGAGGGCGTCGGAGATCACCGCGTCCTCGGGACCGAGGAGGGTCTCGAAGACACCGCCGTTGGCGTCGAAGCAGGAGGAGTAGAGGATCGTGTCCTCCTGGCCGAGGAAGGCCGACAGCCGCTGCTCCAGCTCCTTGTGGACCTCCTGCGTGCCGCAGATGAAGCGGACGGAGGCCAGGCCGTAGCCCCAGCGGTCCAGCGCCTCGTGGGCGGCGGCGACGACCTCGGGGTGGTCGGCGAGGCCCAGGTAGTTGTTGGCGCAGAAGTTGAGCACCTCTCCGGCCCGGCCGCCGGAGGTGACGGCGACGGTGGCGGACTGCGGGGTGCCGATCACGCGCTCGGGCTTCTGGAGCCCGGCGTCGCGGATCTCGTCGAGGGTGGCGAGCAGGTCGTCGCGTACGGAAGCGAACATGAGGAAGGTCTCCCAGGTGGGTACGGGGGTGCGTACGAAGAGCTTCAGACGGTCCAGTCGAGCAGGACCTTGCCGCCGAGACCGCTCGCGGCGTCGTCGAAGGCCGCCTCGAAGTCGCGGTAGCCGTACCGGCCGGTGATCACGGGGGCGAGGTCGAGTCCGCCCTCCAGCATCACGGACATGGCGTACCAGGTCTCGTACATCTCGCGGCCGTAGATGCCCTTGATCGTGAGCATCGAGGTGACGATGCGCGACCAGTCCACGGGGAACTGGCCGGCGGGCAGTCCGAGCATGGCGATCCGGCCGCCGTGCGTCATGTTGGCGATCATGTCCTGCATGGCCTCGGGGCGGCCGGACATCTCCAGGCCGATGTCGAAGCCCTCGCGCAGGCCGAGGCGGCGCTGGCCGTCGGCGATGGTCTCCTTGCCGACGTCGAGGGCGAGGCTGACGCCGACCTTCCTGGCCAGTTCGAGGCGGGCCTCGCTCACGTCGGTGATGACGACGTTGCGGGCGCCGGCGTGCCGGGCGACGGCGGCGGCCATGATGCCGATGGGCCCCGCGCCGGTGATCAGGACGTCCTCGCCGACGAGCGGGAAGGAGAGTGCGGTGTGCACGGCGTTGCCGAACGGGTCGAAGATCGCGGCGACGTCGAGGTCGACCTTCTCCCGGTGCACCCATACGTTGGAGGCGGGCAGCGCCAGGTACTCGGCGAACGCCCCGTCCCGGCCCACGCCCAGGCCCAGGGTGGAGCGGCAGAGGTGGCGCCGCCCGGCGAGACAGTTGCGGCACTTGCCGCAGACGAGGTGCCCCTCGCCGCTGACCAGGTCGCCGACCTTGATGTCGACGACGTCGGCGCCGATGTCCGCGACCTCGCCGACGAACTCGTGGCCCAGGACGAGCGGGGTGCGCACGGCCTGCTGCGCCCAGCCGTCGTAGTCGCGGATGTGGAGGTCGGTGCCGCAGATTCCGGTGCGCAGGACCTTGATCAGGACGTCTCCGGGGCCGGTCTCCGGCTCCGGTACGTCCATCAGCCAGAGTCCCGGCTCGGCCTTCTGCTTCACGAGTGCCTTCACTGCTGCGGCTCCCTGTACCTGGTGGGTGCCCGGGCCGGGGCACGCCGAAGCCGGCCTGCGGCCCGGGGTGGATGGGGGTACGGCTGACGGGACAGGCCGGGACGCGTACGTCCGCTCCGCGTGCCGCCGCCCTCTGCCGTCACAGAGAAATGTGCCGTACCCCGGGCCCCAGGTCCATCGAGGATTTCTTAAGCGGCGCCGCAGCTGTGCTTCACACCGTGGAGGCTGGGCGGAGCCCCGGAGGGGCGGCCGCGTGACCGTGCGGGTCAGGGGCGGGGCCAGGGGCGTCCGTCGAGGTTCTCGATGTCGATGTTGAGGCGCTTGAGGTAACCGGCGAAATCGGCAACCTCCTCCGGAGCCCACGCGGCCATGACCCGCTCCAGGCCGCGGATGTTCTCGCTGCGCTCCTCGTCGAGGCCGCGCTGCCCCTCCTCGGTGATCCGGAACTTGCGGGCGATGCCGCCGTCGGGATCGGGGATGCGCTCGACGAGTCCGGCCCGCAGCATGGCGGCGGTCTGCCGGTTGAGCGTGGAGGCGTCCAGCCCGAAGGCGTCGCTGAGCTGCCCGATGGACATCGGCCCCTGCATGCGGATGCGGCTGAGCAGGGTGTACGCGCTGCGGTCCAGCCCGCCGCCCCGCCTCGACCGGGGCGCGCTCGGCTGGAGGTGCCGCCCGAGCACCATGGTCTCGAACTCGATCAGGTGCGTGGGCTTGTCGGGCTTCTCCATGGTCTTACTCTCGACCGCCTTCACCGTGCGTCTGGGCTCTCAACTGCAGATATACCACCACCGCGGAAGTGCATCATGCACACGGGACGCGTGACGCGGGATCGGCGGACACGCACGGCGGCGCGACGGCCGGCCGGGGAGCGTCCGGCGCCCACTCCCCCGCCCAGGGACAGCTCCCGGCGCATTTAGATATGTTGACATAGGTATCAAGGAGTACCTATGCTGCGGGCATGCCCGACTCCAGTGCGCCGCCGCAGGACATCGACCGCGTAGCTGCCGCGCTCGTGGCGTCCCTGCCTGCGCTGCACCGGGGCCTCGAGCGGCACGTCGGCCACGAGTTCCCGCACCCCCGGCTCCCGGACGGGCAGCTCGCGCTGCTCTTCCTCGTCGAGGAGCGGGAGGGGATCACCGTCCGCGAGACGGCCCAAGCCCTGCTCATGAAGCCGAACAACGTCAGCGCGCTCGTCTCCCAGCTCACCGAGCTGGGGCTGCTGGAGCGCAGGCAGGACCCGGCCGACAAGCGCGTCGCCCACCTGCATCCGACGCCCACGGCCCGCCGGCGGCTCGCCGAGGCGCGGCTGCTCAAGGAGAACCACATGGCGCGCGCGCTCCACACCCTCACCGAAGGGGAGCTCGACGCCCTCGGTGCGGCCCTGGGCGCACTGACGTCACTCTCCCGGGGACTCCACTCCCCCGCCGGCTGACTTCCGCCCCTTCCCGGCCCCGGGGTCCGGTTCCTCAACCCGGCACCGGACCCACCGCCCGCACCGGACCCGTGCCCGCGGCCGGGCGCCGCCGTGCGCCCGGCCGCGGCCTCATCCCGGCGCCGCGGCGCAACCTCCCGAAGTACGTTCACAGACAAGGCGTTCCCATGTCCTCCACCGCCGTGGGCAGATCTCCCCTGCCCGCCCACTCTCCGCCGGCCGCGCCGAAGGGCCGGCGCGCGAATCCCTGGCTGACCCTCGTCGCCGTCGCCATCGGCCTCTTCATGGTCAACCTCGACGCCTCCGTGGTCGCGATCGCCAACCCGGAGATCGGCCGGGACCTGAAGGCCTCCACCGCCGACCTGCAGTGGGTCACCAACGCCTACCTGATCGCCATGGCGGCCTTCCTGATCCTGGGCGGGAAGCTCGGTGACCGGTTCGGGCGCCACACGGTCTACATGGTCGGCACCGTCGGCTTCACCCTCGCCTCGGTCGCGATCGCCCTCTCCGGGTCGATCGAGGGCGTCGTCACCTTCCGGGCACTGCAGGGGCTCTTCGCCGCCCTGCTGATCCCGAACACGCTCGGCCTGCTGCGTGCCGTCTTCCCGCCGCGGAAGTTCGGGATGGCCGTCGGTCTGTGGGCCATGGTGGCGTCCTGCTCCACCGCGCTCGGCCCGATCGTCGGCGGACTGCTCGTCGAGCACGTCAACTGGGAATCGGTGTTCTACATCAACGCCCCCATCGGTGTCGTCGCGCTGGTCGTCAGCCTGCTCGTGCTGCCCAGGAGCAAGGACTCCACGGGTCACCACCGCTTCGACGTCCCCGGCGTGGTCCTGCTCGCCGTGGGCCTGGTGGCCCTGATCTTCGGTGTGGTCAAGGGCGAGACGTGGGGCTGGACGTCCGGCGGGACTCTGGGCTCGCTCGCCGCCGGCCTCGCCGTGCTGGCCGTCTTCTGCTGGTACGAGACCCGCGTCCAGCACCCGCTCCTGCCGATGCGCCTGTTCCGCAGCCCGGCGCTGACCATCGGCGCCATGGTCACCGCGATCAACTTCTTCGTGCTGCTCGGCGTGATCTTCTTCCTGATGCTGTACCTGCAGAACGTACGCGGTCTCACCCCGGTCGAGGCCGGTGTCCGCACCCTGCCGCTGAGCCTCGCCACCGTCGTCGCCTCCCCCCTGGGTGCGGCCCTGACGCAGCGGTTCGGGCCGCGTCTGACGATGCCGCTCGGCATGCTGCTCCAGGCTGCGGCCTCCCTCTGGATCCTGACCTGGGACACCGGTTCCCCCTACGCCGCCATGTGGCCGCCGTTCGTCGCGATCGGCCTGGGCGTCGGCATGGTGATGTCGGCGTCCTCCGACGCGATCGTCGGCAACGCACCGAAGAGGGACGGGGGCGTCGCGGGCGGGCTGCAGGCCACCGCGCTGCAGATCGGCGGCGCGCTCGGCACGTCCGTGCTGGTCTCCCTGATCAGCGGCAAGGTGGGCTCCACCCTCACGGGTGAGCTGACCTCCGCGGGCGTCCCCGCCGGTGCGGCGGCCGGCTTCGGGGAGGCGAAGGACGCCGTGTCCATGGGCGTCTCCCCCGTCTCCGCGGACATGCCCGCACAGCTGAGGGCGGCCGTCGTCGAGGGCAGCGGCAACGCGTTCATGAACGGTGTGCACGCCGCCGTGGTCGTCACCGCCGTGCTGTGCGTCGTGGGCGCGGCCCTGGCCGCGGCCGGTCTGCGCCGCCCCGCCGCTCCGGAGGCCGCCGTGACGGACTGACAGTCCGCGCACGGCCACTGTGCGGGCCGCCGCTACCGACGGCCCGCACACCCTGGCCACTCCGCCCGTACGGCGGTGGAGCCCCGCATCCGGTGCCTCCGGTGCGGGGCGCGGCCGTACCCGCCCTGGCGCGGGGCGGCTGCGCGAGTCCCTTGCCGGGTATCGCGATTCAGGCCTTCTGCGGGGCCGGTTCCTCCGCCGCCGGCACGGCGGCACGGGCGGACCCTGCTCCGAGCACCGGAGCCGTGAGAAACGCGAGCACGCAGAACGCCACCGGCAGGAAGAACGTCAGGTTCAGCGGCATCAGATGGGTCATCGGCCCGATCACCGCGGGCCCGGCCAGAATGCCGACGTAGCCGAGTCCCGCCACCCTCGAGACGTTCGTCGCGGCCGCGTTGGGGTCGATGTGGCCCGCGGCGCTGAAGAGTTGCGGAATCGTCCCGGACAGCCCGATGCCGAAGATCGTCCAGCCGGCCAGGGCCGGCGCGATCGCGGGCGAGAGGGCGGCCAGGACCAGTCCCGCCGCTGCGAGACCGGACCCGTAGCGGAGGATGGCGACCGGGCCGAAACGCGCGGCGACACGGTCGGCCAGCAGACGGCCGACGGTCATCGCGGTGGCGAAGGCGCCGTAGGCGAGGGCCGCGGTCGACGGGGACGCGTCCAGTACGTCCTTCAGGTGCAGGGCGCTCCAGTCTCCCGCCACCCCTTCGGAGAGCATGAGCACCAAGGCGAGCGCCGCCATGATCCAGATGCGGCGTGGCACGGGACGCCGGGCGGACCGCGCGGTGCCGGCGTCCTCGGCCGGGGCGGTCTCCGGGGGCAGCAGGGCAGGCATCGCGGCCAGGGTGACGCCGAGGCCGAGCACGCCCATGGCGGCGAGCGTGGCGGCCGGACTCCAGCCCCGGCCGAGGGTGAAGGCGCCGACCAGCGAGGCGAACACCCCGCCGATCGAGAACATGGCGTGGAAGGCGGACATCACAGGCCGTCCGTAGCCCCGCTCGACCTGCACCGCGTGGGCGTTCATGGCGACGTCCAGGCACCCGGTGACGCAGCCCAGCACGAACAGCGAGGCGCCCAGCGCCCAAGGGCTGGTGGCAAGACCCGGCAGGACCAGGGCGGCGCAGGAGAGCACCGACGTGACCGGGACGACCTTGCGGGCGCCGAAGCGGTCGCTGAGCGGGCCGATCAACTGCATCCCCGCGAAGGCCCCGCCGCCCAGCAGCAGCAGGAGCCAGCCGAGGACGGCGTGGCTGATCCCCACCCGCTGCTCGATGGTGGGGATGTGGACGATCCACATCCCCAGGACGAAGCCGCAGAGAGCGAAGTAGACGAAGGTGGCCAGTCGGCCGACCCGCAGGTGTCTTTCCATGCGCCGCAACCTAACAAACAGATTTTCTGAGCGGAAGTTTGTTTTGCGCACACGATTACTGTTCACTTCCACTCATGGCGAGCGCAGAGCGACTGAAGCAGATCACCCACGCGGTGCTGGAGGCGGGCCGCCGGACGGTCGCGGAGCTGGCCGAACTCACCGGCGCCTCCGAGATGACGATCCGGCGCGACCTGGAGACGCTGGCCGGGCAGGGTGTCCTGGAGCGTTACCGCGGCGGCGCGAGAAGCCTCGTACTGCGGGGCGAGGAGCCCCCGTTCGCACTCCGGGCGCAGGAGGGCCTGGAGACGAAGCGCCGCATCGCAGCCGAGGTGGCCGCACTGATCGCGGACGGCGAATCCGTCGTGCTCGACAGCGGCACCACCTGCCTGGAGGTGGCGCACGCCCTCGCACACCGCCGCCTGACGGTCATGCCACTGTCCCTGCACGCCGCCAACGCCCTCACCGGAGCGACCCGGTTGACACTGCTGCTGCCCGGAGGCCGGCCGCGCCCCGGCGAGCTCGCGCTGACCGGTCCGCTGACCGAGGCCTCGCTGGCCTCGCTGCGCTTCGACACCGCGGTCATCGGCTGCTGCGGCCTGACCGCGGCCGACGGCCTGACGGCCTTCGACCTGGAGGACACCGCCGTCAAGCGCGCGGCGATCGCTTCGGCGCGCCGGGTCGTCGCCGTCGCCGACGCCGCCAAGCTCTCGCGCACCGCCCTCGCCCTTGTCGCACCGGCCTCCGCGCTGCACACGGTGGTGACCGGCTCGGCGGCCCCCGACGACGAGACCGAGGCACTGACGGCGCTGGGCGTGGACGTGCGCAGGGTGTGACGCGGTGGCCGGCCGGCAGCCGGCGCGACCGTGGGCGAAGTGGCCCGCCCGGAGCGGGCCGCCGGCCAGGGCGCCCGTACGCGCGCCCTGACGGCCTCGCCCGGTCGCCGGGGCCGGGTCCTGCGGAATGCGGGTGTGCCGTGACACTGCGGCCTACTTGGACGTGACGCTTCCGAGCGGTCCGGGACCGGCCGTCAGCGCGTCACACGCCGCCTGCCAGGCGGCGTCCCCGGGGTGGAGCTCCGAGCGCAGGTAGGCCCAGGTGAGCCTCTGCACCGCGGACACCCGGGCGGGGTTCTCGTCCGTGGTCTCGGCGACGTCGTATCCGGAGATCCCGCCGAGCCCGTGCTCGGCGCCGAACAGGGTCAGCAGGGTCTTGGGCCCCGGAGCGAGGGTGAAGGGATCGGCATGCCAGTCCGGCCCCCGGACCGTCAGGTGGGCGGAGGCGTCCCGGTCGCCCGCGACCACGAGTGCGGGCGTCGTCATCCGGGAGAAGTCGGTGGTGAGGAGGAAGGGGAAGTTCTCGGCCGTGGACGCGCTCAGGGCGTCACCGCCCCGACCGGGCGCGGCGAGGAGGACGCCCGCCTTGATGCGCGCATCGGCCAGATCCACCTCCGCGCCGTCGTGCGGATCGGTGAGCCGGGCGCCCAGCAACAGGCTCGCGGTGTGTCCGCCCATGGAGTGCCCGGCCACCGCGACCTTGCCGGGGTCGAGACGCCCGATGAGCTGCGGGACGGCGGCCTCGATCACGTCGAGCCGGTCGAGGATGTGCCGCATGTCCTCGGCGCGCGAGCGCCAGTACAGGGGTGCGCCGGGGGTGTCGGCGTCCAGGCTCAGCGTCGTGGAGCTCAGGTGGGTGGGCTGGATCACGACGAAGCCGTGGGCCGCCCAGAAGTCGGCGAGGGGGGCGTAGCCGTTCAGCGAGGAGAGGTGGTGCGAGTAGCCCTGGCCGTGCGAGAGGAGGACGACCGGCAGACCGGTCCCGGTCACGGGCGCGGAGACTCGCATCTCCAGGTCCACGGGGCGGCCGGGAACCGGCAGCACCACGGGGGCGACCGAGTGGACCGGAGTGGGTGACGCGAAGGCGTCCGACGGATTTTCCGATGCGTTCATGGTGCGCGTGTCCCTGTTCGGTGATCCCCGCCGCCCGGCTCGTCGGCCGGCGGAGTGTGGGCGGTCAGAAGTGTCCGGCTGCGACTCCGCCGAAGCGGAGCACCGTTCCGATTACGATACGGAGCGGTGTTCCGCTTTGTCAACGGCCGTCCGGGGCAGGGCCTGAGGCCCGTGACGACCCGTTACGTGGAGGGGCCGGCCCGGGGTCGCGGTCCCGGACGCACCGCCGTGTCCGCCGCCCCGGCACCGAAGCCCTCCCGGCAGGGCGCGCGGCCGGAGGGCGCCGCCGGTGCTCGGGACCGCGTGCGGCCCAACGGGGCGTCAGGCCTTGATAACGTCGCCCGCACGACTGCGGAAAGCTCCCCGCCGGGGTCGTCGCTCCGCCGGTCCCGGCCGCCCCGACAGGACGGCGAGCGGCAGCCGGTGCGTGTCATGGGGACCGGACGTGGCAGGGACGATGAGGGCCGACGCATGAGCCTCCCGCAGTTGCACTACATCTCCGTCGCGGCCGGGGACGGGGAGCCCGGCGGCCGGTTCACCGGCGTCGACCCCGCGATACCCGGGCCGATACGCGCGGAGGCAGGCCCGCTCCTCGCCTACGAGGCGCCGGCGGGCACTCCCGGGCGGCTCACCGACGCGGAACTCCGGTCGCAGCCCGTCGCGTTCGCCTTCGCCGTGCTCTCCGACGGCAGTCATCTGCTCAGCCGTACGGTGGCTGCCGGCGCGGGCGGTTTCCACGCCCACGCCGTGCATCTCCCGGCCGGTACGCCCCTGCCCGGCCGGGTGCTCCCGGTCGCCGCGTGGGGCGCCCCGGGGTGGCTCTCCGCCGCACCGGAGCGTGCGACGGCCGACCCGCTGACCGCGACGGCTCTGGCGCACGGTCCTTCGCGGGGGCTCTCGCGCGAGGGCATCGGCGATTTCGCGGTGTCCCGCGGCCCGTGGCTCGCCGCCGTCCTCGGCGATCTGCGGCGGGTGAGCGAGGACCCGTCCGCCGCGCAGGTGGTGCTCGTGGAGCGGCAGAGCGCGGACGTGGCCCGGTGGATCGCCCTGGCCGTCGCCGTGCTGCCGCGGGAGCACGCGGAGCGGCTGACCTTCACCACGTACACCCGGCAGCCGGGGCGCACCCCGCACCAGGTCGTCGGGGTCCTTCCCGAGGACGCACCCGACGTGCGCGACCCCCGCTTCCGGGTCCACGCCGCCACCGGCCCGCTACCCGCCGGGACGGAGCGGGACGCCTGGGCGGCCACCGCCGCCCGGATCTGGCGCAGCCGTGCTCCGGAGCTCTTCCGGGACGCCGCGGAGCTGCCGGGCGAGCCCTTCGCCGCCGGCCCGCTCGCCGTGACGGCACTCGGCGCGGGCATCTCGCTCGGTTCGGCCGGGCGTGCGGCCGCTGCCGACTGGGCCGCCGAACGGCCGTACGCGCTGGACGAGAAGCGGACGCGGCAGCTGACCGACGCGTTGACCGCGCCCGCCGACGACCGCACGGCCGAGGAGTGTGCCGCCGCGCTCCGGCTGCTCACCGCGCTGGACGGCCGCAGCCCGGCCGACGTCACCGCGCCACTGGCCGCCCTGCTGGTCACGGAGGCGGTACGTGGCGGCGACGCGGCTCTCGAGCCGCCCGCGCGGTCGGCCTTCGCCGAGGCCGCCGGGGAGCGGGCGGTGGCAGCACTGGTCGCCGAGCTCGGGGACGAGCTGCGGGCCGAACTCGCCGCCGGAGTCCCGCGGGGCGTGGCCCGGACCGTGCAGGTCCTGCGTGTCGTGCGACTGCTCGGCATGGACTGCGCGGAACTGCTTCCCGGTGTCGTGCGCGGGCTGGCCCGCGCGCTGCTCGACGACCCGGAGGCCGCCGTGTGTCCCGCGTTGCCCGCCCTGCTGGACGAGCAGTTCGACGTCCGTACGGCGCTGCTGGGCGAGCTGGACCGGCTCACCCCGGACGACCCCGCCGCGACGGAGCGTCTGCTGATCCGCGCGCCCCTGCCGTTCACGGGGACCCAGGCCCTGCCGCATCTCCGGATGTGCGCCGAGGCACCCGGCGCCAGGGCGCGCGGCACGGACCGGGTGACGGTGCTGCACACGGTTCTGCGGGCCGCGGGCATGTCGCCGTTCGCCGAGCCGCTGGTGCTGCGGACCGCCGTCGGACTGGTGTGGGGCCGGGAGACCCCGACGGCCGGAGAGGCGCGGTCCCTGCTGGGCGAGACCACGTCGGACGCCCACCGGACCGCCGGCACCTGGACCCACCTCGTCGACGCGGCGCTCGCCGCACCGGCCGGCGACGAGGACGCCCCCGAACTCGCCCACGATCTGCTGCGCGGCTTCCCTCAGCAGATCGACGCCCGGGTGCGCGCCTGTCTGCTGCTGCTGGACTTCGCCCGTGACCTGCGCTCCGGGTCGGCGGAGCCGGGCTGGGCGGAGCACACCCGCTCCCTGCGCGCCCTCGCGGAACCGGTGGAGCCCATGGTGCTGGAGCACGCCCACGGTGCCCTGGCCCGGCGGCTGCTCGCCCCGGACCGGCCCGAGGCGGAGCTGTACGCGTTCGTGCACAGCGGGGACGAGGACATGATCGCGGCCTACGGCCGGGCCGCCCGCCACGACGACGTCCTGGCCCGTCTGCGGACCGAACCCGCGTACGCGGCGGACTGCTTCGCCGTGTGGAGCGCCCACCCGCACGCGGGCGACGCCTGGACCAGGACCCGCACCGCCCTGCTCGACGAGGTGCTGCGCCCCGCGGTCCGGGCCCTGTCAGCCGCCGGGGTCGCCGCGGTGGAGCAGGCCGTCGAGCACACGGGCAGCAGCCGCACCCTGGACGCCTTCCGCCTCTGGAACCGGCCGCCCCGCTCCCTCGGCCGCCTCGGCAGACGGATAGCGGGGCGGGTCCGCCGGGGGTAGCCGGCGCCCGGATACCCGGGCGGGCCCCCGCGGCGTGTGCGGCGGCCCGGAGGGCGGGTACCGTGGGGGGTTCTGTTCTCGTGTGCCTCCTGGCGGGCTGCGTGACACCCCAGGAGGAAACAGCATGACGACGAACCGCGGACGCAAGGACGTGATCCGGGACCGGATGGCCGCGACCGGCGAGTCGTACAACGTCGCCGCACGCAATCTGAAGGCGATGAAGGACATGGGCGCGACCCGCGACGCCATGCTCGTGCAGCGGTGGCGGCCCGCGGAGTCACTGGACGTCCCCTGCCCGTGCGGCGGCACGTGCGAGCCCGGGGAGACGTGTGACCGGTGCCATGCCCGGCACCGGCACGTCAAGCGGTACCCGGGAAGCGTCACGGACGTGGAGGTCTGGGCGGACCGCTACGAGTGCATGGGCTGCCCGGCCTCGTACACGCTCACCATCCGCCTGGCCGGGCGGCCGTGGGGCGTGACGGAGACCGTCGTCCAGGGCGGGGCGGCCGAGGAGGTCGTGAGGGCCCGGGTGTTTCCCGGAGTCGTGCACCCGCTGCTGCGGGCCGGGACGCAGGGGAGCGCCGAGGAGGAGTGACCTCCCCGGCGCTCCCCGGGCCGTGCGGAGGGCTCAGCTCTCCTCGGGCGCCAGCGTCAGGGAGATCGAGTTGATGCAGTACCGCTGGTCCGTGGGCGTCGGGTAACCCTCGCCCTCGAAGACGTGGCCCAGGTGCGAGCCGCAGCGGGCGCAGCGCACCTCGGTGCGGGTCATGCCCATGCTGTTGTCCTGGATCAGTTCGACCGCGTCGGAGTCCTTCGGGTCGTAGAAGGACGGCCAGCCGCAGTGCGACTCGAACTTCGTGTCGGAGCGGAACAGCTCAGCCCCGCAGGCACGGCAGGAGTAGACACCTGCCGTCTTGGTGTCGGTGTACTCGCCCACGAACGCGGGCTCGGTGCCGGCCTTGCGCAGCACCGCGTACTCGGCGGGCGTCAGCTCCGCCCGCCATTGCTCGTCCGGCTTCTCGACGTCGTACGCCACGGTGGCTCCCTCAGCTCGACAGGTGGTCCAGGATCTGCGGGCCGAGGTCGGTGACATCGCCCGCTCCCATGGTGAGAACCAGATCGCCGGGCTTCGCCATTCCCGCGATCACGGCGGGGACGGCCGTCTTGTCGGAGACGGCCGTGACATCGGCGCCCGCGGCCTTCGCCGCGTCGATGATCAGGGTGCTGGTGACACCCGGGATCGGGTCCTCGCGGGCCGGGTAGATGTCCAGGACGACGGAGGCGTCGGCGAGGGCGAGGGCCTGGCCCATCTCGGTGCCGAGTTCCTGGGTGCGGGAGAAGAGGTGGGGCTGGAAGACCACCAGGAGCCGGGAATCGGCGGCCGCCCCGCGCATGGCCTCCAGGTCGGCGGTCATCTCCGTGGGGTGGTGCGCGTACGAGTCGATGACCTGGACGCCGGCCGCCTCGCCCTTGAGCTGCAGACGGCGCTTGACGCCGGTGTACGTGCCGATGGCGGAGGCCAGGTTGTGGGCCGGGATGCCGAGGGCGACGCCGGCGGCGAGGGCGGCGACCGCGTTGAGAGCGTAGTGGCGGCCAGGCACGGAGACCGTGAAGGTGAGGTACTTGCCGTCCAGGACGACCGTGACCTCGCTGGTCAGACCGCGCGGGGTGATCTTGTGGACGCGTACGTCCGCGGTCTGCGCCTCCCCGTAGGTGACGACGTCGAGCGAGGCGACGTCGCGGACCCGCCGGGTCAGCTCGACGGCACCGGCCTGGTCGGCGGAGACGACGAGGGTGCCGCCGGGCACGACCTTGCCGACGAACGTCTCGAAGGAGTCGTAGATCTCCTCCATCGACGCGTAGTTCGCGTGGTGGTCCAGCTCGACGTTCAGGACGATCGCGACCTGGGGGTCGTACTTCTGGAAGCTGCGGTCGCTCTCGTCCGCCTCGGCGACGAAGATGTCGCCGCCGCCGTGCGTGGCGTTGGTGCCGGGTCCCTCCAGGTCGCCGCCGATGGCGTACGAGGGGTCGAGGGACAGCCCGGACAGGGCGACGGCGAGCATCGAGGTGGTGGTGGTCTTGCCGTGCGTCCCGGCGACCGCGATGGCGCGCAGGCCCTCCATGAGGGAGGCGAGCGCGTCGGCGCGGTGCACGACCGGAACGGACAGCTCGGCGGCGCGGACCAGCTCGGGGTTGTCCGCGCGGATCGCGCTGGAGACGACCACGCAGGTGGCGTCGTCCGCCAGGTGACCGGCGGCGTGCCCGATGTGGACGGTCGCCCCCAGCGCGCGCAGGGCCTGTGCGGTGGCGGACTCCTTGGCGTCGCTGCCCGCCACCTTCGCGCCCCGCTGGGCCAGGATCTTCGCGATGCCCGACATTCCGGCGCCGCCGATGCCGATGAAGTGCGGCCGTTCCAGGGCGGCAGGAATACCGGGTGCCATGCGTGTGTCTCCCGAGGGTGTGACGTGGGTGCGGTCGGCCCCAGCCTATTCGCTGTGCGCGAAGAGCTTGAGCACCGGTACGCCGACCTTGTGGCGGGCCCGGGACGCCCAGTCGCGGTGGAAGAACTCCTCCACGTAGTGCGGCGCGGTCAGCACGATGACCTCGTCGGCACGGGAGTCGTCGACCACGGTCTTCAGCTTGTCCAGGGGGTGGTCCTCGATCACCTGTCCGACCGCCTCGGACCCGGCTGTGCGCAACTCCTGGAGCGAGTACTCCAGGGCGATCGCGGCAGGCTCGCGAGCCTCCCGGCCCTCCGGCTCCTCGTTCTCGCGGGCCGCTTCCCGCAATTCCCCGATCGCCACGTCGTCGATGGCGCGCAGCAGTACGTCGGCCTGGTCACCGCGGGGCTGCATCAGCACGACGAAGGAGATCTGCTCCTCCCCGTGGAGAGTGGTGACGAACTCCACGTCCTCGGGAGTCAGCGGCTTCTCGATCATCAAAACGCTTGTGAACACGACAGGCGCCCTTCCACTTGGTCTCGTCGGCCGTGGACGGCCGCTGCTGAAACCATCCTTCCCCGCAATTGCACGGAGTTTCAGCACTAAGTGTGCCCATCTGGAACCAACCGGAACGGCACATTCCGCTAAGTGTCAGCCCTTCCCGTACCTCGTGAAGAGGAATCCTCCCTCCTCCAGGACCGAGAGAAGGGAGAAACGTTCCGGCACGGCCAGCGCGGGCCCTTGCGCGATCCGCTGCGCGTCGCCGGCCGTGAGCATCGGGGAGACGGTCAGACACAGCTCGTCCAGCACGCCCGCCGCGACGAACTGCCCGAGCAGCCGGGGCCCGCCCTCCGTGAGCAGCCGGGTCAGACCGCGCTCGGCCAGTTCCGCCACCGCGCGCGCCGGGTCGACGGTGGCGCCGTCACCGGCGATCAGCACCTCGGCGCCCGCCTCCCGGGCCGCGTGGATCCGGTCGGAGGGCGCCGCCGCCCCGGTGATGACGAGGGTCGGGACCAGGGGGGAGACGAAGAGGGGGAGGGAGAAGTCCAGGTCCAGGCTCGCGCTGACGACCGCGATGGCGGGGGCGGGGCCCTGCCCGGCGGCCGCACGCCGGCCGGCGAAGGCGTCGCGGGCCCGGGCGGGGCGGTAGCCCTCGAGCCGCACCGACTCCGCGCCGACGACGACCGCGTCGGCCAGCCCGCGCAGGGTGCCGAAGATCCGCATGTCGGTGGCGTCGGAGATGCCCTGGGAGCGGCCGTCGTGCTGCGCCGCCCCGTCCAGGGTGGACACCATGTTCGCGCGGAGCCAGCGGCGCCCCTCCCGCTCGGGGTACGCGTAGGCGTCGGCCAGTTCGTCGAGTGTCCACTCACGGCCGGCGGCGCCGGGGGCGGTGGTCGGGTCCGTCCGGCGGTCCGTCACAGGAAACAGGCGTCGCATGGGGTGCAGTCTGGCACGGCCCGTGACGGCCCCGCCTGTGGTGGGGAGCCCGCTCCCCACCACAGGCGGGGCCGTTAAGCTGAGGAGTTGTGTCGTCCTCCACAGCCGTGCCTGGGCAGAGCCCCATAGCCGAAACGGCCCCGCAGTCCCTGTGCGCCCTCGAGCCGCGCGTCCCCGCCGACCGGCTGGTCGCGGAGATGGTGCCGCCGCCGCGCTTCGACGCGGTGCGCTTCGAGACGTACGTGCCCGATCCGAACCAGCCGAGTCAGACCGAGGCGGTCGAGGTGCTCAGCGGCTTCGCCGCCGGGCTCGGCGGCGCCCACGCGACGGGCTCGGGGAAGCGCAAGTGGTTCGGGAGGAAGCCCGCCGCGCCCACCGGACCGCGCGGCGTCTACCTCGACGGCGGGTACGGCGTCGGCAAGACCCACCTGCTGGCCTCCCTGTGGCACGCCACGTCGGCCGCCCCCTCGCTCAAGGCCTTCGGCACCTTCGTCGAGCTGACGAACCTGGTCGGCGCGCTGGGCTTCCAGCAGACCGTGCAGACGCTGAGCGGGCACCGGCTGCTCTGCATCGACGAATTCGAGCTCGACGACCCGGGCGACACCGTCCTGGTGTCGTCGCTGCTCAGCAGGCTCGTCGAAGCGGGCGTGGCGCTGGCCGCCACGTCGAACACGCTGCCGGGCAAGCTCGGTGAGGGCCGGTTCGCGGCGGCCGACTTCCTCCGGGAGATCCAAGGACTCTCCGCCCACTTCAGGCCCTTGCGGATCGACGGCGAGGACTACCGTCACCGCGGACTGCCCGAGGCCCCGCCGCCGTACTCCCCGGAACAGGTCACCAAGGCCGCGTACGCCACCGCGGGCGCCTCCCTGGACGACTTCCCCGCACTGCTCCACCATCTCGCCCGGGTCCACCCGAGCCGGTACGGCGCCCTGACCGACGGGATCACGGCCGTCTGCCTCACCGACGTCGAGCCGGTGCCCGACCAGTCGACGGCGCTGCGGCTCGTGGTGCTCGCGGACCGGCTGTACGACCGCGAGGTGCCGGTGCTCGCCTCCGGTCTCCCGTTCGACCGGCTGTTCAGCGACGAGATGCTGAACGGCGGGTACCGGAAGAAGTATTTCCGGGCGATCTCGCGGCTGACAGCGCTGGCGCGTGACGCGAAGGGTCTGGTGGCGCAGTAGGTTCGGGGGGCGGACCGCGTCCGTGGCGCTCCCGGGTGCCGCGTACGCGACCGCACAACCGCGTACACCGTTTGAAGGGACCCCGTATGGCTACCACGCGTCAGGCGCACACGGTCTGGGAAGGCAACCTGCTCGAGGGCAAGGGTGTCGTCACCCTCGACTCCTCGGGGATCGGGGAGTACCCGGTCTCCTGGCCGTCCCGCGCGGAGCAGGCGAACGGCAAAACCAGCCCGGAGGAGCTCATCGCGGCCGCGCACTCCAGCTGCTTCTCGATGGCGCTCTCCAACGGCCTGGCCTCGGCGGGCAACCCGCCGGCCAGGCTGAACACCAAGGCCGAGGTCACCTTCCAGCCCGGCACCGGCATCACCGGCATCCACCTCACGGTGGAGGGCGAGGTCCCGGGCCTGGACGAGGCGGGCTTCGTGAAGGCCGCCGAGGACGCCAAGGCGAACTGCCCGGTCAGCCAGGCTCTCACGGGCACGACGATCACGCTCACCGCGTCGCTGGCCGCCTGATATCCGTGCGAGTCCCCGGGGCGGCGACCGCCGTCCCGGGGACTCGTGCGTCCGCGCCGTGGCCGGCCGTACCTTCCGGCTGCTGCTCCCCCGGCGCTCCGGCACGGATCGCAAGCCGTGGGCATGACAACGTTCGCGGAGGCGCTCGACCGGGCAGGTCTGATCCCGACGATCTCACGTCACCTGTCCGCCAACAGGGAGTTGCCTCATGTCATCCGCACCTCGACGGCTCGCGACACGACGACAGGTCCTGGCCGGCAGCGGCGCCGCCGCCGCGTCGATCGCCTTCACCGGGGCCTGTACCGAACTCTTCGCGGGCACGGCAGCCGCCCGCGGCCACAGCGGTTACGGCCCGCTCGTGCCGGACCCGCACGGCCTGCTCGATCTGCCGAAAGGTTTCCGCTACCGGGTCCTCTCCCGGGAGGGCGACGCCCTCCGCTCCGGTGAGGGACCGGTGCCCAGCCATTCCGACGGCATGGCCGCCTTCGCGGGCCGCCACGGCCGCGTCCACCTCGTGCGCAACCACGAGAACCGGCCAGACGCCCGGTTCTCCGTCCCCACGGTCCAAGGCCTCACCTACGACCCGATGGGCAAGGGCGGCTGCACGGCCCTGGAGCTCGACGGCCGGGGCCACGTCCTGGGCGAGCGCGTCGCCATCGCGGGTACGGCCGTCAACTGCGCGGGGGGACCCACCCCGTGGAGGACCTGGCTGACCTGCGAGGAGACCGAGGACAGGGCCGGCACCAACGGGTACACGAAGGACCACGGGTTCATCTTCGAGGTGGACGGCGCCGACCCGCGCCGCACGGGGGCGGTACCGCTGACCGCGATGGGCCGCTTCCAGCACGAGGCGATCGCGGTCGATCCGGGGAACGGGATCGTGTACGAGACCGAGGACGCCTTCGAGCGCCCGTTCGGCCTCTTCTACCGTTTCCTCCCCGAGAAGCCGCTCGGCGGTACGGGCTCGCTGCGGGCGGGCGGCACCCTGGAGGCGATGCGGGTGCCCGGGGTGCCCGACCTCTCCGCGGTCCAGGAGACCGGCGCGCGCTTCGACCGGATCGAGTGGGTGCCCGTACCGGATCCGCAGGCCGCTCAGACACCGATCCGGCACCAGGACTTCGGCCCGAAGGGCATCACCCACGCCCAGAAGCTGGAGGGCTGCTACTGGGGCGGATCGTCGGTCTACTTCGTCTCCAGCTTCGCCCACAGCTCGCAGGGATCGGCTGCCGACCACTTCGGCCAGGTCTGGCGGTACGAGCCCGAGCGGCGACGGCTCACCCTGGTCGTCGTCTTCGGGCCGGACACGGACGTCCAGCTGCCCGGCGAGTCCCCGGACAACATCTGCCTCGCCGCCGACGGCGGGCTGATGGTCTGCGAGGACGGCGGCGGCGCGCAGCACGTGCTCGGGGTGACGCGGCGCGGTGAGGTGTACCCGATGGCACGGGGACGGCAGAACATCGGGACACCCGAGGAGCCCGAGTGGGGCGAGTTCGCCGGGGTCACGTTCGCGCCGGACGGCGCGACGATGTTCGTGAACTGCTACACGCCGGGGACGACGTTCGCGGTGACGGGGCCCTGGCGCTGACCGGCCGAGGGCCTGGCGAACGGGGAACGGGGCCGGGTGGTGGTCACCGCCCGGCCCTCGGGCGTGGCCGGAGCGCCGCCCGCCGTTTCCGACATGTCATCAGCTAACGTCCTCCAGTGATCAAATCTGTTCGTACGATGACAGTGATGACAGCGGTCACGGCGGTGCTGGGCGCGGGCCTCGCCGGCTGCGGCGCCCCGGAGAACGCCCGCACGGAGACCACCGCGCATCCGGCCCGGTCCTCCGTCCCTCCGGCGGGCGCCGGCCCGTCGGTGACGGCGCCCGCCGAGGAGGAACCGCCCACCATGGCGCCCGGACCGGCGGGTCTGACCCCGGTCTTCGAGCGCCGGGCCGACGGCTCGAAAGACAGGTCCGAGAAGGTCGTCGCCCTCACCTTCGACGCGGACATGACAGCCGATCAGGGGCCGCGTGCGGCTGCGGGCGAGCACTTCGACAATCCTGAACTGATCGCGCTGCTGCGCCGGCTGAAGGTGCCCTCGACGGTCTTCATGACCGGCCGGTGGGCGCGGGAGTACCCGTCCCAGGCCCGCTCGATCGGCACGGACCCCTTGTTCGAGACCGCCAACCACTCGTACAGCCACTACGCCTTCTCCTCGCCCTGCTACGGGCTGCCGGCCGTGGCGCGGGCCGACATGCGCGGGGAGGTGGAGCGGGCGTTCACGGAGTTCCGCAGGGCGGGGGCCCGCAACGTCGTGCCGTACTTCCGCTTCCCCGGCGGCTGCTACGACGACGCGTCCCTGAAAACCTTGGCGTCGACGGGCGTGACGGCCGTCCAGTGGGACGTCGTCAGCGGTGACGCGTTCGCCACGGACGCCGATGCTGTGGCCGAGCAGGTGCTGGAAGGGGTGCGGCCGGGATCGCTGGTCGTCATGCACTGCACCCGCAGCGCCGCTCCCGTCACCGGCGAAGCCGTGCGCCGGGTGGTCCCGGAGCTGCGCCGGCAGGGGTACCGCTTCGTGAAGGTCTCCGAGCTGATGCGGGGCTGAGCCGACCACCGCCGCCCGAGCGAGCGGGCTGGGGGACACGTCCGGACCCGGGCGAACGGCCGGGCACCCCTCTCAGCCCGAACAGGCGGTGCGCCCCGCCTCCTGCCACTCACAGACCGGGCAGAGCGTGCTGCCCTTCGTCGACTCCGGGTACTCGGTCGGCTTCCCGCACAGCACGCAGTCGGCGTACGGGGGACCCGCGTCCGCCGGTACGGGGGCCGGCGCGGGCGTCCCGCAGTACGCGTCGTCGGTGCGTTCGTCCATGCGCTCGTCCATGCGTACGAGCGTACTCACCCCCGCAGCGCGGTGAACCGGGGCGGCGACGATCGCCGCCACCACCACGGCGGTGAGTACGCCCCGGCCGGGGCCAGGACGGGCACGTGGACGGTGCCGGGCAGCGGGCGGGTGACGGCGTGCCCGGCCGGTGGGCCGCCGGTCACCCGGTGCCGTCGGCGCCCTCGGTCCGGGCCAGGGCGTGCGTGGACGGCTCCGGTCGGGCCCCGCGCAGCACCCGGGGGCCGCGGAGGCTCCACCGGCGGCCCACCCCTCGCGGCTTCAGTTGGACGACGCCTTCTCCTGCTTGAGCTCGCTGGGCCGTACGATCACGAAGCCGTCGCCCTGCAGCATCAGCTGGACCGCCTCGCCGGAGCCGCCGCGCACCATGGAGCCGATGCTCTGCGAGCGGTGCAGGGAGGTGGAGAGGTGAGCGCTCCAGCCGACCACCGCGTCCGTGTCGACGTACACCGGCTGCTGCGCGGTGACGGGGATCACGACGGGGTGGCCGTCGCACATCAGGCCGAGCTTGCCGAACCCGCTGAAGACGCTGTTGAAGAGGCCGCCGCCGGCCATCCCGGCCCCCTTCACGGTCTTTATCTCGTAGGAGAGGCTCGCGTCGAAACACAGGACGTTGCGGCCGTTGACGGTCAGGACGTCCCCCTGCTCCATCTCCACGAGGAAGCAGTTGGCGGCCTCGTGGGCAAACCAGGCCTCGCCCTGACCACGGACAGCCATGAGCGGCAGCCCCTCACCGGTGACCGCGCGCTTGAGCATGCCGCCGATGCCCTGTCCCTTGCGTTCGAACTTCAGGGTGCCGCGATAGGCGACCATCGATCCCTGGCGTGCGTGCATCTCACCGTCGACGACGTACTTGACGCATTTGGCGTTCTGCAAGGACATGCCGGGGGCGGTGGCCGGCTGGGCCATGTGCTCGCTGGAAAAGAGGTCGCTCTTCATGCCGAGCATCCTCACCCGGACGCCCCTGTTCCGCCAAGGACGGGTCCCGAGGGCTTGTCACAGGTGCCTGGCAGACTGGGTTCCGTGAGCAGCGACAGCCTTTCCGAGCCCCTTTCCGAGCCCCTTGCCGCAGCGCCTGCGGACCCCGCCGACAGCCCGTTCCTCACGGAGCGCACGGTTCGGGACGAAGCACAGCAGTTCGTGCTGCCGCTGGTGGCACACATCGAGAAGACGGATCCCCCGGCGCGCACGGACGCGCTGGTGACCGCAGCCCGTGCGGTGCTGACGATGCTCTCGGACGAACGCTCACTGGGCGAGGGCCGGTGGGCGCAGCTCATGCGGGACTGGCAGGACGCCCGGATCCGCAAGGTGGTGCGGCGGGCTCGCGGTGCGGAGTGGCGCAAGGCGTCCGCGCTGCCCGGGATCACGGTCACGGGCGAGCGGGCCGAGGTGCGCGTGTTCCCGCCGGTGCCGCTGGACGGCTGGCCGAAGGAACTGGCCAAGCTCCAGGTGTCGGGGACGGATCTGGACGACCCCGAGCCCCCGGCCGCGCCTGATCCCGCCGGCCCGGTCCTCTGGCTCAACCCCGAGGTCGGCATGTCGGCGGGCAAGACCATGGCGCAGGTCGGACACGGTGTGCAGCTCGCCTGGTGGGAGCTGTCGGAGACGGAGCGCAAGGCGTGGCGCGAGGCCGGCTTCCCGCTCTCCGTCGCGACCCCGGACCCGGCCCGGTGGCGCGCGCTGACCGTGAGCGGACTACCGGTGGTGCGCGACGCGGGGTTCACCGAGATCGCCCCGGGCTCCTGCACGGTCGTCGCCGACCATCCGGCCCTGCGTCACTGACCGTCCGGCGCCGCACCGCCGACCGTCCGGCGCCGTGTCACGGACAGTCCGGCGCCGCACCGCGGACCGGTGGAGCGGCGGGCCGTCGGCCCCGGGCCGTCCGCCGGAAACAGGGCCGGTCCGGCTGAACACGTCTGCGCCGATCTACGTATCCCCCGGTACTGCCGCTCCACCATTACCGCCAAGTAGGTTGAACCACGTTTCAGTTGGCGGTTGATTCGGAGCTGTCACGCACCGGCCCGGGAGACACACTTGTTGCGACGCATCAACGGAACGGCCCTCATCATCGCGGCACTGGTCGCCACCCTCGGGGCACTCGCCTATCCCGTCTGGTCGTACGCCGACCGTTCCGGTACCGGCGAGGCCAATCTGAACGCCTCCAGCGTCGCCACCCCCTGGGGTCCGCTCTCCGCGACCGACCGCGACTTCCTCGTCAAGGTGCGCCTCGCCGGGCTGTGGGAGCTGCCCGCCGGGCAGCAGGCCATCGAGCGCGCGCCGAGCGAGGCGACGAAGGCGGCGGGCGACCACCTGGTGGTCGGCCACACGGACCTGGACCGCAGGACCCGTGATGTGGCCGCCAAGCTGGGGGTGGAGCTCCCGAACCAGCCGAGCGAACAGCAGCAGGGCTGGCTGCGCGAGCTGACGGCGGCGAGCGGCGACGAGTACCAGCGCAAGTTCGCCAACATCCTGCGGATCTCGCACGGCAAGGTGTTCGCGCTGATCGCCCAGGTCCGGCACACGACGCGCAACTCGCTGATCCGGCAGCTGGCCTCCGACACCAACCAGACGGTGCTCGACCACATCACCATGCTGGAGCGCACCGGCTTCGTCGACTTCGACGGGCTGGCGCGCGAGGCCGCGGGCACGTCGACGGCCAGCCCGTCGGGACCGCCCATGTCCTCCGGCGGTGGGGTTCCGCAGGTCCCCGTGCCGGTGACACCGAGCGGCGACCAGTCCTTCACCTCGCGCCCGGTCCCCCCGACGATGGCTCCGCTGCCGCAGCCCTGACCGGACGGCGTCCCGGCGCCTGGGTGGGTGGTGCCGGGACGGGAGATCCTCCCCGCGCCGGACATGGAGGCGTTCGCCCTGAGGACCGGCACCGCGCTCAGGCGACGGAACGGTACGGCGGGGCCCGGGAACCTCAAATCCAGCTCTGAACGTCCCCCTTTCCGGATTCACCGCCTTCCGGCGGGGCCATCACCCCTGCACAGAACGGGGAGGGGACACCATGAAGCTGGGAACGGGGATCGGCTGGCGGCCGGAGATCGCGGACGCCGTCGAGGCGCTGCCTGGGGTCGACTGGGTGGAGGTGGTGGCGGAGAACATCTGCACCGGCCATCTCCCCGCGTCCCTGGTGCGGCTGCGCGAGCGTGGGATCACCGTCGTGCCGCACGGCGTCTCGCTGGGGCTGGGCGGGGCCGACCGCCCCGACCAGGACCGCCTCGCGGGTCTCGCCGCGCGGGCGGTGCTGCTGGACGCACCGCTGGTGACGGAGCACATCGCGTTCGTCAGGGCGGGGGGAGTGCTCACCGCGTCGCCCAGGCTGGAGGCGGGCCATCTGCTGCCCGTGCCCCGGACGTGGGACGCGCTGGAGATGCTGTGCGAGAACGTGCGGATCGCGCAGGACTCACTGCCCGTGCCGCTGGCCCTGGAGAACATCGCGGCGCTGATCTCCTGGCCCGGCGAGGAGCTGACGGAAGGACAGTTCCTCGCGGAACTGGTCGAGCGCACCGGCGTACGGCTGCTGATCGACGTCGCCAATCTCCACACCAATCACGTGAACCGGGGCGAGGACCCCTCGGCCGCCCTCGACGAACTTCCGGTGGAGGCCATCGCGTACGTGCACGTGGCGGGCGGGGTCGAGAAGGACGGCGTCTGGCACGACACGCACGCCCACCCCGTGACGGCCCCCGTCCTGGAGGTGCTGGCCGAGCTCCGTTCCCGGGTCGAACCGCCGGGCGTCCTGCTGGAGCGCGACGACGACTTCCCGCCGGCGGCGGAGCTGGCGGACGAACTGGCGTCGATCCGGGCCACGGCGGCCGGGGTTGCGTCCGGGGCGTCCAGGGCGGCGTCCGGTTGCACTTCCGTGCGGCGGCGGTCAGGGCCTGCGAGGCCGGCCGCCGGGGTGGCGGGCGCCCGTGACCGGACCGCCGTGGCCCAGGCCGCGCTGCTCTCGTCCCTCGTGGCGGGCACGCCCGCCCCGGAGGGCTTCGACGGCCGGCGCCTGCGCGTGCAGAGTCGCGCCCTGGCCGCCAAGCGGGCCGAGGTCGTCGCCAAGGTGGCGCCGGAACTGCCCGAGATCCTCGGCGACGGCTACCGGAAGGAGTTCCTCGCGTACGCCGGCACCCGGCCCATGTCCGACGGATACCGCCGCGACGCCCTGGACTTCGCCGAGCAGCTGCTCATCGCGGGCGGCCCCGCCGACGACGTGGCGCGACGCCGGCTGACCCACTGGTGGCAGGACCGTGCGGGCTCGCGCCCCCCGCGCCGCGGCACCCGTCTCGTGCGGGCGGCCCGGGCCGCCCTGAGCGGAAGGTGACCGGCATGAGCGCTCTCGCCCTCCTTTTGACCCTGGCCGTCGCCCTCTCCTCGACGCTGCTGATCGCGGCCACCACGAGGGCGGGCCGGCAAGACGGCGGCTCCGGGGCGGCCGTGCACGACCTCTCCGAGGCCGCGTTCCTGAGCGGCGGCCCGGCCAGAGCCGTGGACACCGCGCTCACCGCCCTGCACGCGGACGGGCGCCTGGCCGTCGGCGGCCCCGGCATCGTCGCCGTCCGGCGGGCGGAGGCCCGCGACGCGGTGGAACGCGCCGTCCTCCAGGAACTGACGGCGGCCCCGAGCGGAGCCCTGCACCTGCTGCGGGAGGCCGTGATGCGGCACCCGGCGGTGCAGGAGATCGGCGACGGGCTCGCGGCCCGCGGGCTGCTCGTCGCCCCGGGCGGCATCCGGACCCGCCGCCGGTGGGCAGTCGTGCAGGGGGTGGCCTGCGCGGTGGCCTTCCCCGTCAGCATCGTCCTCACCGTCCTGCAGTACGTCCTTCTCGACGGTCGTTCGGACATCCCGGTGCCCTTCGTCGTCAAGGTGCTGCCCGCACTACTCGCCGGTGGCGTGATCGGCCTGCTCACCGCCTCGGCCGCCAAGGCGCGGATCACGAAGGCGGGGCGCCGGGCCTCGGACGCGTACCGCGCCGCCCACGCCCAGGTGACGGACCCGGCCCATCTGGTGGCCACCCAGGGGCTGCGCGCGCTCCCCGACGCCGGCCTGCGGGGGCAGTTGACGGCGGCGGCCCGCTACCGGCCCGCCCGGACCCGGTCTTCGGCCTCCCCGCCGACGGCCTCGTCCCCCACGGCTGCGGCGTTCGTACCGGTGGTGTGGTGTGCCGGCGTGGGCCCCGGCAGTGGGAGCTGCGGCAGTTCCGGGGGCGGCTCGGGGCAGGGCTCCTCCTGCGGCGCGGGGGCCGCGTGCAGTTCGGGCAGCGGCTGCGGCGGGGGCAGCGGGTCGGGCTGCGGCGGCAGCAGCGGTTCCAGCTGCAGCAGCGGGTCGAGTTGCAGCAGCGGTTCCAGCTGCAGCAGCGGGTCGAGTTGCGGCGGGAGCTCCTGACCCTCGCATAGGGATTCGGCCACTCATGACCGTGTGTGACCTAAATCTGTCCGTATCGTGAACAGGTCATGGCGCCCCGCGCCCGCCTCGCATAGAAATCCGCCATGCTCTGGGTTCTGCTTCTTCTGGTCGCGTGGGGCGCGGCGGCCATCTCCTGCATCCGGCTCTGCCTCGTCACCGCGGGTGCGGCCCTGCGGCCGGCGGAGACCGCCGGCGACCCGGCCCCGCATGAACTCAGCCTCTACGAAACGGCGTTCCTCGCAGGCGGGCCGCACCGGGTCGCCGATCTGGCACTGATCTCCATGCACCTGCGGCGCCGGTTGCTGCTCGCCCACACCGGCTGGGCGACCGTTGTCGATCCGGAGGGCCGGGACGAGGTCGAGCGCACCGTCATCCGTGTGATCGGCCCGGAGGGCCAGTCCCGGATAGCACCCGTGCGGACGGCGGCCGCCGCGGCCGACGCCGTACGCACCCTGGCCGACCGCCTCGTGGCAGCGGGACTCGCCGTACCGCACGGGACCCGGACCGGCCTGGAGTCGGCGGTACGGGCGGTGCGGGGCGCGGCCGTGCTGGTGGTGGCGCTCGCCGCAGCCGCGATGCTGATGCCCGGTCAGCAGACCGGTTACGCGGGCCCGGTGGCGGCCTGGTTCGGGCTGCCGCTCGTCCTGACACTGGGGTGCCTGGCCATCGCCCGGGTGGAGAACCGGCCGTACAGCCCGTGGGCCTCGCCGTCCGGACAGCGGTGGCTGGACTCGCTGCCGGCCCCGGTGCGTGGTGCCGACCGCGACCTGCTCGCGGCGGTGGCCGTACGGGGTGTCGACGCCCTCCAGGATCCGGAGTTGCGGGCCGCCCTGCGCAGCGGTCGCACGGCGCATCCGGTCCGCTAGGGCGTGTTTCGAAAGTGGCGTCGTCTGCCCGAAGGGCAGGCCCGGGGGCGTCTGGTGCGTGCGATCGCAAGGCGGAGGGTCGCCTCGATACCGGGTGTATCGGGGTGATCCCGACAACGCGGCGAGCGTGCGTGCCAGACGCCCCCGGGCAGGCGGGACTTTCGAAACACGCCCTAGCACCGGGGCGCCGCTTCGGTTTACCGGTGCGGGCCGTCGCAACACCCGCCGCTCGGCCCCGCGGCAGGGCGACGCACCGAGGTGCGGGTCCGTCCACGCAGAAGGCCGCCCCTGCCGGGACGGCCCTGAACACGCGCTTACGCCGTGTTGTTCGGCCCGGGCCACATCGGCCGTTCACGGCGAGGAGCGGCGGCCGGCGGGGAGGTATGGCTGACTCCCCCGCAGGCCACCGCAGTTCGCCGGTCACGGGCCGATGTGCGCCCGGAACCGGACCCGGTGTCGCTGGAACGACGGGCGGCGTCTCACGCGCCGTTGCCCGCCAACTGATCTTCCGGGTCGGGGTGGCCGGAAACGCTGGCTATGCGAGACCGGACACCAAGTCTGCGATCGACTTCCTGCGTCCTGTGTAGAACGGGACCTCCTCGCGGACGTGCATCCGTGCCTCGGAGGCCCGCAGGTGGCGCATGAGGTCGACGATGCGGTGCAGTTCGTCGGCCTCGAAGGCGAGGAGCCACTCGTAGTCGCCGAGGGAGAAGGAGGCGACCGTGTTGGCGCGTACGTCCGGGAAGCCGCGTGCCATCTTGCCGTGGTCCGCCAGCATGCGGCGGCGGTCCTCGTCCGGCAGGAGGTACCAGTCGTAGGACCGCACGAACGGGTACACGCTGATGTAGTCGCGCGGCGTCTCGTCGGCCAGGAAGGCCGGGATGTGCGACTTGTTGAACTCGGCGGGGCGGTGCAGGGCCATGTTCGACCAGACCGGCTCCAGCGCGCGGCCCAGCTTCGTGCGCCGGAAGAGGTTGTACGCCCCCTGCAGCTCGTCGGCGGTCTCCGCGTGCCACCAGATCATCAGATCGGCGTCGGCGCGCAGGCCGGACACGTCGTAGGTGCCGCGGACGGTGATGTCCTCGGCCGCGAGCTGGTCGAACAGCTCCTGGACCTCGTCGGCGTAACCGGCGCGGTCGACGGGAAGCACATCTCGCAGCTTGAAGACGGACCACAGGGTGTAGCGAACGACCTCGTTGAGGTCCTTGGCCTTCTTGCCTGCGTTCGGAAGCTTTTCTGGCGCACTCATACGGCTATTGTCCCGCCTCGCTCCGAGTGCCCTGAACCCGGGTCGGCGTGGCGATGATCTCCTTCGCCGTCTTCCCGGGGATCTTGGGTGTTCCGGCCCGCGACGTCCTGGACGATCTCGTCCGCGGCCCGCCGCGCGCTCGCGACGCAGGCGGGGATCCCGACCCCGTCGTAGGCCGCACCGCACACCCGCAGACCCGGCAGCTCGGCCACGGCGTCCCGGATCCGGGCGACCCTGGTCAGATGCCCCACGGGGTACTGCGGCAGCCCGCCGATCCACCGGGTGACCTCGGTGTCCACGGGGCGGGCCGCAAGCCCGGTGGCGGCCGCGAGGTCGCGGAGCGACACCTCGACGAGCTCGGAGTCCTCACGGTGCAGGTGGTCCTCCTCGCCGTAACGGCCCACGGAGGTGCGCAGCACGAACAGCCCCGGAGCGGCGTCGGCGACCCACCGCCACTTGTTGCTGGAGAAGGTGGACGCCTTGATCGTGCGTCCGTCCACCGGCGGTACGAGGAAGCCGGAACGCCCTCGGAGCGCCTCGGTCCCTTCGACGTCGGAGCGCCGGAACGCCAGGGTGACCAGCGCCATCGACGCGTACTCGACAGCGGCGAGCTCGGCGGAGGCGGCCGGGCACTCGGCGGCGAGCAGAGTGGACGCGGACCAGGCGGGGGTGGCGAGGACGATGCCGTCCGCGGCGATCACCCGGCTGTCCGTGCGCACGTCCCAGCCGTTCCCGGTCCGGGTGAGCCCGAGTACGGGAGCGGCGGTCAGGATGTCGGCGCCCCCGGCCCGTACGGCATCGGCGACGGCGCCCGGGAGCGTACCGATTCCTCCGTCGATGCCTTGGAAGACCGGGCCGGTCCGCCGGTGTGCGGCTGCCCGCTCCTGGACGCGGAGCACGGCGTCCAGGAGTGAGCCGCCCTCCTTCGCCGCCTCGAACAGCTGCGGTACGGCCGCGCGCATCGAGATGCGGTAGGCGTCGCCCGCGTACACCCCGCCGAGCAGCGGCTCCACGAGCCGGTCGACGACCTCGCGGCCCAGCCGGTCGGCGACGTACGCGCCGACCGCCACGTCTTCGCCCACGGTGGTCGGGGTGAGGCCGCGCTCCTGCGCGATCCGGGCCAGCCCCTCGGACGAGAGCACGTCCGCGAGGGCCGCAGGGTCCCCGGGGACGCCCATGACGTGCCCCTTGGGCATGGGGCGCAGGGCGCCGCGGGTCCAGAGCGAGGCGGTGGCGGTGGCGGGCGGCTGCAACCTCCCGCCGAGGCCCACGGCGGTGGCCAGCTCGACCGCTTCGGGCCGCCGCGCGAGCATGGACTCGGCGCCGAGGTCGACGGGCGTGCCCGCGATCTCGCCGGTCATCAGCTTGCCACCGAGCCGCTCCGTCGCCTCGAGGACGGTGACCCGCAGACCGGAGTCCAGCAGCCGGTGGGCGGCGGCGAGTCCGGCGATGCCGCCGCCGATGACGACGACATGGCCCGTGCGTGTGGAGTCGCGCTGAAGAGGACGCTGCATGGGTCCACTCTCTCAAATCCGTTCCGAGTCACGAACGTGACCGCTTCGCAACCGCCGGCCGGCAACCCGCGCACGGGCCCCGTACGTCGAACCGGCACCACGACAACGACTCTGGGGGACACGTCATGCACTTCGCCCGCCACACGGACAGCCGTCCACCCGCCCGCTCCCCACGGCGCCGCCCGCGCGCCGTCATTGCGGCCGGGCTGCTCGCCGTACTCCTGACCGCCACCGCCTGCGGCGCCGGTGACAGCGGCGGTTCGGCCGACGGGAGCAAGGCCGACCAGAAGGCGGCGGCCCCCGAAGCCGCGGGCCCCGGCAGCGAGGCGAGCGAGGCGGACGGTGCGGACTCCTCCGGCGACGCGGGCAGGCAGGCCGCCGGGAAGCCGGCCGGCGGAAAGGCCCCCGCGCCGGGTGCCGGGGTCACGGTCCATGTCATCCGGACGGCCGCGCTGGACGTCGAGGTGAAGAGCGTGCCCAAGGCGGTGGCCGCGGCCCGCGGCGCCGCGGAGGGTGCCGGTGGACTCGTCGCGGACGAGCGGACGGAACGGGTCGACGACACCCACGAGATGTCGCACCTCGTGCTGCGCGTACCCCAGGACCGCTACGAGTCCGTGCTGCGCACGCTGGCGGGTTCCGGGAAGCTGCTGTCCCGCACGTCCGGCGCGAAGGACGTCACCGGCCAGGTCGTGGACGTCGAGAGCCGGATCTCCACCCAGCGGGCGAGTGTCGCCCGGGTGCGCTCCCTCATGGACAAGGCGGAGAGGCTCTCCGACGTGGTCACCCTGGAGGGCGAACTGAGCAGCCGTCAGGCGGACCTGGAGTCGCTGCTCGCCCAGCAGGCCTCCCTGAAGGACCGCACCTCGCTGGCGACGATCACGCTCGACCTCCGCGAACCGTACGAGGACGGAAAGGACGCCGAGGACGAGGAGCCCGGCTTCCTCGACGCGCTGGGCGCCGGCTGGGACGCGTTCGTGGCGATGGTGCGGTGGATCGCCTTGGCCGTCGGCGCGACGGCGCCGTTCCTGGCCACGGCTGCCGCCCTGGTGCTCGTATGGCGTCTGCTGCGCGGCCGTCGCACGCTCCGCCGCTCCACACCCACGGCCCCTGCCCCTGCGGCGGTGCACCCGGCGCCCGGCCCGGAGGTCCCTCCCGCACCGTAGCGTCGTAGCGTGGGGCCCCTGACACTGCGGCGAAGGGACCCGGCATGGCGGCGGAGCGACTGGTGGTCATCGGAGGCGACGCGGCGGGCATGTCCGCCGCGTCGCAGGCCCGCAGGCTCAAGGGGCCGGACGAGATGAGCATCGTGGCCTTCGAGCGCGGCCATTTCACCTCGTACTCCGCGTGCGGCATCCCCTACTGGGTGAGTGGCGACGTCGACGAGCACGAGGACCTCATCGCCCGCACCCCCGAGGAGCACCGGGCCCGGTCGATCGATCTGCGCACCCGCACCGAGGTGACGGAGATCGACGTCAGTGGCCGGCGGGTGCGTGCCCTGGACCGCGACAGCGGTGAGAGGTACTGGACGGGGTACGACAAGCTGGTGATCGCGACCGGGGCCCGCCCCGTCCGCCCGGACCTGCCCGGCATGGACGCCCCAGGGGTGCACGGCGTACAGACCCTGGACGACGGTCAGGCGCTCCTGGACTCCCTGGACCGGGCCCGTGGGCGGCGTGCCGTCGTCGTCGGCGCCGGCTACATCGGCGTGGAGATGGCCGAGGCGATGCTCAAGCGCGGTTTCGAGGTGACGGTGCTCAACCGCGGCACGCAGCCCATGGCCACCCTCGACCCGGACATGGGGCGGCTGGTCCACGAGGCCATGGACGGCCTGGGCATCACGACGGTGAACGACGCCGCGGTCACCCGCATCCTGACCGGCCCGGACGGCAGGGCCACCGGAGTCGCCACCGAAGAGGAGAGTTACCCGGCGGACGTGGTCGTGCTCGGCATCGGCGTGGAGCCGGAGACCGCCCTGGCGGGCGAGGCGGGCCTGCCGCTCGGGGCGCACGGCGGTCTGCTGACGGACCTGTCGATGCGGGTCGCGGGACACGACGACATCTGGGCGGGCGGCGACTGCGTGGAGGTCCTGGACCTGGTGGCCGGCCGCACCCGCCACATCGCGCTCGGCACCCACGCCAACAAGCACGGCCAGATCATCGGGGCCAACGTCGGCGGCGGCTACGGCACGTTCCCCGGCGTCGTCGGGACGGCGGTGAGCAAGGTCTGCGATCTGGAGATCGCCAGGACCGGGCTCCGCGAGAAGGACGCACGTGCCGTCGGCCTGCGGTACGTCACGGCGACGATCGAGTCGACGAGCCGGGCGGGCTACTTCCCGGGGGCGCGGCCGATGACGGTGAAGATGCTCGCGGAGTACCGCACCGGCCGGCTCCTGGGTGTGCAGATCGTGGGCCGCGAGGGGGCGGCCAAGCGCGTGGACGTCGCGGCGGTCGCGCTCACCGCCGGCATGACGGTGGAGGCCATGACGGCACTCGACCTCGGCTACGCCCCGCCGTTCTCCCCGGTCTGGGACCCCGTACTCGTGGCGGCCCGCAAGGCGGCCTCGGCGGTACGCGAGGCGGGCAGCGTCTGAGCGCGGCCGGGGTGCGGGGCGCGGGCCCCGCACCCCGGCCCGCGTGCCGCACGTACTCCGTGGCTGTGTGCGCACGCCTCCCGGACGCGTAGGCGCCTCTTGCGGGGACGGTTACTCAGCGGGCCGTCTGCTCGTGCACGTACTCCACCAGCCGCGTCAGCGCGTCCGGGTCGGTGGTCGGCATGACCCCGTGGCCCAGGTTGAAGACGTGGCCCTCCAGCCCGGAGGCCGCGTCGAGCACCTCGCGGGTCTTCGCCTCGACCGTCGCGGTCGGCGCGAAGAGCACCGCCGGGTCGAGGTTGCCCTGCAGCGCCTTGCCGGGACCCACCCGGCGCGCGCCCTCGTCCATCGGGACCCGCCAGTCCACGCCGACGACATCCGCGCCCGCCTCGCCCATCAGGCCGAGGAGCTCGCCGGTGCCGACGCCGAAGTGGATGCGCGGAACACCGTACGAGGCGACGGCGTCGAACACCTTCGCGGAGGCCGGCATCACGGAGCGGCGGTAGTCGGCCGGGGCCAGGGCGCCCACCCAGGAGTCGAAGAGCTGGACCGCCGAGGCGCCGGCCTCGATCTGGACCTTCAGGAACGCGCCGGTGATCTCCGCGAGCCGGTCGAGGAGGTCGGCCCAGAGCTCCGGGTCGCCGTACATCATGGCCTTGGTGCGCTCGTGGTTGCGGGACGGGCCGCCCTCCACGAGGTAGCTCGCGAGGGTGAACGGGGCCCCGGCGAAGCCGATCAGCGGCGTGGCACCCAGCTCGGCGGTGAGCATGCCCATGGCCTCGGTGACGAAGGTGACGTCCTCGGGTGTGAGGTCGCGCAGGCGGGCGAGATCGGCGCGGGTGCGGACGGGCTCGGCGATCACCGGGCCGACCCCGGGCTTGATGTCGAGGTCGATGCCGATGGCCTTGAGCGGGACGACGATGTCGCTGAAGAAGATCGCGGCGTCGACCTTGTGCCGGCGCACGGGCTGCAGCGTGATCTCGGTGACCAGCTCCGGCATCATGCAGGAGTCGAGCATCGCGATGCCCTCGCGGACCTTCAGGTATTCGGGCAGTGAGCGCCCCGCCTGGCGCATGAACCAGACCGGGGTGTGCGGCACGGGCTCACGTCGGCACGCCTTGAGGAACGCCGACTCGTGGGTGGCGGATGTCGTCTGCAGGCCCAGGGGGCGCTCGTTGGCACTCACACACAGAATCTTCGCACGCGGGCCGAAGGAGCCGGACCCCGCACGGGTGTCCCTCCCTGCACGGAGCTCCGGTTCCGCCTACTCTTCCCCGCATGGCTCCGGCTCAGGGACAATATTCCGATCATTCCGACGGCACTGACAGCAAGGAAGGCACGGAGGACGAATCCGTCCCGCCCGCGTTCCGGTCGGCGGTCGACGCGCTGCGCTCCGCTCGCGTGCGCCCCGAACTGGAGGTCGAGCCGACTCGGCCGCCGCAGCGGCTCGCCCCCCATGCCTACGCCCTGGAGGCGGCGGTGGTGGAGGGCGAGGAGGATCTCGCCGACGGCCGCCTCGTCCTCCTCCATGATCCGTCCGGACATGACGCCTGGCAGGGGACGTTCCGGTTGGTCACCCTCGTACGGGCCGAACTGGAGCCGGAGATGGCGGCCGATCCGCTGCTTCCCGAGGTGTGCTGGTCCTGGCTGACGGGCGCGCTGGAGGCGCGCGGCCTGTCCTACGGGGAGGCGAGCGGCACGGTGACGCGAGCAGGCTCGCACTACTTCGGGGCACTGTCCGAACGCCGTCCGGCGACGCAGATCGAGATCCGGGCCTCGTGGACGCCGCGCGAGGGGCGCGGCGGGGTCCCGGACGTCGCGGCGCACCTGGTCGCGTGGAGCGACCTCCTCTGCCAGCTGGCCGGTCTGCCGCCGTCCGACGCGACGGACGCGTCGGTGGTGACGTTGCCTCAGCGGCGCGGTCCGCAGACGCCATAACGCTGCGTCACGCCTGTCGGGAGCCGGTCGCACAGGGACCGGCTCTCTTTTCGTACAATCGATCGCGCGTCCTATTTGCCCGAATTGTTACTCACTAAATCGTGATCTTCCTCTAAAGGAGGACGCACCTGCTGCCGAAGAGGTCAATGACCCTTCAAGCACGGTTCGCCCCGGCTTCACCCCCGAGCCGGCCCGTCCCGCCACTCCCCAGGAGGCCTGGTGTCCGTTCTCCTCGAGCAGCCCGCAAGCCTGGTCGCCTACCGCCCGAACAAACCGACGGCCATGGTCGTCGTGGCCGACCCGCGCGTCCGTTCCACCGTCACCCGCCATCTGTGGGCTCTCGGAGTTCGTGACGTCATCGAGGCGTCGTCCATCGCGGAGGCACGCCCCCGCGTCGGCAACCCGCGCGACATCTGTGTTGCCGACGTCCACCTGCCCGACGGCTCCGGGCTGACCCTGCTGTCCGAGACCCGAGCCGCCGGCTGGCCGAACGGCCTCGCCCTCTCCGCCGCCGACGACATCGGCGCCGTACGCAACGCCCTCGCGGGCGGCGTGAAGGGCTACGTCGTCACCGGCACCCGTACCAACATCGGCCACCCCACCCGCCCCGGCATGGCCCCGATCGGTGCCAACGCCGCCCGTATGCACCGCCGGCCTCCCGGGTCCCCGAGCCACCCGGGCGGCTACCGCGAACTCTCCGGCCGCGAGGTGGAGGTGCTCCGCCTGGTCGCCGAAGGCCAGTCCAACAAGGCCATCGGCGTCTCGATGGGCCTCTCCGCCCTCACCGTCAAGAGCCACCTCGCCCGCATCGCCCGCAAGCTCGGCACCGGTGACCGCGCCGGAATGGTCGCCGTCGCCCTGCGGACGGGCATCATCCACTGACCCCGCTTCCCCGCCCCCTCTCCCACACCCCCCACGGCCCACCCCCCACCGAGACCTCCCCTCCGGACCGGGCCGGGCCCTCCGAGCCCGATGACCGAACGAGAGGCCCGGACGTGCGCGGATGCGCGTCCGGCCGGTTTACGCGCATCGGCGCCCGTCGACGGAACGTTCCGTCGACGGGCGCCGCGCATACACAGATACCCTTGGCATGTGACCGACGCCCAAGAGACCGCAGCAGACACCTCACTGCGAACCACCGGGGGCGCCCCCCCGGACGACGTCGCCCCGGCGCCGATCCCCTTGCTCGAGCCACGCGAGGGCATTCCCCCGGTGGTGGCGACCGACGACGCCCTGGCCGGGGTGATCGCCGCCTTCGCGGCGGGCACCGGCCCGGTGGCCGTCGACGCCGAGCGCGCCTCCGGCTACCGCTACGGGCAGCGCGCCTACCTCGTACAGCTGCGCCGCGAGGGTGCGGGGAGTGCGCTGATCGACCCGGTCGGCTGCCCGGACCTGTCGGGTCTCGGTGAGGCCCTGACCGGCACCGAGTGGATTCTGCACGCCGCGACACAGGACCTGCCCTGCCTGCGCGACATAGGCATGATCCCGACCTCGATCTTCGACACCGAGCTCGCCGGACGGCTGGCGGGATTTCCCCGGGTCGGCCTCGGAGCCATAGTCGAGAACGTCCTCGGGTACGCGCTGGAGAAGGGCCACTCCGCGGTCGACTGGTCCACCCGCCCGCTGCCCGAGCCCTGGCTGCGCTACGCCGCGCTCGACGTCGAACTGCTGGTGGACCTGCGCAACGCCCTGGAGGAGGAGCTGGACCGGCAGGGCAAGCTGGAGTGGGCGCAGGAGGAGTTCGACGCCATCGCCTCGGCCCCGCCCGCACCCCCGCGCAAGGACCCGTGGCGCCGGACGTCCGGCATGCACAAGGTGCGCCGACGCCGTCAGATCGCGGTCGTACGCGAGCTGTGGACCGCCCGTGACCAGGTCGCGCAGCGCCGTGACGTCTCGCCGGGCAAGGTCCTGGGCGACGCCGCGATCATCGAGGCCGCCCTGGCGCTGCCGGTGAACGTGCAAGCCCTCACCGCGCTGCCCGGCTTCGGCCACCGCATGGGGCGCCGTCAGCTGGAGCAGTGGCAGGCCGCCGTCGACCGGGCGAAGTCCCTGCCCGAGGCGGAGCTCCCGCAGCCCGGCCAGCAGCCGGCGGGCCCGCCGCCCCCGCGTTCCTGGGCGGACAAGGACCCGGCCGCCGCCGCCCGCCTGTCGGCGGCCCGCTCGGCGGTCTCGGGGCTCGCCGAGCGGCTGCGCATGCCGCAGGAGAATCTGATCACCCCGGACACGGTGCGCCGGGTCTGCTGGGAGCCGCCCACGCCCCTGACGCCGGACGCGGTGGAGGGCGCGCTCGCCGCCCACGGCGCCCGCCGCTGGCAGATCGAACAGGTCGCCCCGCTGCTCCTGCGCGCCTTGGCCGCGCAGGCCTGACCCGACGCGGTGCCCGCCCGTCCCGGCGGGCCCCGCACACACCTCACCCACGACCTCACACACCCGTACGCCCCCGCCGATCCGGCCGGGGGCGTACGCATGCCACGGGCAGGCCGGTGCCGGGGCGTCCCGGTGCGGGGCTCGGGCCGTGCGGCTCCCCCGCTCATCGGCGAGGATCGAATTCACGCCAGTTCCTGAGCCCTGTCCACCCGCCGGAGGCGCCCCTGGCCGTGTGACCTTCGCCGCTCCCGCCACGAAGGGTGGGCAGTCTGGTTACCCGCAAGTAGCATGAGGGGCGGCGGCGCGCTCACCGGCGCGCCCCGCAGCAGTGCCATCCCGCACCCTGGAGGAGAGCCACCGTGCCTCGTACCATCCGGGACGTCGTCTTCGTCGACGGCGTCCGCACCCCGTTCGGCAAAGCGGGCCCGAAGGGCATCTACCACGAGACCCGCGCCGACGATCTCGTCGTGAAGGCCATCCGGGAGCTGCTGCGCCGCAACCCGGACCTGGACCCCGCGAAGATCGACGAGGTCGCCATCGCCGCGACCACGCAGATCGGCGACCAGGGACTCACCCTCGGCCGCACCGCCGGTATCCTGGCCGGTCTGCCGCAGTCGGTGCCCGGCTACTCCATCGACCGCATGTGTGCGGGCGCCCTGACGGCCGTGACCTCGACCGCCGGTTCCATCGCCTTCGGCGCGTACGACGTCGTCGTCGCGGGTGGTGTCGAGCACATGGGCCGCCACCCGATGGGCGAGGGCGTGGACCCGAACCCGCGCTTCGTGTCGGAGAAGCTGGTCGACGAGTCCGCCCTCTTCATGGGCATGACCGCGGAGAACCTGCACGACAGGTACCCCACGATCACCAAGCAGCGCGCCGACGAGTACGCGGTCCGCTCGCAGGAGAAGGCCGCCAAGGCGTACGCCGACGGCAAGATCCAGCAGGACCTGGTGCCGGTCTCCGTGCGCCGCACCAACGCCGAGGCGGGCGAGACGGGCTGGGGCCTGGTCACCGCCGACGAGCCGATGCGCCCGGGCACCACCATGGAGTCCCTCGCCGGTCTCAAGACGCCGTTCCGCGCCCACGGCCGGGTCACCGCCGGTAACGCCGCGGGGCTCAACGACGGCGCCACCGCCTCGCTGCTCGCCGCCGAGGACGTCGCCCGCGAGCTGGGCCTCCCGGTCAAGATGCGCCTCGTGTCCTACGCCTTCGCGGGCGTCGAGCCGGAGGTCATGGGCTACGGCCCGATCCCGGCGACGGAGAAGGCCCTGGCCAAGGCCGGTCTCTCCATCGACGACATCGGCCTCTTCGAGATCAACGAGGCGTTCGCCGTGCAGGTGCTCGCCTTCCTGGAGCACTACGGCATCGCCGACGACGACGCGCGCGTCAACCAGTACGGCGGCGCGATCGCCTACGGCCACCCGCTGGCCTCCTCCGGCGTCCGCCTGATGACTCAGCTGGCCCGCCAGTTCGAGGAGCAGCCGGAGGTCCGCTACGGCCTGACGACCATGTGCGTCGGCTTCGGCATGGGCGCCACGGTCGTCTGGGAGAACCCGCACTTCGACAACGCAGCCGGAGGCAGCAAGTGAGCACCACCACCACTGAGCTTCTGAAGGGTGCGGCCGAGCTGTTCCCCGGCGAGGTCGTCACGCAGGCGCACGTACGTCACCTGGACCTTCCCGGCGGTGCGGGTCGCTTCGCGCTCATCACGCTGGACAACGGCCTGGACCACACCAAGCCGACCACCTTCGGACCGCAGTCGCTGGCGAACCTTGACGCCGCGATCGACCAGGTCGAGAAGGAAGCGGCCGAGGGTGCGATCACCGGTGTCGGCATCACCGGCAAGCCGTTCATCTTCGCGGTCGGCGCGGACCTCAAGGGCGTCGAGCTCCTCAGGAACCACAAGGACGCGCTGGCCATAGGGAAGGGCGGCCACGACGTCTTCCGCCGCCTGTCCGGCCTGGCGGTCCCCACCTTCGCGTACTACAACGGCGCGGCGATGGGCGGCGGCGTCGAGGTCGGCCTGCACTGCTCGTACCGCACGGTGTCCAGGGCGCTCCCCGCGTTCTCGCTGCCCGAGGTGTTCCTCGGCCTGGTTCCGGGCTGGGGCGGCTGCGCCCTGCTGCCCAACCTGATCGGTGCCGACCGCGCCGTCTCGGTGATCATCGAGAACTCGCTCAACCAGAACCGTCAGCTCAAGGGCAAGCAGGTCTTCGAGCTCGGGATCGCCGACGCGCTCTTCGACGGCGCGGACTTCCTGGAGCAGTCGCTGATCTGGACCGCGTCCGTCCTCAAGGGCGAGATCGCGATCGAGCGTCCCGAGGTCGACCGCGGTGACGCCTGGGACCAGGCCGTCGCCCGCGGCAAGGCCGTCGCCGACTCCAAGGTGCACGGCGCCGCCCCGGCCGCGTACCGCGCGCTGGAGATCATCGCCGCCGCCAAGGACGGCGACCTGAGCGCCGGTTTCGACGCCGAGGACCAGGCCCTCGCGGACCTGATCATGGGCGGCGAGCTGCGTTCGGGGATCTACTCCTTCAACCTGGTCCAGAAGCGCGCCAAGCGCCCGGCCGGCGCCCCGGACAAGTCGCTGGCGCGTCCGGTCACCAAGGTCGGCGTGGTGGGCGCGGGCCTGATGGCCAGCCAGCTCGCACTGCTCTTCCTCCGCCGCCTCGAGGTACCGGTCGTCCTCACGGACATCGACCAGGCGCGCGTCGACAAGGGTGTGGGCTACGTCCACTCCGAGATCGACAAGCTGCTCGGCAAGGGCCGCATCAACCAGGACAAGGCCAACCGCCTCAAGGGCCTGGTCTCGGGTGTGCTGGACAAGGCGGAGGGCTTCTCCGACGCCGACTTCATCATCGAGGCCGTCTTCGAGGAGATCGGCGTCAAGCAGCAGGTGTTCGCGGAGGTCGAGGCGGTCGCCCCGGCGCACGCGATCCTGGCCACGAACACCTCGTCCCTCTCGGTCACCGAGATTGCGTCGAAGCTGAAGAACCCGGAGCGGGTCGTCGGCTTCCACTTCTTCAACCCGGTCGCGATCCTCCCCCTCCTGGAGATCGTGCGCGGCGAGCAGACCGACGACGCCTCGCTGGCCACGGCCTTCGGCGTCGCCCGCAAGCTGAAGAAGACCGCGGTCCTGGTGAAGGACGCCCCGGCGTTCGTCGTCAACCGCATCCTCACCCGCTTCATGGGCGAGATCCAGAACATCATCGACGAGGGCACCCCGGTCGAGACGGCGGAGAAGGCCATCGAGCCCCTCGGCCTGCCGATGTCCCCGCTGGTGCTGCTGGAGCTGGTCGGGCCGGCCATCGGCCTGCACGTCTCCGAGACCCTGAACCGCGCGTTCCCGGACCGCTTCACGGTCTCCGAGAACCTCGCGGCCGTGGTCGGGGCGGGCAAGCGCGGCTTCTACGTCTACGACTCCGGAAAGCCGGAGCTGGACCCGGAGGTCGCCGCCCTCCTCAAGCAGGGCGACACCGTCCTGACCGAGGACCAGGTCCGCGACCGCGTCCTCGACGCGGTGGCGCAGGAGATCGGCCTGATGCTGGACGAGGGCGTCGTCGCCGAGGCCCAGGACATCGACCTCTGCCTGATCACCGGCGCGGGCTGGCCCTTCCACCTGGGCGGCATCACGCCGTACCTGGACCGCGAGGGCGTCTCCGAGCGGGTCAACGGCAAGCGGTTCCTGGAGCAGGGCGTGGCGAGCGTTCCGGCGTAGCACTCCAACCGCACGAAAGACGCTCGGGCCGCACAGGGTTTTCCCTGTGCGGCCCGAGCGCGTGCACATCCGCAGGGTCAGACGTCCTACCACCGGCCGGCGAACGGAAGGTGCTCGCATTTGTCGGCGCACGGCTCCCTGGACATCGTCGATTCCCTGATCCAGTTGTCTTCGGGAATCCCGTGTACGCGCAGCCTGTGCTGGGTTGGTGCCGAGTGGAGGGCGCTGAAGACGGTGACGAACTCCAAGAGGTGGGTTCCGGGCTTCCAGTCGTGCGCATGCGCGACCTTCCACGTGCCATCCTCCTGGACCGGGGCACTCGCGATCATCCGTCCGTTCTCCATGATCGCCACCTGCGAGGCACCCCGCATGGCGGTTCCGGAGAACCGGGGCCGTGGACCGCTCAGTTTCTCCTCCCTCGGGCCCAGTACCACGGGGGGCTCGACGGTGTCGACGACGGTGAAGTCCACACCCGCGACCGGAGACACCCCGTGCTCGGTGAGACCGACCGCATGGACCAACTGCTCCCCCGCCGCCCACTTGAAGACTCTTCGCCAGACCCACTTACCCCCGGCGCTGACGTGCGTACCTCCGATGTACGTACCACGCTCGAAGAACAGAATGTACGAGGTCCCGGGGTCCGCCGTCCCCGAGAACTTCTGCAGGCCACTCACCATCTGTCCGCTGCGTGGGCTGCCGAAAACGGGGGCGGAACCGACACGTGCCTCGCTGCGCAGGGCGTATTGGGGGGCCTCGACCGTGAATTCGGAAGCGACCGGCGGGTACGCGGTCGGGACGGACACGGCGGCCCGGTCGACCATGCCGAACGGGAGGCCGACCGCGTTGTCCAGGCCGATGGCGACAAGTCGCGCAACCTCGCGCGCGCCCAGCTCATTGAAGTGCGTGGCGTCGATGAAGCCGTCGGGATGATTCGGATGCTCACCCGCGTCGACCCAGCGGTAGAACTGTCTCGCACGCTGCGGACCCAACTCCTGCAGCATCCCTGTGGTGAGTTGATTGAGGTCCACGAGGGGTGTACCCGTCTCGGCCGCCACCTCCCGCATCAGCTGCGGGTAACCGTCGTGGGTGTCGGCCACCGATCCGTCGGGCTCGAAGACGCAGCGCGCGGCCGGGGTCATGAGGAGCGGAATCGAGCCCTCCTGCCGAATAGCGGCGAGGTACAGGTACAGGAATTCCTTGAACTCACGATACCCGTGGTAGCGGATCGGATTGTCAATGCGCTGTTCCACCGCGCCGAAATCGATCGCGACGACGTCTCCCGGGCTCAGGAGATTCAGGAGCGAAACAAAACGGTCGGTGTAGTAGGAGCGGGCCGTCATCGCGTCGCGTGCGTAGTTGCGGACTTCGAAATACGGCGTCAGGAAATCGCCCAGGAACTGCCCCCACCCAGCCAGTGGCCCCTCCTCGGCCTTCCGTGATGCGGCCACAGAGTTGCCGATGATACAGAACTTGCTCATTTACCTCTCCTCTCCCGTCACCCTTCGACTTCCAGTCGGGTACCACTTCTCTCTAGAGCGGCCACTCCGGAAGAAGGCCGGCATGGTAACGCTGATTGCGTGGTGCCCCGTACTCGAACTGACTGGCGACGGGGAAGTAGCTGGGAAGGAACGCAGCGAGGATCGCGTCCTGTTCCTCCTCGGGCACGTCGCCGTCATGGAAGTCGTTGAGGCAGAAGACGTCGTTGGGGCGACTGGTCAGCAGCCTGTTCAGACGGGCCCTGTGCTCACTGAGACCGACATTGACGAAGCCGCACGAAATGGAACCGGGCACACCTCTGCCTGTGTGGAAGGCGAAGTAGTGGTGGAGCGATGAAGCGATGGACACGTCACTGTGGCTGCGCAACCTGCTCGCGGAGGTCTGGGCGACCTGCTGAGGGTAGGTGCGCTCCAAGTCCTCCATAACGCTCTTGCGGAGCACGTACGGCGCGTGCAGAAAAGAGTGCGTGAGTGTCTGACCGAAGCTGGCAGCGATCAGTTCGCGATTGTTCTTGGCGGCACTGATGTTGAAGTCGTCGGTAGCCAGCGGTGGCAGCATGGGCACTGCTGTCGGCGACACGAAGTGCTTCGCCTGGCCGTTCCCCAGGAAGAAGAGACTCGGCAGTACGGTACGGCCGATGAAGAAGTCGTCGTTGAAGTAGAGAAAGTGCTCGGCGAGACCGTCGATGTGGTGCAGCCGGCTTTCAATGGCATGCGAGTTGAACGTCGGAAGCGCACCCTGGTCGCCGAAGATCTCGGTGTGGTCGACGACTCGTACCCGGTGGTGCGACTGGTCCAGCCAGGAGGGCACCTGCCGGTCCGTCACGATGTAGATGTTCCGGATCCACGGCGCGTACATGTCGATGGACCGGAGCGAGTAACGGAGCTCGTCCCGGCTGCGGAACCGTGCGGCGCTGGCTGCCGCGTCCACGGTCTCCAGGCCCAGGTACGACAGCACCTGGTTCTTCCGTTCCAGCCACTGGACATCCGAGCCGTCGACCCAGGTGTAGACCGCGTCCACCGGGAAGCCCACGTCACCGTGCAGGGCGTTGGCGAACGGAGCAATGGTCGGGTAGGTACGCCCGGAGAGCACCGTCGACGTCAGGCGCATGGAGTGCTGGGAGACACGGTCACCGATCAGCGTGCGGGTGGGCGACACTAGGATGTCGCTCTCCTCGGGGTCGTTGTCCCAGAAGGAGATGGTGCACCCGTATACCGCCCCCAGCCGCAGCGTGCGCGAGGTCGACACCACGTTCTGGTAGATCCGGACACCCGAGCACGGGTGGTCGGTGTAGTCCCCGAGCAGCCCTGCGAGCACGGTGGTGACGGGGTTCTGGCGGTCGTTGAGGAGACCGGCGTAGACGCCCTCGTGCCGGTACTGGCCGGC